>JANLSU010000019.1:0-41549 GCA_031362565.1 bacterium | reverse complement strand
ATGGACAACGGCTCGCCGATGCGTGCGAAGCTCTTCGTGCAGTTTCTGGCCGACATGGGCGTCGTGGAATCGCACTCGCGGCCGTACGTCTCGAATGACAACCCGTACTCGGAGGCGCAATTCAAGACGCTGAAGTATCGGCCCGAATTTCCGGATCGATGCTCGAGCCTTGATCACGCGGTCAGCGCCTGCGGCGATCTGCTGCAGTGGTACAACAACGACCATCATCACGCGGGGCTGGGCTTCTTGACGCCGCACGACGTCCACTACGGGCTCGCGGATGCCAAGATCGCCGCGCGCCAGTTGACGATGCACAGAGCTCATGCGGCGCATCCGGAGCGATTCCTACGCGGCGCACCCAAGGTCGCGCAGCCCCCGAAGGAGGTGTGGATCAACAAGCCTCGGCTCGTGCAACTCGGCAACGAACAACCGGCTGAGCTTGCACTGTAAATTCGAAAAAGACTGTCTCATTTTCGTTGACACGTTCCGCTTTACCGATTCGGAAAGCCGGATCATGAAGACCAAGGACGGCTTCGACCAGTGCTACAACCAACAAATTGCAGTTGATCAGGAAGCACATATTATTATTGCGGCAGCAGTCACGCAGAGTTCCTGTGATCATAATGCCTTGCTGCCGATGGTGGACTTGGTGGAGAAGAACACTGGTCAGAAGCCAGGTAAGATCCTGGCTGACGCTGGTTATCGCTCAGAAGAAAACTTTAAGGGGCTCGCGGACAGGGAGATCTTTGCCCTCGTTTCACTCGGGCGGGAGGGCAAAATAAAACCCAAGATTTCGGACCCAGATCTTAAACTAACCTATGAAATGAACCGAAGGCTCAAGACCAAAAAGGGAAAATGCCTCTACAAACAACGAAAAGCCATTGCTGAAGCCCCGTTCGCCTGGTTAAAGGCTGTGATAGGGTTCAGAAAGTTCAGCGTACGGACCTTGAAAAGCGTTACTGGTGAGTCCTTCCTGGCTTGTTTGGCAGTAAATCTCAGGAGATTGAACACACAGATGGTTTGGAAAACAGCTTAATCAGGCAGAAGAGTAGGCCATCAGCCGTCAAACCTAACTCTCTCGCGGGTACGATCTTGTCTCTTGGTTTCTGCTGCGCAGAAACCTAGATCTCACGCGTAGGTATCGCTACCCCGCCACGCCATTCTTCGACGAGCTGATCGGATGGAAGATCGACATCGGGGCGCTCTTGGAGCATCTCGCATCGGAAATGTCTCGACCTGTGGCTCCCGGTGATACTGACGCCTTGTACCGACCCACCCAAATCGCATGCGACCTTTTTCGTCGAGAAGTTGCTGGCGTAATATTTCCAAGCGCTGTGGCGGGTGGAAAGAACCTCGTACTTTTCAATGTCGACTCGGCAATGGCGATTGCCTCGACGTGCCATCGAGTCACGGCCATTACGTATGCCAAGCGCCTTCATCACGCTGAGAGGTCCGCTCAGCTCAGGAATCCCATTTTGATTCGCATCGCCAAATACTGGCGTTGCGAGAAACGCCAGGGTTTGCGTTATGGCCTGAAACGAATCCGGCCCGGAGCTAACCCGGGGGTCAACGCGCAAAGAACTTGTTTCTACTGCCGACGCGAAGGCGTTACCACGCCCGGGCTCGGGATATATCATTCGGACAAGGCGGATGGCACCCGTCTCACCCGAAGCGAGACTCGGGATCCAACCGAGAGCCGAGAAGAGAATTCAGGCCGCGCGCATATCGTCGCCCCCGAACATCAAGACCAATCTGGCATACCTCTAGCTTGAGGTTGGCGTTGGGGGGCCAGCGCGTGCCAATCCGAGTGCCGCGTGTTCGTGGCGCGCAGGGTGAAACTCCCCTGCAATCGTGCGCAGGTTTGAGCGGCTGAGATAAAGTCGATCAGGTCTAGTTCTAGCGCAGCAGGACCACTCTTCGCGTTGCAGTGCGCGCTCCGGCCGTAAGGCGAGCGAAGTAGACGCCGGCGGCACAGCGGCCGCCGCGCGCATCGCGCCCCGCCCAGTGGACGGTGTGCTCACCAGCCGAAATATCGCCAGCCAAGAGAGCTACGACACGCCGTCCACCGGCGTCCACGATCTCGAGCCGCCCGCGCTCGGCGTGCCGCAGCGAGAAACGCATGGTGGTCGTGCCGGTGAACGGGTTGGGCTGTACGAGAACCAATGCCAGCGCTGAACCCGTGGTCTCGGGTTCCAGGGCGGCGGTCGGCGTCGTCCCAACCGCGAAGAGCGTCGCATTGTTGATCGCGTACACCGTGCCATCGCGCGCGATAAGCGTCGGTGTATACGCCTCCCCGATGCCCGGCGTCAGCGTCACCGCCTCAGTGAACGAATTGGTGGTCAAGTCCCAGCGATAGAGAATGCCATCCTCGCTCCCGGCGAGGATGCTACGCCGGAATGGATCGGCGACCGCGGTATTGATACACCACTCCCGGACTGCGTTCGGGTAGAACGGCAAGAAGTCCTGGTCGGGGGTGACGCCGGCGATGGTGAAGGTCTCCTTCATGACCGTCGCACCGGTGTAGGTATCGATCTGTGTGCTGTTGGGGTCGACGATCGCCAGCTTGTTCACACCATCCCCACCACGCCCCGCATAGAAGTTGTATTTCGTCATGAGCAAGTAAGGCGACGCCGTGACGTACGACTGCACCATGCTGGCCGGCACGAGCGACGGCGTGTCATCCCAGCCGAAAGCACCCGGGGCGCCGGACACCGTCAGCGCCGCATCGAACTGCAGCAGCCAGCCACGGTCCGAATTCGACCCCGGCGGGGATTCGAGAACGCCAAAATAGATACGATCGTCGGGCGCCACCATGGGCGAAGCCGTACCATCGCTCGCCAAACGTGCATTCGATCCCGACTTGGGATCGACGAGCAGCGTCTGGTGGGTCGTGCTCAGAGTCGTCGCATCGAGCGCGAGCAAATAGCCTGTCGAGTTCGCCGTCCGCCGCATCGCAACATAGACCGTCTGGCCGTTGTTGCTGATGGCGGGTGCACAGTTCATGAGCACTTGCTGCGCGAGGTTGCCGGTGGCCGTCACCGCCGACACGAAGGTGCCGGCCCCACTCGGGTCAATGCGGGCCAGGCCGCTCAGGAGTGCCAGCGGGTTCGAGCCCAGGGCGCGGTAGCCGAAGTACACGTTGCCTTCAGCGTCGGAGGTCAACGGCGTGCAGATCTTGATGTCGGCGGCGAAAGCTGCCGGGTTGCTGTTGTAATTGGCGATGCCATAGAACGCGACGCGGGTGAACACCGGTGCACCGGCAGCGTCCACGTCATCGGTGTACAGGAGTGTCCCGCCCGCGGCGGGCATATAGAGGCGCCCATTCGGCGTCAGCGCCGGGCTGAAGCTGGGGACCCAGTTGTGCGGCGGCACACTGTAGTCGGTATCGAACTGCCAGACCAAAGCGCCGGTGTCATTGCGGTGCGTCTCAACGCGGAAGCCGTCACTGACGCCGGTCTTCACCGGCACGACGATCGTGTTGGCCTGGCTGACGAGCGGACAGCCATAGTGGATGAGCAGGGTCGTGCCACTGTACTGCGGGTGCAGGTCGACCGGCGTTTGCCAGAGGATCTGGTGCAACGATTGCGAGGCATAGCTCGAGAGTGCCGTGTGCTGGGCATTGCCGCCGTAGTCACCCCACACCGGCTGGCCGGCGGCGGGGCGAACTTGCAGCAATGCGCCGCAGAACAATGCGACGACGCAACTCGCGATGCGCAGCACCGCCGTCCGCGGACGCCGGAACGAGCTCATTGAGCCTCCACGCGGCACTGTTGGCACTTCAGGACGAACGCAGGCGGTCCAGCGTGCCGGCGATGGCGTCGATGAAGCCTTCGCTGTCCAGGTACTTGTCACTTTTGGCGACGAGAGCAAGATCCTTGGTCATCTTGCCGCTTTCGACCGTCGCGATACAGGCGCGCTCCAGATGTTCTGCGAACGCCGCCACATCGGGTGATTTGTCGAGCGTCGCACGATGCTTCAAGCCGCGCGTCCAGGCGAAGATGCTGGCGATAGGATTCGTGGACGTCTTGTTGCCCTTTTGGTACTCGCGGTAGTGCTTGGTCACCGTGCCGTGGGCTGCTTCCGCCTCGATGGTCTTGCCATCCGGACAGAAGAGCACGCTCGTCATCAGTCCCAGCGAGCCAAAGCCCTGCGCCACGGAATCGCTCTGGACGTCGCCGTCGTAGTTCTTGCACGCCCAGATGAAGCCGCCTTCGCTCTTCATGGCCTGCGCGACTTGGTCGTCGATGAGGCGGTGCTCGTACCACAAACCGGCACCCTTGAAACGCGCCGCGTAGTCGCGATCGTACATCTCCTGAAAGATGTCCTTGAAACGTCCGTCGTACGCCTTCAGGATCGTGTTCTTGGTCGAGAGATAGAGCGGGAGGGTGCGCGCCAGCGCGTACTCGAAGCAAGCCCGCGCGAAGTCGACGATCGACTCGTCGGTGTTGAACATTCCCATGCCGACGCCCGGGCCGCGGAACTCGTTCACGAGCCACTCTTGCGGCGCGCCGCCGGTCGGCTGATAGACCAGCTTCAAAGTGCCCGGTCCCGGAATCTTGACGTTCTGCGCCTTGTACTGGTCGGCATGTGCATGGCGCGCCACGATGATCGGCTTGTTCCAGGTGGTCACGAGCCGCGGCACGTTCTTGATGATGATGGGCTCGCGGAAGATCGTGCCGCCCAGAATATTGCGAATCGTGCCGTTCGGCGACGGCCACATCTTCTTGAGCTTGAATTCCGCGACGCGGGCTTCGTCGGGAGTGATGGTGGCGCACTTGACGCCCACCGAATGCTTCTGGATGGCATGAGCTGCGTCGACCGTCACCTGGTCGTCGGTCCGGTCGCGATTCTCGATCGCCAGGTCGTAGGTCTCGAGCTTGAGGCTGAGATGCGGTTCGAGCAGCTTTTCCTTGATCCAATCCCAGATGATTCGCGTCATCTCGTCGCCCTGGATCTCGACGACTGTACCCTGAACGGGAAGTTTATTTTTCATGTGCTCAAGCGTAATGCAGCGCGGCAGCGGGTGTCCAGGCCACCGCGAACATGGAATCCAGGCTCTTGCGGGGACAGGGGTAGGTCGATGTAACCTCGACATCTCGGAGGGTCTCACGAGATCGAAAGTGGACTAGGCAGGAGCAGGCATGATCCCAACTCATCGCGCCCCGCGACCGCCTGGTTGCTCGCTCAAGCGTTCGATACCACGCCGCAGTTTTGGCTGAATCTCCAGGCGATGTACGACCTCGTTCAGTGTCGGCCGGCTCGATCTGTCCGCCGGCTTCGCAAGGCAAGTTGAGGCCGGGCCAAATCCGTCTGTTGAATTGGAAGGGTGCCCTGGGCTCGGGGTTTCAATCCAGGTCGTTACCGGCCGGCCGAAACGTTTACGCCCCATTCACATTCGTCCGCAGCGTTCCAGTCGCCGATGGGCGGGCCGGGCGGCAAGTCGGGCGGAGCGCCGGGCGCCGGTGCGCCCGCGACCGGTGCGGCCGCCGGGCGCGAGAGAAAACGCTCGATGTCGCCGGCGAGTGTAGCGCGCAAAGCTTGATCGGCGGCATCGCCGGCGTGTGAATCGTGCGCAAGATCACTGCCCAGTTTTCGCAACGCCGTCTCGAGTGCCGCGCGCACCGCGGTCGTTTGCGCCGGCAACGCGGCGGCTGCGAGCAATCTCCGCACCGTTGCGCCTTGCACCGTGCGGCGGATCTCGCGTAAGCGCGGCGCGCGCGGCTCCGGATCACCGAACACACGACGCAGGAGCCCGTCGAACAACTCCTCCACACCCGGCGAGCCGGGATCGCGGCGATGGAAATCCACCAAACGCGCCAAGCGTTCCGGTGGCAGAAGTGTCGCGAGCGTCATGTCTGCCGCGGTCGCAGCGGCACCGAGGGCATCGAACGCCGGGCTCGTGCTCGTGTCGAAGAACTCGCGGTGCGGTGGGTAGCTGACCGAAGGCGGCGGCAGCATCTCGAGGAGCGGCTCCGGCAAGTCGAGCACGCCCGGTTCGAGGGTGCCGAGCACGGCAGCCATCGCCGCTCGCTGCTGCCCGGCCGGCACGGGCCGCGTCGGCGGCGCGCCATCGTCACGCACGGCGTACGAGTAGACGAGCCCAGCGATGGTCTTGGCCGCGGCTTCGAGCTGGTAGCGGTGATGGAAATAGAGCGGCACCAACACCTCGGCGAGAGTGCTTTGTGCAGTGCCGGGCGCAATGTTGCGCGTGCCGAAATGCGCCAAGGCGATGCGGCGCACCTCGAGTTCGTGCGCCAACTCCGCGACCGGATCGGCACCGTTGTCCCACATTGCCGCCAGCGGATGCGCCGCGCCCGCCGGCCGCGCGTCGGCGTCCGAGAGGTAGATGTAGCCCTTGTCGCGATTCTCGCGCAGGATTGCCTGCAGTCCCGCTTTCTCCTGCGTGTCGGTTGCGAATTGCGTGTAAGCGTAGCGCAGCATCTGCACATCCCAAGCGCCGATGTCGGTCGCGTAGGCGGCGGAGAAGTCGAGGGTGCTCTCGGGTCCGATCCGAATGAGCGGCGCCGGATAGTCCATGACCGAGGCGCGACCCGCATAGGTGCTGGCGGCGAAGTTATGATTGAAGCCGAGCGTGTGCCCGACTTCGTGCGCCGCCAATTGCCGGATGCGCGCCAAGCTCAATTGCACCGGATCATCCGCGGCACCGGTGCCCGTCTTGTCGGTGCCCGCGAGGCCCTCGAAGATCAGCCGGTCCTGGCGGATCCGTAGCGAACCCAGCGTGACCTGGCCTTTCAGCATTTCGCCGGTACGCGGGTCGGTAATGCCGCCGCCGTACGACCAGCCGCGCGTGGCGCGGTGCACCCACTGGATCACGTTGTAGCGCACATCCAACGGATGCATGCCAGGCTGCAGCAGCTTCACTTCGAACGCATCGATGAAACCAGCCGCTTCGAAAGCGCGCGCCCACCACGAGGCGCCTTCTACGAGCGCACTGCGAATCGGTTCCGGGGCGCCCGAATCGACGTAATAGACGATCGGTTTTCTGACGCGCGAGCGTGCGGCCGTTGGGTCGACCTTCTCCAAACGATGCCGTACGAGCCAGCGAATATCGATGTCGGCCGCAATCGGTTGCGCGTAGTCGGCGAACAAGACCTCGAACGAACCCGAGCGCGGGTCCCAAACGCGCGGCTGGTAGTCGTCATCCGGCAGGCGCACGAGCGAGTGGTGCTGCACCAACGTCACCGCTTGCGGCGTCGGTGCCGTGGCACGGACTTCGGGACCCGGTTCATCGCTCGAGAACGTCAGCAGCGCCTCGAATTCGAGGTTGTCGGGGAAGCTCGGGCAGTTGTCGGGGTCGAGCGTGCTGCGGTCCTTGTCGAGCGCGAACGTCCCTTGCCCGTTGGTCTTGAGTGTGGCGGCGGCGCGATGCGCGTCGCGCACCACGAAGGACGTCAAGTCGACCAGCAGGCGGCCGTCGGCAGCTTCGGCGGCGATGTCGCTGCTCCACAGCACCGACGACGCGAAGGATTCGCGCACGGCGCGCACTTCGTTGGTGTCGCGCGACACGGCGCGGTAGCGGAGGTTCGGTTCCTCGATCAACACGCGTCCGCCGAGGCGCCGGAACGCCACGATGCGCGTGTCACCTGCTTGGCCGCGGTCGAGTCCGACGGGGTTGGATCCGAGTCCGGTGCGAATCCCCTCGAGATAGAGGAACTGGCCGCATTCGTTGCGCGAGCCCGACGGTTTCGGCAGTTCGACCAAGAGTTTGCCGGCCTTACGGTCGAGGTACGTGACCAGCAAGCCGTCGCGCCGCAGGAGCGTCTTGGTTGCGGTGTCGAACGCATTGGCGGCGGGCGTGGCAGCCGCCTTCGCCGTTTTTGCTGCGTAGGACGGCGAGCCGAGTGCGCTGATCGCGAGCGCCATCGTCAGCACGCGCAATGCCCGAGATGCAAAAACGGTGGCCATGGTCCTCGCCTCGTTCGGGGTGCTGCGGCGCGGCAGATTGCAGACGCGCGAACGAAGAAGAATAGTGGCCGTCCGGCCCTTCGGTCCATGGGGAGGAGGCCCCAGGGCCGAGACAGCGGGCCGGAGGCCGATTGCATTGCGTCCAGCCGCCGATTAGATTTCCCGGCACGGGCCGTCTCGCTCACGGTCGTTGGGCACTGCTCACCCGACCGCGATCGGATGGTCTCCACGATGCGTCTACGACTCTGGGTTGCTCTCTTCGCTTGTTGCAGTTCGCCGATCGCAACGGGTGGCGCGCTCGCCGGGTCGCGTGACTCCCCGCCGGCCACGCCGCAATTCGCGGATTCCCTGTTCCAGCACCAAAACTGGCGGGCCGCCCTGCGCGCCTACGGCGCATTGACGCGCAGCGAGCCGGCGAACGGCCGGTACTGGTACCGGCTCGGCGCTGCCCAGTACGGCATGAAGCGCTACCCAGAGGCCGTCGCCGCTTGGACGCGCGCCGAGGCCATCGGTCACAATCCCGTCGTCATGTACAACTTGGGTGTCGGGTATGCGCTCTTGAACGACAAGGATCACGCCTTCGAATGGCTCGGTAAGGCGGTGGCGGCAGGATTCCAGCAAGAAGCCCAACTGCAGAACGACACGGATCTCGCGAGTCTGCGAGCCGACTCGCGCTTTGCGCCGCTTGTGGCACAAGTGCACGCCGCAACCGCACCATGCGAGTCGCGCCCCGAGTCGCATCAGTTCGATTTCTGGATCGGTGACTGGGACGTGAAAACA
This sequence comes from bacterium, assembly GCA_031362565.1. Classification (GTDB taxonomy): domain Bacteria; phylum Krumholzibacteriota; class Krumholzibacteriia; genus JANLSU01. The sequence continues at coordinate 32,843 of JANLSU010000019.1, read as the reverse complement.
CCACAAGGACAACTGGCTGGGCACAGCCACATCGAACAAATCCTGAACCAGTGCGTGATCCTGGAAAACTGGACCGGGATGCAGGGCGGTTCGGGGAAGAGTTTCAATTCGTATGACACCGCAAGCGGCACGTGGCGGCAATTCTGGGTCGATGATCGCGGCACCGTCACGGAGTTCACGGACGGTGTTTACAAGGATGGTGCGCTGCGGTTTCTGACCCACAGCAAAGCTCCCGATGGGAGCGACCTCTTGGGGCGCCTCTCCTTCTACAATCTCGCCCCGGACCGCGTGCGGCAATGGAAAGAGCGTTCGGTGGATGCCGGCAAGACGTGGACGACGGACTACGACTTCACTTACGAGCGAAAGCAATAGACGTGCAGGCAACCATACAAATTTTCGGGTCGAAGAATTGCTCCGACACGCGCAAGGCGCAGCGGTTCTTCTCGGAACGGCGCATCGCGGTCCATTTCGTCGATCTCAAGGAGCGCCCAATGTCGCTCGGCGAATTGCGCCGGTTCACGCAGAAGTTTGGGGTCGACGCGATCCTCGACCGCGAAGCGCCACGCTTCCGGGAGCTGGGACTGCACGTCGCACATCTCTCGGATGACCGCTGGGTCGAGAAGCTCGCACTCGAGCCGCTCTTGCTCCGCACCCCGCTCGTGCGCCACGGTACTCAGCTGACGGTGGGGCTTGCAGAAGACGTCTGGCGCACGTGGGTCGCGCGCCCATCGTAGGAGTCCGTCGCGCTTCCGGCCATCCCTACTTCTGCTTCACGAGCCGGAAATCGCCGGCTCGCTCCGCCGCCACGACCCGCCAGCCCGGCGCAGTCTTCAGCGTCCATCCCGTGCCGCTCGAATAGTCCGCGTCGGCGCCCGCGAGCGACACGCGGCCCTGGTTGTTGCTTTGATCCTCCAGGATCGCGCCGTCGGTGATCGTCAGCACACCCCACGCCGCTTGCAGCTCGCGCGTCGTGTAGACGGTTTGCTTTTCGGCCATCGGGAATACCTTGCCGGGATCGAAGCTCCCCGACTGGACGACTTGCAGATCGACGACGAGCACCGGGCCGTCGACGAGCGTCGCGCGCCAGGTTGCGAGTTGCATTTGCCGCTTCGCTTCGCGGTCGTTTTCGGTGGCCCGCAATGCGACACCACCGTACGCGGCGGCGCGCTTTTCCGCCGCTGCCGCCGCCATCGTCGAGGGCGGCACGTGCATCGCAACCGCGAGCAGGGAACCCAGATCCGACTGCGGCGTCAGATGCTGTCGCCAGTCGCCGCTCGCATCGTCGAGAAGAAACCCATAGAGGAGGCCGCTGATATATGCGAACGAACGCACGAATCCGGAGTCGTCCTGGCGTTTGGCGGCGGCCAACTTGACGACGTCGGCGTCCGAGTAACCCACCAAGCGGGCGCCGGAGTATTCGGCCAGGCCCTCATGAATTTCCAAGGCCGCTTCGCGCCGGGCGGCCTTCGGAAAATGGGTCCGCCGGCTGGCGCGAAACGCCAGCGCATCCGCGACCGCTGCATTGCGCACCGCACCTGGGGCAGCGAGCAATGCGGCCTGCAGTGCGTTCCACTCGACCTGCATCCAAAAACGGCCATCGGCGCTGTCGAGGTGATCACACAGTTCGCCCGGCGACTCGAGCTTCAACTGCGGCTGCAAGCGATGGAAGGATTCATGTCCCATGAGGCGCAAGCGCGGTCGTTGTTTCTCGCTCAAGGATCCCCACATGATCATCGTCCAGCGGCTTCCTTGCCATTCGACTGCAGTGTTGGCGATCGGTAGGTCGGCCGCGAGATCACCCACGAACACTCCGGTGTTCGGTGCCAGCGCGTGCGCCGCATCGGCCCGATTTGCGGCCACTTTGCGAGTTTGCGGGTCCACCAACAGGATCGGGCCGCAGAACGGCACGCCCCAAAGCTTGCCGGCATCACTGGCGCACAGACTGTCGAACTCGGTGAACCACCGGGCGGCCTTGGTCAAATCGATGTTCCCGGCCATTTGCGGTTCGGCGCCGGCCCGCGGTGCGGAGCCCGAAACGAAAGCGGCGGATAGGATCGCGATCAAGAGCCTCACGGGCATCCTCCATCTCCGAGACCTTCGGGGTCCCCGACGCGGCGCAGCCCCAGTCTACGCGTCCGCCGCCACCTGGGTTTCGTGTAGATTCGCACCGCACCCATCCGAGGAGTCGAAGCATTGCGAATCGGCATCGACTTGGGCGGCACGAAAATCGAAGCCATCGCGCTCGATGCCGGCGGAGTGGAAGTTGCGCGCCAGCGCATCCCGACACCGCGCGGCGACTATGACGGCACGGTGCGCGCCGTTCGCGATCTCGTGACCGGGATCGAATCGGTCGCCCCGTCGCCCGCCGCCGCAAGCGTCGGGATCGGCATGCCGGGCATCGTCTCGCCGGCCACGGGCCTTGTCAAAAACGCCAACTCGACCTGGTTGAACGGCCGGCCGTTCGATCGCGACGTGGCGGCGGCACTCGGACGGCCGGTGCGGGTCGACAACGACGCCAATTGTTTCGTGCTTTCGGAAGCCGTCGATGGCGCGGGCGCCGGGGCGGCCGTCGTGTTCGGTGTCATCGTCGGCACGGGTACGGGGGGCGGCTTGGTCGTCCACCGCCGTTTGATCACCGGGCGCAATTCGATCGCCGGCGAATGGGGCCACAATCCGTTGCCGTGGGCCGAAGCGGACGACCGGCCCGAGCCGCCCTGCTATTGCGGCCGGTCGGGTTGCATCGAGACCTATCTCTCAGGCCCAGGCATCACCGCCGATCATGCGCGCCACACGGGCGAGCAACTGGCTGCCGAGACCATTGCAGCCCGCGCCGCAGATGGCGATGCCGCATGCAGCGATTCACTCACCCGCCACACACACCGCTTCGCACGCGCCCTCGCATCGATCATCAACGTGCTCGACCCCGACGTCATTGTGTTGGGCGGCGGCGTGTCGCACTTGCAGCATCTCTACACGGCGATTCCGGACCGGTGGTCGCCATTCATCTTTTCGGATCGAGTCACGACCCGCATCGTGCCGCCGCAACACGGCGACAGTTCCGGAGTGCGCGGTGCGGCATGGTTGTGGGGCGAAGGCGAAGGTCAGTGAACCCGAGCGGGTCGAATCGGCGCCCGCCGGAGGCCGCAATGGACGCGTCCCGGCGGCGCCCGGAGCGCCGGCGGAAGCCTGCCCGCGAGGGCGCGTGGGGCGGCGCCCCACAAAATGTGGTACCCTTATAAGGAACATCCCGATGTCCCACACCCCGTGGAGCCCGCATGCGTTCGACCCATCGAATTCTGATCGCCCTGCTGGCCGTTTGCGCGCTGGAGCCGGCCGTCGCTCCCGCGGTATTCGCGGCCGCCAATCACGTCGTCATCAGTGAGTTCGCTTCGCGCGGGCCGTCCGCAGCCACCGACGAGTTTGTGGAGCTGTATAACCCGACCGCCAATGCCATCAACCTGGCCGGTTGGAAGCTTCAATACAAGTCGGCGAGCGGCACTCTCTGGAACGACCGGGCGATCCTGCCGGCCAACGCTTTCATTCCGGCGCACGGTTTCTATCTGCTCGCCAACCAGTCGTATATCGGCGCCGTGACGCCGGACTTCAGCTCCGGGCTCTGGAACTCGGGATCCGGCATGGCGGACAGCGGGCACGAGCGCATGCTCGACGCCTCGGCCGTCGAAGTCGACAAAGTGGGCTGGGGGACGGCAATCGACCCCGAGGGAGGTTCCGCGGCACCCAACCATGGCACGAGCGCGAATAACAACAGCGTCGAACGCAAAGCGCTTGCTACATCGACGGCAGATTCGCTCGGAGCGGGCGGCGCGCACGCTCTGCTCGGGAACGGCCAGGACACCGACGTTAACGGCAGCGATTACGTGGCGCAGACGCACGGCCGCAATCCGCAAAATAGCCTGACGGCGCCCGAACCGTCCTTCGCCAACAACGGCAGCGGCACTGGCACGGCCAGCATCCAGCCATCCGTGGTGTTCGCGAATCGCAGTGTCGGCGCGCTCACACTGTCGTTCCGCCAGAGCGCGGCTTACACGTTGACCCAAATCGCCATCCTCGTGCCGGGCGAATGGACATGGTCTCACTCCACCGGCTCGGTTGGACTCGCGGGAACGGCGTTCGCCACTGCCACGACGTCGATCGTCGGCGACACGTTGTTCGTCGCGTCGGCCGCGCTCAGCGCGGCCGATAGCGGCAGCGTCACGATCTCGAATCTGACCTCGCCGCCGGTGAAGGGCAATTCCTTCTTCAACGTGCGCACCGCGGTCGCCGCCGGAACATTGACACCGATCGCGCCGCAGCCGTCCGTCCGCGTGCTGCAAATCGTGCCGATCGTGACGATTCACGTCAACGATGCGAGCGGCGTTCCCGTCGCGCCATACACCGTTGGCGCCGAGGCGACGGTGAGCGGCATCGTCACCGCGAACCTGAGCAGCACGCGCACCGACGTCTACGTGCAGGATGGCACCGGCGGCATCGATTTGTTCAACGCGGCGCTCGGGCCGTTGACGCTCGCGCCGGGTGACAGCATCACCGTCACCGGCAGCGTTCTGCAGTTCCGCGGCCTGACCGAGCTGCAGCCGGACTTCGCCTTGTTGACGCGCCACGCGACCGGGCTTCCGGTTCCGGCGCCACTGGTGATCACGTGCGCCGATCTCAACGCCACATTCCATGTCGACTTTACCGAGCCCAACGAGAGCCGGCTCATCCGCATCAACGGCGCGACGTACAACTCGGTGACGTCGACGATCACCGATGCCAGTGGTACGACGAACATCTTCATCCCGAATACGTTCCCGCCGACGCCGAGCGTTTTCGATGCGATTGGGATCCTCAAGCAGTTCAAGCCGGGCACACCGGCGCCCGGGCCGCCCTACACCGCGGACTACGAGTTGGCGCCGCGCGCCCCGGAAGACATTATCCCGCACCCGGGTCCGATCATTCTGACGACGCCGTACGAGGACAATATCCTGCCGACGTCGGTTCAGATTCATTGGACGACGGATGTCGCGTCCACCAGCACGGTGCGTTATGGGTTGACCGCAGCGCTGGGGGATAGCGTGACCGATGGCACGCCGGTCACCGCGCACACCCTCACGATTCCGGGGCTCACGCCCGCGACGGTGTACCACTACAGCGCCGGCTCCACCGACGGCGCCGGGACCAACTACTCGTCGACGAGCTTGTTCAGCACCGCATCGCCGCCGGCCTCGACCGGTGAGATGAACGCCTACTTCAACAAGAGCGTCAATACAACGGTTGCGTGGTTGCATGCCGCGCACGCCAACCAGGATTTGCCGGCGTTGCTCGTTCCACGTCTCAACAACGCCCGGCGCTCCATTGATGCGACGCTCTACAGTCTGACTGGAACGCCGGGGTCGACGCTCGCCACCGCGCTCATTGCCGCCAAGAACCGCGGCGTCAAAGTGCGTGTGATCTGTGAATTCGACAACGCCGGCGGGTCTGGGTTCACGACGCTCGCCGCCGGAGGCGTGGCGCTCATCAACGACCGGTTCGATCCGATCAACAACGGCGCCGGGTTGATGCACAACAAGTTCTTCGTAGTCGACGGCCGAAGTGGCGCCCCCGAGAGTACCTGGGTGTGGACCGGTTCGTGGAATCCGACGAATCCCGGTACCAACGACGACTTCCAGAACGCGATCGAAGTTCAGGACCAGGCGCTGGCCAAGGCCTACACGCTCGAATTCAACGAGATGTGGGGCAGCAGCACCGACACGCCGAACGCTTCCGTCTCGCGCTTCGGGGCGCGGAAGTTGAACGACACACCGCACAAGTTCGCGATCGGCGGGCGGAGCGTCGAATGCTATTTCAGCCCGTCCGACGACCCGACCTTGCACATCCTGCAGACGATCGACGCGGCGCAACATTCGATCGGCTTCGAATTGTTGACGCTGACGCGGGCGGATATCTCGAGTGCGCTGATTGCGAAACACAATGCCGGTCTCAAGGTGCGTGGCGACCTCGACAGCAGTACGGACACCGGATCCGAATACGGGACACTGGTCACGGGCGGGGTCGATGTGCGGCTGAAAACGGGCGTTAGCGGCCTGCTGCATCACAAGTACATGATCACCGACACCGACAGTCCCCTCTATGACGGCCGGGTGCTGACGGGATCACACAACTGGTCGGCTTCGGCGGAGACGTCGAACAACGAAAACACCCTGATCGTTCACGACCCGGATATCGCCAACCAGTACTTGCAGGAGTTCACCGCGCGGTACTACCAGTTCGGCGGCACGGATCCGATCATCGTGACCGACGTCACCGGAAGTGTGCCGGAGACGCGGGTGTTGTTGTCACAGAACTACCCGAACCCGGCGCGCGGTTCGACGAGCTTCATGTTCGCGATCCCAAAGGCGCAGAAGGTCGTGCTCAAGCTGTTCGACGTCCGCGGCCGCGTGGTGCGTACCATGCTGAACGAACAAAAGGGCGCCGGGCGCTACGTCGTGACGCTGGACAACCATGACATCGCTGCCGGGATGTACCTCTACCGGTTGCAAGTCGGAGACGTCACGCAGGAACGCAAGATGGTGATTCTCAAGTCGCGGTGACGACTTGGTGTTCACGCGCGGGTGCTGAACGCCGCCGACGTTTTCTGACAACGAGATTTTTGCGATCTACCAGGCGGGATCAGCCGGCAAGTGTCCGTTGCCGCCGGTCGGCGTTCAGGGTGCGACCTGGGGCGCGGTGAAGACTTACTATCGCGACGCTGGGCGCTGAACCGCGACGGCGTAGGGGCGGCGTGAAGTGTTGGTCCTGTTGCCGTGCTATCTGGCAGGCGCCGCGTGCAGGTGCACGAACGAACGGGTAGACTCGTGGCTGCCGGCTTTGAGGCGCAGCCAGTAGACGCCGCGCGCGAGCGGGCCGCCGCCTGGCCCGCGTACCGACCACGTGCGCACATGTGTGCCGGCCGGCTCGACGCCTGAAACCACGGTCGCGACGCGCCGGCCGCGGATGTCATAAACCCCGAGGTCGAGCCGGGTTTCGGAGGCACCGACCTGGTAGCAGATGGCGACATCACCGGCGGCGTTTGGGACGACCGAACTCAACTCCGTCCGCATTCGGTTGGTGCCCAATTGCACACCGACCGCGGTACTCGCCACCCGGACGCCATCGCTCTGAATGAGGACGATGCGGTACCACGCGGTCGAAGTCTCGCCATCCACGACGTCGTCGAAAGTCATCGAAGAGCGCGGCGCGAGCGGCTTTGACGTCACGATGACGAAGGGCCCCGTGGCGGTTTGGCCACGTTCGACGTCGACGGCCGCAAGACGATCCGGCTCCGAGAGCGTCCAGCGGAGCGTTGTTTGCCGTCCGTTCGCGTCGACGACGAAATCCGAGAGGGCGACCGGCGTGACCGTCGCGGTGCGGTTGACGAAGAGTGCGGTTGTGGTCAGGACGTCGGGTCGCCCATCGCCCGAGAAATCGCCGGTGACAAAATTCCTCCCGTGAGAGCAACCGCCCCCCGCGTTTACGAAAGTGCCGGGCGCCTCTTCGCGATAGACCTGCACCTGGGTGTTGAACGGGGGGGTCCCGCCCGCGAAGGAGACGACAACCTCGTCATTGCCGTCGCCATCAAAATCCGCGGCGCCGGCAGTAGTGGGCGTGCCTTGATCAGGCAGTGTGACCGGTGGATCAAATCCACCGCCGGCGTGAGCGCGAACGAGCTGCACCTGAGGACCCACGACGAGCAAGTCAGACCGCCCATCGTGGTTGGAATCCGTGACGAGAATCGGTGTCAGAGCGGTGTTTGTGAGCGTCGGCAAGAATGTCGTCGGCGTGAAGGTTCCACCGCCCACGTTCCGCCGAATCTGGACCCCGGTGGCGACATGCGCCGCGAGGTCGAGCTTGCCGTCGTTGTCGAAATCGGCGGCGGCGAGTGCGCCCGGAGTACCCGCTTCGACATACCTGGGTGAATCGAACGCCCCGTCGCCGCGACCGTGCAAGACGACGGCGAAGCTCACCCAACCATTCGTGACGATGTCCGCGACTCGATCTTGGTCGAAGTCGCCGACGACCAATGTGGTCGGCCGAATTCCCAGCGCATAACCGATCGCGGGATCGAAAACCCCACCGCCGCGATTCAGGATGACGGCGATGTCCCCATGGCCTGCGTTATCGTCGCGCGCTGCCACGATGTCCTGATCGCCGTCGCCATCGAGATCGGCCACGGCAGCGGCCTTCAACCCTAGGCTACTGCCCGGCCACTCATACGCGCCGGATTGCACAAAGTCGCCGTTGCCCAAGCCGTGAAACCATCGGAACCCGTTGTAGCCATAGCCCTGCGACACGATCGCGTCCGGAATCGTGTCGCCGTCCACATCCGCCAAGAGGAACGCATGGAAGCCGTCACCAAGGTCCTGATGTTGCAACGGCGCCTTGAACTCGCCGTGGTCGAGCCCCGCGTAGAACAGTTCCCCACAGAGTCCGGTCGTGTGAAGATCGAGCCTCCCATCGCGATCGGCGTCGAGCAGATGCGGCCCCGCGATGCTTCCCTCGTAGCGCCGGCCATGATTGTACGCGCCAATCCCGGCGCTCAGAACCGGCTGGAACGAATTGCCGTCGCCGTCCAGAAAATCCGGCAAACCGTCCAAGTTGAAGTCGCCGGCCACAACGTCGATCACGGGATTGTTGAACGGCACGGCCGCCCAGTCGAACCGGCTGCCAGTCCGATGGTGAAACAGAACCAGATCGGAGCCCGAACCGAACGCATAGTCAGAGTCGTTGTCGCCGTCGAGGTCGACAGCCGCCGCCGGCGTCAAAGTGCCGACCGCGTACGAATCATCACTGAAAACTCCGTGGCCGTCGCCGAGCAGCACGTGCACCCGAGTCGGCGTCCCCACGATGGCGTCCAGTGTGGCGTTGTGGTCGAGGTCGCGACTCAACGCGAATTGCGCCGGGCCCGCCGGCAGTGAGGCCGAGATCGGCACGGCGGTTCCAAGCGAACCATCCCCCAGGCTCGGATAGAAGAGTCCACTGCGTGCCGCGAGGATGTCCGGGTGGCCGTCGTTGTTGAAATCGCCGGCCGCGATCGGTGGCGGCTCGATGACAACGAGGTTCCGGAAGGCCGTGCCCAAGCCGTTGTTCACGAGCAACCGGAACCCTGGATACCGCGAATCGCAGTCGCCGTCGGTTTCGTCGAGCAGCAAGTCCACGTCTCCGTCGCCATCGACATCCGCGCTGCGGATGCGCAAGTTCTCACCTACGTTCAAAGTAGTAATGCGGGAGAGATGCGGCGGACCGTGATTCACGAAAATCAGCAACGCGCCGTGCGCGCAGTTACAGGAGGTGCACGAATAAGCGATCAGAACTTCAGGGAGATGGTCACCATTCAGATCAACGACGCTCTTGACCGTCAGGTTCTCGTATGAGTACTGGGCAACCGGAAGAATCATCTCCTGTGGAGCCTCGAACCCGCCACCAACGATACCGCGCCGCCAGGAAAGTGTGAACGACGAAGCCCCATACTCGTACGTCAGATTCAGCAAGTCACCGACGCCATCGGCATCGAGATCGACATCTCCACTCGCGGCCCCCGGAGTTGGAAATGACAAGTCGATTGGCGCCGATGCAAGCTGCACGGGCGCCAATACCAGGAGCAGAGACGCGACCCAGCCGGCCGCGAGCCGCGGACCGTAATCTGCGCGAGTGATTCGCATCGTCCCTACCGCGTTCGAGTCAGGAACTTCCGAACATCCCGCCGGCCATCGGCGGCGAGCGAAATGAGATACACGCCGCGGGCGGCGTGCGCGCCAGTCGCGGTCGAGCCATCCCAGGTCTGGACGTGCGCCCCGGCCGCGACCCGGCCCGACGCCAGCGTCGTTACGATCCGTCCGCGTACGTCATAGACCGCCAGTTCGATGTTCGAACCGCGCGGCCCGACGAAATACCGAATCTCGGCGCTACCCGGTGCCTTGCCGGGCCGGACGGACTGGAGCACGGTCCGCGCCGGCAGCGCCCGTGGCCACACGTCGACCCCGGTACTCGTCTCGCGGCTGCCATCCAGGTGCACGAGTCCGAGGCGATACCAGGTGGTGCCGCTGGGCGGCACCGGGTCCTCGAAGGTCATGGACGCCGTCACCGCGAGGCCTCGCGGGGTCAGCGTCACAAAAGGACCGGCGGCGTCGCCGGCGCGTTCGACGCTCACACTTGCGAGTTCGCGCCACGATGGCGCGGCGATCGACCAGCCGAGGACGACATGGTCGCCGACGATCGTCGCCGTCAAGTGTTGGATCGTGACCGGCGTCGTGCCCCCGGTGCGGTTCACCAGCAGAGCGGACGCAAGAACAACCTCGGGTTTTGCATCTCCGGTGACCTGGCCGGCGGCGCAAAGGGATCCTGTGCCGTGCAGCTCGGCCTGCACCTCGAACGTGCCGCCGCCCGTGCCGCGATAGGCGCGAAAGACTGTTGCAGGTGACGCGCCATCCGGAAACACGATCGCAAGATCGGGATTCCCGTCCAGATCGAAATCCGTGAACGTGGCGCCGACCGGCGCCGTTGAGATTCCCGGCAACGGCTGTGGGGGAGTGAAATGTCCATCGGGCAGACTCCGTGCGAGCTGCATATTCGAAGGACCCACCACGGCCAGATCCGACCGGCCATTGCGATCGATATCGGCAACAAGAACCGGGGCGAATCGCGCCCCCGCGCCAGTCGCAATGAGACTCGGCGCCGCGAATGTGCGGCTGCCGAGATTAAGCACGATGTTGGTGCCTTCGAAGACGTGGGCTGCGAAGTCGAGCCGCCCGTTACCGTCGAAGTCGCCCGCTGCGAGTGTCCCTGCGCCGCCGGCGTCAACCGCAACGGGCAAGGCCAGCGCGCCGCCTCCCAAACCGAACAGGAGATCCACGGAGGTCGCCGTGTCGTTCACCAAGACATCCAGATGCCCGTCGCGGTCGAAGTCCCGTACGACGACGGAGGTCGGACGGATTCCTGCTGCGAACGGGACTTCTGTCGCGAGACTACCACCGCCGGCATTCATGACGATTGCAACGTCGCCGCCGGCGCCCAGACCCTGTCGCGCCACGACGATGTCCAAGTGTCCATCCGCATCCAAGTCGGCAAGGACGAGAGCGCGTGTCTGAAGCAACGCATCGGCCCAGGTGTAAAGATGCGGCGGACCGAAGTCGCCGGTGCCGAGGCCGGCGCTCCAAGCGAATCCATCGGAACGTGACACGATCGCATCGGCTTTGCCATCGCCGTCGATGTCACCCAATGCGAGCGAGCGTCCATCACCCGTCGGGCCGAAACGCAACGGGGCAAAGAACTCGCCACCCGGCTGGCCCGCAAAGAGGTCGTAGCCGCCTGCGGCAACCGGCACCAATAAATCCGGCGATCCGTCTTCGTCGTAGTCGACCGCGGTCGGGTTCGCGAGGCGCGCGGCGTACGATCGCCCGGGCGCCCACGCGAAAGGCGCGCCACTCAGAAACAGCCGGAAGTCCGAAGCGCCGGCGTCGACGAAGTCGGGCCGGCCATCGCCGTTGAAGTCCGCGCTCACGATGCCCGATGACCCGGGAAGGCGCGGCCCAAGCGACATCGCACTGAAGCGGTTCCCGGCCGTATGCCGCATCAGCGTCCAGGCGTTGGGGGTGTCGAGCACGTAGTCCTCGTCGCCATTGGCATCGAGATCCAGGGCCGCTGACCCAGTGCTGCTGGTGGCATACACGCTGTCGTCGAAGGCGCCTTGGGTGTCGCCGAGAAGAACGTGGAACTGCGTCTGATTGGCGAAGATCAAGTCGATGGTTCCGTTGCCATCCAGATCCCGGGCGCGCGCCAGATGAAATGCCGGATCGACGGTGCCCTGCAGGAAAGGCACGGGGAGGCCGAAGATCCCACCGCCGGCACCCGGCAGGTACACCTGCAACGAAGAGATCGCGATGTCGGGACGATGTTCACCGGTGAAATCGGCGACGGCGATCGCGCCCGGCACGGTACCTCCGGGGTACTCGACGCCCGGCGCGTAGTGCCCGGAGCCGTCATTCACGAAGACTTTGATCGCACCGGTGCACGTGCCGCTGGCTGGCACGGCGCCCGAACTCACCAGGTCCAGATCGCCATCGCCGTCCAGGTCGAAGGGGATGCGCACGACAGCGGGCGCCGTGTCGAACAATTGCGAAAAGATGGTATGACGCAGATGAAAGAGCACCTGCGAGCCCTGCGCACAAACGCATCCTGGACAGTGAAAGGAAATACAGGGATCCGGCAATCCATCCCCGTCGAAGTCCTGCAGGTCGAGCGTGGGCTGCTCGTCGCCCACCACCGTTGCCACGTTGAAAATCTCTGCGGCGGCGAATTGTCCGCCGCCGAGACCCCGCCGCATCTCGAGCTGAAAAGCGCCACCAAACGACGGATGAGTGACCTGAACGCAATCAAGGTGTCCGTCGCCATCGATGTCGGCATTCGGTAGGCAGTCGACATGGCGCGGCAAAGAAAGATCGAGGGGCACGGCTTGCACAAACGAGCCGACGATTAGAGCAGAAATCACGGCGCCAACGCCAATCGCGCCCAAGAGTCGATGCACGGTGTTCCCTCAGCCCTCGAATCCATGACAGGGCATCCGGCCGGAAGGTACGCCCGTCCAACGCGAGTGTCGACTACAGAGATTGCACGCCACGAACGGCGGGCGGAGGCTCGATGCGGGCGGTCAGCCGGCGCGCCTGTGGGCCGTGGGTGGGTGCGGCGCAACCACTTCATGCCCGAGGAAAAACCCGTCGTCGCCTTGCTCTTGGTAAAGCGGCATCAGCAGGATGCATGGATGCGGGGCGCGAATCTCGCCGTTGCGATCGTGGGCAAGCAATTGGCCGGAGTCGACGCGTTGAATGTTGTCGAAGCCGTCGATCATCCGGAAACGATCTTCGGGCTTGATCGAGTGCCGGCGTTCGATGCGCGTCATGTGCGGGCGGCTGCCGCGCGCGGCGGCCAGGAGCTGCTTCGAGCGCTCCAACCCTGGCAAGTTCGTGGCATCGAGCAGGCCCGCACCGACGAGCGCGATCCACAAGGCCTCCTCATGGTGGTCGATGGTCGAATCGGCGTCGTTATGCCCTCCCTCGATGCCGAGTGTCGTGCAGCCCTCGCTCTGCAGGAACTCGAGCAAGGTGTGATCGATGAGCTCCAGGAGTCCCATGATGACCGGAATGTGGAAGAGTAGCGCGAAGGCCCGTAGCTCGGGGATATCGCGCACCATGACGAACGGTGTGCCGGGCGCCGATGTCGAGTGCAGATCGAGGAATGTAACCGGACCGCGGGCCCGGTGGCGCGCCGCTTCGATGGCGTCGAAGAGTTCGCGCTGCTCGTGATCCTCGGGCGCCGCCGAACCGTTGGGGGAAAGCGCCAGCAGATTCTGGCGCGTCCAGCCGCGATTCAGATCGCGCCGCAGGCCACGTACGCCGTCGCGCAGGGCGCCGATGTTGCCGGTGAAAATGGCGAAGTCACCGCGCAGCGGTAGCCGTTCGCGTTCGAGAGTCGCAACGACGCGCCGCGCGGCGATCACGCCTGCCGGTTCGTTGCCGTGAATGCCGGCGACGACGAGCAGCGACGGGCCAGGCTCGGCGCCGCGGAACGCCCCGATGACGCGCTCCAGCGGCCCCTCGGCCAGCATGCGTTCCCGCAGCCGGCTCATGTAGTGGGTTTTCCTTGCAGTTTTTGCTCGAGCAGTTCGTAGGCGATATCCATGAAGTCGCGCTCGGTCACGACGCCGATGAGACGGCCCTCGTGCACGACCGGCAAGCAGCCGATTTTGCGCTGGCGCATGAGGCCGATGGCGGCGAGCGTGGTCGTTTCCGGGTTGATCGTGATCAAATCCGTCATCTTCCGCATGACATCCGCGATCGAGGTGTCCTGGCCGATCTTGCCTTGCGCCAAAAGACGCAGCAAGCCGCGCTGCGACACGAGGCCGACCAGCTTGCGGTCCATGTCTTCGACCGGAACGTAACGGATGTGCTCCCACTCCATCAAGTTTGCAACGAGGTCGACGGATTCATCCGGGTACACGGTGTGCACGTCGGTATCCATGTACTGCTCGACCTTGATGTAGTTCTGCAGCCAGCCGCCGGATTCCTCGATCTGGGCCAGGTCCCACTCGTGCACCGGCTTGCCGCTCTTCTGCCGCAGGATGGTGGCGGCGGTGAGCGCCGTGAAGCGTTCGCCGGCCGTGCCGTGGTCCTTCATGCCATGCAGCGAATTCAACAGCCAGCGCGAGCCGGTTTTGTTGGTTTTCACGCGCTCGGCGATGATGCCCAGATAGCGCTTGCGATCCGCATCGTCGATGCCCCGGATCGAAAGGCCCTCGTCAGCCATCGGCAGCAGGCGCTCCAAAATGAGCTTTTGCGCCGACATTTCCTCGCCTTCCAGCCACACCATGTTGGCGCTCAATCCGAGCCGCGCGGCCTGCAGCACATTGTTCTCCGCGTCCTTGAACTCCATGACCTCGGTAATGTCGTCGTACTTGCGCGCCAAAATCCCCATGAGCCCGAACCAGAAGGCGGCGTTCGCGACCTCGTCGAGCACGCTCGGGCCGGAAGGCAGCACGCGGCATTCGATCCGCAAGTGCGGCTTCCCGTCGGTGATGCCGTAGCAGGCGCGATTCCAGCGATACACCGTGCCGTTGTGCAGGCGGAGCGCCTTGAGCTGCGGCACTTCGCCCGCATCCAGCTTGGCCATCGGGTCTTCGTCGGCCGGAATGCCGACCAGCGTGCGAAACCGCGTCACGTCCTCTTTGTAGAGTTCGAGGACCGAGTTCTTGACCCAACCATTGCCGAAGAAGACGCGCGGGTTGGACTGGCGTTGGTACTCGTGTGGTTTGCGTGTATCGACGGCCTGCTGGAAGAGCGCGATGCGCGTCTCGGCCCACAAGCGCCGCCCGAAAAGCAGCGGCGAATTGGTGGCCGCCGCCAAGACCGGCCCCGCGACCGCCTGCGCCATGTTGTAGAGCGTCGCGAATTCGCCCGCGCCGACCTGAAAATGGACTTGGAAGCTCGCATTGCAAGCTTCTGCCATGACGGAATCATGCCGCAGCGACAGCTCGTCGATACCCTTGATGTAAAAATCATAGGCGCCGCCGCGCAACTGGGTCATGGCGGCATTCAGTGCCGCATAGCGCGGACTCTGCGTCATGTTCTCGATCTTGAGATCGGACTTGCGAATGGTCGGCAAGATCCCGGTCAGAACGGCGCCATAACCCATGCTGTCCGCGGTGCGGCACAGTTTGTCGACGAGCGTGTCGAGCTGGGTTTCCATCTGGCGCAGGCAACTGCCGCCGTAGGCCAGCGGGTCGAGGTTCATTTCGAGATTGAAACGCCCGAGCTCGGTGGTGAAGTGCGGATCGCCGAGCGCCTGCAGCATTTCGTGGGCCACCGGTGCCGGATGGCAGGCGCGGTCGATCAGGAAGAGTTCCTGCTCGGCGCCGATGCGTCGCACACCCTCTTCGAGCATGTTGTTGCCGAGCATGCGCTCGAGGGCCCGCAGATCGCGCAGCAAGTAGCGCATGAACGACCGGCGTTCTTGGCCGCTGAACTCACCGTCGATGGCGTCGGTTTTCATGCGCGCCTTCCTTCGAGCCCGCTCGCTCTTGGTGGTCTCACACGTCGCCGGCTATGCATCCGCCTTGGGCGCCAGCTCATCCACGTACTGTGGCAGCATGCGGCGCCACGTCGGCCAATCGTGGTGCCATTCGGCGCTCCACGGGTCGACCCGGTTGGGGACACCCTTCAAGCCTAGCAGATGAGCGATCCGCCAGGATTCGTCGATATCCTCGGCGCGGCCCTGGCCCGACGCCAATAGGATGTAGCGCTTCTGGAGCGCCTCCAACTGCGTCCCCTGCAGATCACCCAGGAAGTGCAGCGGCGACGCATAGTAGAAATCCATCGTCTTCTCGGCGTCGATGAAGCGCTCGAGGTTGTACGTCCCGGACATGCAAATGGCGGCGCGAAACACATCCGGATAGCGGCAGGTGACAGCGAGCGCGTTGTAGGCGCCGATCGATGCACCAGCCGCGATGACCTCGATCCCGGGATTCTTGCAGTCCATGCGAATTGCCGGCGCGATTTCGCGATACACGAATTCATGAAACTGATTCTGCATGCGGCCGCGATGGCGGTCATCGCCTTCGCTCTGGATCCACGCCTTGCCGGCGATGCTGTCACACGAATAGACTTTGATGCGTTGCGCTTCGAGCAGGGGCGCCAGTGCATCGATCATCAGAAAGCGTTCGATTTCCTCGGCGTCGCCGCCGGCGGTTGGAAACAACAGCAAGGGTGTTCCCACGTCGCCCCAGCGCACGACCTGCACTTCTTGCTTCAAACGCTCCGAATACCATTTCGTGGTGATCTTGGACATGCCCGCGTCACCCCTGCGCCCGGTCGCCCGCAGCGGGCTTCGTGGACTTGGGTTTGGTCTTTTGAGCGGCGGGACGTGTCGCAGCGACGCTGGGCTTCGGTGCGGCCGTTGCCTTCGCCGGCTTGGACGGCGCGAGCTTGGCTTCGACCGGCTTCAGTGCCGGCGCAACGGCCACCGGTGCGGGTGCCGGATCCGCGGTCTTTGGCGCCACCTTGCCGGCGGGCGCTTCGCGTTCGCGCCAGTGTTGGATGCGGTTCCAGAACAACGTCGTGAACGACTCGACCTCGTGCGCCGGATAGAGCGCCGTCACCTTCTGGCGCACCGCGTCGATAGCGCGGTCGCTGGCGAAGAACTCCCACGTCACCTCGTCCAGATGGCCAAGGTGCTTGGCGCAGAACTCTTCGAAGCGCTCGGTATCCAGGCGCTCATGGGCGATCTTGGCATACGCCGCGAGCTTCTCCGGATAGGCCCAGTCCTTCGCGGCGATCTCGTAGTATGGCGCCCAGTCGAGATTCATGCGCATCGGGCGCTTGGTCGCGGCGCAGAAGAGCGACCAGCGCAGGTTCGCCTTGACGAGCCACGGGAAGTGGTAGTGCAGCGACGTCACCTGCGAATCCGGGCACGGATTCGCGAAGTCGATCGGCACCCAGGTATCGCCTTGGCGCAGCGCCTCACACGAATTGAAGTCCCAGCCGAAGAACGTGTTGATGACCAGCGTCATATCGCGCATCAACTTCTCGTCGGCGGCCGACAAGAACCCGCGGTCCATGGTGTAGCGGCTGTGGAGCGGCGCCGACGGGTCGTATTTGACGCAATACGTCTGCGGTCCGAGCCCGATGCAGCGCACGAAGAGATCGTAGGGGTCGACGGCCTTCTGCAAGTGCATGACGCGCGTGCCGCTCTGGTCGTAGGCGCCCTTCAAGGCCCATTCATTGTCGATCTTCGTGACCCCGGCCCAGGCGCCGCCGTCGTACGGTTTCATGAACTGCGGGTAGCCGACGGTGTCACCGATCGCCTTCAAATCGAAGAGTTGGGCGTAGCGGTCGAGCGTCACCTGCAGATCGGGCAGTTGCTCGTAACGTTTGGGCGGCAGCATCCAGGTTGCCGGGATCGGCATCCCCAAGTGCATCATGGCGCAATAGGACGTGTGCTTCTCCATGGATTGCACCGACCACGGATTGTTGAGCACGTACAGGCCATCCATGATGACGGCCTTTTTGATCCACTCGCGGCTCGTGTGATACCAATGCGTCAACCGGTCGAGGACGACGTCGTACTTGCAGGGCTGGCGCAGGTCGAAGGGCTCGATCGTGATGCGATCCATCTCGAAGCGCACGGTGTCGCGGCCGGCGGGAATCGCCAGGTCGAGCCGCTTCAGGATCTCCTCGTAACAGATGGGCCAGCAGATGTCGGCGCCTAACGAGAGGCCGATCCTGCGAGTGACATTCGCCATGGGGTCGCGGTTCCTTTCGAAAATCTGCCGATGGTCCACTGGCAGGGGGCCACGGGCCAAGGTGTCGGGAATGGCTGGGACCCTCTATTCATACACCATCCAGAGCGGTCCCGGAAGGAGCCACGACAGGCCGTCCCGGAGGCGGTCCCGCCAGTTCTCCCAGTTGTGTCCGTCGCGGCTTTCGACGTAGCGCACTTCCATTCCGGTCGATTGCAGGAGCGGAACCAGCGAACGGTTCTCATAGATGAGCGACTCGTACGTGCCGCAACTCAAAAAGACGCGTTCCGACACCTTGAGCGGCTGGGCGCGGAAGGCATTGACGAATTCCACCACCGGCTCGAACACCGGGCCGCGCTTCTGCGGGCCGATATCGGTGAAGGCGAACGAGCCGCTCTGCAAGAGCAGACGGCCATAGAACCCCGGGTCTTGATACGCCGCCGCAAGCGACGCCACGGCACCAAAACTCGCGCCCATCATGCAGCGTCCCTCGGGCGCGCCGAGCAACGGCAAACGCTTCTCGAGCTCCGGCACGAGTTCGTGGGTCAGGAAGCGCGCGTGGTCGGCGCTGTTGGCGTATTCGCCGAGCCGGTCGTGCGGGTGCAAGAACGCCGCAACCAGCTCCGAGACATCGAGCCGGTGAATGAGGTTGTCGAGCACCGTCTTCATGCCGGCGTAATTCAGATAGTCGGCGCCGTCGTGCACGAGCAAGAGCGGATAACGCCGGGTGCGCCGGAAGCGCGCCGGCAGATACATCGTGACGCGCGTCTCGCGGTGCAACGAGCGACTCGCAAGGCGCAGTTCGTCGAGGGTGCCGGCGCGGGCTTCGGGATCGGGCTGCGTCCAGTCCGGCAGTACGTAGCCGCTCGTGCGGCACACCGAGTTGTTGCCGAACGGGTCAGCCGTCTTGTTGGGATTGAGCGGATCTTCGATCCAATGACCGGTGCCGTCGCGCACCACTTCGATCTTGTACTCGAAGCGCGAGTTGGCCGGGATCTCCAGCACCAAGTACCAAAAATCGGTGCTGCCGACGCGCGTGAAGGCTTGGATGGACGGCAATCCGAAGATGAAATGGCGCAGTTGCACGGTGTCGGCCTGGCCGCGAAAAACGAACGTGACGCGCGTGCCTTCGACGAGCGGGAAGGAATGGCTGCTGACGAACGCGTCGAGAGCCGCCGGATCCGGCGGTTGCTGCTGCAAGAGCGTCGCAATGGCGAGGCCGGCGTGAAGATCTTGCACGTGGGATCTCATGCACTCTCCAACTCGCCGACGCGCCCATCCGGCAGCAGGCGTTGCATGTCGGGCGCACCCAGCCAGCCCGTGCCGCCAACGCCGACGCGCGCCCCCTCGTTCATGGGCACGCAGACGGCGGGCGCGAAACGCGCCGCAAACAACCCGACTCGCGCTTGATCCTCCAGGTTCAGGCGATGCCGCGCATGCGGCAACGGCACGATGCCGGGTGCGAGCCCGAGCCCGACTTCGAGCACCTCGGCATTGCCCATGCCATGTGCCGGCTGGTCGTGAAAGACGACGACCCGATCGGCGATTGCCATGGCGCCTGCCGACCATGCGGCGACGGTGCGGTCTTGCAACAAGGCTCCAAATCCGAACAACCGCAGCCGGTTGAGCAGAATGGCCACATGGCCACCGGCAATCGCCACCGCGGCCGTGTCACGCAAGATGGATTCGATCTCGCGCCGTTCACGGCCGATGGAATCGCGCTCCGCGGGGTGCCACTGTTCTTCAAACTCGGTGTGGATGGCGGCGACCCGCTGCAGATGCCGCGCATCGATGTCACGAATCGTATCGATGGCAGCAGCACGCGCCTCCCGCAGCAAGTCGGAGTCGCCGGGGCGGCGCAGCAATTCGTAGGCCGTGGCCATGGCGTGGTCGAGCCGGACGTTGTAGAGGTCCTGCGATTCACGCAGCCGCGACTGGCGCAAGCTGTGCGCTTTGGTCAATTCCGGGTCGCGCGAAAACGCCCGTTCGGCGCGCAGGTACAGCGCCAAGTTGATCGAGCGGCGTTCGAGATGCTCGTGCAGTTCGTGATCGTCGGACTCGCGCTCTTGCCAGCCTGCCGTAATCGTCGCGACGGGTCCCTGGGCGCCCATGGCGTCGAGCGCCGGGCGCAGCGTCGGCTGCAGGCGCTGCGGCCCGAGCAAGGTAACGCGCGTCGCAGCCACCGTGCCGTGGCCGGGGCTCGACTTGGGGCTCGAACGGCCGCCGCGCGGTGCGCTGCGGCCGGAACGCTGCGACTCTGCCGTCATTCCGCCCGCACTTTCACCGTGCGGCCGACGGTGTCGAGCATGGATTGCAGTTCGTCGTAGTCGGGATGGCGCATGCGGACCCAGGCGTTCGCCATGTATCCGGCTTCGACGCCTTGGGTCGGCGTGCCGGCATCGGGCAGGTGCGCGTCGATGATCCACTGGCCGAAGCGGCTCTCGATGACGTCGACACCTTCGTAGCGCGCGATGCGGCCGTCACGATCCGGCCGTAACGCGATGATGCCGGCGGAAAAACGCCGCGACGGGCGGTGTTCGACGCGCCCGTACGCGACCGCATTCGCCCACTCGCGGTACAGATCGATGTCGTTGCCGGCGTTGTACAGGTCCCAGGCGCGCACTCCGGGCGGCCGGCAGCCGATTTCGGAAAACTTGAGTCCCTTGGGACCGAAGAACCATTCCATATGGGTCGCGGAGGTGTCGATGCCGAGCGCCTCGATGACCTTGCGCCCCATGGCCTTGACCTCGGCGTAGGCCGGCGCATCGTCGATGCGATTGGTGCTGATGAACTGCGGCGAGATCCAGCGCGTGCGCATCGCTTCGAGAACGTTGGGATAGTAGTGCGTCGCGAACTCCATCGCGACCTCGCCGCCGATGGTCAGGGTGTCGTAGAAGCCCTCGTGCCCTTCGATGAACTCCTCGACGGCGATGGACGCGCCACGGTCGACATGCGTTGCTTCGATCGCCTGCTCCAACTGTGCCGCATCATCGGCGCGCACCGTGCCGGAAGCGCCGGCCCCATCGCGTGGTTTTAAGATGACCGGGTAGCCGGCCTGCTTCACGAAGGCGCGCACCTCGTCGCCGCTCGCAGCTCCGGTGGACTGGGCGCAGGGAACACCGGCAGCTCGCAGCGCCTCCTTCATCGCCGGTTTGTCGCGGCAGAGAAAGGTTGTCTTGACCGAAGTGCCTGGAATGTCGCACGCCTCGCGCACGCGCGCTGCCGGCATCTGATGGGCTTCGATCGTCGACTCCAGACGATCGACCCGGGTTTGCCCCTGAATCCAGCGCACCTTCTCGAGCAGCGCCGCCTCGTCGCACACCGAGCCGATTTGTTCGTAGTGCGTCAGCCAACGGCTCAAATCGTTGCCGAGGGCCGCCTTCGAGGACTCCCCGATGCCGATGACCGTGGCGCCGGCTTCCGCCAGGCCGCGTGCGAACTGCCGCTGGTTGGCCGGAAAACAGGGCTCGATGAGAATGATGTTCATGGCGAGTCTCCATGTGGGAGAGGAGAACACGCCGACTTTACCACGACTTTGCCGGCGTGTCCCCTGGGGTGCCTTGTCATCGGTCGGCGGGCGCGGCTAGACTCGACACCATGCCAAACGTCGTCTTCGTCGCCCCGTTTTTCATGGACGCGACCTTGCGATTCGTGGAAGCGGCCGCCGATGTCGTGGATACGCGGCTGGCGCTCGTCAGCCAAGATCCCGATTCGAAATTGCCGGCGGGCCTGCGGGCCAAGCTGGTGGCGCACGAGCGCGTCGCGGATGGTCTCGACCCGGCGCAGATCGCGGCTGCGGTGCGCACCCTTGCGGCGCGTCTCGGCCCGGTGCATCGCCTGCTTGGAACACTCGAACAACTGCAGGTGCCGCTGGCGCAGGTGCGTGAGGCACTTGGAATCGACGGCCTCGGCGTCGAAGCAGCGCAGAACTTCCGTGACAAAGCTCGCATGAAGAACGTGCTTCGGAGCCACGATGTCCCCTGCGCACGGCACCGCCTGGTCGCCACCGTACCGGAGGCCTTCGCCTTCGCCGCCGAGATCGGCTATCCGCTGGTGATCAAGCCGCCGGACGGCGCCGGATCGCGCAATACGTTTCGCGTCGACGACTACACGGCGCTCAGCCAGGGGCTCTCGACGCTGCCGCCCTCGCCGCACAGCCCAGTGCTCCTGGAAGAGTTCATCCGCGGCCAAGAACACTCCTTCGACAGCGTCTTCGTCGATGGGCGCATGGTGTGGCATTCCATCTCGCGCTACTTCCCGACCCCGCTCGAGGTCTTGGAAAATCCGTGGATCCAGTGGGTCGTAGTCCTGCCGCGCGAGATCGACGGCCCCGAGTTCGAGCCCATTCGGCATGCTGCGACGCATGCCTTGCAGGTGCTCGGCATGCGCACCGGCTTGAGCCACATGGAATGGTTTCGCCGCCGTGACGGCAGTGTGGCGATTTCCGAAGTCGGGGCGCGGCCCCCGGGGGCGCAGTTCACGACGCTCATGTCGTACGCCCACGACATCGACATGTACAAAGCGTGGGCGCATCTCATGGTGCACGACGAATTCCGGCCGCCCGAGCGGCGTTACGCGGCCGGCGCCGCATTCCTACGCGGCCAAGGCCAGGGCCGCGTCGTTGGCATCACCGGCCTCGACCGGGCGCAGCGCGAAGTCGCGCCGCTCGTCGTCGAGGCGAAGCTGCCGCGTGCCGGTCAAACGCCATCGGGGACGTACGATGGCGATGGTTATGTGATCGTGCGCCATCCCGACACGCAAGTCGTCGAAGACGCATTGAAGCGGATCGTGAGCATCATTCGAGTCGAACTGGCCTGACCCAGGCCCGCGACGCATTGGAGACGCGATGCACGTTCTGATGATTTCCCCGGGATATCCGCCGGAAATGCCGCTTTTCACCCGCGGTCTGGCTGCCGTCGATGTGCGGGTCATAGGCGTCGGCGACCAACCGGAGAGCGGCCTCGCGCCACAGGTGCGCGACAGTCTCGCGTACTACCTGCAGGTCCGGTCCTTCAGCGACGAGGACGCCATCATCGCGCAAGTCCGTGATCTCGCGAAACGCATTCGCATCGACCGCGTCGAATGCCTGTGGGAACCGATGATGGTGCTGGCGGCCAAGCTGCGCGAGACGCTGGGCCTGCCCGGGATGACCGTCGCCGAAACCATTCCGTTTCGCGACAAGGAAATCATGAAACAGGTGCTGGACGCAGCCGGCATTCGGACCCCCAAGCACTACAAGTGCACGAGCATCGACGAGTGCCGGGTGGCGGCCGAGCGCATCGGCTTTCCCGTCATCGTCAAACCGATCGACGGCGCCGGCTCCGCGGACACCTACCGATTGCAGAATCAACAGGAATTCGACGCGGTGATGCCGCGCCTGCGCCACGTGGACAATGTCAGTGTCGAGGAATTCGTCGACGGGGAAGAGTTCACGTTCGATACGGTGTGCGCCAACGGCAAGATGCTCTTCTACAACATCTGTTGGTACCGGCCACGGCCGCTGGTGTCGAAGTCGCTCGAGTGGATCAGTCCGACCACGGTGGCGTTGCGCAATCCCGACGCCGCCGATCTGGCAGGTGGCCGTGCCATGGGCGAAGCCGTGCTACGCGCCATGAATTTCCGCGACGGGTTCACACATATGGAGTGGTACCGCAAGGCCGATGGCGAAGTTGTCTTCGGCGAAATCGGCGCCCGGCCGCCCGGGGCGCGCACCGTCGACATCATGAACTTCGCGAGCGATATCGATTTGTTCAAGGGCTGGGCCGAGGCCGTCTGCCACGGCACGCTGTCGCAGCGCGTCGAACGCAAATACAACTGTTGTTCGATCTTCAAACGCGCCCAGGGCCAGGGCCGGATCAAGCGGATCGAGGGACTGGGACAGCTCATGGCCGAGTATGGCGAGCACGTCTGTGTCGTGGACCTGTTGCCGCTCGGCGCCCAGCGCCGCGACTGGAAGGCGACGCTCATTTCCGACGGCATGCTCGTTCTGCGCCACCCGGATCTGGATACCTTGGTCGAAATGGCCAATCGCTTCGGTACCGACCTGCAGTTGTACGCGGGGTGAATGTGGCGGCATCGCTCGATGTCGATCTGATCGTTGCCGGCGAACACGGGCAGCCTTTCGAGGTCTTGGGTCCGCATGTGCTGCGCGTCGAGGGCCAGCCGGTGCTGGTTATTCGCGCCTTCGTGCCGCGGGCCCGCTCGTTGTCCGTCGTGCGTGGGCGCACCGAAGATGCAATGAAACGCGTCCACCCGGCGGGTTTCTTCGAGGTCGTTTTCCCAGGCGTCGACACCGCGTTCGAGTACACACTGGTGGCGAAGTATGCGGACGGCGCGGCGCAGCATTTCGAGGATCCCTACGCCTTGCCGCCCGTGCTGGGTGATCTCGACCTGCACTTGTTCCAGGAAGGCACGCACTATCAATTGCACGCTCGGATCGGCGCGCAAGTCATCAAGCATGTGGGCCATCGCGGCGTGTCGTTCGCGGTCTGGGCGCCGAACGCCAAACGTGTCAGCGTGATCGGTGGGTTCAACCGCTGGGACGAGCGCGCGCATCCCATGCGCCTGCGCGGCACGAGCGGCATCTGGGAGTTGTTCGTTCCCGGCCTCGAGTCCGGTGAACTCTACAAGTATCACATCAAGACCCGGCTCCAGAACGCCAACAGCGTGCGCACCGATCCGGTCGGTTTTTACATGGAACAGCGGCCGAACACCGCGTCGATCGTTTGGGACCGGCGCCGGCCATTCCGCTGGCATGACGACAAATGGCGGCGCGAGCGCACCGCGCGCCAAGCCCCCAGCGCGCCGATTTCGATCTACGAAGTGCATCTCGGATCGTGGATGCGCGCACCGGACGCGGAGAGTGCGGCGTCCACTCGCAAGCCGGCGCGCGCCCGGGCAGCCGCCGGCCGCGAGACCGGCCGCACCGACGCCGGGCGCTGGTTGACGTACCGCGAACTGGCGCGGACCCTGGTGCCCTACGCGAAGCGAATGGGCTACACGCACCTCGAGTTGCTGCCCATCACCGAGCACCCGCTCGATGGCTCCTGGGGCTATCAAACCGTCGGCTATTTCGCGCCGACATCGCGCTTTGGTACGCCCGAAGACTTCAAGTTCTTCGTGGACGCGGCGCATCGCGCCGGCCTGGGCGTCATCCTGGACTGGGTGCCGGCGCATTTCCCGCGCGATGGCCATGGCCTCGGATTCTTCGACGGCACCCATCTCTACGAATACGCCGACCCGCGCAAAGGAGAGCACCAGGACTGGGGCACGCTCATCTACGACTACGGCTGCAAGCAAGTGGTCGAGTTTCTGCTCTCGAGCGCCCTCTATTGGCTCGAGGAAATGCACCTGGACGGAATGCGTGTCGACGCGGTGGCGTCGATGCTCTATCTCAACTACTCGCGCAAGGACGGCGAGTGGGAACCGAACGTACTCGGCGGCCCGGAGAATCTCGAGGCGGTGGCTTTCGTGCGCCGCTTCAACGAACTCGTGCACCAGCAAGTGCCCGGCGTACTGACGTTCGCCGAAGAGTCGACGACCTGGCCGGGCGTGTCGCGCCCGGTGGCAAAAGGCGGCCTGGGGTTCGACCTCAAGTGGAACATGGGCTGGATGAACGACACGCTGCAGTATGTCAAGGAAGACCCGCTGGCGCGCAAGCACCACCACAACAAGCTCACGTTCTCGATCATGTACGCCTTCAGCGAGAATTTCATCTTGCCGCTGTCACACGACGAAGTAGTGCACGGCAAGCGCTCCCTGTGGGGCAAGATGCCGGGTGACGAATGGAAGAAGCGCGCGACGTTGCGGGCGCTGCTCGGTTACATGTTCGCCCATCCCGGCAAAAAGCTCTTGTTCATGGGCGGCGAGATCGGCCAGAAGCGCGAGTGGAGTCACGAACGGCAACTCGATTGGGAGTTGCTGCAGGACCCGGGGCACGCGGCGCTGCAGGCCTTCGCGCGCGACCTGAACCGGTTGTACAAGCGCACCCCGGCACTTCACGAGGTGGATTTCGCACCCGCCGGCTTCGAGTGGATCGAGGCGCGGGATGAATCACGCAGTGTGGTGTGTTTTCTGCGTCGCGGCATCGATCCCCGCGACTTGGCGGTCGTCGCCATCAACTGGACGCCGGTGCCATGGGAAGCGTATCGCATGGGGGTGCCGGAGGCCGGTTCGTACCGCGTGCTCCTGGACAGCGACGCCGTGAAGTACGGGGGGAGCGGCACGGTCCAGCGCCGCACCATTCCTTCGACACCGGTTGCGGCCCAAGGTCATGCGCAGTCGATCGAGTTGACGCTGCCGCCGCTCGGCGCATTATTTCTCGCCCCGTACCGCGACCCCGCCCCAGGTCAAGGCCGCAAACCCGCCCGGGGCGCGTGATCGCGACGCATGCACGGTGATCGCGGCTCCACTATACTGCGCCGGCGCCCCAAGGGCTCGTGCCCGGCGCCAACAGTTTTTTTGGCCGGTTTCCACGAATCACCTTCAAGCCACCAAGGAATCGAATCGATGTGGGTCACTCGAGGAATCGTCATTGCTGCCGGCGCGGCGTGCATTGCATCCGCCGCGCTCGCACAACCGCTCGCTCTTCCAGCCGGCGCGGACCCTGCCGCCCAGCAAATCACCACCGGTGCGATTGCCGGCACGGTGCGCTTCCTGTCCAGTGACCTGCTCGAGGGGCGCGGTGCGGCGACGCGCGGCGACGAATTGGCGCGCGCCTATATTGCGAGCTGCATGGAGCAACTCGGCCTCGAGCCAGGCGCCCCCGGCGGCCAGTGGCAGCAGCCGTTCGACATCGTGGGCATTACGTCGCAAGTGCCCAAGACTTGGGCTTTCAAAGGCAAGAGTGGCGGACTCGACCTGGCCTATTGGAACGAGTTCATTGCGGTCGGCGCCGAGCAGAAAGAACACATTGCGTTGCGCGACGCCGAGGTGGTTTTCGTCGGCTACGGTATGACCGCACCCGAATACGGTTGGGACGACTACAAGACGGACGTGCGGGGCAAGGTCGTCGTGCTTGTCAACAACGACCCCGACTGGGATCCCAAACTCTTCGCGGGCACCATGCGCCTCTACTACGGGCGCTGGGATTACAAGTACGAGAACGCGGCACGGCACGGTGCGGTGGGAGCCATCGTCATTCACACGACGCCGTCGGCGGGCTATCCGTGGCAAGTCGTGCAGAGCTCGTGGACCGGCGAGCAGTTCGAATTGCCGGCGGGTCCCGAGCCGCGCATGCAGGTGAAGGGCTGGATCACCGAGGAAGCGGCACGCAAGCTGGCGCATCTCGGCGGCGCCGATCTCGCCAAACTGGTGGAGAGTGCCAAGTCGAAGGCCTTCAAGCCGGTGGCGCTTGGCGTGCAGACGACGTTCGAATTTCCGAACACCATCAGCCGGCGCGCTACGGCCAATGTGCTGGGCCTGCTCCGCGGCAGCGATCCGCAGCTCACCAACGAAGTTGTGGTTTACACCGCGCACCACGATCACCTGGGTGTGGGCGAGCCCGATTCGACCGGCGACAAGATCTACAATGGCGCGCTCGACAATGCCTCGGGCGTGGCACAAATGCTGGCCATCGCGCGCGCCTTCAAGGCGCTGCCGCAACCGCCGCGGCGCTCGATTCTGTTCGCGGCAGTCGGCACTGAAGAGTCGGGCCTCTTGGGTTCGGAGTTCTATTCGAAGCATCCGACCTTCGAGCCGGGACGGATCGCCGCCAACATCAACTACGACGGCGCCAGCATCTGGGGCCGCACCCACGATCTGGTGCTGATCGGCAAAGGGAAATCGTCGCTCGATGCGGTGGCCGATGCGGCGGCCGCGACGCAAGGCCGTGTCGTAGTGCCGGACCAGTTTCCCGACCGCGGCCACTTCTATCGCTCGGATCAATTCAATTTTGCGCGCATCGGTGTGCCGGCGTTGTACTTCGACACCGGAGTCGAAGTGCTGGGCAAGCCCGCCGGTTGGGGTAAGGAGCAGCAGGAAAAGTGGGAAGCCGTCAGCTACCACCAACCGAGCGATCAAATGACCGCGACCTGGAACCTGGAAGGCGCGGTCGAGGATTCGCGGGTCGGATTCATGTGCGGCCTGTCGGTCGCGCAGACGACTGCGTTGCCGCAATGGAACCCGGGCGACGAATTCGAGGCGGCGCGCAAGGCCGCGCTGGCGGCCGTCGGTTCGCACCTGGGCGCGAGATGATTGCGGTGGAGGGGACGTTGTGAAGAAACGAAACGTACATGTTCGTGCAGCGTTCAACCAGGGCGGGACGCCGACGATCGCGTGCTTCAATCAAGCCACAACGCCGCTCGGTGTCGACTTCAACAAGCTGATTGCTGCCCTGCAGGCGTATGTCGACCAGTACGTCGCGCCGGTGTGGGGCACCCCCGCCAAACTCGTCAAGTCGAAGGATTTCGTGGCGGGCGCCTGGGCCGTCGCGTTCCTGGACGACTCGGATGAGGCGAATGCCCTCGCCTATCACGATCTCACGCCGTCCGGGTTGCCGCTTTCGAAGGTGTTCGTGCGCACGACGATCGAGAATGGCGACAAGGTGAGCGTCTCGGCATCCCACGAGCTGGTCGAAATGCTGGTCGATCCGGCCATCAACATGATGACCACCGGCCCGGACCCGAAGACGGTGTATGCGTACGAAAGCGCCGATCCCGTCGAGGCTCTCAGCTTCAACGTCAACGGGATTCCGATGAGCGACTTCGTCTACCCGTCGTACTTCGAGGGCTTTCGCAAACCCAATTCCGTCAAGTTCGACCAACTTGGCAAGGTCAAGCGGCCGTTCCAAATTCTCGCCGGCGGCTACCAGATCGTTTGGAAGAACGGCAAGTGGAGCGAAATCTTCGGTTCGGCTACCAAGAAGAAGCGTTTCCGGCGTGAAGACCGCCGCGGCCATCGCAGTGAACAGCGCGGCAAACGTTTGAAGCGTAGTGCCTGAATCAGAAACCGAAGCGCAGGCCCAGGCCGCGTTTGCCCATGTAGAAATGCTGGGGTAGGCGTGAGTTGCCGCCGCGGTGCGCGAAGGTCTCGCCGACGACGAGGCCGAGTGTCGCTCCGGCCAGCACGTCGGATGCGAAGTGCTGGCGATCTTCCATGCGTCCCATGCCCGTCATTACGGCAAAAGCGTAGGCCGGTGCGCCCACCTTCCAGCCGAAACGCTTGGTGAGAATCGGCGCGACCGTGAATGCGGATGACGTGTGGCCCGAAGGGAACGAATACGAGCCGCCATTCGGACGCGTGCGGCGGATGCTCGCCTTGAGCGCCAACACGACGGCACCATTCAGGGCGAGAGCGGTTCCGAGGTCCTGCGCCGCACCCATCGTGTTGGCGTTGCCCGTCCAGCGTCCGGCCGTCCACAAAGCGGCCGTGCTCGCGCCGAGAAACAATCCGTTGCCGTAGAGATTGCCCCAATCGCTGCCGGCTTCCCCGGGGGCGCGTTCGAGAGCCGTTTCCATGCGATCCGGATTGTCGTGCTGGAAGGCGAGCAGGGTCGCGGCCGTGCCGATGGTCGCAAACTCGAGATTGCGCCGGCTGCAGAACTCAGCAGCGCTCGGGATCGGGAATGCCGGATGACGCGGCATCCCAAGCCCCAGGGTCTGGGCCGTGCCTCCACTGGGGAGAACCACGACCAGGGCGCAGAACCCTAGGGCTTGGGCGGCGCACCGGTTGGCGAGGCTGGGGAAACGTTGAAACACCGGTGCCTCCGTTTGCCGTCCAATGCACTCGATGGCAGCTTCCATGCCGGTTTTGGGTGTCGCCCGGCCCCGGCTGTGTAACCGTAGACATTGCAGGATCAAACGGCGGTTCCGGGTGGCTCTCCCGGCGCCGGATCGCGGCGCGTTTGGTGCCTGGCGGTGTATCGAACGAGCGACACCGCGGCCATAAACGGGGAAAGGGAGGGAGTGGCCTACCAGAGGTCGGGGGTGCCTTCCAGCTCGAACATCTGCTCGATAGCCCGCGGGATGACCATGATCTTGAGGAGTTCGTTGGCACCCTCGCCGATGCGTGCCAACAGCGCATCGCGCAAATGGCGCTCGATCCGCGATTCGCGCGCGTAGCCGTAGCCACCGGAGATTTCGATCGCCCGCTCGCCGCAGAACACCGCGTGCTCGCTGGCCGCGACCTTGGCGATGGCGGCTTCGCGCGCCACTTCGCGCCCGCGCGACTTGTCGAGCGCCGCACCGTAGGTGAGGGCGCGTCCGGCATGAATGCCAATGAGCATTTCGGACAGTTCGCGCTTGGTGTTGTCCAGGTCCACGAGGCGTTTGCCGAACAGCTTGCGCTCGTGCGCGTACTTCAACAGCTTCTCGTAAGCGGATTGCGCGACGCCCGTCGCCCAAGCGCCGATGGTGATGCGCCCGCCGTTCAGCATGTGCATGGCATACGTGAAGCCACGGCCACGTTCGCCGACGAGTTGGTTCTTGGGGACGCGGTATTCCTCGAAGACGAGCATCGCCGTATTCGAGGCCCGCACCCCCATCTTGTCCTTGATGAGCGCGACTTCGAAGTTGCCCGGCCATTCGCGCTCGATCGCGAACGCCGAAATTTGATCTGGAGCGTTCACGTCCCGCGCCATGATGAAGAACACATCGGCCGACGGCGCATTTGTGATCCAGTATTTGCTGCCGTTCAACACGTAGGCGTCGTGCTCCTCGCGAAACGAGGTGCGCATGGCTTTGGCATCGCTGCCGCTGTCCGGCTCGGTGAGGCCGAAGCAACCGATCTTGCGGCCGGTCACCAATGCCGGGACGTATTTTTGCACCAGCTCCGGGCTCCCGAAGCGGTAGATGCCGTCACTGCACGTGCCGTGGATGGCGGCGCCGAGGGCGAATCCGGCGTTCGCCTTGGCAAGCGATTCGAGCCCGGCGATTGCATAGCTGAACGGCGCGCCGAGTCCGCCGACGTCTTCGCCGAACGCCAGCGCCATGAAGCCGGTGTCACCCAAGGCCCGGAATGCCGCTTCGTCGAACCACTCTTCGTTGTCCTGGCGCGCCGCGTCGGGTGCGATGCGTTCGGTCAGGAATCGATCGAAAGGGCCGGAGAGAAATCCCACGACATCGTCGTGCTGTGGGTCGTTGGCGTGCAAACGGTCGAGCGCGAGCTTTTGATCTTGGATGAAAAACGGCATCGCGCGTTTCCCCCGGGGGCCAAGGTTGCATGGAAGATCCTGGCGCGCCAGCATACCCGAAGGGTTTGCCGCCGGACAACGGTCCGCTAGGATGGCGGCTCCGAGGCCCACCACTCCTGGGCGCGCTCGAAGGTCGGAAATTACACGATCGCCGCGGCGTCGCGTATGCTTGGATCGCGGCGCCAAGCGCCGGGGAGCCATCGCCGATGGAGACGCCAATCGACATGCAGCGGATCCGCGAGGCCATCGAGGCTGTGGACCGGGAAATCCTTGCGCAACTGCGTAAGCGCATGGACCTCGCGGCGGAGATCGCCGCCGCCAAGCTCGAATCGGCGGCGCCGTTTCGCGACCAGGCGCGCGAGCAACAGGTGCTCGACCGGGTCCGCCGCCTCGCCGCCGAAGGCGGGTTGGACCCACATTCTGTCGAGAAGTTGTACCGCGACATCATGGAGATGTCGATCGCGCGCCAGCAAGACCACGTGCGGAGCCGTACCACTGCACCGTTGCGCGTTGCCTATCAGGGCGTCGAGGGATCCAACAGCCATCTCGCCGCACAACGGCGCTACGCCGGCCGCGAAGGCGGGGTGCTGCTCACCGGCCATGCGACGTTCGGTGCTGCGGTCGCAACCGTACGGAGCGGCTCGGCCGACTTGGCACTCCTGCCGATCGAGAACACGACGGCGGGGAGCATCAACGAAACGTACGATCTCCTGTCCGAGGGCGGCCTGACGATCACCGCCGAAGTCATCAGCCACATCGAGCATTGTTTGTTGGCACTGCCGGGCACCAAGCTGGAGGAGTTGCGGAGCGTCATGTCGCATCCGCAAGGACTCTTGCAGTGCGAAGACTTCTTGCAGCAGCACCCGTGGTTGAAGCCGGTGGCCGAGTTCGATACCGCGGGCGCCGCCCGCAAGGTGAAAGAGGGACACGACAAGACGGCGGCCGCAATCGCCAGTGAATCCGCCGCGACGGTGTACGGGCTCGATATTCTGGCGCGTGGCATTCAGACCCAGGCCGGCAACTACACGCGCTTCGTCGAAGTCGCGCGCGAAGCGGTGCCGTGCCCGGCGGGCGCCCCGTGCAAGACCTCGATTGTGCTGCGGCTCGGCCACCAGCCGGGGGCGCTCGGCCATGTGTTGCATGCGTTCGGGGCGCGCCAGGTCAACCTCACCAAGATCGAATCGCGGCCGATTTTGGGCCATGCGTGGGAGTACCGATTCTACCTGGACGTCGAAGGCCACGCCCACTCGGCGCCGGTCGTCGCCGCGTTGGACGAGGTCCGAACGCATGTTTCCGAACTGCGAGTACTGGGAACCTACCCGCAAGATCGCGACACGCCAGGCCCGGCGTAAAACTCCATGCCCAGCGACGGAGGCTAGTATGACCGATGCCGCGTGTCTTCCAGAGCCACCGTACTACGCGGTGGTCTTCGCAAACCGCCGCACTCCCGTCGATGACGCCGGTTACGGTGCCATGGCCGATCGCATGGCGGAACTCGCTGCCGAACAACCCGGGTACTTGGGAATCGACACGGTCCGCGGACCGGACGGCTTCGGAATCACCGTGTCGTACTGGCGGACGGAAGACGACATTCGCGCCTGGCACCACAACGCCGAGCACCGTGTCGCGCAGGCGCAAGGGCGCGCCCGCTGGTACGCGAACTTCCAACTGCACATTTGCAAAGTCGAACGCGCCTACGGTTTTCCGGGGGCGTAGCTGGGTCGTGGGGGTCTTCGGAGGTGTGCGACCCCCGCCTGCTACCTAGAAACTCCCCCCGCGGGGTGGGGTTCTTTCAAGCGGCCTCCTGGATCGTGACTTCGTAGCCGAGATCGCGGAGTCTGCGTGTGAGGTGCTGGGCGATCCGGGTTCGATCACGTTGCACGAAGTGGTCGGGGC
>JANLSU010000013.1:0-5518 GCA_031362565.1 bacterium | reverse complement strand
GAATCTCGTACGCCCCCCGGACACCTTGGATCCGGTACAGAGCGAGTTGGTGAACGCGGCGCGCTGGATGTGCGCCGCAACGAATGCGGCCCTTCGGAGGCAGGATGCGATTCCCGTTGGCGCGTCGAGGACGGAGCACCGTCGGACTCGATATCGGCTCCAGCCTGGTGAAGATCGTCGAAATCGACCATGGGCGTTCCGTACCGACACTCGTTCGGCTCGGGATCGTGCCGTTGCCGCCCGAGGCGATCGTCGATGGCGAGATCATGGACCGCCTGCTCGTGTTGGAGGCGGTGCGCGAAGTCATCGCGCAGGCCGGCATCAAGTCCAAGGACGTCGTGACCGCGGTGAGTGGCCGGGCGCTCATCGTGAAGAAAGTCGTCATGGACAAGATGAACCACGAGGACGCCCAGGAAGCGATTCACTGGGAAGCCGAACAACACGTGCCGTTCGACATCGACGATGTCTGCCTGGATTTCCAAATTTTGAACGACGACATCGGCAACAACCAGATGCAGGTGTTGCTGGTGGCGGCCAAGAAGGACGCCATCCACGCCCACGCCGACCTGGTGCGCGACGCGGAACTGAACCCGGTCGTGATCGATGTCGACTCGTTTGCGGTCCAGAACGCCTTCGAAGCCAACTACGAGGGCCACGGCGGCAAGGTCGTCGGACTGCTGAACGTCGGGTCCGAGACCACCAACTTGAACATCGTCCAGAACGGCGCCCCGCAGTTCACCCGTGACCTGTCGGTCGGCCGCAGCCGGTTCGTGGAAGAAGTGCAGCGCGAGTTCAACATCGGCAAGGACGAGGCGTCGAACCTTCTGGGTGGCGTCGTGCCGGAGGGCGCGCAGGGCGACAAACTGCGCGACGCCGTACGCCGCACCGCCGAGGAACTGTCGCTCGGGATCGAGCGCTCGTTCGCCTTCCTGAAGGGCAGCGGCGACGCGGAAAAACTCGACATGCTCATGGTGTCGGGCGGCGGCGCGCAACTGCCGCTCTTGCGCGAGTTCTTGGCAGAGCGCCACGGAGTGTCCGTGGAAGTGACGGATCCGTTGCGCCAGGTAGCATACGACCCTGAGTTGTTCTCGAAACAATCTGTCGAAGAAGTCGCGCCCCTACTGACGGTTAGTGTGGGGCTTGGCCTTCGCCGCATGGAGTGACGCCGTGATTCGGATCAACTTGATGCCGCGCGAAGAACGCGCGACGCGCCGTGCGATGCCGACCATCAAGCTCCCGGACATCGGGGCCTTCGTCCCCTTCGTCTTAGCCGGAGCCGTAGTCGCCGCCATCGGGACGGTGCACACGATGCAGAGCCGCCAGGTGGCGCAACTCGAGAACGACATCGCCACCCTGCAGAGGGAGTCCGAGGCCTTCAAGCCGCAGCTGGCGCGCATTCGCGACATCACGCAGAAGCGCCAGGAAGTGGCCAATCGCCTCGACATCATCGCCAAGCTCGACCAGGAGCGCTATTACCGGGTCAAGCTGATGGACGAGGTCAGCCGCTGTGTCCCGGACAACATGTGGCTGACGAAGGTCGATGAAATGGACAATCACAAGTTCAGGATCGAGGGCGTGACCTTTTCGAACATGATCGTGGCGCACTTCATGGAACAGTTGGAAGGCGCGCCACACTGGAACAACGTGGAGCTCGGCCAGGCCGAGCAAGGCAAGATCGAGAAGTTCGACGTCGTGCAGTTCAGCCTGGTGTCGGGCTCGCAGCCCTGACGCGGTAGCGGAGGCCACATGTCGCTTCGGGACTCGAAGACACAAAAGCTGCTGCTGACCGCGGTCGTCTGCGGTGTTGCAGCGTGGGCATATTTCCTGTCGAGCTTCGTGCCGTTCGGCTATCAAGCGCGGACGAAGAAAGCCAAGGAACTGCGCACCCAGCAGGAGGCGCTGTCGGCGGAGCTCGAGAAAGCACGCCGTACGGTCAGCAATCTGCCGCAACTCGAGCGCGAACAGCAGGACCTGGAGCGCAAGTGGCAGCAAGCGGAGACGCTGTTGCCGACCAGCAAGGAAATGCCGGAGCTGCTGACGCAGATCACCCAGTCCGGTGACCAGGCGGGCGTCGAATTCAAGCTGTTCAAGCCCGATGCCTCGCGGCCGCAGGAGTTCTACAACGAGAACCCGGTGCAGATCGAGGTCAAGGGCGGGTTTCATCAGGTGGGTGTCTTCCTGTCACGGCTCGCCAACATGACGCGCATCGTCAATGTCAGCGACTTGCAGCTCGACGCCAACACTCAGAGGACGCGCCAGAAGGGCGACCGCAACGCGCCGCGCAACGGCAACCACGATGACGGAGAACGCACCGATCACACCCTGACGGCGTCGTTCACCGCCACGGCCTATTCGCTGCGCGATCCGAACGAGCCGGAGCCGCAGGCAGCGCCGGCCGAAAAGGGCAACCGTCGCAATCTGAAGCGCGATCGGCCGCAAAGGGCCGATGCACCACCGACGCGCGACGGCGGCACCAAACGCAATACGCCGGCGGAGGGAGAACAATGACGGCACGCACGATGGTCGCAGCGGTCGCGCTGGTCGTCGCCGCGACCCGCAGCGAAGCAGGCAGCCACGAGAGCGTGGCGAAGGGCGTGATCGACGCCGCTCGCAAAGCCGCCGGCAAGGAACAAGCGCATGCGGCGCAAGTCGATGCGAACGTGCAACAGGCGGTCGCCGGGGCCGCCGGCCAAGCGGTGAGCCAGCCGGTGGGCAAACCCGCCGGCGCCGATGGAGCGCCCGCGACGGTCGCCGCACCGGTCGCAGAAGACACCGCGCCGGCCGATCCGCAGGCCGTGCCGGCCCGCGCCGAAGAGATGCTTGGCGCCGACGATGCGACGGCCGGCAACAAGGCACTGCGGGAGAACAGCTACTTCTACAGCTCGTTCGGAACAACCGATCCGTTCCGCTCGTTGCTGGCTGGGGACTTCGAGCCGAAGCTGCAAGAACTGGTCGACGTGCACACCGTGCAACTCGTGGGTGTCATCTGGGAACCGGACGATATTGCCGCCATGGTTCAGGATGCGCAAGGTTTTGGCTACACGCTCCGTCCCGGTGATGCGATCAAGAATGGCACGGTCGTCGCCGTCAAGCAGGACGCGCTCGTGGCGCGCCTCACGGTCTTCGGCCAGACGACCCAGGTGACGCTGCACCTGCAGCGCGACGACGAGGAGTGAGGAGCGATGAAGGTGCGAAACTATGTCGTGCAGGTCGCGGCCGTCACCGGACTGGGCCTCCTTTGGGCGGCCGTAGGCCAGGGTGAAGGCCTCAGACTGAAGAACGTCGAAGTGCTGAACGTCGGTGACGGCGCTCGCATGGTGCTCGACGTGGACGGCGTCGTGACACCGAAGTCGTTCACACTGAAGAACCCGGACCGGATCGTCGTCGATCTGGTCGGCGCCGCGAATGGCGTCAAGCAGGGTGTTCAGACCTTCGAAAGCGGGCCCGTGAGCCGGGTGCGCGTCAGCCAATTCAAGTCGGCGCCGCAGGCCGTGACGCGGGTCGTCGCCGACCTGCGCACGAAAGTGCCGTTCCAGGTCGAAACCCAGGATGAAGACGTCGTCGTTGTTGTCGGCACCGTGCCCGCATCGGCAACCGTCGGCGCGAGCGTCGTGACGCCGCCGAGCGAGGCCGTTACGAGTGACGGAGGAACGTCGGCGGTCGACGCGCCGAGCAGCGGTTCGGTGGGCGGCAGTGGCGCCGAATCACCGGCGTACACACCGTTTAGCCCGGTGGAGAGTGAAACGCAGTCCACCACCGCCTTCACGCCCGAGACCACGACCGCGGTTTCGAACCCAAGCCCGGTCACCAACGACGTGCAGTCCAGCGTCAGCCCAGCGGCCGCGGTGGTGCCGAGCCACGTCACCGAGACAGCGGTCGTCACGACCGAGCTGCCGGAGGTCGCGTCGCAGTCGGGTGCCGTTCCGGTCGTGCAAGCGCGGTTGTCGGCTCCCGAAGAAGTGACCGCGCCGGTTGCCGACGCGGAGCCCATGCAAGTCGCCGAGCCGGTGGCCAAGCCCGGCCGGGTGCGCCGCCGCGCCCATTCGACCGTGCTCGAAGACACGAGCCCGGATGCGCCCCCCGGTGGCGTCGAGCTCAAACCGAGTGGCAACGAGCGCCGGATCAATGTCGACGTGCAGGGCGCCGATATTCATACCGTATTGCGGACGCTGGCCGAATACTCCGGCAAGAACATCATTGCCGGCCGCGAGGTCGAGGGCACCGTCACCGCGCGTCTCTACGACACGCCGTGGGAAGACGCTCTGCATTCGATCTTGAAGGCCCACGGCTACGGCTACGTCGAAGAGAGCGGCATCATCCGCGTCGGCGTGCTGCAGAAGATTCGTAGCGAGGAACTCGAGGACGCAGCGGCCGACCGCAAGCGCGAGGACCTGCTGCCCATCGAGACCCAGGTCGTGCGCCTGCAGTTCGCCGATGCCGACGAACTCAAGCCGTCGCTGCAGGACATGATGTCGCCGCGCGGTAAGGTCCAGGTCGACAAGCGCACGAACGCGCTGATCATCAGCGATATTCCGGATTACGTGGCCAAGGTCGCGACCATGGCCAACGACCTCGACAGCCGCACGCCGCAGGTCGAGATCGTGTCGAAGATCGTCGACGTGTCGGCGGACAACAGCCGCGACCTCGGCATCCAGTGGGATGCGATCAACCTGCAGCCGCGCGGCTCGAATGTCGTCGGGAGCGCCAGCGTCAAGGGTGCTTTGACGGACCCGATCGGCAAGCTGCGCCTCGGCACGGTTCAGTCGTGGGGCCAGTTGGACGCGATCCTGGACGCACTCGAGAAGAACAAGAAGGCCAACGTGGTGTCGAATCCGAACATCACGACGGTCAACAACCGCGAGGCCCGGATCCTCGTCGGCGCCAAGATTCCGCTCATTGTCGCCGACCAGGCCGGCAATGCGATCACGCAGCTCACCAAGATCGGTATCCAGATGTCGTGCACGCCGCACGTCGACTCGGATCACACGATCACCATGGACCTGCATACGGAAGTCAGCGAACTTTCGTCGCAGGCGACCGTGCAGGGCGGCGTCATCATCCAGACGAGCGAAGCCGACACCCGCGTGCTGGTCGAGAACGGCGACACCGCGATCATCGGTGGGCTGGTGCGCAACGTGAAGTCGAGCAACAACAGCGGCGTGCCGGTTCTGCAGGACATCCCGCTCCTGGGCTGGCTGTTCCGCAACTCGAACACCGTCGACTCGAAGCGCGAACTCATCATCTTCGTGACGCCGCGCCTGATCGAACCGGGCCAAAGATCACGTGGCCCCGTCTTCGACACGCCCAAGGAATAAGCACCAAGCTTGTTCCGATCCCATCGACGGCGCCCCCAAAGGGCGCCGTCGCTGCTTTCAGCTGCGACAGCGCGGTGCGGTGGGGACTAACCGAGTTGCCGCCGCCAGCGCCGATCGCCTACTGTCAGCCCAACGGTGGCGCGTGGGCGGTGCCGGCGATGTACGGGCAGGCGAGTCGCGAGGCGCCGAAGGCCTGGAGGGCC
>JANLSU010000008.1:0-19427 GCA_031362565.1 bacterium | reverse complement strand
CGGTGGGCAGCGCGAAAGCGCCGTCACCGAACCGGGCGTCATCCGTTCGCTTGCCGTTCTGCCGCTCGACAACCTGTCGCGCGACCCGGCCCAGGAGTACTTCGCGGACGGCATGACCGAAGCGCTGATCTCCGACTTGGCGCGCCTGCGGCATTTGCGTGTCATCTCGCGCACCAGCGCCATGAAATACAAAGGCGTCCATCGGGCGCTGCCCGAGATCGCGAGCGAGTTGAATGTCGACGCCATCATCGAAGGCTCGGCACTCCTCGTCGGCAACCGAGTCCGCATCAGCGTGCAGCTCGTTTCCGCCCGGCAAGACGAGATGTTGTGGAGCGATCGCTACGACCGCGATCTCGAGGACATCCTGACCCTGCAGAGTGAAGTCGCGGGCGCTGTTGCGAAGGAGATCGCCATTCGCGTCACGCCCGGCGAGGCGCAACGTCTCGCCCGGCAGCAAGAGGTGAACCCGGCAGCGCACTTGGAATACCTCAAGGGCCAGCACACAGTGGCCGCGAGTTCGCCGGAAGCCATCGATTTGAGCCTGCGGTATTTCCAGCGCGCCCTCGAACTCGATCCGATGTACGCGCCGGCGTGGGCCGGCGTGGCCGAGTGCCACTACACACGCGCCGCGCGCGGCATGGCGCCGCCTGCCGAAGCGTGCGCGCAAGCGCGCGCCGCCGCGATGAAGGCTCTCGAACTGGACGACTCGCTGGCCGACGCCTACTCGGTGCTGGGCGGCGTTCAAGCGTTCGAACGCGATCTGCCGGGGGCAATCCGGTCGCTGCAGAAGGCGATCGAACTGAATCCCGGGCTCACGCCAGCGTATCACGTGCTCGGACGCATCTACTACTGTACCGAGCGTCACGCCGAGGCCCAGGAGGCGATGCTCAAGTCCGTGAGCCTCGATCCTCTGTCGATGATCCTGCATACGGCGGTCGGCGACGCTTACTACTATGCGCGCGAATACGAGAAGTCCGCCGGCTACTACCGCAAGGCGATCCGGCTCGACCCCCGCTTCGACGGCGCGCACACCGATCTCGCGCGCTCGTTGGAAGCACTCGGCAACTTCGACGAGTCCCGCGCCGAGTACGAGGAAGGCCGCCGGTTGGCCGGCGCCGTCGCGGGGCCATCCTTCGGCCTGGCGCATCTCGAGGCGAGCAGTGGCAACGTCGACGCCGCACGGCGCATGCTCACCGAACTCACCGCCGCCCGCTCACAGCGCGTCGTGTCGGCGTGGGGTATCGCCGCGGTGCATGCCAGCCTGGGCGACGTCGACGACGCGTTCCGCTGGCTCGATACCGCGATGGATGAGGGCGCGACCGGGTTGATCTTCCTGCGGGTGCACCCGCGGTTGGATCCCATCCGGAGCGATCCGCGGTTTGCGGCGCTGGTGCGGCGGTATGGGTTGGACCAGCTGTCCTGATTCCCAACCAGGTCGACATTCCGAGTAGAGAGCAGCGTTGTAGCTCAAGACAGTGCTACGAGCGGGCTGTCGAAGTTGTCTTCACTCGGGGGAGCGGCCCCTCGAGACCCGCGAGCAGGACCTGCTGCGTAAGAATCCTCGGATTACCGCAGCCGTCGGTTGGATAGCGACGAGGTTCGCCGTCGAACCGCCCGTCGTTGCCACCCCTGCGCCGGATTGCGATCTTTCTCGGTCCGCGCCGGCTCAACCGCGGCGCGACAGAGTTCTGGCCGTTGCTGGACTTGCTCGAAACACTGCCTCGGTAGCCTCGCGGCCAGGCTTCGTGTGCCATGGCGCATTGGTGCAGGTCAGCACGGCGTCAGCCAATGATGATGCCGCACACCCTCGAGTCATCGCCCGCCTCCTCTGCTATGGTACGCTCGTTGGTCGACGTCTTTCGGAGGCTGCAGTGGTTCCGAAATCCGCACGCGGCGTGCCGCGCCCGCTCTGGGCGCTCGCCTTGCATGGCGGCGCCGGGCACATTTCCAAGGACATGAAACCGACGCGGGCGGACGCGTACCGAACGTCGCTCCAACGCGCGCTTGAACTGGGCCGCACGATTCTCGCGAAACGCGGCACGAGCCTCGACGCCGTCGAAGCCGTAGTCCGGGCCCTCGAAGACGACAAGCTGTTCAACGCGGGCAAAGGTGCCGTCTACACGCACAGCGGAAAGCACGAGCTGGATGCCGCGATCATGAACGGCGCGACGCTCGAGTGCGGCGCCGTGGCAGGCGTACGAACCGTGCGGAATCCAATTAGCCTGGCGCGCCTGGTGATGGAGAAATCGACTCATGTGTTCCTTGCCGGTCCCGGCGCCCACTCTTTTGCCCGGTCCCAGGGCGTGCCGGTTGTCGACAACCGTTGGTTCGACACACGCCGGCGCCGAAATAAATGGCAAAGAACGTTACTCGCGGAGGAACTCGGAACCGTCGGCTGCGTGGCGCTCGACACGCACGGACATCTCGCCGCCGCCACGTCCACCGGGGGCGTGACCAACAAACGTTGGGGCCGGGTCGGCGACTCGCCGATCATTGGCGCGGGAACTTACGCGAACGACCGCAACTGCGCGGTTTCGTGCACCGGCCGGGGCGAACAGTTCATCCGGAATACTGTGGCCCGCGATGTCGCGGCCCTCGTCGAGTATCGGGCCATGCCGCTCGCGGACGCGGCGCACGGAGTGATCGACGGCAAGCTTCAGCCCGGCGACGGCGGGCTCATCGCGGTTTCGAAGAGCGGCGAGATCGCTCTCGTCTTCAACAGTGCCGGCATGTACCGCGGCGCTGCCGATTCGAGTGGCCGGTTCGAGACCGCGATTTGGGAAACCTGAAACGCCAACCACCTTCAACAGAATGCGCCGCACGGCTCTTGGACCGTGGCCGGGCGTCGGCCGGGACGCCGCCGGCGTGGCCGAAGGGCGGCGCTCATTGCACCGCTGCGTCGGCAAAAATGGGTTCAACCACCCAATCGAGAAACGCCTGTAACGCGTTGTTTGTTGAGCGATTACCCATTCTTAACGATGGTATAGCTATTCTTCATGGGCCCTTTGGTCGGGGGTCAACCCGAAGGTGCACACGGCGCGCTGTTGGCAATTCCTGTCGCGCGTTGTTCGTTGCAACACCACTGTCGCGCAACCCGGAGCGGAACTGCGGGCGAGCGACGTCCCGAGGGAGGGCGGTTTCGGATGTTGGATCCCGGATCCACTGAGCAGCGCGCGACAAGTGACCTGCACACCGGTCGTGGCCTGCGGTCGGAAATGACCCGGCTCCGCCGTGCAGCCTGGGCGCACACGACACGCAGAGTGCCGCACAGCGCGATCTTCTCGATCATCAAGGAAGCAAGTAAGCCTGAAGCCGGACAATTGCTCCTGGCGCGCGTTGACGTGATCCGGAATCACACCGGTCTGCAACTCGCGGACGGTCGACGTGTACACCTCTTCGAAGGCGACGAGATCGTCGTGGTCTATGGGAACCGCTACGCTGCGAATCAATTCGAGGCGATCGTTCCGGAAACGCTCGGCCCGTGTCATCTCGTCGCGAGCGGCGGAGTTGCCGCCAAGGCGCGGTCGTGGCATGCGAAGATCACCAAGGGACCAACTCAGATCACACCGATCGGGTTGCTCGCGGACACAGCTGGCACACCGGTCAATATCCGTGACTACGCTCTTCAAGTCCCCGACCAGCAAACAGGGGCGTACCCGGCGACCGTCGCCGTGGTCGGAACCGGCATGGACTCGGGGAAGACCCAGACCGCTGCCTACCTGACTAAAGGGTTGACCCGCGCCGGGCTCCGCGTTGGCTACGCGAAAGTTACGGGCACTGGGGCGGGCGGCGACACGTGGCTCCTACGCGATGCCGGCGCCTATCCGGTTCTCGATTTCACCGATGCCGGCCTGGTGTCGACGTATTTGGTGCCGCAGAGCCAAATCGAGTCGACGTTCAAAATGCTCATCGCCTACCTGACCAAGGCCAGCGTTGACGCGATCGTGCTCGAGGTCGCCGACGGCGTGCTGCAACAGGAGACGGCCGCCTTGCTTTCGTCCCCGGTTTTCAAGGCCGCCGTGAGCGTTCTTCTGTTCACCGCCGGCGACGCAATGGGCGCCGTGGCGGGTTACCACTTCCTGCGTGACGCGGGCCTGCCCGTTGTCGCATTCGGAGGAGTGCTGACCGCATCACCATTGCAATCCGAAGAGGCACGGCGGGCGACCGGACTACCGGCATACAATCGCGAGGATCTTTCGCGAGCGGGCATCGCGATGAAGATCCTAAACCAGACGCAGGGTGCGGCCGTCGACGACAACATCGTTCCGTCAGGGCGACATGAAGGGAACAACAGTAACGGCGACTCGCCAGGGTCCTCGCACGCTTCGTATCCCAGTCGAGCGAGCGACGGTGCGATCGTCAACGGGAGCGAACCGCGGTCGTGAAAGGGGAGTCCATGGAAACGGCACGAATTGGTCAGCCGACGCCGAAGGTCGGTGG
This sequence comes from bacterium, assembly GCA_031362565.1. Lineage (GTDB taxonomy): Bacteria > Krumholzibacteriota > Krumholzibacteriia > JANLSU01. The sequence continues at coordinate 14,987 of JANLSU010000008.1, read as the reverse complement.
GCCGCTGGCGAAGCAAACGGTATTGCGCCGCGTGCTTCGCACCGATCCAGCGCAAGAGTACCTGGTGTATGTTCCGCGATTGGATAGCCGCGATGCGCCACTGTGTGTGCTCGTACACGGGATTTCGCGGAATCCTCGTGACCTCGTCAAGCGCTTCGCGCCGTATGCAGAGGCGCTCGGCGTCGTCCTCGTCGCTCCGCACTTCGCGAAGGAACAGCATCCCGACTACCAACGGCTCGGATTCCAGGGGCGGGGTGCCCGTTCCGACCTCGCGCTCAACGCGATCATCGAAGAAGTCATGTGGTTGACGGGCGTGGTGACACAACAGATCCACTTGTTTGGGCACTCCGGTGGCGCTCAATTCGCGCACCGCTACCTGATGGCGTACCCGTCGCGGGTCGCGCGGGCTGTCATCGTCTCGGCTGGTTGGTATACGTTTCCGAACGCTCGCGACCGATTCCCGTACGGGATCCGGCCGACTTCGCGCCTGCGCGGCGTGCGGTTCGACCCTGAAGAGTTCCTGCGTGTTCCGACCACGGTCTTCGTGGGTTCCGAGGATACGACCACGGCGGGCATGCGCCGAACCAAACGGGCGGACGCCCAGGGCGTAACCCGAGTCGAGAGAGCCCGAAATTGGGTTGCGTCGATGCGCGCCGCGGCGGACGCCTATCGCTTCCATCCGCTCGTCTCCCTCCGGGAAATCGACGGCGGTAGCCACTCTTTCAAGAGCCTTGCAGCGGATCATCAACTCGGTGGCCGGGCCTTCGAAGCGCTATTTGGCGGGCCGAGCGCTCCGGCTCCGAATGGTGGCAATGGTAATCCGTAGTCTCGTGGTCCTGCTCCCCCGGCCGCACACGGATCCCCGGACCCAGGCATCTGCGGCGGCACGTCGGTCGACCGGCAGGTGCGTCCGCGTGTTCTGGAAGATCTCGATCAGACTCGCGTGTTGCGCTCTCGGCTTCGCACCGGTGACCTGGGCGGCGGCGAATTCGACGGTGTCTTCACCGGCGGATACCGCTGCCGTCGCTACCCTCCCCGTGGGCCAGGTCCTGCTGCGCTCCGTGCGCGCGGACTCCGGACAACACTACTACGTCTACGTTCCTCGGCACGGCGGCCAAGGTGCACGCATCTTCGTTGCCGTTCACGGGACGTCCCGGAACGCGGAGGAGCATGCGCGCCTGTTATCTCCATATGCCGAAACATCCGGCGTGGTTCTCCTGGCGCCGTTCTTCCCGGCGGGAGACTTCGATGACTTTCAACGGCTCGGCCGCGCCAAGCACGGACGGCGCTCGGACGACGGGCTCGAATCGATCGTCGAGGAAGTCGCGTCCCTGACCGGTGCAGCTGCGACCAAAATCTACCTGTTTGGATTCTCCGGCGGCGCGCAATTCGCGCACCGGTACACAATGGCACATCCGGAGCGCGTCGCACGCGCGGCCGTCACGTCGGCCGGTTGGTACACGTTCCCGGATCCGGGAACGGACTATCCGTACGGCACGCGTCCCAAAGGGCTCTCGGGTGTGACATTCGACCCGTCCCGATTCCTGCAAGTGCCGATTGCCGTATTCGTCGGCGAGGCGGACACGACGAGCCGAAACATGCGGCGGAATGCGCAGGTCGATCGGCAGCAAGGTGTGACGCGTCTCGATCGGGCGCGAAACTGGACTGTGGCGATGCGGAACACGGCCAACGCATTGCACATCGAGCCGCAGATCACGTTCGAGCACGTCCCCGGAATCGCCCACTCGTTCCGCCAATTCATGGAAGATGGACAGCTCGGTGACCGGGTGTTCAAAGCGCTATTCCAGGATGGAGGTAAGCGATGAGTGATACCGCGCGCCGCTCGAGGCTCAAGACCATCCCGACTTCAGAGCCCCAACCGGTTCCCAAGCGGCGCTGGTCGCGCCGGAGGCGGCGGATCGCGCTGCGGGTGGTCATCGGGGGCGCGATTGTGGCGGTCGTCGTGCCCGTTGCCTTGTGGGCGCGCTTTCGCGCCGGCTACGTGGTGTCGAACAACGCGATCGTAAAGGGTTACGTCGCCGACGTGGGCGTTCAGCTCAGCGGGGTCGTAACCGCGGTCGAGGTCGATGCGGGGCAACAAGTCAAAGCCGGGCAAGTTCTCGTCCGCCTCCAGGACGATCAATTGAAGGCCCGAGTCGAACAAGCTAAATCTCAGGTCCAGCGGGCGACTCTGGCGCTCGAGGTCGAGCGCCTGTCGATCGCGCACGAAGGGCGGCGCTTTTCGAGCCTGGTCTCGGAGGCATCTGCCCGCGTCGCGGCGGCCAAGGCCCAAGCCGACGCCGCTCAAACTCACGTTCAAGATGCCGGCGAACGATACACCCTGGCACAAACGCTCACGAAGGCCGGGGTCGTTCCTTCGGAGGAGTTGCGAAGCGCCGATACGAACCGCCGCAGCGCCAATGCCGAGGGTGCGACAGCCAAGGCGGACCAACGAGCTGCCGAAGCAGCGCACGAGTTGGCTGAAGTGGAGTCGCAAGGACTGTCGATTCGCGAGCAGCACATCGTCGTTCTCGAGGCCGAAATCGCCGCCTACCGCGCCGAGCTCCAACTCGCCGAAGCCGACCTCCGGGCCACTCTGATTCGCGCCCCGGAGGATGGCTGGGTCATCCGCCGGATCGCCGAACCCGGCGGCTCCGTCACGCTCGGACAACCGGTTGCCTCCCTTTGGCTCGGTAAGCGGTTGTGGGTGGAGGCGTGGATCAATGAAAACGACTTGGCGAACATGGAGGTTGGAAGCGCGGCGCGAGTCACGGTCAAACCGTTCCCCGGCCGGATCTTCGCCGGCGTCGTGGAGACGATCGGCGTTTCGACCGACTACGAGCTCCCGGAGTCGTCCGTCCCCCAACCGCGCAGCGAGCGGATGCGATCCGCACCGGTGGTCTGTGTCCGGATCCGGCTCGAAGATCTGCAGGGTCTGTTTCCGGGGCTCTCGGCTGTGGTCGGGATTCGGAAGAAGTGAGCGCGCGCATCGAGAACTTGCGCGTCCGCGACACTCCCCCGGTCGCCGCCGCGCCCCGGCCGAATCCGAAGGCGTCGAGATTTCGACTGCGCCCCAAGGGTCACATCCCGCGCCGAACGCTGCGATGGTTGCTCGTTCTTGGTGCGCTCCCGTTCGTCACCATGATCATCCGGGCCACTGCACTTCCCGGCATCGAGAGCCTCGGGTGGAATATGCCCGGTCTCGACGCGCTTCGCAGGCTCGGCGGTGCGCTCAACGAAACGTTCTCGCTCGCTTCGGTTCCCGCTGGGCAGCGATCGCACATCTTGTATTTGCTGCTCGTCCCTTCCTATGCAATGCTGATCGTGCTCGCTCGACTGACGTGCGGGATTCGCGTGCTCGGCTTTCGGTCGATCTTGGTCGCCGTCGGTTTCCACCAAGTTGGCATTCTTCCGAGCCTCTTCTTGATCGCGGTCGTGGTCGTCACGGTGTCACTCGTGCGGCCGTGGCTCAAGAAGTTCCGACTGCCGTACTACGCGCGGGTCTCGGTCATTCTGTCCATCGTCGCAATCACCATGGTGACGGCCCTCCTGGCCGGGCCTTGGGTCCGGTCGGAGGTCCTCTGGGGCGTGGCGTATTTCCCAGTTATCGTCCTGGGAATGCTCGCCGAGGGCATCGTCAACACATTGAATAAAGATAGCCTGCTCTCCGCCTCATGGCGTGCGGCCACAACGATCATCCTGGCTGTCCTGATGGTCCTGCTGACCAAGGTGCCGGCGGTCCTCGAAACCGCCCTGCAGTTCCCCGAGATTCTTCTGACGCAACTCGTCGCAATCGTCCTCATCGCGGAATTCATGGATTTCCAGCTGTTCCAGGATTGGGACTCGAAGATGGCCGGCATGGCGCTTCCCGAGCTGCTCTCGAACAAGGGCGCGTACCGCGTCGCGGTCGTCCGCAATTCCATGGGTACCGGCACGATCGCCCGTCTCGGGCAACCGACGCCGGCCCGGTTGGCGCGCCATTCGGTGCAGAGAATCGTCAACAGCCTGCGGGCGGGCGGGCACACGGTCAAGGTCCTCGAAGGCGATATGTCGCTTCTGAACGAGTTGAACCAATTCGTGCCGCCCAACCCCCGGACCGGCCACCCCGGCGGAATCGTTCTCAACCTCGCGCACGGTATTCAGGGCAACGGCCGCTACACCCACGTGCCTGCAATGCTCGAAATGGCGGGCATTGCTTACGCCGGACCGACTCCGAACGGCCACGCAGTCATTTCCGACAAGGTCGTTGCCAAGACGCTTCTCCAGCAAGCGGGAGTTCCGACGCCAGGGTTCCATCTCATGGCACGTTCGCGCGATGAAATCGAAGGACTCGAGTTTCCGTTGATCGTCAAGCCACGCCATGAATGGCGGTACGGTTCGCACATCGTCCGCGACCCACAGCAGCTCAAGGACACGGTCAAGACAGTGAAGCGGAAGTACCGGCAGGAGGTCCTCGTGGAGGAGTACATTGCCGGGCGGCAGGTCATGGTGGCCTTGCTCGGTAACGATCCCATCGAGTGCCTGCCCCTCGTGGAATTCGACCGCACGGCCAACAAGAAGACGTGCCCGGCGCGGATCGATGCAGCGTTGGCCGAGCGGATCCGTGCCTACGCTCGGACCACCTTTCGGACATGCGGCTGCCGCGACTACGCGCGCATCGATTTTCGAATTTCGGAGCTGGGTCAGGCCTATGTCATCGAGATCAACACCGTCGGAATCCTCGACGAGAGCGGATCGTTCGCGAAGGCCGGCGCGCGCGCTGGGTATTCGCATAGTCAGATCCTCGGCCGCGTGATCGAAGTCGCGCGGGCTCGTTATCTCGACGCCAACACGGTCCAACTCATCGGTGTCGCTCCGGAATCCGATGCGCCGCGACATTCTCCTTGGCTGCGCGCACTCTTCCGCTTCATCAAGAGCGGCCGCGGCCGTGCGATCAAGCTCGCGGCAAGGTTCACGCGTTGACTGACCCCGGAATGACTCAACGCCGCGCGAACGCCGCTCCAGCCTACCGGACTCGGCGGGCGGTGACGGCAGGGCCGCCGCAGGAGATCTGCAGTGTGGCGACGGGACCGGGAGCCGCCGGCGAAAAAGTCACCTGGACCGGCCGCGCGATGCCCAGGTGAAAGCCGACGAAGGTTGTTGCCGATGTCGGCGCGAGTGGGGTTCGAGTACTCGAATGCCGATCCCGGCTTCGACTCGATCGGGGTCGCGAGGATATTCTTCACGGTGGGGTCGCGAGTCGCCGCGGCATAGTCGTCCCCCGAGTACTCGGGAAATCCGGCGGTGTGAGTCAAGACATGATGCAGCGTGATCCCGGCCTTGTCGGCCGGCACGCTGTCCAGATAGGTGGAGATCGGCTGCTGAACGTCGAGCTTGCCTTGCATTTCGAGGCGCAGAATCGCCGCGGCGGTGAATTGCTTCGTAATCGAACCAATGTCGAATGGCATTTCGACGGTAACCGGGGTGCGGGTGCTGCGATCTGCGAGCCCGTAGGCCTGGCGCAACAGGATCCTGTCATCTTGGGCGACGAGAACCACGCCGGAGAATCCAACCGCCGCGGCCGCCGTCATCAAAGCGCCCAACGAACGCCCAGTCGCCTCGAGTGCAGCGGTGCTGGGATCGTCATTCACATCGAAGATCCGCGCGATGTTCCGCGGGTTGGGTCCAGTGTTCATCTCTGATGTCGTCGCCGGACCCCAGTCGTTGTACTGCGCGAGCACATCATTCGTCGAATCGTTGTACAGATCGTAGCCCGAATTATTGTCTTGCAGTTGGCACTCGGTCACCGACAATGCCCCACTGGGTTCCGATGTCTTGTACACCCCATGGCCGCCGTTGTTCTTGACCGTACAGTGGCGGACGACGACGTGGGCCAAGGGACTCTCCGTGTGATCGGAAATGCCATCTAGACCGTTACCTTGCACGAGCACCGAGTCGATGGTTGCCAGTGGCAGGGATCCGGCGCCGCCGACGTGGATCCCGCTCCCGCCGTTGCTTTCGACTCGTCCACCGCGCCAATCGAGACTGCGGTCCGACTGGATCCCATCCTCCTGATTGCCAATGAGGTCGACATTCCGGAGGTAGAGCGCCGCGTTGTAGCTCAGTACTCCAGCGGACGACGACGAACGCACGGCGCAGTCGTACAAAGACAGGGGCCTCTCGGCCAAGAGAGACGCGGTTTGTCCATTGCCGCCACCCTCGAAGATGACATGGTGCAGTGCAACAGGCAGGCTGTCGAAGTTGTCTTCGAGGAACGAAAGGCATCCCCAGTGAGATGCGGGGCCGGACTGATGCGCTACGAAGTGGATTTCGTTCTCCGGAGTGCCCGGCGCGATGAAGGAGCCTCGATCAAGAACGCGCATGCACCGCCGAGGCAGGAAGCGAATCTCGACACCTGGTTCGATGTGGAGCGTGTCACCGCCGGCGACTTCCACATCCGCGGTAACGACGTAAGGACTCGACGCCATGCTGAGAACTCGCGGGAGCCGCCCCTCGAGACCGGCGAGCAGAACTTGTTGAGTCAGAACCTTGGGATTGCCAAAATCGTCGGTGGGATCGATGTAGCGGGCCGTCAGCGAGTCGCCGATCCTGCCTTGCACCCGGCCGTCCTGTACGCCGGGGCCCTGGCCCAAAGCCACGGTGTCCAATGGGATGGACCCGCGGAATATTCCCGTGTGCGCACCCGTCTCGGTCAGGACGAGCGGTTCCGGTGTATCGGACGGGCTCTCTGCGTGTACGAGGACCTGATCGGGAGCTCCGGGTTGCAAGTCGCGGTCAGGGTCGACAACTTCGATGGCGACGTGGGTTGTGCCTTGTGGATAGGGCGCGTCGGTCCAACGCACGATCCCGGTCGTGGTTTGCCCCCGAACCGCACTCGCAAACACCAGAACAATCACCGGCAGTGCAGTCGTCAGGCATTTCAGAATCGACCGCGACGAGGTTCGCCTTCGAACGTCCCGTCGTTGCCGCTCGCCGTGCCCGAATTCCCGCCCAGGTGCCATAGACCGCTCCCCAGGCGACTCTATACACGCCGCGATCGCGGGGAAAGAAGAACCTGCCACCAGGCCCATCGGACTCGGCGGGCGGTGACGGCTTGGCCCCCGCCCGTTTCAGCGCGCCCGCTGTTCCGCGTAGGCGACGCGGCGCATGAAGCGGACGCTCCGTTCGACGACGATGTCGAAGTCGAAGTCCATCGAGATGACGTGGTAGGAGTTCTCGAGCCGCACCAACTCGCGGTCGGTGGAGGCAATCGTGTCGTAGATGAGGTCGGCCGTCTCGGGCGGCACGACGTGGTCGACGCGCGATTGGATGACGAGTGCCGGCACCTCGATCTTGGGGAGATCGCTGCGCACCGCCTGGCCAAGCGACACGAGTTGCTCGACGGTCGAGAGCGCGATGCGGTCGTAACAGACTTCATCGCGGCGCGACGTATCGGCGATGTCGTTGCCGATGCACTTGCGCCAATGCGTGAAGTGCTTCATTGCCGGCAGGAATCGCAGCCGCCAATCCTTGAGATACACGAACCCGGCCAATGTGATGACCCCGTCCAAGGGCTCGCGGGCCGCGGCGCGGAGCGCCAACGCACCGCCCATCGACTGGCCGCACACGAACATGCGGTCGCACCTCGGCCGCAAGCGGTCGAGCCCGCCGCGGACGACTTCGTACCACTGTTCCCAGGACGTCGTCTCGAGATCCTCGGGGCTCGTGCCGTGGCCGGGGAGCAGCACCGATTCGACGTCGATACCGCGCGCCGCGAACGCTTCACCCAGCGCCCGCACGCTCTGCGGCGTGGAGGTGAGGCCGTGCACGAGCAGACAGCCGATGCGCCGGCCCTGCATGTGGAATACATAGCGGCGCTCGGCCTCGGCGCGCGCCGCGCGCTGGGCGGCAAGTGTGGCCGAAGTCGGCAGTGCAAGCGGCGTGTCGTTGCGCCGCACGAGCGAACTCGTGGCCTCGCGCAACCACGCCGTGAGGCGATGCCACCAATCCTGTGGGCGTTCGATGGAATGCTCGTGCATGGTGCTGCCTCACCTCGACCGTAATGCGGATGACCCCCGACGCGCCCGCCCCATACGAACGCGCCCCTCCCCGCCTACGAACCGTACTCGGGCAAATCCGTCACCGCGGTGCGCAGAGCGCGCCGCATCGAAATGCGAATGCGCCGCTTGGTGCGGTTGCGAGTCGTGTGAAACTCCGCCAGCGTGCGCCGGATATCAGGCAGGGCGCGTTCGGCGGCCTCTTCGCCCATGGCGACGAGGGTCGGAATCTCGTGCACGTCGCGAATGCCGATGTTGGCATTGCACTGCACTTCGATGTTCACGACCTCGATGGCCGGGTTGCGCGCATGATAGGCGAGTTCAGCCCGGTACAGGCGATTGCCGGCGATGCGCATGAGCTGGGTCACGAGCCTTAGCGGCCCGTCGATGCGCGGGTGCAAGGCCGAAGGAAAACCCATCGCGATGATGACTTCGGCGCCCTCGGCGATCGCATGCTCGATGGGCAGCGGCGAACTCACCGCTCCATCCAGCAGCCACCGGCCGTTGACGCGATACGGCGGCAGGAGAATCGGAATCGCAATGCTGGCGCGGATGGCTTCCGACAGCAGTCCGTCGCGCAGCACCGTCGCGTCGCCGGTTTGCAGGTCGGTCGCCACGACCAGGAGCTTGGTCTCGAGGTCCTCGAAACGGACCCGCCCAAGCAATCGGCTCAAGAGCCGGCGTACCGATTCACCTTTTAGAATGCCGAAATTTTCGTCGAAGTGGAACAGGCGCGGCGACAGCATCTTGAGCATCGAGCTGTAGCCGTAGTCGCGGAAGAGTTCGCGGCGCCAGTAACGGCGCACGGCCTGCTCGAGGACGTCGGGGTCGGTGCCGAGCGCATAGGCAGCGCCGAAGAGCGCGCCGCCGCTCGAACCCACCACGAGGTCGATCGGGATGCCCTGACGCCGCAGTACTTTGAAAAGTCCGATATGGCAGACGGTTTTGATCCCGCCGGAGCCCAAAACAAGAGCCGTCCGAGGACGGCGGCCACCATGGCGCACGCGACCCATCATGGCAATGCCTGTTTCTCTAGGGCCTTTCCATTCCTGGGCCACGGGCGGCGATGCGCGGACCGGAGAAGAAGCACTCGCCCGAGGCGGCCATCCGAAGCAAGCGTTCCGCGGGGGCAAACCGCGCACCGAAGCGTGACTCCAGTTCGCGGAGGCGGCCAACGAGGGTCGGAAGCCCCCTCGTATCCCAATATTGTAACAAACCGCCGCGGAATGGGGGATACCCAATCCCAAAAATAAGTGCGAGATCGAGCTCCGACGCCGTGGCGACGATGCCTTCCTCGAGGCAGCGCGCCGCTTCGTTCACCATCAAACCGAAAACGCGGTCGAGAACGAGCCCATCGTCGTGCGTCGCGCCGCCCGACGCCGCACCATGGCGCAATGTCGCCCAGAAGGCGGCATCGGGCTTGCGGTCGCGGCCCTTCTTCCCCGAGTAGACGTACATCCCCCGCCCGGTCTTCTTGCCGAGACGCCCGGCCGCATGGAGCTTCGCGGTCAACGGTGCCGGCTGCATGCGCTCTCCGAGGCCGGCTACCAGCACGGCGCCAACCTTGTCGGCGACATCGGCACCGATCTCGTCCAAGAGTTCGAAGGGGCCCATCGGCATGCCGAAACGGCGGAACACGCCATCGATGGCGGCCGGATCGTAGCCCGCATCGAACATCCAAGCGCTCTCGTTCAGGTACGGCGCCAGGATCCGGTTCACCAGGAAACCCGGCCCATCATTCACCAGCACCGGCGTCTTGCCCATCTGACGCACGAGCGCCAGAGTGCGCGCCACGGCTTCGGGATCGGTCTCGGGGCCACGGACGATCTCGACGAGCGGCATGCGGTGCACCGGGTTGAAGAAGTGCATGCCAAGGACGCGCTCGGGGTGATGCATGCCTTGCGCGATGGCGCCGATCGATAGCGACGACGTATTGGTGGCGAGCACGCAATCGGCCTTGACGTGCGGCTCGAGGTCGCGCAACACCTGGCGCTTGACCTCCAAATTCTCGACCACGGCCTCGATGACGACATCGCAAAGCGAAAACCCGGTGTAGTCCATGGAGGCCGTGATGCGTGCCATCTTGGCGTCCAGTTGGCGCGGCTCGAGCCGCCCGCGGCGCTGCTGTTCGCGGAACAGATCGCGCGCTGTCCGGAAGGCGGCGAGCAGCGGTTCGGGGCCGAGATCCTTCATGCGGACGCGCAGGTCGCGGTCGGCAGCGACGTGTGCGATGCCGCCGCCCATGATGCCGGCGCCGACGACGCCCACCTGCCGCACCCGGCGCGCCGGCCGGGGCAGATCGTGCCCGAGTTTTTTGTTGGTCTCCGTGAGTCGAAAGATTTTCACCAAACTACGAGATTCGGGCGTTACGGCGAGTTCGCCCAGGAGCCGCGCTTCGGTTTCGAAGCCGCGGACCGGCGATTGCAGTCCGGCGCGCACCGCCCGCAAGGCCGCGAGCGGCGCCGGATAGTGGCCCTTGGTCTCCTGCCGGACACGCTTCCCGGCCGTGCGCAACACGACCGCCTGCCCGAACCGGGTGCGATCCAGAAGTCCGGGCACGCTCCAGAACGGGCGCCGCGACCGGCGCGTATTCGTGAAGCGCCCCGCGTCGGCCAGCCGCCGGGCCGCATTCGCGGCCGCCTCGATGAGGAGCGGCGGGTAGGCGATTTCGTCGGTCAACCCCATGCGGAGCGCGCGGCGCGGATCGAGTGTCCGGCCGCTCAGAATCAAATCGAGTGCAGCCTGCAAGCCGACGATGCGCGGCAAGCGCTGGGTACCGCCCCAACCGGGCAGGATGCCGAGACGCACTTCCGGCAAGCCGATTTTCGTGACCGCGTCGTCCGCCAAAATGCGGTGGTGACAGGCGAGTGCCATCTCACAACCGCCGCCCAAGCAGACGCCTTGCACCGCCGCAACCACCGGTTTGGACGACGCTTCGATGCGCGCGAAGACCCGTTGCCCAAACTCCGACGCGGCGCGCGCCGCGTCGACGGATTCCAGCGCCTCGATCGCCCCAACATCGGCACCGGCAACGAACGAGTCCTTCTTGCCGCTCGCGATCACGATGGCGCGCACCGTGGGATCGTTCTCGAGCCTGATCAGGAGTGTTTCGAGATCGCCCAGCAACGCGCCGTTCAGCACGTTCATCTTGGCGCCCGGGACATCGATCTCGACGCGCGCCACGCCCTCGTCCATGCAGACGCGCAGGCCGAGTTCCTTCTTTTCCGCGATGAGCGTCTGCATCGGTCCTCCCACGTTGCGCTCCTCGATGCGGTTGCCTAGTTGCGATCGAAGAGGAGCGCCGCCCCCTGCCCGCCGCCGATACACAAGGTCGCAAGCCCCAGCGTGCAGTCGCGGCGCCGCATCTCGTTCAAGAGCGTCACCACGAGCCGCGCGCCCGATGCGCCGACTGGATGTCCCAAGGCGATCGCGCCGCCGTTGACGTTCAGCCGTTCGGGGTCGATCGCTCCGATGGGTGCAAGAGGCGTGCGGCCGGGCGCCGCTTCGACACCGGACTCGAACGCCCGCTGGTTCGCGAGCACTTGGGCCGCGAATGCTTCGTTCAATTCCACGAGTTGAATGTCGCGCCACGCGGCGCCGGACTGCTTGAGCACCCGGGCGGTCGCGTAGGCGGGACCGAGCCCCATGCGCTCGGGTTCGAGTCCCGCATAGGACCAGTTCCGCAATACCCCGAGCGGTTCGAACCCGTAGCGGCGCGCTGCATCGACGCTCATGAGCAGCACGGCGGCGGCACCGTCGGTGATCGGACACGAGTTGCCGATGGTGACGGTGCCCGAACGGCGGTCGAAGTACGGCCGCATCTTCGCCAAGCGGTCGACCGAGGCATCCTCGCGCGGTCCAAAGTCGTCTTGCAGAAGCGCCGTAAAGTCGGCGGTCGGCGTCGGCACGATTTCGTCGCGTAAGTGCGGCCGGGCCTGCACGGCGCGCCGGTGGCTCTCGACCGCGTAGGCATCCTGGTCGCGGCGGCGAATCCCGAACTCGCGCGCCAGCACCTCGGCGGTTTGTCCCATGTTGATGCCCGCGTACGCGTCGGTCAGGCCCATTTCGAGGGCGATGCGCGGCTTGAGATACGCGGCGCGGAATCGACCGACGGCGCTCAAGCGCTGGACCACGGTCTTGGCACGAACGAAACCCGCCAGCCAGTCGCTCATGGCCGGTGGGAAGAGCAGCGGAATAGCGCTCATCGATTCGGTGCCGCCGGCAATCACGACTTCGGCGCGGCCGCATAGAATCGCTTCGGCGCCGTTGGTGATCGCTTGCATGCCCGAAGCGCAATTGCGTTGCACCGTATAGGCGGGACGATCGATCGGAATTCCAGCCCGGAGCGCCACCACGCGTGCGACGTTGGTGGCATCGGCGGGCTGCGCGATGTTGCCGAGAATCACTTCGTCGACGAGTTCCGGATCGAGTCCGGCGCGTTGCACCAGTTCCGAGACGACGACTTCGCCCAGGCGCACGGCGGACAGGTCGCGGAAGCGGGTGCCCGAACGCACGAAAGGCGTTCGCACTCCCGCCACCACGGCGACTTGCGGTTGTCCAGGCATGCGCGTCCCCCCACTGCGGATCCGTCGTCCGAATCGATTGCGAGCAAACAAGATCCGTGCCCGGACTTGCGTGGAACGCGGCTGTCGCGGGCCACTTGACCAGGCCGGCCTTCTGGAGCTAAACTATTGCACCTCAATAGATTTGGAACGTCGCGAGGCAGGCGCACGCTCCACTTCGACCGGCATGGAGGCGCATGCTCCAGCGCGATCGCGTGGATTCGGGCGGCATCGTTGCGCATCGCTTTCGTGTCGAGCGCTTGCTCGGACAAGGCGGTGCGGGGGCCGTTCATGCCGCCTTCGACTTGCTCTACGAACGCCCTGTGGCCCTCAAACTCCTGCGTTCGGACCGCACCGACCCTGAATTCGAAGAAGGGCTGCGGAGCGAGTTCCGTACGCTCCGCGCGCTCCGCCATCCGGTCATCGTCGAAGTCTTCGATTTCGGACGTGCCGATGGCGCGCCCTTCTACACGATGGAACTGCTCGAGGGCCGCGATCTCGGCAGCGCGCGCGAGGGCGTCGATCCGCATGCGTTCGTCGAGCAAGTGGCGCGCGCCCTCGATTACTTGCACGCCAACGGTCTCGTGCATTCGGACTTGAAACCCTCGAACGTCTTTCGAGTCGGTGAGCGATTCAAACTGACGGATTTTGGACTCGTGCGGCGCGTCAGCGGGCCGCGGCGCGAAACCGCCTTCGGCACTCTCGCCTACATGCCACCCGAGCGCTTGCGCGCCCCGGAAGCGCGCGCCGATCGGCGCGAGGACCTCTACGCTTTGGGCGCGGTGTTGTTCGAGCTGCTTGCCGGACGGGCGCCCTACGTGCAGGAGTCACCGGACGCCACGACGGCGCGCATTTTGGCCGGCGACCTCGAGGCGGAATTGAACGGCATTGCGGAGCCCTGGGTGCGGTTGCTGCGGCGTCTCTTGGCGCCCGAACCGGCGGCGCGCTATACGACTGCTTGGGAGTTCTTGCAGGCGTGGAGCGCGACGTTCGACCGCGTGCCGGCCCCCGCCCCCGCAGTGCCGCCGCCTTTCGTCGGCCGCCGGCGCGAGTTGGCGGTGGTGCGAGCGGCACTCGCGGATTTGCAGCGCGGCCGCGGCGGCTTCGTGTATGTCTCCGGGCCACCCGGCATCGGCAAGACGGCGCTTCTCGATCAAGCGGCAGCGCAAGCGGCAGCCGGCGGCATTCCGACCTGGCGCATCGACGCGCCGGCGGCCCGGCGGCCGCTGGCGCTCGTCGAGGAACTCGCGACGCTCTACCGGCGCTGGGCGCCGGGCTTGCCGGCGCCGCTCGTCCCGGTGGCGACGCGGCTCGCAGATTGGCCGCGCGCGCTCACGGCCGCCGTGGGGGATGAAGGGGTGCTGAACGCCCACGCCCATGCGCTCGCCGATCTCGGTGATCTGGCGCGCGAAGTGCCGCACGTCCTGGTGATCGACTCGGCCCAACGGCTCGATCACGCGTCGCGGGCCTTGGTGCGATTCATGGCGGCCAACGCCCGCGATCAGGGCATCCTCTGGCTCGTCGGCAGCCGCACCGGTGCTGCAACCGCCGCCGAAGAGGGCGACGATCTCGTGCAAGGGCTCGAAGCGCTGCGCCATAGCGGCGGCGCCGTGCAGACGGTCGGCCTGCACGAGCTGAGCGCCGACGATGTCTCCGCACTCGTGCGCCGGCTCTTCGGCGACGGCGCGGCCATCGATCTCGTGGCGCGGCGCATTCACGATTTGACGCGCGGGCATCCGTTCTTTGTCCACGAAGCGGCCCAGCACATGGCGCTCACCGGACAACTGCGGCGTCAAGCGCACGGCTGGGAGGTCGCGCCGCAGGCCGAACGCCGGCTCGTACCGCGCATGGCCGATGCGATCCTTTCGGAACATCTAGCCGCGGTGCGCGATGCCGACCGGATCGCGTACGAGGTGCTGGCGCTCTTCCCTTCCGGCACTCCGCCGGGCGTGCTGGCGCGCGTTCTCGACCTGGACGAGGGGGCGACGCACGAGGCGCTCGAACGCGGTGTGCGCAGCGGGCTCTTGGCAACGGACGGCGAAATGTACCGCTTCGCCCATGACCTGGTGCGCGAAGCTTGCGCCGAACGCTGTCCGCAACCGACCGCCGGACGCCATCACCGGGCGATTGCGGCGGCGGTCGCCGGCACACCGGCCGAGGCGCACCATCGGTTGGCAGCCGCGGAATCGACGCCAGAAAGCCGTGAGTGTTTCTTGCGCGAAGCGCGCAACTATGAATCCCAACGGGCGCCGTGGGAAGCGCTGCCGCTCTATGAAGCCGCGCTGGCCTGTGAACCCGGCACCGATGCCGCGGAGGAATTGACGCTCCGCGTCGCCGAGTTGCGCACCCAAGTCGGGCAAACGGATGCCGCCGCACAGTTGCTCCTGCA
>JANLSU010000133.1:0-12339 GCA_031362565.1 bacterium | reverse complement strand
CACAGACCGAACCGCCGCCGTCAACCGGTAGCGGATCAGGAAATACCAAATCGCGTTCGATCGCTTGTAGAGGTAGGACATCGCGAGATACGGCGCCACCGCCTTGGCGTCGGCGGGCCGCCGGCGCCAGATCGATGCATGGGAAAACAGCCGTTCGTAGCACCACGCATAGCCGTTCGCGAGCTCATCCGCCGTCATGCGCCGCGGCCGGAAGACGACGTTGGCAGTGTCGTAACGCGACCAGTCCCGATGTAGAAGCCTGCCCTCGCGCTCCATTTGATGGAAGAGCGGCGTACCGGGATAGGGCGTCAGGATGTGAAACGTCGCGCACTCGAGCCGGTTGTCCTCGATCCATTGCGTGGTGCGCTCGAAGACATCCGGCCCATCGTGGTCGAAGCCCAGCACGAAGCTGCCGTTGACTTGAATGCCGTGGTCATGGAGAAGGGACACGCGCCGCGCATAGTCGGAGGGCCGTGGGCTCTTCTTGCGCGCCTCGACGATGTTTTCCGGTTGTAGCGACTCGAAGCCGACGAAAACTCCGGTACACCCAGCGAGCGCCATTTCCTGCGCCAGCGAGGGATCATCGGTCACGTCGATGGAAACGGCCGCGCTCCAGATGATCCCGAGCGGGCGCAATGCGCGGCACAGCGAGCGCAGGTAGTCCGGCCGCGATCCCAGGTTGTTGTCGACAAAGACCACGTAGGGCTGGCCGTCTGCCACCAGTTCATCGACGACTTGCTCGACCGGTTTCATGTGATACGGCATATGCAGGTCATCGGTCGACAAATAGCAGAATCCGCATCGGTTGTGGCAGCCGCGCGTCGCGATCATGCTGGCGGTGGTCAGGTATTGCGCGCGCGGCAGGAGATCGCGGCGTGGCGCCGGTTCATCCGCGTAGGGCTCGCGGTAGCTCCCCACGTAACGCGTCTCGAGCCGGCCCGCTTCGAGGTCGTGCAGGAGTTGCGCCCACGGGCGCGTGCCTTCGCCGAGCACCAGCACATCGGCATGCGGCGCACATTCCTCGGGGCAGGACAGCACATGCAGGCCGCCCAAGACGACAATCGCGCCGCGGTCACGATACCAACGGGCCAGATCGAAGGCCCGTTGCGCGAACGTGAGATGGACGCTGATGCCGACCACCTGCGGAAACGGCTCTGCTGGGGGCGAACCTTGCAGCAGATTCTCGTCCCAAACCCGCACCGTCCAATGTGGCGGCGTCGCGGCCGCAATGCTGGTGAGCGCGAGAGTCGGCGTCAGGACATGTTTGCCGAAGCTGGCATGTGGATCCTTGGCGTAGAACGGGTTCACGAGCAGGGCGTGACGTGGCTCGACGCGCCGCGGCTGGAAGGCCGCATCCAGGCGCGGCGGGACGCGCATGGCCTGGGGGAGTGTCCGGTGTCGCAAGGGCCTCCTGGTCCGAATTCCGGGCCGCCGTCCGCGCATAATAATGTTCGGTAGAGTACTTTGCAACACAAATCAAACGCCGGGACGCGACCGGTGCAGCGCACCGATTCTAAGGCCTGGAGTGCATGGCCTTCGCTTCCCACGATCCAAACGCCAGCAATGCGCCCGCGTAGATCAGAGCCGCCAAGAACATCACGCCCGTGAAGCCGAACTCCATTGCCAGCAGCACGGCCAGAATCGGCCCCATCACCGACGCGGCCCCATTGGCCGCCCAAGCCCAGCCCAGAAGAGGTGCGGATGTGCGCCGAGACAGTGATGCAACCGCAGCCGGAAAAGGAATGCCGAGCCCGAAGCCCAAAGGAAAGAGAAGGAGCGTGCCGAGTGCGAGCCGGCTCACCAATCCGAGCCCGAGCGCCGCACGAAAGATCGCCGGCATACAAGCCGCATACAGCAGCACGATCCCGACGATCCCGATGAAGACCCACCACGGACGGCTTCGAGACCCCACGAGTCGCGGCGCGCACATGCTTCCGGCGCCGGCGGCGATCAGGAGCACCGCCAAGACGAAGGCGATCGCATACACGGGGTGCCCCAGAAAGAGCGTGAATCGCTGCATCAACGAGATCTCGAGCAGCATGAATCCAAGGCCGATGGCGGCGAAGTACGCGAGCGTTCCGCCGGCCGCCGCGCGCGGGATTGCCGGCGTGTTGCGGGCGCGCCTGATGATGGGGGCCACCAACAGAGCAAGCGACAGCAAGAACGCCTGGGTCAGTGTCGCCAGCAGCACGAGACGCCCCGAGAGAGCGAGCGGGCTTTCGCGCCACCCGGCGAGTGAGAGATCGCGCCAGCGCCCGAACTGGAAGAAGAATGGGCTGTCATCGGTGGCCGGACGGATGTCGAACGGGTACGCGTCGATGAACTTGCTTGGATCCGGGGCGTCCAGCAGGCGGACGAACTCGTTGGTGCCGCGGATGCCGGGTGCGTACAGGAACCCGAATCCACGCGCGTCCGCGACCCTCTCGATCGAGTCGAGATCTGCGGCCGTGAACTCCGAGCGCTTGATCATGACGTTGGCGAGTCCGGGCAGCGCCGCGATCACCAGATGCTTTTCAGGGTGCTCGACCCCGAGCCCGCGCAACGCCGCGACGGCCACCGTGCACAGTTTCAAGATCTCCCGGGGCTGCGACCAACGCCAACGCGTGACCGTTAGAATACCGTCGCCGGCAAGGTGCCCGATGTAGTCCTGGTACGCCTCGACCGTGTACAGATAGCCTTCGGCGAGGCTGTAGGCCCCGGCGGCGGTCGCGGCCCACGTGTCGATGAGCGACAACTGAATCATGTCGTACCGAGTGGTCTGCCGGCGCACGAAGTTGCGCCCTTCGCCGAGGTGCAGTGCCACTTCGGGCCGTTCGAACAGATGTCCGTTCCACTCCGCATAGCGTCGGGTCACGAGGCCGGCGATCATCGGGTTGATTTCGACTGCGTCGACATGCGCTGCCCCATGATGCAGCGCGGTGAGCACGTCGACACCACCCCCGGAACCGATGACCAGGACCTGGGCAGGGCGAAAGGCCTGCAGCGCCGTCGACGACAGGGTGTAGTCGAGGAAGGTGAGGCTCCGGAGGTCGCCATTCGACTGAATGATCGGCGTCGCGGCATCGCCATCGATGACGATTTGGGTCTGCGGCGGGGAGCTGGCGGGCGAGCGTGGATTCGCCGTCCATTCGACGGCCCCGGCACCTTCGACGACGTCGACTCTCGAGAGTGCATTCCACTGGGTCGACGCCAGCCGTGCGAGGGGAAAGTTGGCGGGATTCAGCCAATACGTCAGTCCCTTCCCGGTTCCCGGCCGGATCGGCAGCAAGTGTGTCGCCCATGGCGTCGCGGCACCGAAGAGCACGGCGACCGCCAACCATGGAAGCGCCAGTTGTGTCCGCCCCGTTTGGGTTCGGCAGCGCAACAACCACGCGCTCACTGAGGCAATGGCGCCCACCAACAGGAGCACGCCCTCGGCACCGACATGCGCCATGAGGCCAACGACGATCAAGCAGCCGGCTCCGGCTCCCGTCAGGTCGCTGGCGTACAGCCGGTTCACGTCGCCTGGGTATCCGTTCAGCAGCGAGACGATCGCCAGCCCCGCGAATGTGAACGGCACGACCAAGGTGAGGTAGTACACGGCGAGCGCCACGACCTGTCCCGGCTCTTGGGCGATGTGAGTCGGGTCGAACGGGATGCGCGTAACGAGCGCCACCGCGAGCACCGCCGTGAGTGCGAACAACACCGCGTAATGCGCCGCGCGCTGCGGGGCTGGAACGCCGAGCGCTGGATAGAGTTGCAGGACAATCCCGCTGACCGCAAACCCCATGAGCGCAACGCTGATTACCATGAACGAGAAATGGTGCCAGATCGTGAACGAGAAGATTCGTGTGAGGACGAGTTCGAACAGCATGATCGCGCCGGCGAGCAGGCCAATCGCAACCAGCGCAGTCCAGTGTGGGCGTAGCCCTGGCTCCGCGGCTGTCCTGTGGGTCATCCGGTGCGCTCCGTCAAGAAAGGCGATCCATTCACCCTATTTCAGACGCAATGCGCGTCGCAACTCTAAGCTTTGGCGGTGCCGACGGTTGCGAATGGCGCCGCCTAGGGACGGCGGCGGAACTCGTGCGGCACCCGTTGATCGTCGTACATGGTGAAGCCGGCTCGGGCCAGCTCGCGCATCGCTGCCAGGACGCCGTCGGCCGTCATGAGCCTCGCCGTGGCCGCGCCCACCGTGCCCAACCGGAGCACGCCGCGGTCGGCGAACGGCTTCTCCATGCGGTTGCAGTCCCGCAAGCGCGACAGATCCGGATCGTGAACGCGAACGCTCAGCAGATGAACGGTGCCGTTTGAATCGCGCAGAGTCGTGCGCACCGGGTCGGGCCGATAGACCCGATACGGGAAGTCGTCCAACGTATCTTCGACGACGTGCAGGTTGGTCATCGAATGAAAATCGACGCCGAGCAGGAGAATCTTGCCACCGGTTTCGGCGAGGCGAAAGAACGGACTCTGGAGACCGAAGGTCGTCGGCCCAAGATGGTGTGCTTCGGTCAAATACGGGGCGTTCGGACCGACGGCGGCGACGGGATGGGTGGGATGCAGCGACCGCACGGCATCCGGGCGGGTGCGGAACACCTCGGTCACCCAGCCCATGCGCGACGGTGTTTGCAGCGCATCGAAATCCGGGTTGCGTACGAGATAGTCGGCAACGTAGGTGTCGAACGGAAACGTCGGGAACGCGACCGTGCCCTGGGTGCCGACAGCGTCGAACAACGCGTCGATCACCGTCTGCGGACCGCCGTCCACATACCCGATTTTGGACAAGGCGCTGTGCACGAGCACGGTATCGCCGGCGGCGATTCCAAGCGTCGCGAACTGCTGGGCCAACTCCGCCCGAGAATGGTGTTGCCCGGATTCGATCCTCTGGCGGCGCGCGCTACGCCGGAGCCGCCGCAGGAGTTCGCGCACCGGCGCCGGCAAGTATCGTTTCAGTTCGCGCATCGAGCGGTCCGCGCCCCCCACTACAGCCAGAAGCCGCCGTTCACGTTGAGTACATGTCCGGTGACATAACGCGCCGCATCCGATGCCAGATACGTGACCGCGTTCGCAATATCCTCGGGGGCGCCGAAATCGCCCAGCGGAATCTTGGCGCGAATCTGTGCGAGAACGCTGTCGGGGATCGTCTTGATCATGTCGGTCTTGATGAAACCCGGGGCCACGGCATTGACCGTGATCCCCTTGGGGGCGAGTTCCAATGCCAGCGAGCGGGTAAACCCGATGATTCCGGCCTTGCTGGCTGCGTAGTTGGTCTGCCCCACACCGCCCGTGTGGGCGATCACGGAAGCGATGCTGACGATGCGGCCGGAGCCGCGTTCCACCATCTGATCGACGACCGCGTGACAGCAGTTGAATACGCCGGTCAGGTTGACCGACAGAACATCGTTCCACTCTTCTGCTGTCATGCGGCGCAGCGTCCGGTCGCGCAGGATGCCCGCGTTGTTCACCAGCACGTCGATACGTCCCCAGCGCTCGAGAACCGATTTCACGAGCCCCTCGACGTCCGCCATGCTCGCCGTGTCCAACTGCATGCACAGTGCCTCGCGCCCGAAACCGCGAATCTGCTCCGCGACGCCTTCGGCGAGATCGCGCGAGTTTCGGTAGGTCACCGCGACGTGAGCACCCTGGCGTGCGAACTCCAGTGCGGTCGCGCGACCGAGCCCTCGAGAACTCCCAGTCACGAGCACGATGCGATCCGTAAACTGCATTTCAAGCAATCTCCCGCGTTGCCTCGGATGTCGAGCCACCAAGCCCTGAGGCCTGCATCGGCGCCGGCACAATGAGCGATTCTATCATTTTGGAACTCCGCCGGCATGCGCCGCAACCCACGCACCCAGCGGCTGGAATCGGACCACTTTGGCGTGTTTCGACAACACGTGATCGAAGAAGCGGCGGCTCTCGTCGAAATGGAAATCGTACGTATCCTTCGGATGTCCGTTCATGCAAACCGCAAGATCGACGCTGGTGAAATCATGCCGCGACAGGTAGCTCTGGAGGATCGCAGTCATCGCTTCGCAGGTGTCGGCGATGTCGAACATGCGCGGGATGGACAGCTTCCTCCACAGATTGGCATAGCGGACGGCGATTCCGGGCCGTGGCCCCGCTTTCACAATAGGGTAGCCGCGGAAAGGTTCCGGTCGCTGGGCGCGCCGCCGCCGCAATCGCAGATTGTTCACGCCGTGCTGCCATTGATGCAACGCGCCGCGGAACGCGGCGATCGGTACTTCGACCAGATCGCCAGGGTTGCCGCTGTCGGCGGCGAGCCCGGCCGCAGGTCCCAACCGCCAATTGCCCTCCGGCACGGAGCGAAAATCCACCGGATAGTCTTTTCGCAACAAGCGAACCCCCGGTATCACGGTCGCGTCCGCACGAATCCCGGCAGCGCGCAAGGCCTCGAGAATGGCGCGCTCTGGTTGAATGACCCACCCGCCGGCTCGAAAAGCCGTGCAACGGTATTCCGGGACGTGCGGTCGAGTCAGTTCTGCCAAGTAAGCCATGCCGTTGCGGATGAGCGCCGGTGCGCTGCCGGGGTCGGTCGCCTCGAATCCCAAGTCGTTGAGGGACGACGTGCCAGGCCGAAAAGTCCATTGGCCGGATTCATGGACCGCCGTCTTCCACTCGGGATGCAGGTGCAATTGCAATTCGTGCCCACGGCGAATCGCATCCCGGAGCTGAGTCTCGCAGCCCTGAGCGTAATCTTCGAGGCCGAGTTCCCGGTGGCGCCAAATGGAACAAATATCGGGAAACAGCGTGCCGCGAATTCCGGCCTGCTCCCAGAGCGCCAGAAGTTTTTCGGTGGGCCGAAACAGGACCTGCTCTGGTGGGAGCAGATTCCGTCCGAGGTAGATCTCGTAGTCGGCCGTTGGGCAAATCGTCAGCACGGCGTGAGCCCTCCGGAAGAGCGGGCAGCAGAACCAGATCGGCTGGCAGTGTAACCGACCAACCGATGGCCGTCTCCAGGGGCGAAGCCGGGCTCACGACCAAGCCTGACAAAGCCCGATCCGCCGCTTCAGGGCACGCTCTTGCCGGTGTAGCGCGACGTGACGCGAATCCCGGCGACGTTTTCGAAGAGGTCATACTGAACTTGAAACAGCGCGCGCATGCGCGGCGTCGGGATCATTGCGGTGCTGCCCATTGCCGGCGTGCTGAACAGTTGCGAGGCGCCGAAGGCGATGACCTTGCCGGCGCCAAAATCACGCTCGCCCATGACCACGGCGCCGTCGGACAACGTCAAGAGCGGCTTCGAGCCGGTCAAAGCGAACGCCTTGACCGCGATGCCGAGCGAGTCGCCGGGGACCGGGCCTGACAGCCAATCGCCGACTGGCGCCGGCGGTCGCAGCACGGCCAGACTGTCGCGCCGCTCGGGCACGAACGACATCGAAAACGGTCCGAGCACGGTGTTGGACTGCGATTCGCCATTGAGCGGTGTATCGAGGACGAGAAGGATGCCGCCGCGGCGCACGAAATCGACGATGCCGTCGACTTCCGCGAGCGTGTAGGCGCGGTTCGAGTTGTGTTCCACGAGCACGCGGCCGGGACTCCGCAGGTACTCGTGCAGGTTCGGTGCGACGCGCGGCACCAGTCCAAGCCGCTGCATCCACACGTAAAAGGTTTGAATGTTGCTCCAGTGGTCGGGCAGCAGGCTGCGCGTCGGCAGCCCGAAGAAGCCATGTTCGCCGTCGAACGTCACGTCCTGGATGCTGCGGACCGGCCGCGGCAGAGCATAGTCACGCGCCGCCCCGCGCTCACACCAGGCTGCGACCACGACGAACGTCAGCAGTCCGGCGGACACGAGGCCATCGAAGTACCGCACGCGCGGCGCCCGGGCAAGTTGCCAGAGCAACAGCAACAGGCCGGCGATTCCGAGCCCGAGCGACAAGCGCAGAGCCCAGCCGTGTCCGTTGATACGGTTCAGCCATTCGATCGAGCCCAACGCCAGCTCCGGCTTGCCGGGTACGAACATGAAGAAATTCGAGAACACGGTGCTGTCGGTGAATCCGAGCACGCGGCCCCGTCCGAACCGGACGCCCCCCGACTGCACGAACAACGGGTACATATCGTCCGTCTTGTCGCCCTTCTTGGCGGGGAAGTAGCTCGTCTCGGCATAGTCCAAGTAGATCGAGCGTAGTCCGTAGCCGAGCAGGACATTCTCCGACAAGAGCGGCGAATCTAAGCTGCACGACGTGGCGAACAGGAATTCGCCCATGTTGCGGACGACGGCATGTGGCAAGAGCGCCGGCGGCTGCCAGAGGCTCAGATCGAGGTTGTCGAGCCGGTACGTCGCGTCGTAACGGAAATAGAGCCCGAACCGCTCGGCGATGGCGTTCAAGTAGGTGCCGCTGCCGAAGACGTTCGTATGATCGCCGACCAGGAAGAGGCCGCCGCCCCGCTTGACGAAGTCCGCGATGGCGTCCACTTCGGCCCGGCCATACGCCGACGTCGGCGTCTTGATCACGAGCACGTCCCAGGCGGCGAGCAGGGCCGGCGTCAGCGGCTCGCGCCGTGTCTCGACGGTGTAGAAATGGCTCCAGTACTCCGCTAAACAGTAATAGTTGTAACCGGATTTGCCGCCGTACCAGGCCTTGTCGAAGGCTTCCGTCGTCCATTCCCAGTCGCTGTGTCCTTCGTCGATGAGAATGCGGCCAGGCTTGGCGCGGCCCGGGTCTTGATAGCCCCAGAAGAACGTGAATCCGGCGACACAGAGAACGGCAGCGAGAGCCACGCGGCGGCCACCCGCCGCCGGCGCCGCATCCTCGGGTTCCGTTGCAGCGCCCGCGTCATTCGAACTGTCGCGCGCCGTTGCCATGCGGTGCCAGACTGCGACGATGAACACCCACGGCACGAAGCTTACGCAAAGTGCCGACAGGTCCCAGAAAAGCTGTTGGCGGCGGAACTGGCTGACGACAAGAAAGAGAATCACCAGACGCAGCCAGGCGTAGAGCAGGCCGAGCAACACCAAGGCCGGCAGGTGCCGTACACCGTCGCGCCGCAAGAGAACAAGCGTCGTGAAGGCGGCGGCAATGAGTGCTCCAGGCACGAGCGCGAGCTTTTCCCACGACGGG
Organism: bacterium; assembly: GCA_031362565.1. Lineage (GTDB taxonomy): Bacteria > Krumholzibacteriota > Krumholzibacteriia > JANLSU01. The sequence continues at coordinate 3,283 of JANLSU010000133.1, read as the reverse complement.
GTGAGCGGAATCCAATCGACGGAAGTCAGCATTTGCAGGGTGGCGCCGCTCTGCACGGTCGCCGGTGCGACGAGCTTGAGCGGGTAATACACGAGGGGCGCCAAAAACGGCGCATCGTGCAGGCGTGCGGCGACAATGAACAGCACGGGCACGAGTGCCGCCTGCAGTGTCAGCACGAGACCCGCGACCCACAGCCCGGGGATGAGCATCCGCCGCAGCAACGCCGGACACGGCAGCAACGACAAAAGTGCCGAGGCCAGCAGGAGCGCCGGTCCAAGGTCGTACGGGCGCGGCAGAAACGCGACGCCCACGGCCGACGCGGCGCCGAGGCAGACGCTTTCGAACCGCGGTAGACGCCGTGGTCCGATCACACCGTCGCGACAGCCTACCAGCATGAGTACGACGCCGGTCGCAAACCACGCGACACCCTGGGCGGCGGGAGCATAGATCCACAGAGCGTGCAGCCAAGCAAAAGACAGGACAAGCGCCCCGGCCCACGCTGGCAGCATGGTTTGCCGGTCGAAGAGGACACCGAGTATGGGGATCGAGTGGCGCGAATTCACGGGCGCTTCACCTCGCGTCCACTCGTGCTGTCTGCTCCATGCACCAGTGCGGCGGCCTCCGCCGGAACCGCTTGCCGGCGCGGATCCTCGAACTTGCCTTCGACCGGTTGCACGGGCCGGCCGCGGACGAGCGCGCCGAGCAACGCGATGTTGCCCGGGAACCAACTTTCGCGCCCCTCGAGATTGCGATCCAACAGGAAGCGCGAGTCACCGATCAGGATGACCTGGCCGCGCCCGACGTCGAGGCTCGCGACGATAGGCTCGCCCCACTGGCGGACGAGGATGTGCGCCGGCGGCGGGCACTCGAGCGACCACGCGTCGAGGAAGGCAAGATCGGTCTTTTCCGGGCCGGTGCGGAAATGCGCCATCGGCAGCGGACGCACGCCGAGCCCATAGTCGCCGAGCAGCTCACGCGCCCCATCCAGATCCTCGCCGCCCACGCAGACGACCAGTTTGCCGCCGCGCTCCATAAATCGGCGCAGCGTGCGCCGCTCATCCGGCGCGTAGGAACCCTGCGGCGCGAGGAGAATGACGGCATCCGCCTTGTCGAGCTCGCGATCCGGGAAGCGCTCGCTGATGATCGGGAAGAGGCCATCACGCATCAAATTGAGCGTCAGCCCGCCGATACTTTGATCGTCCCAGGCTCGCAGGTCGAAGCGCCCGCCGTGCGAGCGATCGATGATTGCGGTGCCGGTAAGCTGGGTGCGCGCCGCGTCGGTGAGCGACAGAGGTGCGACCCGCTTCCAGTCGAGCGCGGCGGGCGCCGGCGTGCGATCGAGGACGGCGAGGCCGGTGGACGCAGCGAGCAACCCGGCACAGGCGGCGCCAATCGGCAGCATGAATGTACCACCGGCGGTTGCCAGCCCAAGCAACGCTGCCAGTAGCAAGAGCGCCGGAACCTGCACGCCGGCGCCGGGGGGCTGGCCGCCCGGATGCGCCAGATGCGCAATGGAACGCCGCACGAAAACACTGCTCCGCGCCAACGACAGGTTTTGATAGGTGGACGTATCACCGAAGACCAGCACCTTGCCGCGCCCATAACGCGCCTCGGCCGCGAGCACCAGATCGCCCAAGAGTTCGTTCGGGTTGTAGCGGCGGTCGCCAAGATAGGCGCGCTCGACATTCGCCATCTCGCCGAGATCCGACCACCCGTACCGCGCCACGACCACCGGCGCGACTGCTGGTTCGATGTCGAGCGAGGCGCCAACCCAAATCTGGTAGTCCTCGTCGTTGACGACACCTTGATTCACGGCGTGGCTGCGGCGTTCGAGCCCGTTCGACCAGCCGCTCGCGAAGAACGTCGCGCTGTCGAACGCCAGGCGGATGCCAAGCTCCGACAAGAGATCGTTGAACGGACCGCGAATGCCGGCAACCCCGGTGTGATCACCCAGGCAAAGCAGTCCGCCACCATTGTGCACGAAGCGCAAGATGCGCTCTTTGTCCGCCGGTTCGAGGTAGTTCTGGATGTTGATGAGTACCAGGCAGTCGGGTGGTTCGGGGGCCACGAGGCGGCTGAGGTCGGCGCTTCGTTCGACGTGATGGCCGGCGGCCTGCAGCAGTTCCGGCAGCACCCCGAACATCCCGGCGCTGTGCTCGCCGTAGCGTTCATGGTTGGGAACATCCCAGTTCGTGAAGCCGGCGTCGTAGAGCAGAACGTGCGCCGGCGCATCAGGCGGCGCCGCATGCCGTCCGAAGAGCAGCATCAGCATGATCCCAAGGCAGAAGCCGGTCACTTGGCGCGAATCCGCCGCCACTCGTCGCCATGCGAATGGCGCCTGCTCCGTACCGCCCGGCGCCAAATCACCGCCAACCCCACGCGCTCTTGCCCGCCGTGCACTCCAGTGATTCATCAACGTCAAGGTCAGAGCGCCGAGGAGCAGGAAGAGCCACTGCGAGTTGAGCACGAGATGTTCGCGGGTCGGATGATGGCGTCCCATCCATGCGGCGTAGGGTGTCAGCAGGACGAGGTACGCGAAGTGCACGGCTACGAGCACGCCGGCACCGACGATGGCGCGCGGTTTCCCTGTGTCGGGGCCGGCGGCCGCACGCCCCACGACGAGCGCCAGCAGCGCGCCCAGGATCGGCAGGCCCATGGCGGTGGGACCCAGGTTGCGCGGTTCATGTGCGAGGCGGGCGGAAAGATCCGAGAGCAATCCTGCCAGTGTCTGTTGCAGGTGCCAAACGAGCGGCAAGAGGCGATTTAGTTCGGCGCCAAACACGACGATCGCCAACGCCGCGAGCGCGGCATGCATTTCGGCGCGTACGCCGCGCGGCGCGCGTTCGAGCAACAGCGTCGCGCCGGCCAGCACGAGGAGATGAAAGGCCGCGATCCCGACGGGCGCTGCAATGGCGATGGGCACCGCTAGAACCAAACAGAGTGCGCCGGCGACGAGCGCGTTGCGTTCCGGCCGGCGTGTTCCCGCCCATTCGCCGGCAAAACTGGCGAAGAACAGGCCGAGTCCCAAGAGCGAAATCGTGCGGTTCAGGCCGGGCGAAAACAGATCAAGCGCGGCGAATGAACCGCCCGCCACCAGCAGGAAACCCACCAGACGAAGAAACCAGCGCACGGAACTCCTCGGTTCAGTGTGGGATTTTCGCACTTGGACTGTTTGGTGGAACTCGTGCCGCCGCGTCGATCGTCGGGGCCGAATCGAGTCGGGGGGGGGGGGGGACCCCCCACCCCCCCCCACCGTGTAAAAAAATAACCCGCCCCCAGGTAA
>JANLSU010000094.1:0-25921 GCA_031362565.1 bacterium | reverse complement strand
CGGCGGAATCACATCGGTCGCGAAAACGCTGCGCGACGCCATCGTCGCTGTCGGCGGATCGGTCTCGACAATCAACTCGACGGCCGCCAACGCCCAGTCGATCGCCCGTCGTGCCTGGCGCAAACGGGCCGGTGCCACGATGAGCGCCGCCGATTCCGCAGCGGCGAACACAGCAATTGGGACGACGCTCCTCGGTACGGACTTCAAGGACAAATGGAAGAAGCTTCAAGAGCGGCTCGACGCCGCCGTGGCGCCGGACGGCACCGGCAGCCGGGCCCTCGCCAAGATGCTCTATATCGGCAAGATGGGCGCCACCGAAATCCAGAAGACCACCGACGAACCGGGCCTCTTCTACGATGACGACACCAGCGCGTGCACCGAAGATTGCCCGCTCGGCGTGACGGCGACTTCGTGGGGAGTGCTGAAGACACTGTACCGTTGATCTTCTTCGAACCGCGCGGGGTCGATCCCGGCCAGCACCTTCTCGGAGGATCGCTCGCATGACGATGGTCAGTTTCAACACCCTATTCTCGGACGTGGAATCGCGCGAGCTTCGCTCGATCACCCCGGTCGGAGACCCGTATCTGCCCGAGCGCCCGTTCGCGTTTCATGAACTCTTTTGCCGGGAGCCGGCCTGCGACTGCCGTCGGGTGATGCTCAACGTGATCGATGTGGAACAAGGGCGGCATGTCGCGACCATCAATCACGCCTTCGAACCACCGGAGGCGCGTTTTGCCGATGATGGACAGACTTTTCTCGATCCGCTGAATCCTCAGACTGATGCGTCGCCGGCGTTGCTCGCCCTCTTCGTGAAGATGATCGCGAGCGACCGTGACTACCGCGAACGCCTCGAACGTCACTACAGGATGTGGAAACAGGTCGTGGATGACCCTGCGCACCCCGGGCAGTCTCACCTTCCGCCACCGGAGGACGGTGCCAGCGTCGCCGCGGCAGTGGCGACCTTTCGGCGCGCGACGGCGAAGGTCGGAGCGAACGACCGATGTCCGTGCGGGAGCGGACGCAAATACAAGGTGTGCTGTCGTGGTTGACCCGGCTCGAAGCGAATCCGACCTGTCAGGGTTCGAAGCGGGGCTCCCGACTCCTACTTCATTCTGATGGGTAGAGGCGAGCGCCCTAGGGTCTTCGCGCCGACAATTGCGCGGTGTACTGCGCTTTGAGTTCCTCGAACCTTTGCTGGGACAAGAGCTCCGAGTAAACGGCCGCGCGCAGTTTCGGAGACGTCGACCATCGCCGCAGGACCTCGTCCTTGTCTTGGCCCACTTTCGCCGCCGCAATAGATATCACGTTCTCATACATGCGGGGGTCATTTGCGATCTCGATCGACAGACCATCATAGCTCGCGAACGGCAGAGACTTGTCACTCGGAACAAATCGTGCCGATTGTGCCACAAGTGCAAACAGAGCAATCGTCGCAGCTATGATGTAGCAAAAAAGGAGCGACACACGTGGCTGCGTGCCTCGCCGCCGCGAAGGCCCGTGGCGACGACCACGTGTTGGAACCACCCTCGCCAGGGCACTCAGCGCCACGGAACCCGTCATTCCCGCGATGGTGATCAGAGTGCCGATGGCCATGAAAAGAAAGAGTTTCTCGTAGGACCTCAATTGAGCGAACGCGCTACCGGCTCTGGAATAGAGACCCACCAATACACCGATACTCGCGACGCTGGTAAAGACGGCGAAGACCCATAGCAACGGGCGTGGCGTCGCGCGAACGACATCACTTAGCCACTCGAGGGGCATGCGGGCAGTCGCAATTCGTGTCAGGCGGTTCCAATCGATGTTCGTCGGTGGAACATCAGCCTCTGGAAACGAGACACGACCGCGCCGCATTTGCCAGAGTGCCTCGAAGTCCTTCTCGAGGGAAGCGCTCTCGACTTCCGTGTATTCCGAGGTGTTCAAGTCTCATCCTCCTTGAGGCGCCACTCGAGTTTCTTCAGAATCCGGTGTTTTCTCTGGCGCAGGGCCGCCGGGGTCACGTTGAACTTGACCGCGAGTTGCTCGGATGTTGCCCCATCCATGTAGGAGTCGAGGAGTTTCCGCTCCTCGCTCGAAAGCGTGTCGAGGATGCCACGTAGAAACCGACCATCATCGCCTTCGGACGCGACGTGATCCGCGACGTACTGCTGGATCCTGTCCATGTCTTCCAGGTCGAGGCTCCGAGTGACAAAAGCATCATCCCGGCGCTTACTGCGCGCGAACTCGAGGCATCGGTAGAAGAGGAATCTGGCATACCAGGCTCCGAGGTTTCTGACCTGCACTCCATCGTGTCTCAGTTTCGTTGCCGCGCGAAGGAATGCGTCCTCCATTACATCTTCAACGTCTTCCGTTGTGGGTTTTGCGCCATGACGCTTCAACCAAACCCAAGCAAGCTTCGCATATTGCCTCTCCTCCCTCCGGAGGAGCTCAGCCATCTCCTCGATGGTCCCACGCAGCTCACTCCTATCCATGCTGTGACAATTCCTCCTCTGGTGTGACACCGTTTCGTGGCACTTCCGGGGCGGCCCTATGCCCGGCCTGCGAGATGCGCGATCGCCTCGACGAACCTCGTAAGCGCATTTATAATATTTTCAAGCAGTTGCATGATGTCGTCGGGACCGGGCTGGAGTGCCAGGACCGTAGTGGCCAGGTATGCGGACACGAGCCCCAGGTCCAAACTGCCGAGCGAAGACCGCCGCTTCCAGGCGACATACGCACGAATCCCATGCCAGAGACCCTTGAGTAGCGCGCGGAGGCGCCGCTTGTTCTGCCATTCGTCGACGAGTTCGCGTTGGATGTCGTTGATCGCTTCCTGCCCACTCGGCTGGCCCCGTGACGTAACCGCCGCTTCTCGGACCGCTACCAGTACCATGGACAATCCAGCAATCATCGCGGAGCTCAACGCAAGAATGCAGGGAACCAGTAAACGCGTAGGATCCAAGGAAGCGGTCCCTCTCGTTGTGAGACGTACGAATGTCCGCAGAAATGCATAGCAAAATGAACGCCGGTGATGTCAATCCGCGCCGGAAGAGTACGGCGTGCTTCCATCTCTTGTCGATACGCTGTGCTGCGTACGTAGGAGCGCAGATGTCCGCACCCGAATCTGTCACTATCGTGGACGCTCCGTGACACCGCACTTGGCGGGCGGTGGCGCGCCGCGGCGGTCTCTCTGCGACTGCACAACTTGCAGAGCTCCATTGTCGCGAGCCCGATGTTTCTGATCGATGAGACGTTTTCGCGAGGAGGGCGCGGACCGCCTGAATCAGGGCGAAGTCGCCCAAGCCGGCCAAGCCCCGATCGGCCTCCGGCCGAGGTGGGCGAATTTGGGCGACTTGAGGTAGAGTGCCCCGATGCCACTGAGTCCCGGCACCCGCCTCGGCCCCTACGAGATCGTCGCGCCGCTCGGCGCCGGCGGCATGGGCGAGGTGTATCGCGCCCGCGATGCGCGCCTCGGGCGCGATGTCGCCGTCAAAGTGCTCCCGCAGCATTTGTCGACGAACCCGGAGGTCCGGGCGCGCTTCGAGCGCGAAGCAAAGACCATCTCATCGCTCAACGATTCACACATCTGCACGCTGCACGACATCGGTCGCGAGGGCGACACGGACTATTTGGTCATGGAACTGGTCGAAGGCGAGACGCTCGCCGACCGGCTCGGGCGCGGCGCATTGCCGCCTGCCGACGTATTGCGGCTTGGCGCTCAGATCGCCAGCGCACTCGATCGCGCCCATCGCGCCGGCATTGTGCATCGCGATCTCAAACCCGGTAACGTGATGCTGGCCAAGGGCGGCGCGAAGTTGATGGATTTCGGCCTGGCGCGCGCGACCGGCATGGCGGGGACCGGCACGGCCGGTGACGCTGCGGCGACGGAGCTCGCGCAGTCACCGGCCGAATCGCTCCCACTCACCTCCGAAGGGACGATCGTCGGCACCTTCCAGTACATGTCACCCGAGCAGCTCGAAGGCCGCGAGGCAGACGCGCGCAGCGACCTTTGGGCGCTCGGCTGCGTGTTGTACGAGATGGTGACGGGCCGTCGCGCCTTTGCAGGCAAAAGCCAGGCGTCGCTCATCGGCAGCATCATGAATACCGAGCCCGCGCCGATCGCCACCGTTGTACCCATGGCACCGCCCGGGCTCGACCGGTTGGTGCGCCGCTGCTTGGCGAAGGATCCCGAGGATCGTTGGCAAAATGCGCGCGACGTCGTGCACGAACTGCAATGGATCGGCAGCGAATCCGGTTCGCAGGCGAATGCTCCACTGGCGGCCGCACCCGCCCCTGGCGCGAAGCCGTCTCGATCCGCGTCCACGGTTCGGAAGCGCGCCGTGCTTGCTTGGGCGGTCCTGGCGACGATTGCACTGGTCGTCACACTCATCACAGCCGCGCACAATCGCAGCCGTTCTGCAAACGCGCCGGCACCCGCGGCCACCGAATTCACGCTCGAACTGCCACCCGGCTGCAGGTTCCTCATGCCCGCTGATCCGGTGCTGTCGCCCGATGGGCGCACGGTGGCCTGCATGGTTCGGGACTCTTCGAGCAACATCAGGATCGCGATCCGGCCGCTCGACCGCGCCGAATTCCGGCTGCTTCCCGGCAGCGAGGAGGCCTGGCAGCCGTTCTGGTCGCCGGATGGCCGCTGGATCGGGTTTTTCTCCGGGAGCAAGCTCCGCAAGATCAGTCTGGACGGGAGTTCGTCGGTCGCACTCGCCGACGCGGCGGACGGGCGCGGAGGCGTGTGGTCAGCGGACGGCACCATTGTGTACGCGCCGACGGCGAGCGGCTGCGTGTACACCATTCCAGCGACCGGCGGCAATGCCGTTCAAGTCACGACGTTGGACGCAGACCGCCAGGAAGTGGGCCACCGTTACCCCTGCTTGATTCGCGGCGGACCTCATTTCCTGTACGTGGCCTTCGGGAGAAACGGCAAGCGATGGTTGTGTGTCGGAGACATCGCCGGCGGGCCAAGCCGTGTGCTGCGCGAAACCGAGACGGCGGCGCGTTGGGCGGAGCCCGGCTGGATTCTTGGCGTGGACCATCGCCGCGTCATGGCGCAACGCTTCGACGAAGACAAACTTGAAGTCTCGGGTCCGCTCGTCGAGATCGCTCAGTGCGGCGCTTTCCCGAAGTTCGGCCACGCCAACCTCGCGGCAGCGGCGAACGGCACGCTCGTGTACCAGCGGCCGCGGCGGGAGAAGGCGTGGTTCCGTTGGTTCGACGCGGCCGGCAACCCGACCGATCAACGGACGCGCGAGGTCGAGTCGCCGACGTCGCTCGCGCTGGCCCCGGATCAGCAGAAGCTTGCGATAACGCTGGCCGCAGACAATGACTTGTGGCTGCTCGATCTCCAGCACCCGGTGCCGGCACGGCTCACGTTCTTCAATCTGCCACAGCTGAACAGCCTCAAAAACCCGGCGTGGTCCCCGGATTCGAAGCGCATCGGCTATACACTGTCATCCGGCACGGGCGAAGCGATCCACGTGATCTCCACCGAAACCTCAGCGGATACCGTCGTGTTCCGGGCGCCGGGCCTGTTTGCGCAAATGCAGGCGTGGTCGACCGATGGACGCCGGATCATCGCCCTCTGTAGCAATGCACAAGGGAATTTCGATATCTGGACGGTGCCGGTAGACGACCCGAAAGCGGCGACATGCTTTCTTGAAACACCAGAGTATGAGCTGGGCGGCGCGCTTTCTCCGGACGGGCACTGGCTTGCCTGCGACGTTTCGGTAGACGATGCGGTGCAGTTGCGCATCTACTCGATGGAGACGCCCGGTGTGCGCTACCAAGTCGTCCTGGATCGGAAGCTGGTCCGCTTTCGCCCCGCGTGGTCGGCGAACGGACGCGTCATCGTAGTAGTCGACGTCGACGATCGCGTCATCGCAGTTCCGGTGCAGCTCGAAGGCGGATTTCGTCAGGGCGAGCCGCGCGTGCTCTTCAAATTACCGCCGCGCTCACCCCTCGTCGCCGTCGCGTCCGATCAGCGCCATTTCCTCGTGCACGAATCCGAGCCGCAGTCGAATCCCGCGCCGCTTTGCGTGCTCACGGGATGGCGGCAGCGGTTGGGGACGCGGTGAGTTCTTTGGACCTTTACACTACCGCCCGGAATCGAGGTCCACGCCCCCAAAACCCTGGGGAGATGGCATGTGCTCTGTTCGGCTTCGCCGCCGCCATTCCGTCACGCCTTGCCTTGAGTCGACTGTGCACGCCATCGCGCGGGATCGACGCCTGCGGCCAACAGCCAGAGCGTGAGCGCCCCTTCGCCCACCATCCCCGGCGCCATCGCCAACGCGCCGAGCCGTTTCGCGAGCGGAGGGTGGACGTATGTGAGCCAGCCTAGTCCCGCGACGATCAGCAGCACACCGAACACCCTGGGCAGGAATGTGGCCTTCACGGTGAGCCAGCCCAAACCGATGCAGTACGCGCCGAACAGCACGAGCGTGTTGAGGGGGAACCGCACGACACCGAAATCGCTGAGCATTCCGATGGTGAGCGCGGCGAAGCTGAAAAGCGCTGTCACGAGCGATCCCGTCGGGCTCACCGGCTTGTAGAGCTGCTACAGCATCACCGTCACCACGTAATAGACGGCGGCGGCAAGGATGTTGGCGGCGAAGCGCGTGTCGCCCGCCGTGTTAAGTGCGGCAATCCCGAAGACGAAGACCAGCAGGTACAAAGCGCCGGCGATCCGCGCGAATCGGCGTGGGTTGATGTGCAGTACGCTCATGTCCGGGCCTCTGTCCATCGCGTTCCCTCCTATCGAACGTTTGAGCGGCGCGCATGACGTTCACGCGAAATACCAGAGACAGTTCATTCAGGTGATCGCTGTGGCGTGAGGCGATTGGCGAGCAACACGGCGGCGAACGTCAGCTCGAAGATCAACAGCGGGAACCAGATCACCCATGTCAGGGGCGAGGACCAGTTCGTGCTGGTACCAGCGGCCTGCTGTACCAACAACTGGACGACGAGTCCGCCGGAGGAGAACAAACCGAGCAAAGAGAGCCAGGCAGGGATCGTCCGACCTTTCAGCAACAACCAGCAGAAGATCATGCTGCCGACCGCGAAGTAGATTTCGCCGCTGCCGGAGCCGGCTTCGAGTACGCGGCAGAGCATGGCGAGGAGCGCCAAGTCGCGATCCACGTGCCGCGTAATCGCGTGTGCCCGACGTCCGCGAGTTTCCACGTGAGGACTGGAGTCGCGCCGCACGCCGGGCGCTGCGTGCGATGAGCCCCGGCGATCTCGGCTATGGCGATGCGCGAGGCGCAACCGCCCTACGGGCCGCAATGAGCGAATACCTTGCAAGAGTCCGCGGTGTCGCCGCTGTGCCTGGCCAGGTGATCATCTGCACCGGCTTCGCGCAGGGTCTAGGCCTTGTTATGAAGGCGCTCGCGAAACGTGGAATCAGCCGGATCGCGATGGAAAACCCGGCGCAGCCCGATATCCGGCACATCGTCTCGGCGGCGGGAATGAGCATCGCTCCTGTGCCGGTCGACGACCAAGGCCTGGTCACCGCACGACTCGCCGAGACCCGCGCGCAGGCGGTCATCGTCACTCCGGCGCACCAGTTTCCAAGCGGAAGCGTCCTCAGTCCGGAGCGACGGCACGAGCTGTTGGCTTGGGCTGAACGGAGTCGCGGGTTCGTCATCGAAGACGACTATGATGCCGAGTACCGTTACGATGGTTTTCCAGTCGGTGCTCTTCAGGGGCTCGCGCCGGACCGCGTTGTGTACGCTGGTTCGGCCAGCAAGATCCTGGCACCGGCTCTTCGGCTCGGCTGGTTGTGTGTCCCTCCAACCCTGGTCGATCCCGTGGCCGAGGTGAAGAAGTTCGCCGATCTGGGGACGCCGTGCTTTGAACAGCTCGTATACGCGGAATTCCTGCAGAGCGGGGCTCTCGACCAACACTTGCGCCGGATGCGCCTTCTATACCGGAGCCGGCGGGATGTGCTGATTCGCACGCTGCAAATGCGTCGCTCGGGCTGGGCGATTCGCGGCATCGCGGCCGGCCTACACTTAGTAGCGATGTTCCCACGCGGCGTCGATGAGCAGCAGGTTGTACGAACGGCTGCCGATCACAAAGTACGACTCTGCCCGATCGGAGCATACTGGCGGTCGCGGCCGAAACTCGGGCCACAAGGCTTGGTACTGGGATATGCACACCTCACCGAGCGGGAGATCGCGGTTGGTATTGTCGCTGGCTTGCCATGACCGGCGCCACCTGGGCCGCGAGAGCGCGTGACGGGTTTCGCGAGCAGGCAGTCGAGGTCTCCATAGTGGCCGATGCAGTCCCAATGGGTTATCCTCACCGTTCGCAAGCGTTCACGATACGCGGCTGTAGCTCAGTTGGATAGAGCAGCGGTTTTCCGTTCGATGAGTTTATCCTCGGGATTCCGCAATCGCTGCAGCAGTTCGCTCGACACGCTCGACCTCCTCTGCATTCGCTCGCCTTGGAAGCGGCAACATTCCAAGTGCCCGGTCTACGAACTATTCCTGAGATTGTAACGCTTTCCACAGTCAGACTCACAGACTTGTCGCCGGCGATGATGTATTTCTACAGTGCCTTCACGCTCGACACGTGCCGCCGGCACCGCGCTGGTCCACGCGCCGCGACCTCACGCCGGGAAATACTCCGGTGCGTTGTTCGGCTTCGCGGCCTCGTCAAGTATGCCGCCACCAAAGCCGTCGCCAAGGACGACAACGACGACAAGAAAGACGGCGACAATTTCGGCTGGACGGCGCGTGCGGGGTCTCGTGGACGAGAAAAGGGCGGCGGGAACGCACACGGTGTTGTGGGACGGGACCAACGACCGAGGCGGGCGGGTCGCGTCGGGCGTGTACCTCTGTCGGATGGACAGCAGGTCGTTCAGCGCCACGAGGCCGATCACGCTGGTCAAGTGATTTGGCTCTTCCACCGCAGAGATGCTGGCCTGCTTCCAGAGCGCTGGGTTGACGGCTACCGACGATCCCGCGGGATTGACTGATTGAGGCCTATACGTGGCGCGGGTTGTCCCCGAACGCTAGGACCGGACAGCACGCTTCAGCTCATCAATCGCGCCATCGACGCGGACAAGACCAGCACGTTCTACGCGCTGCACACGCAGAGTTGCATCTACGCGGAACTGAATCGCGCCCGTGAGGCGCGCGACATCCAAGTCCTCCGTCCTCTGGATCGTCGCGGTGAATCTCACGGTTCAGACCAGCGTGGATGTTCAGTCGTCGGGGGCGCCCGCGCGCCTTCAGCTCGGCGCCGCCACACCGAATCCATTCCGCGACACCACGGGATCGAACGTCCGGATCGTCCTTGTGCGCCGAGCTTTCGAGGCAGCTCCGGAATTGAATCGTTCGTAAAAATGTGCTATCTTTCCGGCCACGTCGTCTATAGGTCTCTTCCATGCGTTCGGTGGCATGATCACGCTCCGTCGGCGCCGGCCGAAGCGCAGATTCAGCAGCTCCGACGGGGCATTCTTCCATAGGAGCGACCCATGCGCGTGCAGTTCCGATCCCCGCACTTGCTGCATACCGTCACGGCCGCTTCGGTGTTGTTTGCGCTTCCCGCGCTGTCACACGCCCACCGGGTCAAGGATCCAGCGAAACTTCTGGCGCTCAGCCAGCGGCTGACAGCGAAGTGGCAGGCAGGACGGGGAGCGAGCTACGAGGCCTTGCTTCACTCCCCCGATCCCCACGTCCGGGCCCTCAACGAAGGGCCCCGCTCGCGGCTGGTGTACGTCGACGAGACGGGGCGCCCCATCTATCACGGTTGCAACGATCTCATCTCTGCAGAGACGATTTCGACCGACGAAGTCTGGGCCGGCGGCGCCGCGGGCTTTGCTCTGGATGGCTTCCGCCCCGGTTGGCAGGTCTACCTCGCAATCTGGGAAGCCGCTGGCGCTCCTCGGGCCACGCATCAGGAATTCGCCGGGCGCATCGCACAGGTGGATGCTGCTGCCGAGAACTACCATGCGACGCGAGTGGCGGGGATCGCGATGGCGTCTGGCGTGAACGCCAATGCGAAGGGCATGTCCCCTAACGCCAGCCTGCTGGCCCTCCTCTCGGACAACGACTCTGCGGAGATGGCGTACTGGGCAGGCCTCGGCGTGACGGTTTCGAACCACTCGTACTCGCCGCTGACCGGGTGGAATTTTTCGGACGGAGTCTGGGCCTGGTACGGAGACGTCAACGTCAGCACCTCGGAGGATGACCAGTTCGGGAAGTACACGTCGAGCACCCAAGATTGGGACCAGGTCGCCTACGACGCGCCGACCTACGTCATCGTCGGAGGTGCGGGCAACGACCGCAACGATACGGGGCCCGCCTCTGCAACCTTGCACGTGCATTTCGCGAGCGGTGTCCCGGCGCTTTCCGTGGACACCCATCCGGCCGACGGCGGATCGACGGGCTACGACACGATGCCTTCCACCAAGTGCGGCAAGAACATGATCACGGTAGGCGGCATCAACGACATTCCAGGAGGCTGGGCCACCCCGTCCGACGCGGCGACTGCGTCCTTCAGCAGTTGGGGACCGACGGACGACGGGCGCATCAAGCCGGACATCGTCGCCAATGCCACGGGGCTCACCGCGCCCGACAGCGGCGCGGACAACAACTATACGACTGGTGCCAGCGGTTGTTCGTACGCCGGCCCCGCCGTGGCGGGATCCGTGAATCTCATCCTGCAGGAGTGGGAGAACAAGTTCCCCCTGGCCGGCGATCCCCTGTCCTCGACCATCAAGGCGCTTCTGGTGCACACCGCGGACGAGGCGGGCACCACGGGTCCGGACTACATCTATGGCTGGGGAGTGATGAACACGCGCACGGCCGTGGAACTCGTGGACGCCCACAGTCTCGTGGTCGGCGTGAGGATCCTGGAGCCGACGCTGCAGGACGGGGCGACCGACGAGTTCGACTTCTGGTGGGACGGCGAGTCGCCCTTCTCGGTCACGATGGCCTGGACGGATCCACCCGGGACGCCGCCGGGTACCGGCGTGGACCTTTCGACCATCATGCTGGTCAACGATCTCGACCTCCGCGTGGAGCGCCTGGCGACGGGCGTCACCTACGAACCGTGGCTGCTCGATCCAACTCCGACCGGTGAATCGGCCCTCACCGGGGACAACTACCGCGACAACGTGGAGCAAGTGCATGTGGCGAACCCTCCAGCGGGGTATTACCGTGCCATCGTGACCCACAAGAGTCAGCTCGACTCGGGTTCGCAGGATTATTCGCTCATCCTTCCCGCCGGGAAGGTGGTGTGTGTGACCGTAACCCCGAGAACCCCGGGCAGTTGGGTAGACCGGACGTCGGGTTGGTGGCATCAGTGGGTGCATCAGGACAACGATGCCCGTCAGGATATCGTCCTGCTGGACCCGACTGGTCACCAGCACATCTATCGCAACGAGGGCGGCGGCATCTTTTCGCGCGCCGACATCGGCGCCCTGGCGAACCTCGGCGCCAGCCGCGAGGTGAGCTGGGGGGACTTCGACAACGACGGTGACGCCGATTGCTTCGTGGGCGGGAACGGCACGGCCAACCGCCTGTTCCGGAACAACGGCTCCGGTGGCTTCGCCAACATCTGGTCCGACGCTTCGCCGTCGAACGTGCTCGACGCCGTCTGGGTCGATGCGAACGCCGATGGCTTCCTGGACCTCTACTTGGCGCGCAGCGGGCAGGCCAACCGCCTCTATCGCAACAACGGCGGGACCTCGTTCACGGATGCGACTCCAGCCGCGCTCGCCTACCCGGGAGACACGCAGCAAGCCGTCTGGGCGAACATCGACGCCGACCGGTGGCCCGAGGTGTTCCTGGCCAACTCCGACGGCCCGGGCCGCTTGTTCGATGCAACTTCTGCTGGCTACAGCGAAATCCCGTTGCCCGCTCCGGGCAGCAGCAGCTACGGCGCGGCGTGGGCCGACGTGAACAACGACGGCCACTGGGACTTGTACGTGGCGAACCAGTCCGGTTCGGACCGCCTCCTGCTGTGGACACCCAGCGGTTACGTGGCGGCAAGCCTGCCCGACCTCGGAAGCGCCAACGGCAGCCGCCCCGGTGTCGTCTTCGGCGATCTCGACCTCGACGGCGACGTCGATGCCGTGGTGCCCCACCGGGGCAGGATCCTCGAAAATCAGGGCGGTGGCGTCTTCGGTCTCGGCAACGCCCTGCCACAGAGCAACGCCCCCTTCCACACGGCGAGCTGTGCGGACGACCAGACGGATGGGCATCTCGATCTCTTCCTGGGAGATTCCGAGCTCGGCATTTTCATCCAGGGAGACCCCTGCAACACGAAGAACTGGATCGAAGTTGATCTTTCGGGGGTCGCATCGAATCGCGCTGCGATCGGCGCCGTTGTGACGATCCAGGCCGGCGGGGTTACCCAGAAACGGCAGGTGGGCACGGGTGCGGGAGCCTGCGGTGAGGGACCGCTGCGCCTGCACTTTGGCCTCGGCACCGCCGCTGTCATCGATCTCATGCGCGTCGACTGGCCGAGCGGCCGTGTCGCTCAGTCGACGAATGTCGCGGCCGATCGGCTGATCCACCTGACCGAGGTGGCACCGACGGATGTCGCTGAAGCTCCAGAGGCCGAGGCTCGCCTGCGGTTTCCGAATCCGCTCCGTGCCGGCAAATCGGTGCAGTTCCGGCTTCCGCAGCCGGGACCAGCGCGCCTCGCCGTCTACGGCGTGGATGGCCGCTTCATCCGCTGCCTCGCGCAGGATCTTTATCCCGCCGGCGACCATGCGGTGGCCTGGGACGGCCGCGACGCCCGGGGTCGGGAGGTGAGGGGCGGCGTGTACTTCCTGCGGATCGAGGCCGGAGGTCACTCGAGCGCCAATCGCTTCGTGTACCTGAAGTAGGCGTGGAGAAAACTCAGCCGCTGCTGTCAGTGCCCGAGGCTTGTGGCATCGAGCTTACCTGAGGTGCTGCCCGCCAATCTCATCCAAGCGCAACGGGATTTGTTCGGCGCCCACACCTACAGGCGGCGCGATGTGCTGGGCAGCCTTCACACCGAATGGAACCACTGAGACCGGCCGATCCAGCCGCCCAATAAAAAATGCCGCTCTCGTTGCCGAGAGCGGCATTTTCCGTAGCCTGAATCGGGATTACCGGAACAGAGTCTTGACCGTGCCGCGCATAGGAACTTTCAACCGCATTTTCCCAGAACCCGTCCGCAGCTTTGGGGGGCCCGGCTGACGGTCCCCGGCAACTCGGAGCCACCCGCGAGTTTGCTTGGCAAACCTGCGGATCTTCGCCGCGGAATTATGAATCAGCCCCAAAGGGGCGAGCGGTAACGACAACCGCGGCCTTCTTTGCCCCGCGGCTCATCCCAAGTCTCCGCATGCGAGGGCTTCGCGCAATGCGGCTCGCGCCAGAGTCCGGGTGGAGTCGAGGATGGGAAGCGGTGAATCGGCCTGGGAGATCAACAATGGGATCTCGGTGCATCCCAGGATCGCTGCGTCCGCGCCGCGCGTTTTCCCTTGGGCGATGATGTCGCTGATGTAAGTGCGACCCGGCCCCTCAAAACGGCCGTACACGAGCTCGTCGAAGATCAAGTCGTTGATCCGTTCGCGATCGGCCGCCTCCGGAAGCTCGTATTCGATCCCCCGCGGCCGCAGCTTCGCGCCGTACACCGGGCCCTCCATCAGATACTTCGTTCCAAGGAGAAGAAGATGATGGTATCCGCGTTCTTCCGCAGCCTTCGCGACTTCTTCCGCGATGTGCAGCCACGGCAACGCGGAGCGGTCGCGGATCAGGTCGATCGCTTGGTGGGCGGTGTTGTCTGGGCAGATGAGAAAGTCCGCTCCGACCTTCTTGAGCTTCTCTGCGGACGAGAGAATCATAGCGGCGAATTCGCCCCAGTTGCCGGATTCCGTCGGACGCATGTAATCGGCGAGCGGGTACGTGTGCATCGTCACTTGCGGATGCGCGTGGCGCCCCATGAGCGAAGGTCCTTCGGCGCAAATCGTCCGGTAGCAAAGCGCGGCACCTTCGGCGCTCACGCCGACAATCCCGATATGCTTGGTCATCTCGTGCCTTTCGCCGAGGCCTGCGGCGAAGTCTAGTCCTCGACGAGAACGTTCGCAACTCGCCCTACCCGCGCTTCGCCGCCAGGACCTGCTTGTCCTTCGCAGCGAACGCATGCGCGGCGAGCATGATGTCTCTGCAACGTGGCGGGGATCAGGACGAGGTTGTGAGGGCCTGCAGAACTCACGTCAGCGGCGGCGACAGCTTGCCCACGCGGGCGCCGGCCCGCTGGGTGCGCGATCTCGGCTCGCAGCACGGCGTCGCGCCGACCCGCACGGCGCTTGGCGTGTCGCGTGCAACCGGCCCCAAGATCGTCGTGTCCAACAGCGAATCGATGGAACTCGTCGGTGTGCTTTCCGGTGCCATCGTGCTCATGGACGCCAACGATGTGCCAGCGGGTCTCAAGGTTCCACAGGTCGATAAACTGCGTCCCGGCGACAAGGGATACCCCCTCAAGCCGGTGCCAACGTCCGAGTAAGCCGCTAGACCGGCGGTGCATCCAAGCCGCCGATTGAACTGCTGAAACAACCGGGCCCCGTCTGTTACCATGCCGGGCGAGACGGCGCCGAGCCTGGCCGTCCGGCGGCTGTGCGCAACTCTGGACTGCGTGTGCCGCGCCTCGTTCGAGGTTCCGCCAGAGAGGACGTCCACGGCGATGCGCACGATGAATGGTGTGGCGGTCGAATCGCGCTTGCGTCTGGACGAACCACTCGTCTGCCGCACGGCAGTCCTGACATCGCATCCTGATGCCCACGAGACCTCAACTTGAGTTTCAACAACCGCGTGTCGGAGCCCATGCGCCAGAACGGCTTCGATCGCCGTGTCGCCGCGCGCCTGGGGGAAACGCGCGCCTTCGAATTGCCGTCGTCACGGCCGCTGCGCATTTGCCAAGTCGTTCCCTATGACATGAGCGAGCGTGGCGGGGTCAAGCATCATGCCTTCCAGTTGGCGCGCGAGCTGCGCGCCCGCGGCGATCATGTGACCATCATTGGCCCGTCCACGGCACCGATGCGCGAGCCTGACGTCGTCGTGTTGAGCGGTGCCGCCAATTTTCCGGCCAACGGCTCCGATAATCGTCTTGGGTTGTTCGTTTCGCCGCTGCGCGTGCGGCGGTTTTTTCGCAACAACCATTTCGATGTCGTGCACTTGCACGAGCCGCAATTGCCGATCCTGCCCTACTGGGCGTTGCGGTTCTCCGAAGCCAGCGCCCATGTCGGCACGTTTCACGCCTATTCAGAAACGCCGAACGAGACGCTTGGTTTCTTCTCGCGTTGGCTGGCGCCCAAACAGCGCGGCGCATTTCAGGCCAGCATGGCGGTTTCCGACGAGGCGGCGGCCTACGCGCGATTGTCGTGGCCCGAGCCTTTGACGATCGTGCCGAACGGGGTGCCGACGGGGGTGTTCACGCCGCGCGCCGGTGAACGCGCGCCGGGGCCGATTCGCCTGCTGTTCGTCGGCCGTCTCGGCGATCCTCGCAAAGGGTTCGATGACCTGTACGAGACATTCCGGCGCTTGCGCGCCGGGGGCTCGGACCTGACGCTGGATGTCGTCGGCGAACTCGGGGGTGCCCGCCTGCCGGTCGCGATGCCGGGGCTCACGTACCACGGGCCGGTGCCGATGGGGGAGTTGGTCGAACACTATCGACGCTCGGACGTCTTCGTCGCGCCCTCGACCGGCCAGGAGTCCTTCGGAATCGTGTTGTTGGAAGCCATGGCCACGGCGTTGCCGGTCATCTGCTCGGACATTCCGGGATACCGGCGCACCGTCACCGCGAGTGGGGCGCGATTGGTGCCGCCGCGGGACATCGAGGCCTTGCAGCGGGCGATCGTCGAGCTCGCGACCCAACCCGACCTGCGCCGCGCCATGGGCCAAGCCAATCTCCGGCGCGCCGCGATGTTCGACTGGCAGGCGATCGCCGGACGCGTGCGCGACATCTATCTCGCGGCCATCGACAGCCGCCGGACCCGCAACGGCAAGACTCCGGGCGCAGTCACTGTAGGGTGATGTGCCGGATCCCCGCGTAGGCCTTGCGCAACTCGCTTCTGAAATCCGGATGGGCGATGGAGACGAGCGCCGCGGCGCGCTCGCGCAGCGTTTTGCCGTGCAGGTTCACGGCGCCATATTCGGTGACGATCCAGTGCACGTGGCCGCGGGTCGTCACCACTCCGGCGCCCATTTTGAGTTCTGGAACGAGACGCGACAGGCTGCCGTTGGCCGCCGTCGAGGCGAGCGCGATGATCGGCTTGCCGCCCACCGACAACGCTGCGCCGCGCATGAAGTCCATCTGCCCGCCAATGCCCGAATAGATCCGGTGGCCGATGGAATCGGCGCAGACTTGGCCCGAGAGGTCGATTTCCAGCGCCGAATTGATTGCCGTCACCTTGGGATTCTTGCGGATGAGCGCTGTGTCATTGGTGCGGTCGCAACCGTGGAACTCGACCATCTGGTTGTCGTGGACGAAATCGAAGAGGCGCCGGGTCCCGGTGACGAAGCTCGTCACGATGCGCCCCGGATGCACTTGCTTCAAGCGGTTGGTGATCGCCCCTGACTCGAACAGATCCACCAAGCGGTCGGAAAACATCTCGGTGTGAACACCCAGGTCGTGCTTGTTGCCGAGCCGCGCCAACACGGCGTCCGGGATCGCCCCGATGCCCATTTGCAGCGTGGCGCCGTCCTCCACCAGTCCCGCGACGATTTCCCCGATGCGCGCCTCGACAGCCGATTCGCGCGGCACCGGACTCTCGGCCACCGGCCGGTCGGTGTGGATGAACGCCGTCACCCGATCGAAGCGGACGAAGGAATTGCCATGGGTGCGCGGCAACTGTTCGTTGATCTCGGCGATGATGATGCGGGCCGAATCGGCGGCGGCGCGCGCCGTGTCGACCGAGGGGCCGAGGGTGCAGCAGCCGTGCGCATCGGGCGGCGACAGTTGCAGCAACGCCACGTCGAGCGGAATGAGCCCGGAACTGAACAGCCCTGGAATGTCCGACAGAAAGATGGGCATGAAGTCGGCCCGGCCCTCCTCGATCGGCTGGCGGAGCGACGGACCGGTGAAGAGCGAAGTCGACAGCAAGCGCCCAGCGAATTCCGGCCTCGCAAAGGGCACTTCGCCGGTCAAGTGCAGGTGGTACAGGCGGACGTTTTCGAGATCGTCGCGGCGTCCGAGGGCCTCGAGAAGCGGTGTCGGCGTCGCCGAGGCGCCATGGATGAAGACATGCATGCCGCTCTGTACATGGGCGAGAGCTTGTTCGGGCGAGGTGGCGCGCGATTTCCAGTCGGCGTTCATCGCCGTCACGCCCGGCCCTTCTGTTGGGCCTTCGCCCACTGATCGCGCAATCCGACGGTACGATTGAACACCGGCATGCCGGGCGTCGAATCGCGATCGACGCAGAAGTAGCCCAGCCGCTCGAACTGGATCCGGTCGCCGGGTGCGGCAGTGGCGAGCCCCGGTTCCAGTTTGCAATCCCGCAGCACCTCGAGCGACCCGGGATTCAGATTCGCGAGCCAGTCGCTCCCCGGTTCGGCGTCGTCCGGATCTTCTTTGACGAAGAGCCGGTCGTAGAGGCGCACCTCGGCGTCGATGGCGTGCGCGGCCGACACCCAGTGCAGCGTCGCCTTCACCTTGCGGCCATCCAGCGCATTGCCGCCGCGGGTCTCGGGATCGTACGTACAGCGCAACTCGACGACGTTGCCGTCCGCATCCTTGACGGCCTCTCTGCAGGTCAAGTAATAGGCGCCGCGCAGGCGCACCTCACGCCCGGGCGACAAACGGAAGAATTGCTTCGGCGGGTCCTCCATGAAGTCCTCGCGCTCGACGTAGAGCACCTGGGAGAACGGCACTTGCCGCATTCCCGCCGCCGGATCCTCCGGATTCACCAGGACGTCGAACATTTCGGTGCGGTCCGCCGGGTAATTCTCGACCACGACGCGCAACGGGTGCAGCACCGCCATGGCGCGCGGCGCCACCCGGTTCAGGTGCTCCCGCACGCATTCCTCGAGCGTACCGACGTCGACCGTGCTCAATGACTTGGAAATGCCGATGCGCTTGCAGAAAGCGCGAATCGACTCCGGCGTGAAGCCGCGCCGCCGCAGGCCGGTCAGCGTCGGCAGGCGCGGATCGTCCCAGCCGTTGACGCGCCGCTCCTCGACGAGCCGCAACAGCCGCCGCTTGCTCATGACCGTGTAGGTGAGTTCGAGGCGCGCGAACTCGATCTGCTGTGGATGGTGGATCCCGATGGCGTCGAGATACCAATCGTACAACGGCCGGTGGTTCTCGAACTCCAGGGTGCAAATGGAGTGCGTGATGCCCTCGATGGAATCGCTCTGGCCGTGCGCCCAATCGTACGTCGGGTAGATGCACCATGTGTCGCCGGTGCGCGGATGGGTGGCGCGCAGGATGCGATACAAGATCGGGTCGCGCAGGTTGAGGTTCGGGTGCGTCATGTCGATCTTGGCGCGCACGACGTGCGCCCCATCCGGAAACTCGCCGGCGCGCATGCGCGCGAACAGGTCGAGATTGTCGGCCACCGGACGGCTGCGGTACGGGCTGTCGCGCCCCGGCTTGGTGTCGATCTTCTCGCCGGGCTGGATGACGGTGCCGCGGTACTCGCTGATCTGTTCGGCCGTCAAGCTGTCGACGTACGCCTTGCCGGCGCCGATCAACTGCACCGCCCAGGCGTACAACTGCTCGAAGTAGTCGGACGCGTACAGCTCGCGATCTTCCCAGTCGCAGCCGAGCCAGGCCACATCGGCGCGGATGGCATCGATGTATTCCTGTTCTTCCTTGGCCGGATTCGTGTCGTCGAACCGCAGGTTGAACTTGCCGCCGAACTCGACCGCGAGCCCGTAGTTGAGCAGCATCGCTTTCGCATGTCCGATGTGCAGGTAGCCGTTGGGTTCCGGCGGGAAGCGCGTATGAACGCGGCCGCCGAAGCGCCCGGACTCGTTGTGCGCCAAGATGATCCGGCGCACGAAATCGATCGACTCAACTGGGGCGACGCTCATGGAATCACGCTCACGGCGGCAGAAGAGGAACCTTTGGATCCCGAGCCGCGCAGGATACAAGTCCAAGGCCATGGCGATCAAGGGAACGGAATCGCGTCTGGCCAAGCACCCGCGGTGGGGTTGACCACGCTCGCAGGCAAATGGTACACGTCCCGCTTGCACTCCAAGCCGGAGCGCGCCGCTTCGTGGCCCCATCGTCTAGTGGCCTAGGACGGATGGTTCTCAGCCATCAAACCGGGGTTCGATTCCCCGTGGGGCTACCACTCTCGAGGCCCTCGGCCCTGGTGCCGGGGGCTTCGTCGTTTTCGGGCCGGGGCGCGGGAAGGCCGGCCGGTCGTGCCCCGATGCGTCCGCGGGGTGTTGGCTCACGCCTTTGGCGCGGGCGGCGGCCCGCCCGGTTCACGCCGCAGGCGCCGCCAGATGTCGTACATCGGCACGCCGGAGACCACCAACGCCAACCCGATCAGCGACTCACGGCTGGCGGCCAGCACGACGCTGACCAGCATGCCGCACGAGGCCACGACGAACAGTGCCGGGGCGAGGGGATAGGCCGGGGTGCGATACGGCCGCGGCGTGCCAGGTTCCAAGCGCCGCAGTCGAAACAGCGCGATGCCGGTCAGGGCATAGAACAGCCACATCACGAACACGAAGAACGTGATGATCTGGTCGAAATTTCCGGCGAGCACAAAGGCGATGGCACCCACCGCGATGGCGAGGATCGCGGTGTGCGGGGTGCGGAAGCGCGGGTGGACGCCACCCAGCGATGCGAAGAACAGCCGGTCGCGTCCCATGGCGTAGAAGATTCGTGGCGTCGTGATGGCACCGGCGAGCAATGATCCGAACGTCGACAGCAACACGAGGGCGGTCACCGCATTGGCGCCCGGTGCGCCCCACGCCCGCCGCGCGAGCGTACTCAGCACCGGCGAGCCGGGCTCGAGGGTCGCGGGGTCCACGACCGCCAACACGGCCAGCACCACCACCACATACAGCGTCGCCACGAACGCCGTGCCGGCCACCAGGCCGAGGGGCAGGTTGCGTTGCGGTGATCGCACCTCACCGGCGATGTAGTTGACGTCCGACCAGCCATCGTACGTCCACAAGATGGGCACGAGCGCCGCGCCCCAAGCGGCGATTCCCGGGGTGTGCACCGTCCCCCGTGCAACCGGTCCCCAGTGCTGGAACGCGAGCCCGGCCAGCACCGCGAGCCCCGCCGCCTTCACCAACGTCAGCCCGAATTGCACCCTGCTGCTCGCCGCGACACTCCGGTAGTTGAGCGCATACACGAGGACGAGGGCGGCGATCGCCACGGCGCGCGGTGCGAACGCCGGCGACAATGCGTGCACGTACTGCGCGAAGACGACGGCGATGCCGGCGGCGCCGGTCGGTTTGATCACCCACAGTTCGGCCCATCCGAACACGAATGCCAGGCGGGCTCCGAATGCGCGCCGCAAATAGATGTAGGCGCCGCCGGTTTCCGGATACGCCGCTCCCAACTCCGCGAATGCCAACGCGCCGAAGAGCGACAGCAATCCACCCATCACCCAAGCCGCAACGCAGGCGCGTGGATCGCCCAGGGCGCGCATGACATCACCGGGCGCGACGAAGATGCCGGAGCCGATGACATTGCCGACGACGATCGCGGCTGCCGCCCAAGCCCCCAGCCGGCGCACGAGCTCGGGCGGTGCGCCGCGCGGTGCAGGAGACGGCGGCGTGCCGGCAGCCGTAGGCGTGGGGCGCGGATCGGTCATGGGTTCTCGACGCCGCCCGGCTCGGGCGCCCGGGCGAATGGCAGGTGATCCCGCACCAGCCACAGCCAAATGAACAACGGAAAGAAGAAGGTCCCAAAGCCGGTCATGAAAGCGCGGAGCCCGTTCGCGAACGCCGCCGTCTGGGCGCGATCATGCAGATGCACGTGCACGATGTCGGTCCACAGGCCGAGAATCTGGGTTGCGAACAGCAGGCCGGCACCGAGCGCCAGCATGCGGCCGCGCCGTGGCCACGACACCGGGCCGGTCGCGAGGACGAGCGCCACGAAGGCCACGACGTTCACCCCCGTGAGGCCGAACTCGTCTACCCACACGACGTCGCCGTAGGCGAAGCGGATGTTGCCGCCCTGCACTTCGACCACGTGGACCTTGATGCCGCACAGCCGTGCCATGAGCGCGAAGGTGTGCGCGAGCAAGGTCAGATACGGCGTCCGCAGCAGCCATTCCCAGGCCAAGAAGAGCGGCACCGAAACGGCGACGAACCTAAGCGGCCGAACGAGTCCCCGCACGCGGCACGATCCTCTCGATCCAGAACAGGTACAAAGCGGCGACGACCAGGATGAACAGCACCTGCCACAGGTATTCGTGAAAGAGTGGCAAGAGCGCGGCGCGAAACCGAATGACGACCCCGAGCGAGACCAGGCGCAGGAGGTTGACCGCGAAAAGAATGGGCAGGCCCATCAGCAGTCCGCGGCCGCGCGCCTTCCAGGTCGTCGGGAAGGCCAGCACCGCCGCCGAAAACAGAATCAGCACGTAGATCGCCGAGCATTCGCTCACCACATCCATGCCGCCGGTTGGGAGCAGCAGGGTCGTTCCGGAGCGCTCGACCGGAATCCCGCCGAACCGCAACAGTTGCACGCAGAGCGTCGCGTTGAGTTCGTTGACGGCATGGAAGGTATGGGTGATCTCGGTGACTTGATAAAGCCCGAAGAGGCCGATCGCCGCCGCCGCGAACAAGAGGCCGAAGCGGAGCGCGGGCCGCCCGGTGCCGCGGGACCGGTGCCCGCCACGGCCGGCGCCGGGCGGCAGCGGGGTCGAACGGGGCAGTCGGGACACGCACACCTCACCTTGTGGCCGCCGGTGATGCCGCAAAAGACCATGGGAGGGAGGCCCAAGTGCCGCCAGCGTACGAGTTTGGGGGCGGCGCGGTCCAGACCGCCCCCGATCGGCCCTGGTGGGCGGGCCCGCAGTCCGGTACTATGAACTGTTTTTTGGACGGTCGGATTCCGAGCCGTCGATGTCGCGTTTTAAGCCGCACCACCCCGCGGCGCCGCCACCCATGGGACGGGCGGTCGGAAGGAAACCGGGAATGGCGCTGCAAAAGCCGCCGATCGAGGTCATCCCGCCGGCGGAAGTCTACGCCGGCGAGTCGCACATCGAGCCGGCGCGCCGCATCTTCGTGAATCGCAACCTGCGGATGCGCAACGTGCGCGCCATCGGATTCGACATGGACTACACACTCGCGGTGTACGACAAGGTCGTACTCGAGAAGCTCGCCTTCGACGCCACCCGCAGCAAGCTGGTCGACGAGCTGCACTATCCAGAAGCCATCCGGGCCCTCGAATACGACCCGCACCAGGTCATCCGGGGATTGGTGGTCGACAAGCGGCTCGGCAATGTCCTCAAGATCGACCAGTACAGCTACGTGACGCGCGGTTACCATGGCAACCGGCTCATTCCGAGCGAAGACCGCAAGCGCCTGTACCGCAACAGCCGCATTCGTCTGTCGAGTGACAAGTACATGTCCATCGACACGCTGTTCGGCTTGCCGGAAGCGGCGCTCTTCCTGCAGCTCGTCGATTACTTCGAAACGCCGCCGAACCGTCCGTGGCGCGACTATCTGCGGGTCTACGAGGACGTTCGCAAATGCATCGACCGGGCGCACGCCGACAACACCATCAAGCGCGAGATTGTCCGCGACCCGGCGCACTTCATCGTCCGCGATCCACTCTTGCCGTCGACCCTGGCGGCGTTCCGGGCCCAGGGCAAAAAACTCTTTCTGCTCACGAACTCCGAGCCTTACTACACGGAGACCGTGATGCATTTCCTGCTGGATAACGCCTTGGAGCAGTATCCGCGCTGGCGCGACTATTTCGAAGTGGTCGTGGTGAGCGCCGGCAAACCGGATTTCTATCAGTCGGACCGGCCGATGGCGGAACTGGGGCCGGAGGACATGGAAAAAGCCGGCATGCATCCGGGACCGCCGGCGGTGCAGACGCGCGGCTGTGCGCGCATTCTCGAAGACAAGATTGGCCATCGCGGCGACGAAATCCTCTATGTCGGCGACCACACGTTCGGCGACATCCTGCGCGCCAAGAAGCGCCCCGGTTGGCGCACCGCCATGCTGATCGAGGAGCTGAAGGGCGAGATCGAGATCAACCAGGCGCTGGGGCCGCAGTTTCACGCCATCGATCAGTTGCTGGCGCGCCGCAACCATCTGGTCCTCGAGATCCATCGCTTGCGCCGTCGAGTGCTGCATCTCGCGAGCCGCAGCGGGGCGATGGAAATCCCGGACGAGGATCGCAGCCGGGCATTGGATTTGGCCAGTGGCGCCGAATCGCGCGTCCAGGGTCTCAAGGAGGAAGTGGCGCAGATCCACGCCGACATCAAGACGCGCAAGGCCGAACTGGATCGCAGCTATAGCCCCAGCTGGGGCAAGCTCTTCAAATGTGGCGACATCAACAGCCGCTTCGGCCATCAAGTCAAGGACTTCGCGTGCGTGTACACGAGTGCGGTGAGTAATTTTCTCGCCTATCCCGACAACATGTACTTCCGCTCGACGCGGGAGCTCATGCCGCACGAAATGATGGATAGTATCTGAGCGCATTTCAAAATCGACCTTCGGAGGAGAGATCGTGACCAAAGAAATCATCGTGTTCGTCGAGGACATCTTCTTCACCGCCAAGATCCGCGAGTCGGCGCGTGGCCTGGCGCGTGACGTGCGGTTCGTGCGTGACGTGCAGGGCCTCGAACGCCGCTTGAGCGGCGCCGCGCCCGGCCTCATCATCATGGACCTGGGTGCCGAATCGCTGCGGCCCATGGAAATGCTGAAGCGCATCAAGGAGCATCCGGAGTGGCGGACGGCGCGCGTCGTAGCGTACTCCTCGCACTCGCGTGCGGAACTGATGGAAGAAGCGAACCAGCTCGGCGCCGACGTCGTGCTGCCCAAGACCGGCTTCACGCAGCGGCTGCCGGAACTGTTGCAAACCGCCGGCGTGTGATCGGTCTTGGTTCCGAAGACGCGCGGCGCGCGGCGGCAAGCCGACGCACGCCGCGCCTGGGCCCGAATGCTCGTTGTCATCGGCTGCCTGGCGGCGCTGCAGCGGGTCGCATACGTCGCCGAGGTGCATGACCATCCGTACTGGCGCGTGCCGCTCGTCGATGCCGCCGACTACCACACGCGGGCGATGCAGGTCATGCGCGGCGAGGGTCTGGGGCCCGAGGTCTACTACAAGGCTCCTGCCTACGCGTGGTTCGTCGGCCAAGTGTATCGCCTGACCGGTCCACACGTCGAAGCGATTTACATCCTGCAGATGTTGGGTGGAGTTCTCACCGCGGTACTGGCGGCGGCGCTCGCCGCCGGCGCCTTCGGCGTGACGGCGGGCTGGGTGGCAGGGCTCTGCACGGGTTTGTACGGGCCGCTGCCCTACTTCGAAAATCAGCTCCTCATCGAACCGGCGGCGCTCGCAGCGTCGATGGGCGCCGCGTATCTCCTCTGCCGTGGACCGGGGCTGGGAGGGGTGGGGAAGCGCGCCGGAGTTGGGCTCGATCTCGGCGCGGGGGCGCTCGCCGGACTCGCGCTGCAATTAAGACCGGTTAATGTTGCGCTGGTCGTGGCGCTCGCGGTGGTCGTCGTCCTCGCGCCCGGCGCGCGCCGGGCACGCCTTGGGCGGCTCGTCTTACTCTTGGCGCCGATTGTTCTCGCCCTCGTGCCGACGGCGCGTCACAACCGGATCGCCTCGGGCCGCTTCGTGCCGGTTTCCGTCAACGGCGGGATCAACTTCTATATCGGCAACAACCCCGACTACGACACCACGGTGGCCATTCGACCCGGCCTGCGATGGGAAGAACTCACCCAGCGCTTCGGGTCGATGAACGACCCCGTGCAGTGGCAGCAAAACTTCTATCGCGCCGCGTTCGATTGGTTCGAGCACGAGCCGGCCGCGGCGGCGAAACTGGGCTGGCGCAAGCTGGTGCTGTTCTGGAACCGCGCCGAGATCGACCGCAATCAGGATTCGAGCGCGATGCGCGGCGATTCAGAGGTGCTCCGGTGGACCGGCATTCCTTGGGCCCTCTTGGGGCCGCTTGGACTCGCGGGACTGGTACTCACCGCCCGGGCTTGGCGCCGCACGCCGGTGCACGTGATGGCGTGGCTGCAAATGGCCGGCGTCGTTGCATTCTTCGTCACGTCGCGCTATCGCATTGCCGTGGTGCCGTGGATCGCGATCGCTGCCGGCGCCGCGGTCACTCAGATCGCCGCCGGCCTCCAGACCCGGGACCGGCGCCGCCTGCTGCAAGTGGGTGCCGTCGTGGCGCTTGCGGTCGTCGTCGTGTGGCCGGGCTGGTTCAATGCCCGGGCGACCGACTTCGGACGCCCCGATTTCGACCGTGCCGAAGTCCTGGCGCGGACTGGTGACCGCGAGGGCGCGTTGCACGCCTACGAGCGGGAAGTCGCACGGCATCCCAACGATCCGGACGTGCGTCTGCGCTATGGCGAGCAACTCGAGCGCATGCACCAGGCGAGCGCCGCCCTGGCCGAGTACCGGCGCGCCACCGATCTCGCGCCGTGGTCGTACAAGCCACCGCTCGCTGCCGGAACGGCGCTCTTCACAGCCGGCGATTTGGACGCCGCATGGGACGCGTTCGCCGAAGCGGACCGCAGAGGCGACCCGCACGGGCGTTCGTTGTACGACATGGGGCTCGTTCGCGAGCGCCAGAAGCGCCATGCCGATGCGCTCGGACTCTTTCAGCGCGCCCTTGAAAAACCGGACATCGCTCCCGAGCGCGTGGCGCGGCTCGAGGGCATTGGGCGCACGACACTCGCCCTGCAACGCGTCGGAGAAGCGGGCGCGGCATTCGCGCGCGCCGCCAGCCTGGCCGCCGGTCCCGCCCACGTGCGCCCAGATGAAGCGGCGGCACTCCGGCGCGCCGGCC
>JANLSU010000088.1:0-66214 GCA_031362565.1 bacterium | reverse complement strand
CGACCTGCGGTCGGGGGAGAGATTTCCTCGGCAGGTCGCCGGCGGAGCATCCATGCCCCGTCTAATCGTCGTCCGATTCACCGTCGAGAGGCTCCGTAGCGCGGGGCATTTCGTCGGCGGATGGAGAGCCGGCTTCGATCGCTTCGAATGGATACGGAGCGATGCGCGCCGAGGCGGGAGTTTGCAAAGGCTTCGGCTGGGCTAAGCCTCTGAACTCTTTCAAGCGGGATTCCATGCGTACGAGACTCCGGAAGCAGATCTCGAGCTTGGTGTTCAGGTAGTAGTCGTCCGCGCCGATGTAACCCTTCAGTCCGTGCAGAGCTTTGCGGATGTCCTGCACGTCGGAGAGGGTGTCGACACTCGAGCGCACTGTGCTCTTACGCAACTCCTCGTAGCTGGTGGTTGCTGTCATGGGCGGTGTCGAGGCTGCCATCTCCTGTGCCAGGTAGCGCAAGCGCGCCAGCATCTCGGAGAACCGGAATGGTTTCGTCAGAAACCAATCGGCATTCAGCCGCAACGCCCGCATCCGATAGGTGTCGTCGCGTTGGCTGGACAGACAGATGACCGGTACACTCGAGGTCCGCTTCACCGATTTGAGATGACGCAGCACCTCGAGACCCGGGATATCGGTCGTATCCAGGTCCAGGATGATGATATCCGGTGAGGCCTTTTGCGCCGTCATGATCGCCATTCTGCCGTGCCGCACCTGGATGACAGCGGCGCCCAGCTCTTCGAGTTTGAGCTTGAGCACTTGCTGTTCGTCCTGGCTCTCGTTCACGATCAAAATGCGAACCGAACGGCGGGCGAGCGCCACCAGTTCACCTGGGGTTCGAGACTCCATCAGAACTTCCTGCGAGCGAGTTTTGGGAATGGATCCGGAAAGAATCCGACTGATTTAGCGATAGAGAGACTTGATCATCCCCCAATTGGCCACGGTCACGCCGACCGGGAGATGGACGACCGCGAGCGCCAGCGAGCCGCACTCGATGCTCGACGCCGCGTATAAGTTGCCGTAGGGGCCGCGGGTGATGCTCCACGCTGTGAGATTCAGGTGGCCCGCGTCGCCGAACAAATGGGAGTAGTGGTTGATCGATGCCGGGAGCAGCGCCAGGAATTGTCCGTCCCATGGGTCGACGGGGTCGTGCCCGTCGGTCCGATAGCGCAGCAACGTGAAGCTTCCGGAACCGCTCGTCCACGACAGATCGACGACACCGCTGATCTCGCCCGACCGCGCCGTAAGATCGCGCACCGCGGTGTTTTGCGGACAGCCGTCAGGGGGACAACCGATGCCGGTGCCGATGCGCGCGCCGCCATCGTCCACGACGACACTGCGCCATTCGCCGTCCGGTGTCTCGGCCGCTGCCCGCCCGGAGATCCGATTCGGCGCCACGGTGATATGGAACATGTCCGGTAAATCGGCCGTCGCCAAGTGCAAGCATCCCAGGAACACGGGGCCGCAGACGGCACCGCTTGGGATGATCTTCAAGCTCGTTATCGTGCCGGCCGCATCGGTCGCGAAATCCATGCTGACCGACGAAATCTCCGGGCCACGATCGAAGCCGATGGGTGCGTTCGGGCTGCGCAACGCAAATTCGAATGCCGTGGCGCCCTCCCACAAGTTGTAGGCGTAGAGCGGCACACAGAGCCCCGGCAGGCCTTTGTCGAGAGCGGCGGCACATTGGACGTGCAGCGGCACATCGGACGCGTCCCCGAAGTGCATCGCCACATGCGGCGCATAACGTGGTTCTCGTTCGCGCACCAACACGCACTGGGCGGCGGCACCTGTTGCACCCAAGACAGCGGCACTGCATCCGGCCACCACGGCGAGCGTGGCGATCCGTGCACGCAGACGTACCAGCGTGGCAGCCTCTCGGCGTGCCAGCAAAGCACACGCGTGGCGATGCGGGTAGCGGCTCCGCATGCGGCCTCGGTTCGCAAACTGTCGTTGGGGCACGCGTGCCGGGCGGGGGGTGCCGGCGCGAATTGAGTGACTTAATTGTATGCATTGTGACCACGGATCGTCAACCGTCGATTGTGTGGAAATACAAATAGATCAACGCGTTGCGGACGTGTGACGGAACGATAGGGAAGCATGCGGACGTTCGTGAACGAATTGACGCAGTGTGGCACTTCAGCTACCTTCGGTGCTTCGATCGTGAACGAAGTGCGGTGCTGCCAACGCGCCGCAGAAAGCACAAAAGTGGCCGAGGCCGACGCGGCCCGGCGCGGCCCCGGAGGGCAGCATGGCGCGCAACGTGCGCTGCGGCTTGGTGCAAACGGCCTGCGAAGTCACCCAGGGTGATCTGGCCGACATCAAGAAGGCGGCGATCGACAAACACGAGCGGTTCATCGACCAGGCAGGGGCCAAGGGCGTCCAAATCTTGTGTCTGCAGGAAGTCTTTTTCGGACCCTACTTCTGCGCCGAGCAAGATCCCAAGTGGTACGGCACCGCCGAGCCGATCCCGGGACCGACGGTCGAGTGGGCGCAGAAGCTGGCGCGCAAATACCAGATGGTGCTTGTTGTGCCGATCTACGAGGAAGCGATGACCGGCGTGTACTACAACACCGCCGCCGTTGTCGACGCCGATGGCACGCTCCTCGGCATCTACCGCAAGAACCATATCCCGCAGGTGGAAGGCTTCTGGGAGAAGTTCTATTTCAAGCCCGGCAACCTCGGCTACCCGACCTTCAAGACGAAGTATGCCCGGATCGGCGTCTATATCTGTTACGACCGGCATTTCCCGGAGGGGGCGCGCCTTCTGGGGCTGAACGGCGCCGAGATCCTGTTCAATCCGTCGGCGACGATCGCCGGGCTCTCCAAGTACCTCTGGCATCTGGAGCAGCCGGCGCATGCGGTCGCGAACGGCTATTTCGTCGGGGCCATCAACCGGGTGGGCGTCGAGAAGCCCTGGGCGACCGGCGCCTTTTATGGTTCGAGCTATTTCTGCGATCCGCGCGGCCAATTCGTGGCGCAAGCGAGCGAGGACAAGGAAGAGCTGCTGGTCGCGGATCTCGACCTCGACTTGATCGGGAAAGTGCGCTCGACTTGGCAGTTCTACCGGGATCGGCGCCCGGAAACGTACGACGATTTAGTGCGGCAGCTCCCGTAGAGGGCGTTGCCATCCGAGTCGGACTCGCAGCCGTAGAATGCGGACGGCTTGGCGCCGCCCTGGGATCCCTACCCGTTCTTGCAGGAGGTCGCTCGTGCCACGCAGCCCCGAGGAACTCGTCAAGCTGAAGCAGGAGTATGTCCTCCCCTGCGTGAAGCACTACTACGAGAAACCGATGAACCTGGTCAGCGGTTCGATGCAGTTCCTGAAGGACAGCACCGGGCGCGAATACCTCGATTTCTTCGCCGGGATCCTGTCGGTCAACTCCGGCCACTCGAACCCTGACATCAATGCCGCCGTGCATGCCCAAGTCGACAAGCTGCAGCACGTGTCGACCGTGTATCTCATCGAGCCGATGCTTGAGCTGGCGGAGGAACTGGCGCGGACGGCGCCCGGCGATCTGAAGAAGTCCTTTTTTTGCAACAGCGGCACCGAGGCCATCGACACGGCGCTCTTGACCGCCAAAATGTTCACCCAGCGCGAAGATGTCGTGGCGCTTCGGCATTCGTACCACGGGCGCTCGCATGTCGCGATCGGCGTCTCCGGCCAGTCGACGTGGCGGGTGCCGGTCGCAACCATGGGCAATGTCCATTTCACGGCCAATGCCTACTGCTACCGCTGCCCGTTCAAGCTCACGTATCCATCGTGCGAAATGCAGTGCGCGCGCGATCTCGAGGGCGTCATCCAGAGTTCGACGGCGGGGCGCATCGCGGCCTTCATCCACGAACCGATTCAAGGCGTCGGCGGATTCATCACGCCGCCACTCGAGTTCTTTCCGATTGTCTACGACATCGTCAAGAAGTACGGTGGGGTCACGATTGCCGACGAGGTGCAGGGCGGCTGGGGCCGAAGCGGCACGCACATGTTCAGCATCGAGCACTGGGGAGTGCAGCCGGACATGATGGTGTTCGCGAAGGGCATGGCGAACGGCTATGCTATTGGCGCTTTCATCGCCAAGGCCGAGATTGCCGATGCCTATTCGGGACCGAATGTTTCGACCTTCGGCGGCAACCCCATCACCATGGCGGCGGCAATGGCCAACATGGACTACATCCGCAAGCACGATCTCATCGGCAACTCCGAGCGCATGGGCAAGGTGTTGCAGGATGGCCTGGCGGGGCTCAAGGAAAAGCATCCGCTCATCGGCGAGTCGCGCGGCAAAGGCCTCATGGTGGGTGTGGAACTCGTCAAGGATCGCAAGACCAAGGAACCGGCCGCGGCGGAAGTCGTGCGCGTCATGGAACTCATGAAGGACGATGGCGTGCTCGTCGGGCGCGGTGGGTACTATAATAATGTGCTGCGCCTCACGCCGCCGCTCATCGTCAACAAGGACGACGTGCAACGCGCGCTGGGCGCGCTCGACAAAGCACTTACTGCGGTCGAAAAGACGCTGCCGCGCGCCTGAGGCGCGAACCGCGTGACGGTTCCGAACAATCTTGCCGCGAAGGGATGAGAAGGCGACATGGCGACGTCGATGGCAATGAACGCACCGAGGAAGCGCAAAGGCCCGGTGGAATGGTGCCTCGCGCTCTTCGCGGACGTGCGGCCCGGCGAAGCCGGCACGGCATTACTGCTCATGGTCAACGTCTTCTTGCTCTTCACGGCCTACTACCTGATCAAGCCGGTGCGCGAGTCGTTCATTCTGCAGGGCGGCACGGCCGACATCTTCGGATGGACAGTTGGAAAGGCGCAGATCAAGAGCTATGCCTCGGGGCTCATGGCGATCTTGCTCGTTTTTGTGATCAAGTACTACGCGCGGCTCGCTTCCGCCGTGCCGCGCCAAAAGCTCATCACCTTCGTGACGCTCTTCTTCATCGCCAACTTGGCTATTTTCTGGGTGCTCTCCAAGACGGCGGTCAGTGTGTGGCTCGCGATCGGCTTCTTCGTTTGGGTCGGCATTTTCAACAACATGGTTGTGGCCCAATTCTGGGCCTTCGCGAACGACGTGTACACGCCGGATCAGGGGAAGCGCCTCTTCCCGATCGTTGGTTTCGGGGCATCCTTCGGTGCGGTCGGTGGTGCATGGATTGCCGGCAAGATCATCGGCGTCGGCGAGGCGCAGATGCTGCTCATTGCGGGTGCACTGTTGGGAGTCTGCATCGGCTTCACGAACGTGATCCACCGGCGGGAAGCGCGGGCGCGCCTGGAACGCGCCGCTGCGGCGGGTGAGGCTGAAAAACCGGTTGGCGCGGGCGGCGGATTCCAACTGGTCTTTGCAAATCGTTATCTCCTTCTCATTGCGTGCCTCGTTCTGCTGGCCAACGTCGTCAATTCGACCGGCGAGTTCATTCTCGGCAAGAAGGTCTCGGAGGCGGCGGCGCAAGCAGTGGCGGCGGGAACCGCGGGCGGGCTCAAAGAGGGACAGTGGATCGGCCGGTTCTATTCGAACTACTTCCTGTATATCAACATCTTGACGGCCGCGTTGCAGTTGTTCGTCGTGTCGCGAATCTTGAAGTACGGCGGAGTTCGCGTCGGCCTGATGATTCTGCCGTTGGTGGCACTCGGCGGCTACGCAACGCTCGCTTTCGGGGCTGGGATCGGCCTCATCCGCGGTGTGAAGATTTTCGAGAACTCAGCGGACTATTCGATTCAGAACACGGTCAAGCAGGCGCTCTTTCTGCCGACGAGCCGCGAAGTCAAGTACAAGGCCAAAGCCGCCATCGACACGTTCTTCGTCCGCACCGGCGACGTCACGTCGGCCTTCGTGGTCCTTGCCGGCACGGCGATGGCGCTCAGCATCGAGCAATTTGCGCTCGTGAACCTCGTGCTGGTCGCCGTGTGGATCCTGCTGGCGGTTGGCGTCCTGCGCCAATACCGCCGCCTCACGCCGGGCTGAGCGGAGGAGGGGACGGGCCAATCCGAAAATTTCACCCCCAGGTGAAATTTCTTGCCATGATTTTCGCATCCGTGTCATCCTACGCCATGCACGCCCGAAGCCTCGATGCAGCAATCAGCCGGGACCTGGAAGAGAAAATGGTCCTCGTGTCCGGGCCCCGGCAGTCCGGCAAAACCACTCTTGCGCGCGCCATCCTGGGGCGTAGTCACCGGTCATCCGCGAACCGTTACTTGAATTGGGACGATGACGAGGCGCGAACACGCATCCTGGCCCGCGAGTTTCCGCGGGAGGGATTGCTGGTGTTCGATGAAATTCACAAGTTCGCGCGCTGGAGAAACCTGCTCAAGGGCGTGTACGACACCCACCGGGATCGACTCCACATTCTCGTGACCGGCAGCGCCCGCCTGGATTTGTATCGCCGCGGCGGTGACTCACTGCAGGGCCGCTATCATCACATCAGGCTGTATCCATTCTCTCTCAAAGAAGCGGGGTGCTCGCTCGCGGACCTCATGGCTTCGGGCCCGTTCCCGGAACCGCTCTTTTCGGGTAGTGCGCAGAAGGCACGGCGTTGGTCGCGAGAGTATCGGTCGAGGCTGATCCGTGAAGACGTGGCTGATTTGGAGCGGGTCGAGGAATTAGGGACTCTGGAGCAGCTTTCGCTCCGCCTTCCAGCCCTCGTGGGCGCCCCGCTCTCAATCAACGCGTTGCGCGAAGATCTGCAGGTTGCCCATCGAACCGTTGAGCGCTGGGTCGAGATCTTGGAACGCCTCCTCTTCGTGTTTCGCCTTTTGCCGTTCGGCCCGCCACGCATCAAGGCGGTCAAAAAAAGCCGCAAGCACTACCATTTTGACTGGACGACGGTACCCGATGACGGCTTCCGCTTTGAAAACGTCGTTGCGTTCCACCTTCTCAAGGAATGCCACTACCTGGAGGACACCGAAGGCCGCGATGCCGAACTGCGGTTCTTCCGTGACATCGAAGGACGCGAGGTGGACTTCGTACAACTGCTCGATGGCAAGCCGGTTCGGTTCGTGGAATGCAAACTCGCCGAAACCGCGATCAGCCCCGCATTGCTCTATCTCAAGCGAAAGTTCCCGCAGGTCGAAGCCCTGCAGGTCCTCGCTCGCCCACGCTATGACCGCATTGGGGCCGAAGGCATTCGCATCGTGAGCGCAGACCGGTTTCTCGCCGAACTCGCCATCTGACGGCCAGAGTCGACCCCGAACGGCCGCTCCGCGAGCGGGCGCGAGCCCGGTGCTCAGGGGGTCGGGCTCGAATTCATTGCTCCGAGCTGCGTCAGCAGCAGCATCTGGTCGATCACCACCCAGTGATCGGTGATTCGTCTATTGCGGACCTTGATCAGGTCGAACGATGGCTTTAGGGTCGTCTTTGGACATGGAGGCAAGGCCTCCTTTGAGGCACCACTACGGACGCCACCGGGTGGCTGGATGGTGCAAAATGAGGGGCATGTGTACTGGGCAGCCCGGGCTGCCCCGGTCGACCGAATCGGGGCTTGGCGATGAAGACAGCCGGGATCGTGGGCGGCGTCGGCCCCGAATCGACCATCGACTACTATCGGGCGATCCTCGAGCGCTATCGCACCGTGCGCAACGACGGCCACAATCCGTCGCTCCTCATCCACAGCGTCGACGTGCAAACACTGCTCGATCTCATGGCGGCGAACCGGCTCGCGGAGGTGACGGCCTACTTACTGGCGGCGGTGGAGGTGCTGGCGCGCGGCGGCGCCGACTTCGCGGTGATCGCGGCGAACACGCCGCATATCGTTTTCGACGAGTTGCGCGCTCGCTCGCCGCTGCCGCTCCTCAGCATCGTCGAAGCAACCCGGGATGCGGCGCGCGACCGCGGCTTTCGGCGTCTGGCGCTACTGGGAACCCGATACACGATGCAGGGCCGCTTCTATCCCGAGGTCTTCGCGCGCGCCGGCCTCGAGATCGTGCCGCCTTCACCTGCCGAACAAGACGTCGTCCATGACATCTACCTGCGTGAGCTCCTGCAGGGCAGCTTCCTCGCGACGACGAAGGAACTTCTGCTGGCTCTCGTCGACCGAATGGCGGCCCGGGATGGGATCGATGCGGTCATTCTCGGCGGCACCGAATTGCCGCTCTTACTCCGTCTCGAAGACCATCATGGCATTCCGTTCATCGACACAACGCAAGTTCACGCCGCATGTATCGTTGACGCGATCCTACAATAGAGATGGCCGCATGCCGAACGGGGGCCCTGCCTCAGTCACCGAGCTCTCGATACAGCGACTTCACGCGCGACCACGGCATCGGTTGGACGTCCACTGGACGCGGGCAGCAGCACCAGATTGCCGAGGCTTCCACCGCGTACGCACCGCCGTAGCCGGAAGGACACGCGAACCCCCCGACATTTAGTAGCGTCGTCTCGATCCGGATCGAGTTGGGATCGATGTCGCCCGCCATACCGCAAGCAATCTGCGATTGGGCGAGCGCGATGGCCAGCGCCTCCGCCTCTGCCTGCGTCTGCCCACAGACGAGGGCCGGAGATCCAAGCGCCCCGCTTGTGCACGGCGATATACACGGGTCCGAAACCTGAATGTGGAACTGGAACCCGTACGTCCACGTCGTCTGTGCCGTATCCTCGATGTACAACTGATAGGTCCCAGGGGCGAGCGTCGCGCTCAACCTGAACTGTCTTTCACCGTCGTTCGTGTCGTTCAGCGCTACGGTTTGCGCGACCACATTCATGGGAAGCTGAATCAGGTAGATGTTGATCGGAGAGGCGGGCCCGCCACTCCAGAGCACGGTGTGGACGTGCTCCGTGCTCCAAGTCTCGACTCCCGACGGCACCGACCACGCGAACGGCGCGGCGCTGGCGGCTCCCGGGACTACGACGAGCAGCAGGAGGGTGGCCAAAGCGGAACGGAAGCGATGCAAAGCCTCGATGTTGGACACGACGAGCCTCCGGCGAATAAGTCCATGTTCGATCACAGTACGATGGAACGAGTCTAGCACGGGCCCCTCGGCGTCCGGATAGGCGTCCGGATGTCGCTGGAGCTATTTCAGCAGGGTGAGCTTTTGTGTGGCGTTGCCCCAGGGGCTGACGATGTGGACGAAGTACATGCCGCTCGCGACCGCTCGGCCATCGTCGCGGCGGCCGTTCCACTCGACTTGATGCGGACCGGCTGCAACGACGCCCTCCTCGAGAGTGCGGAGCACGCGACCGCGAACATCCTGAATCCGCACCGCGACCGGTCCCGATGCCGGCAACTCGTAGCTTACGAGCGTCGAGGGATTGAACGGATTCGGCCGTGCCGGCAAGAGCCGGAAGCGGGGGATCGACGGGCCGCCGGCCACGTCACTTGGCCTGAGGCCCCCCGGATACAGAATCTCATCCATGATGCCGTCGCTCTGAAAATCCTCGAAGAGCGCGAATCCCCACGGATACAGGAGGTCATCGGAGACGACTTCCCGGAAGACCGTGGTGGCGGTCACCGGAATCGGCGCAAAGCGAATCCACTGCACCACACCATTTGCGCCTCGATGCAGGAAGCCGAAGTCGATGGTTCCGGGGCCGGTGGCCCGCAGTTCGATCTCGGCGCTCGCATGCGGGTTGGGGCTCGACGCGCCCAGACGCCGCGGTTCGGGACCGGCGTGGCCCCACTGCAGCGCACCGCCGGCGTCGAACACATACGCATCGCGCAGGTCGAGCGTCGTCGTCGATGTCCAATGTCCCTCACGCCCGATCTTCAGATTGGCCGGCCCGCGTACGAAAAGTTCGTTGGAGTACGTGCGTCCGGCGGCCGCAAAGGTCGACTGCACCGCACTCGCCAATGAATCGATTCGCGCGCCGGCGGGGAGGGCGGTGAGCGCCTGTTGGACCCGTGCGATCTGGCACTGCATTGCATTGACGACGGTGACCGGCACGGCGTCCGACACCGGGCTCGTTTGCAGCAGTGAAGCGAGCAGTGGATCGATCATTCGCGTCAGGGCGGCGAGCGTCGCCGTTCCGGCGGGCAGCAAGTGCGCGGCATTGAATGACGCCGCCCCCGCACAGAGTCCGCTGACCGCCGGCACGAACTGGGCCAAGGTGCCGAAATGCGGCACGGCGCCGAGGATCGTTGCATCGCACGGGGTCGGCGGCGTGAGGCAGCCGGTGGGCGGCTGCAGTTGCCCGAGCGCGGTTTGCAAGTCGGGGTGCGACATCACCATGCCGGTGCAAGCCGCCTTCTGGGTCAGCGAAGCAATCGGCTGGCCATCGCGGGCGAGATCGGCGCGTACCGATAGCTCCCACGGGTAGGCAACCGGTGGCACGGGCCAACTGAAGGGGCTCGAGTGTGACGCTTTGGCCGCAAGCGTGAAGTTCTCGGTGCCGAGATCGAACGAGTCGCCGTGGTTGCTAAGGACGACAACATGGATCGCGAGCCCCGTCGCCGCGCCGCCGTTGCTCTTGGTCAGTATCGTGAAGTGGGCGGTGTCGACGCCGTTTTGGACGATCGTTTCGGCGGCGCCAACGCTCATGAGTTCGACGGGTGGTCCGCCGACGTTGAGCGTGATGCCCGCGCCCGGGGTTTCCAAGTTGCCCAAGTCGTCCGTGGCGCGGCACCGCAGCGTCACGTTGCCCGCATGCGGCGGCGCATCCCAGAGGTAGCTCCAGTTCTCGAGGCCTTGCGCGCGCCTCCAGGTGAGGCCGCCATCGACCGAGACTTCGACCGCACCCACTGCGCCGGCGGCGTCCATCGCCGAACCTTGAATCGCCACCGGACCGCTCAACAAGGAATCACCGGCGGCCGGAGCGAGAAGCGTCGAAACGGGCGGTGTCGTGTCACCCGACGGGAATGCGGCGACGAGGTCGTTCTGCAACGACGCCGCCGTGACGCCCATTTCACCCAGCACGTTGACGGTGGCTTGTTGCATTCGAACATCGGGCGCCGAACCTGCGAACGGTGGCCAGCGCCCCAGCGTGTGGTGATCGTCGAGTCCCCACGACCATTGAATGGTGCCGGCGCCGAAGACGAGTGCCCCGCTCGGGTGCCGGTAGAGCGAGACGTGATGGGTCAAACCGCTCGCCGTGGTGCTCGACAGCCATACGAGCCCTGGGGGCGCCGACGCCGCGAACTGTTCGTAGTCCCATTCGAAGCCGAGCGTCGCGGGCGGCAGTGCCGCGACTGCGCCGGTCGGAAGAGTCGCGATGCCGGTATTGCGCCACAGGCGCATCGGCGCGAACGTCGCCGGTACTTGAATGCCGCACACCGATCCGTTGCACAACGTGGTGGTCCAACTCATCTGGCCCGAGAGCGCATTTTCCGGACGGCAGCCGTCGGCCGGTGGCGAGAAACTGCAGTCACGCCACTGGCCCGTCCACACGTCCGGCAGCGGATCGATCTTGGCGCCGGCCTGGGTCTCCTTGTAGCAAACGAGAGTGCGATACGGGGTCGCTTGGCCGTCGAGGCTCGGTTCCCAACGCGTCTTCCAGTACGTCTCGTTGCCGCTGAAGAATGCGAGATGAACGCCGGCGGCGCGCGCTGCCTCGACCGCTGCCCGCTGGCCCTGCGACCAATACTCGTCGTGCCCGACGGAGAGAAACACCTGATGCTCGAGAATCTCCGCGCCGCGCCGGTCACTGTCCAGGTCGGTGGTGTAACTCACGTCGTAGCCGTTGCGTTCGAGCCAACGCACCATGGGGTATTCGGCGTTGAACACCGTGTCCCACGGTTTCTGAGTACGATTCACGAGCGGCCGGTTGTACGACGCCTTGTACGCACGCGGCACCGTGTAGAGGCTGAAGTTTGGATACACATTGTAAGCCGCCCACGTCGCATCCGACGTTTGGAAGAACAACTGGGAGTGGCTCTCGTCGTCACGCACCACGAAGATGATGTGGCTCGAACGCCCGTCCTCCGGATCCTCGCGCACGAGCTTGGCGATGTAGATGCCGGAAACGGCGTTGGCGGGGACGTTCCACGATGCCGACACCGCCCAATTGCCGCAGTCGGCGCAACGGGTGGGATTGTCGATCACGCACGTCGGCTGCGATTGCGGCAGTGGCACCGACGGCTGCACCGTGGCTACGCGCCGTGCCCCCATCCCGCCGTAGTACCCCATGCGATAGATGTCGATGCGATAGTCCGTCGCCGTAGTGCTCACCTTGAACTGGATCGTCGCGCCATGATTGACGCTGATGTCGGTCGCGAATCCCTGCAGAGCGGGATCGCCGTTCCCCACGACGTCCCATTCGCTCGCCGGATTACCCGGAAGGGCATTCTCGGCCGCGATGCTGTCGGTGGTGGGTGCGAGAGTGGGGCCGGCGGCCGGCGCGACGGCTGGCGGGGCAAGCGCCAGAAGCCATGCCGCGCCGAACACGGCGGTGCGCGCCCTACGGCGCAATACGGACCCCAAAGCGGTGTCAGGCACGGCGAAGATCATGGGTCCCCATGGGAAATCCGGCGGAGGCATCGGATCGAGAGCCATCAGGCGCCCTCTATTCTAGCACCGGCCGGCGCTCGAGGGGCGGAAGTCCTCAAAGGCCCTCAGGACGTGTCAGCTTGCGTGGCTGAATGAACGCGCTGTAGCATCGATTCGCAGAACCTTTTGCAGCAAATCGAGGAAGGATCTGTATGGCACTGCTACCTGCCGTTGTCCGTGCCGAGCACCGGGGTGGATACCGGATTTACCTGGTGTTCAACGACGGCACTCAGGGCACGGTCGACTTCAGCCAGTGGCTTGCAGCGGGACCCGTTTTCGAGCCATGGCACGATCCGGGCTATTTCGCGGCGTTCATGCTGGAAGGCGGCACCGTCGCCTGGCCGAACGGCGCGGATATCGCCCCCGAGACGCTGCACGCACTTGCCAATTCGGATCGCGCCGCCTGACGGGCGTTGCGGCGCGCGTCAGAGATGGAACACGTCGTCGACAAATCGCCAGAACTCGTGGTACGAGGTGCCGGGGGCGTTGCTGCGCAAGTCCTGGGCGAGACGTGCTGCGTCGCCCGTACGCCCGGCCAAGCACAACGCATACACCTCGAGGTAACGGCCAGTGAGTGCTGTCCAACCGTGTTCGCGGGCCAGCGCAAAGAGCGAAGCCGCTGCGTCGTACCGGCGCTCCGAAAGCGCCACCAGCGCCTGGACATACTCGATCGAACCAGTGCTGTCCACGGTGGTCGCGGTCGATGCAATGCGCCGCACTGCTTCATTGGCGCCGAGCAGCCACAGGGGCAGTGTCGAGTACTCCGTTTGAGTCAGCACGCGGTGCAGTGTCATGATGTTCGCGACCGGATGCGGCGCCAATTCGAGCGCAACATTGACCGCCGACTGCCACTGGAAGGCAGCGTCCATCGGCTCGATCATTTCCGCTGGAAGTAGTGTCTTGATGAACGGGCTGTTCCGAAAAAGAATGCGCGTTTGGGGCGGGCTCACCGCGTTCGCGAAGAAGAACATCCGCTCCTGACCGGGATCCGAATACAACGGGTGAAGGCGCTTGGGATAGTTGTCAGTGAGCGGTGCAACGTTCTCCGTCTGACGGTTCCAATAGGCCGCGTCGCCGAGAAACGTCGCGCCGATTTGCGCCGGCGATTCGAAACCCATTTCGCGCAGCTGCGGTCCAATCGTCGAGTCCGACCAGAGACTGCGAAATGCAGCCGCTGAGTTGGGGCGAGGGGCGCCGCGAAATCCGACGAGCATCCAATCGGTCGGCGTGCCGGCCCAAACGGAATAGTTCGAAAACGCTTCTCCAAACGCCCGGATGATGGTCTTCGCATCCGCCTCGAGAAGATCCGCAATCGGCAACCAGTACGTGGCGACGCCATTTTCCGTCAACCGGTCGTGCATGAGTTGGAAATACTCGCGCGTATACAGATTTACGGTACCGGGAAGGCGGGGTGGTGGTGGCTCGCCCGTGATGAGATCAAAACGCTTCTCCGTCAGGAGGAGGAATTGCCGGCCATCTTCGATGTGCAACGACACCCGAGAGTCGTTCAGAGGGTGTATTGCGGCTGGATAGATCAACTTGCTCATCTCGACAATATCTCGCGAAATATCGACGACGTCGATCGAGGTCACGGTTTTCAGATCACGCACCGCACTGACCGTGACTCCAACGCCATAGCTGATGACGAGCGCGCTACGGATCGGTTGTGGGCATACCGCGGCTGGCCAGAAAGCGTACAGGCGCATGTAACGCTTCGCCGGCACGCCGGTGCCGGACATCGAGAAGCCATTGGTGACGAGCCGATAGTAGACCGGTTCACCGAACCAGTCGCGCCGCAT
Organism: bacterium; assembly: GCA_031362565.1. GTDB lineage: Bacteria > Krumholzibacteriota > Krumholzibacteriia > JANLSU01. The sequence goes on along the minus strand of JANLSU010000088.1, from coordinate 52,020 downwards.
GTACGAAATGCTCTCGGTTGGCGTATCGCGCGTCGCCACGACTCTGGCGCCATCGGCGGCGAAACTCTTCACCGATGCGGGGATGCAAAAGCGCTGCATGATTCCGAAAGGAAAAAGTGCGGCGGTCGCGACTGCAAGTGCAGCCATCGACACCCAGAGGCGTCGGCGTGGATGGCGGCCCAGAAGGAGAGCCGCAGTCGCGAGATAGAGCATCACGACCACGCCGAAGGCGTTCTCGAGGCCGAGCTGTGGCAGGAGCACGAACCCCGCGAGAAGCGAACCGCAGGTGGCGCCAGTTGTGTTCGCGAGCGTGAGAATGCCGGCGGCCCGGACGTCATTCGGGTACTGACGTCGCAGAACGTCGCCTTGCAGAGTGAACAAGATCCCAGAGAGAATCGCCGTCGGCAGAATCAACCGTACAGAGTAAGCGACAACGGTCTGCCACGAAAACGGTGTGGCGTCGGTCAACGCGCCGGCAAACAGCCGATAGGTGATGGCGACGGTCGCAGCAGCAACGACCGCAACCAACGGCAGGCTCCAGGCCCGTTTGCCGCTGAGCAAGCCACCGAGCAAGCCACCGATCGAGATTCCCAGCAGAACCGTCGCCAACATGAGTGCGAGCGCCAGCGAGTTGTTCGACACGAAGAGCGAAAGAAATCGGAACCAGAGAACCTCGAGAGCGAGCAGTGCGCACCCCGAAAGAGAGGCAGCAATGATCGTTCTCCATGCGCGGGGGGCGGGAGACGAATCTGCAGTGGATGGCCAAACCGGTTCGAAATTCTACCCCCCCCCCCCCCCCCCCCAGCGACAAGCACGCCAGCGCAAGACGCCGCGGCAAGGTTCAGTACTCCAGCAACGAACGCGGTGCCCATGATTCCAACTCGCTCGACGAAGAACAACTCGGCGGCGAGCACACCCAAGACGGCACCGAACGTATTCCACCCATAGAGCCAACCGAGCGCGCGTCCGAACGACAGCCCGCGGCGCGCCAGTGTTGCGACGAGCACGGGGAGCGTCATGCCCATTGCCGTTGTTGGAATGAGCAGGAGGACAAACGCGCTGGCAAACCGGACAAAGTTCAAGGCCACGAGGTGGTTCGCGAGGCCGCCGAGGACGTGCGCAGCGATTGATGGCAGTTGTTGCAGCAGCAGCGAAAGCGAAATGCCGCCGACGGCAACGATAAGTTCCAGAATCGCATAAATGCGTAGCGGCTGCATGATGCGGTCGCCGTATCGATTCACCGCGCAGTTTCCGAGTCCAAGACCTGCCATGAAGCCGGCCAGCACGACGCTCGTCGCCCAGACACTGCTTCCAAAGACCAAACCGGCAAGCTGAAACCAGATGACTTCGAAAACCAGAGCCGATGCGCCCGAGGCACAAAATATTCCAGCAAGAAGAAGGCTGGACTGAAGTGGAAGGCCGCCGCGCGAAGCGACGCTTCCGGATGTGGCAGCGATGGCGGAACTCCTCCACTCACTCTCGAGGGGCACGAGCATCGGAGCCGCGCACCGCCCGTGTCAACCGGGCGGTGAGCGGCGGGCGAGTTCCAGGATTGCGGCACGCAAGCGACGGTGACTGTCGAAGCGCCGCACGAAGTCGGATTCGCGCCGGCCCGCTTTGGCATCGATGACCGCCACGAGCGCGGCGCAATCCCCGGCACCCCAACGTGAAACCGCTGGAAGCACGAGAACGAGCGGGGCCCAGCGTTGCCAGGCGAGGCGGCGCGTGCTTTCGTTGGCGCGCGGCGCGCGTACGCCCAGCAGGCGCGCCGCCTCGCCGACACACGCATCGATCGCGGCTTCGCGATGACCGCCGCCGCGTTCCGCAAGCAGGCGCGACACATGCAGGCTGACGTTGCCGAGCGTGACCCGGCCCAACACATCGGCGCGCGGCCGGCCGGCGTAGAGAAAAAGCGGCGCCGCGGCGAGCGCTTGCAGCGTCGCGCGACTCGAACGGTGGCGTGGGTCGCGCCGCAAGGCCGCGAGTTCGGTTCGGACGCGTGCCTGCACCGCCACATCCGCCGGACGAAATCCCAATTTATAGTAGAACCACCAGGCGCCGCTTTTCTGGCCTTCGGCATTGTCGTGGCCCAGCTGATACGGGTCGATGACGAAGGCCGTCGAGCCCAGGAGCGCTTGGATCATGGACAACACGCGGGCGTACGTGTGCGCGGCCGCGGCACGGCGGAATGTCTCGAAGACGTTGTAGGCCACGAACGAGGACTCGAAGAGGGAACTCGTCAGCACATAGCCGATCGGTACGCCGTTCTGCAGTGTCAGGTACCCATAGATGCCATCGAGAAGTGCACGCCGCTCCGGCACGAGCCCGATGCACGCGAACTGCAAGCCCTCGCCGCAATCGACCAGGCGCACGTCGGCAGGGTCCGCGTGCTCGAAGGAATCAAGATCGCGGCTGCGTGTCACCATGGATTCGCGGGCGAGATCGATGAGCCGGAGCGCTTCCTTCTCCTGAACGTCGCGCATGCCGCGTGGCGGCACCCGCAGCGCACGGCGCAAATCCGGCCGTTGGCGTTCGAAGGGCCGGCTGCGAAACACCACCTTGCTGCCCGGAGCGTACGCATTGGTGCGCGACGGCGCCGCATCACCCTTCAAGACGAGCGGCGGATCGAGCGTCTCGTACAACACCTCGGCGGTGAACGGGTCGACCCGGAGTGCAGCGAAGCGCCGGACGAGAAATGCCGCATCCGTCTCACCCGGCCCGCGCCAGCTCTCGATCCAGCGCCGCACCGGCCGCTCGATGTCGTCGAGTGCCGCCGCTTCCGCGTACGGCACGAGCAAAGGCAGAAGTGGTGCGAGTTGGGCGTGGTTCCGGAATGCCGGCCACTCGATGCGAAGCCTGTCCGGCCAGCGCTCGGCGAGCCATTGCGCCGTGAACCAAAAAAACTGGTAGCGCGTATCGGTGCCGGCAATCCCCGTGTCCGCGAGCGCGGCGCGGAAACGCCTGGCGTCCGGCCGGACGTGGAAAGCCGCGAGCAAGCGCTCGACACGCCCCAGGACCGCGGCGTCGTCCGGATAGGCGCGCAGAAAACAGAGGGCTTCATGCAAACGCTCGACCTGCCGTGCAGACTGCATTCGCAGCCGCGGGACGGAGTCCAGAAGCGCACTCTTGCCGGCCGCCGCATTTCCACCGTACTGGTCGCGCGCGGCTTCGAGTTCGCGCAGCAGAGTTGCCGCACCCATGCCTCGGCTCACAGCTTGTCCGGCAGGCGGAAGGCGTACGAGCCATCCTGGAGCTGGCGGTTCAAATCCGTCAGCTGCTGGCCGGCCTCACGCAATCGGATGGCGAGGGCGCGCACGACGCCAACGGCAATTTCGGGATGCTCGAGCATCGTGTCCACGAATTCAGCGATCGAAAAACGCAACGCATGCGTGTGGTCGACGACGCGGGCCGTGTGGGCGTATGTCGCACCCGCATTGAGACTCAAGTCGCCGAAACCGTTCCCGGGTCCGAAAACCGTCGAAATGATGCCATCTTGCTCGGCGACAACCCGGCCCTCGAGCACCAGGAAGATGAACTCGGCTGGATCGGTTTGCTGGTAGATGACGGTACCGGGATCGAAATGAACTTCTTGAGCGGTCGCCGCCACCGCCGCCGCTTGTTCGATGGGCACGTGTCCGAAGAACTCGAGCTCCTTCAGGAAGAGCGCCTTTTCGATCGTGGTGAGCGTTTCCTTCACGGCGTCTCCAAGCGCACCAAGCACCAGCGGGCGGTTTCCTGCACGAGTGCTGTCTCGTGGCCGAGCGCCGTGCGCGCCAGATCGGCGAGCGCGCTGAAGCGCTTCGCGCCGATCACGTACAGCCCGCAGGCCTGCAGCCAGGCGTCATGGGCTCGCACGAGTTCGGCCAAGCTCGACTCCGGAGTGTACGCCACGATGCCATACAACGAGCGGGCCAGCACCGCGCGGCGCTCCGGCTCCTCCAGTACCGGTACCACAAGGCGCCGGTCCTCGGGCAACAGCACGGCATCCAGGTATTCGAGTGCTTGAGCACGGGTCCGGCGCGCTTGGCCGGTGAGCGCACCGAAAGCAACGTGGATCTCCTTGGCAGGGTAGAGCAGGCCAAGGCGACGGAAAATGCGCGTGAAAGCCGCATCGCGCCGTTCGGCGAGCGATGCATGCAGCAGCGAGCGGGCGCGCGACGGCTCGACATCATCCCAGGCGTCCAAGTGCATATGCAAACGCAGCAGCATCTCGACATCGCTTTCGAGCGCCGCGCGCACGGCTTGACGCGGAAAGAGGATGCTCGCGTCGTGGCCTCGGATGCGGTTCTGGGCCTGCAGCAAGCGGTGCCGAAACAACGGGTCCAGCGACTCCGGAACGCGCAAGAGCTCGTTGGCGGCCGGTTGGGTTCCGATGGCGGCCAAGACGGGTGGGATCTCGCGTCGCAAACCGATCGGGGCAGCGAGGTCGACGAGCACATCGCCCAGCGTGCCGACGATGCGGTTGCCAAAAGTCGCAATCGCCGCCCGCGCGGCGTCGCGAGTCGGTGTGGCGCCGAGGAGCGGCAGCATGAGTGGCACGAGTTCTCGCACCCCGGCCGCGGCGCACGCGGCGAGGGCCTCGCGGCGCACTTCGGGCGCCGGATCGGCCAGGAATTGCACCAGCCGCTGGTGTGTGTCCGAAGGCCGCGGCCGCCGCCCAAGGCCCATCGCGACCGCCTGCCGCTCGGCTTGCGTACCCGTTTTCAGCACCGTGTCGACACGCGCCAGCACATCGCGATCCGTCGACCCAGGCCGCGAAACCAGATAGGTGAGGGCCGCCGCCCGCGCCGATTCGTCATCGCTGGCGGCCAAACGCTCCATCTGCTCGTCGGCATCCGCAAAGCGGGCGGCATACAAACGAAATGCTGCGGTTTGGACTTCGGCGCTTTCATCGTGGGCAAGTGTCGCGAGCAACGGCGATGCCACCGGGTGCACCGGGTCCGCGAGCCGCCCGAGGGCCCGGGCGCGCATGGTGGGCGATGGATGCTCCTGCAACGCGCCCAAGCGGAGATCCAGCGCCGCGGGATCGATGCGCTCCAAGAGTTCGAAGGCATACAGGGCCCGTTTTTCGAACGGACTGTCGAGCAGCCGCAGCGCTTCCTCGATGAGCAGTGCCTCCGGCGCCGACTCCGGCTCCGGATCTTCGAGGACAAGAGTGCGGAGGCTGCGCGACAGCTGCTTCACATATGCGCTCCGGAGGCGTAAACTCAGAAAGAGCCACACGAGAGCCAAGACGACGGTGATCGACCCAAGAAAACGTGGGTTGTCGAGATGCGCCGCACCGAGCGCCAGAATCGCGAGGCCCGCGAGCGCCTCGGCACCGCGGTCGACGACGGCGTCGATCCACGTCTTGACGCGGCGGCGCAACGCCGGCGAGAGCGGAAAAAACAAGAACTCCCACGCGGTCTTGGCAAGTGACACGCGCATCCCAGCCTCGTACATGCGCGTCGCGGCCAGGAGCATGGGCAACGCCGGTTTGAAGAGCGCGGCCAAACTGCCGACTGCGACTCCGGCCGGCAAGAGCCCCGCGACCGTGCTCGCGCCCAAACGCCGCAAGAGCCAACTCGACGCCACGAGTTGCAACAGGATCGCCACCGCGTTCAGCACGGCGTAATAGGAGCCGAGGAGCCTGGTTAATTCCTTCAGGTTGCCGGCGCTCAGGCGCTCGACCACCACCTTGAATTGGTAGTCGACGAAGCTCGCGGTGAGGCCACCAACCAGGAAGAGCGCCGACAGCAGCATCACATAACGATCGCGCCGCCAGTCCGGCGGCGGCACGTCGAGTGACGGCAACACCAAGACGCGCGACGAACCCGCGTCGATGATGTTGCGCGACAGCGGTGCGATAGCGACTAAGAGGGCGCCGGCCACAAAGAGCGTCGACTCCGGCCCTGCGAGCCCGCCCAAGAGTGTTGCGAGTCCGCCACCCGCCATACCGCCGACGATTCCCCACGCGCCAACGATGCCGAAGAGCCGCTTTGCCTCGCGCGCATCGGTCGCTTCGTTCACCAGGACCCAGAAGAGCGAGATCAAAATGAGGCCATAGGCCCCGGTCCACAGGTAAAAACCCACGGCCGGCACCGGACCGAAATAGCGGCGCAGCACGACACCAAAGACGACGAGCGCCGCGCCGCAGACGACCAGCAACTGCGACAACGAGCGCTGAAGTTGTTGCCGGGATGAAAGGCGTCCAAAAACCGACGAGATGAGCGCCGTCCACAATGCCACGCCGACATACAGATAGGGCAGACGGCGGGCCGTGAGAGCGTCCAGGAAAACGGCGTCGCGCGCCGCGCGCGCCAGCGTATAGCTCGCGATGAGGACGAAGTGCACGAACCCGAGCCGGGCGACGAGCCGCCGTTCCGAAGCCCGCACACCAAGCCGGCCAAGGAGCGCCGAGATCATTCGTCCTCCGCTGCATGCACCGCCCGGCGCGGCCGGGAAAGCCGCGCCACCTCACGATACCTGAAACAGCCTTCGATGTGGTCGTTCACCAACCCGACGGCTTGCATGTAGGCATAGCAAATGGTCGACCCCACGAATTTGAAGCCGCGCCGCGCGAGGTCCTTGGAGAGCGCATCGGATTCGGCGGTGCGCGGCGGAATGTCGCGGAGTGCCTGCCGGCTGTTTTGCTTTGGAGCACCTTGCACGAAGCCCCAGAGGTAGGCATCGAAGCTGCCAAACTCCTTCTGCACCAGCAGGAAGGCCTTGGCGTTGGTGATCGCGGCCGCGACCTTGAGACGGTTGCGTACGATCCCGGCGTCCGCCAGCAGTGTCGCCACCTTGCGAGCGTCGTAACGCGCCACCCGCCGGACGTCGAAGCGATCGAACGCGCGCCGGTAGGCCTGCCGCTTGTTCAAGATCGTTTCCCAGGCGAGTCCGGCTTGCGCGCCCTCTAGGATGAGCATCTCGAAGAGATGCCGGTCGTCATGCGCCGGCACGCCCCATTCGTCGTCGTGGTAGGCCACGTAGAGCGGGTTGGTGGGTTTGGCCCATGCGCAGCGCTTGCGGGTTCGGTTCGCCATCCGACCTCACAATTCGACGAAGACTTTGGCGAGTGACGGGCCGGCGACATGCAAGCGGAACTCGTTGAAGTAACCGAACGGCGTCACCTGGACTTCGAACTCGGCGGCAACCAGCCGGGCGCGTGCGTCCTCCAACAAGGCTGCCGCTTCTGCAGGCGTGGCGCGCGTCGTGGCGAGGTGGGCGAACGAATGCAGCACGATGCGCCGGGTCGCGAACTTCCCGGCCAGCCACTTGATCTGTTTGATGGCCTTGGTGACGAGTTTGGCATGCTCGGCCGGATCCGCCGCTTCGACATGCACGAGCGCCACGACGGCGTCGCGGGCCGTCATTTCATCGCTGCGGTCGGGCGCCTCGGGCACCGACTTTTCGAACGGCCGCAACCAGTAATCGTGCGTATAGAAGAGCAGGAGTTTCATGCCCGCCTCAGCCGCGTTCCGAAGCGGTGGCGAGCCGGTCATGGAGCACGTAGGCGTAGGCGGCGCGCAGCTCGGCTTCGGATCGCGTCCAGGAGAGTTCGGTGCGAATCCGTTGCAGTCCCGCCTCGCCCATGCGTTCGCAGCGTTTGGGGTCCTCCAACAATGCGACCAGGGCTTCGCCAAAGGCGCGCCAGTCGTTGTCGGGCACGTATACCGCCGCGTCCTGCGCCGAGTAGCGCGCTTCCTTCAGGTCGAACGACACGCTCGGTTTGCGCATCGCCATGAACTCCATCAATTTCTGCATGGTGGAGACGTCGTTCAGGAGGTTGTGCGGATCGGGCGACGCGCAGGCATCCGATGCCGCCAGGTAGCGCAGCATGGGTCCGTCGGGAATGCGCCCCGTGAAGCGCACATAGGGCTGCAGTTCGAGGTCGGCCCACATCTTCTGCAAGTCGTCCCACGCCGGGCCCGTGCCCATGAGCACGAAGAGGATGTCGCGCCGGCCCATGACGTAGATCACATGATGGGCGGCGCGCAACAAGTAGTCGACGCCATCCTGCGCGGCCATGATCCCGACGAAGGTCACCAGATAGCGGAAGCCTTCCTTGAGTTCGAGATCCGGTTGCAGAGGGCGGAAGACTTCCAGGTTCGGACTGTTGCGGACGATGAAGATGCGTTCCTCCGGCACCCGGCCGCGGCTCCGCGCCACGTCCCGGTAGGATTGGTTGGTCACGACGACGGCGTCGGCGGCGCGGTAGGAGCGTTGCTCGGTCCAGGACAAAAGACGGTACCAGAAACGCTTCCCGGCATCGGGAAACTTGGCCAGATACGTCTCGGGACACAGGTCATGCTGATCGAAGATGAATTTCTTGCCGAAAAGCTTGTAGAACCAGGCCAGCGGGAAAAAAAAGTCCGGGGGATTGCCGACGTGCAAGACATCGAAGCCACGCGTGCGCCAGACTTGCAGCGACAATCCAAAGCAGGCCAGGAGGGCCCACGCGTACTCGAACACGTAGTGCAACTTGGTATTGCCGTCGAACGGCATCGCGAAACGATGGATGGCGACGCCGTCGCGGGCTTCGAAGGGCTCTTTGTCTTGGAACGTACCACGTGGGCAAATCACCGAGACGCGATATCCGGCGCGCCGCAACGACTGCGCCTCGCCCCAAACACGGCGGTCGGCCGGCACCGAATGGTTTTCGACGATGAGCAGCACGCCGCCGCGGCTGTCGCTGCCTACCGCCGCGACCGCGCCGGAGAGGCCCACGGCAGCGCTACCAGCAGATTCCATGATAGTCCCCGGTCGCAGGCCGTTCGGGTGCGATGCGCACCAAGTCCAGCACCTTTTGGTCGGGCCGCACGAGTTCGAGCGCCTGGCGGAACTCGTCGCTGCGGTTACCGATCACGATAACCTCGGAATGCGCCATGACTTCGGCGACGCTCGCGCACATGAGCCGGTCGAGGTGCGGGATTTCCTTCTCGATGTACTCCCGGTTGGCGCCGAAGAGTTTCGCGAGCGAGACGTTCGAATCGTAGATCTTGACCTCGTAGCCTTTGCCGAGCAGCGTCTCGACGACTTCCACGATCGGGCTCTCGCGCAGATCGTCCGTACCGCCCTTGAACGACAGGCCGAGGAAGCCGAGGCGGCGTGCCTTCCAGCGCAGAAGCTGGTCCACGACGCGCTTCACTTGCAGCCCGTTGGACGGCAGCAAACTGTCGAGGAGCGGCGTCGGCACGTCGAGTTCGCGGGCCCGGCTCGTCAAGGCGCGCACGTCCTTCGGCAAGCAGGAACCGCCGAACGCAAATCCCGGCTTCAGATAGTACGGCGACAGATTGAGCTTCGTGTCCTGGCAAAAAAGATCCATGACGCGATGGCTGTCGATGCCCATCTCTTTGCAGAGATTACCGACTTCGTTGGCAAATGCCACCTTGGTGGCGTGGAAGGCGTTGTTGGCGTACTTCACCATTTCGGCGACGCGAGTCGGCACGCGGTGCAGCGGTGCCTCCAGGTCGGAGTACAACGCCGCGACGAGATCGAGTGCTGCCGCATCCTCGCCGCCCAAAATCGTATACGGCGGATGCAGGAAATCGGCGACCGCGGTGCCCTCGCGTAGGAACTCGGGATTCACGACGACCGCGAAGCCCGTCGTCTTGCCCGACTCCTGCTGGACGATCTCACGCACCCGGTCGGCGGTTCCCGGCATGACCGTGCTGCGGATGACGATGACGTGCGGCGTTGGCTTGTCGCGCAGCGCGACGCCAATTTGTGCCGCCACACCCCAGATGTGCGACAGGTCGAGGGCGCCATTCGCTTTGCTGGGTGTGCCGACGCACAAGAGCGAGACATCGGACTCGAGCACCGCCTGGCGCGGGTCGGTCGTGGCGCGGAGCTTGCCGGCGTTCACGGCGTCCAGCATGAAGGCCCCGACGTCCTTCTCGACGATCGGGCTTTGCCCCGCGTTCAGCAGGTCCACTTTGGTGGGGTTCACGTCGACGCCCAGGACACGATGGCCGCCGCGCGCGAAGCACGCCGCCGACACGCATCCCACGTAGCCCAGCCCGAACAAGCTGACGTTCACGAACCCTCCTCAAGCAACCGCGACCGGAGACCGCAGGAACCGACGATGCCACAATTCGAAACTGAGGAGCGCAAAAATGCGCCGCCGGTGGTCGCGCCGCCGCGACTTATGCTCTTCGAGCATCTGCTCGATGGCCTGCGGCTGGAAGTACTCGGTGCACGCCGAGCCCGGCGCCAATACGGTGTCACGTACGTAGCCATCGAGGGACTTCTGAAACCATTCGTCGACCGGCGTCGCGAAGCCCTTCTTGCGCCGCCGGATGGTCGAGAGCGGCAGCCAGCGTTCGCAGGCGCGCTTGTGTACATATTTGCCGGTCATGCCGCGCAGTTTCATCGATACGGGCAGCGACTCGATGAACATGACGAGATCGGGATCCAGGAGCGGTACCCGGGCCTCGAGCGAATTGGCCATCGACATCTTGTCGCCGTACATCAAGAGGTCGTCGGGCAGCGACATCCGCGTGTCGGTGTAGAGGAGTTGCGCCAAGGGATCCAGGTGCGCGACTTCTTTCTGCAGCGCCCGAATGGGGTCGCGAGTGTCGAAGCCGTCGAGTGCGAGGGCCGTTTCAGGACGCAAGAGCGCGCGCCGGTCGGTGTCGGCAAATAGGGCGTGGATTTCCGCGAATCGCGTCACCGGGTCGCGCTCTGAAAGCGAGCGGGCGGCGCGCTTCAGCTTTTCGGCGCGGGGCAGCGCTCCCACCAAGCCGCGGGACAAGGGGGAGCCGGCGAGCCAGCCCAGGCTCGATGCCAATTTTTCGCCCCGGTAGCGGTCGTAACCGGCGAGCGGTTCGTCGGCGCCCTGGCCCGTGAGCACCACTTTCACGTGTTGGCGCGCCATCTTCGACAGGTAATAGAAGGCGAAGGTGCTCTGCGACAACACCGGTTCATCCAGGTACCAGAACGATTCGGCGAAGAAGTCCAAATAGTCACGGGCGCTGATACGCAACGGGTAGTGTTCGGTCTTGAACCGCCGGGCCGTGTCCTCCGCCTCGACGAGTTCGTTCCAATCGCCCTCTTCTTCGAATCCCACCGAGAAGGTGCGCACTGGCGCATTCGAGAGTTGGGTCATGATGGCGGTCACGACTCCGGAGTCGACGCCGCCGGAGAGCAGCGCCCCCACGGGCACGTCACTCACCATCTGGCGTTCGACGGCTTGTTGCATGAGGCGTGCGTACTCGTCGATAGCCTCGCGTTCGGAAAGATCATGGCGAATGACCGGAATCGCCGTCCAATAGCGTTCGAGCCGCGCGCCGCGCTCGTTGACGTGCAAACGCCATCCCGGCGGAATCTTGCGGATACCTTTGAAAAGGGTGCGCGGCGACGGGACGTAGCCATACGCCAAGAAGATCGCCAACGCCTCGAGGTCGATCTCGCGCGGCACCGTTTCGTCCTGCAAGATCGCCTTGATCTCGGATGCGAAGAGGAGCCGCTTGCCGTCATCGTAGTAATAGACGGGTTTGACACCGAGTTGGTCGCGCGCCAGGAGCAGCTCACGGCGCGGTGCATCCCAGAGGGCGAAGCCGAAGATGCCGTTCAAGCGGTTCGTGACGTCGGCGCCCCACTGCTCGAAGCCGTGCACGATGGTCTCGGTGTCGCTCTGGGTGCGGAATGTGTGGCCTGCCGACAGCAGCTCAGCGCGCAACGCCCGGTAGTTGTAGATCTCGCCGTTCAGGATGATCCAGCACGTCGAGTCTTCGTTGGTGATCGGCTGGTGGCCGGTCGTGAGGTCGATGATGGATAGGCGCCGGAAGCCGAAGCCGAGCGCGCCATCGACGTGGAAACCGTCGTCGTCGGGGCCCCGGTGCCGAATGCTCGCCGCCATCGACTCCAGGACCGCGCGGCTCGCCGGGGCACCCGTTCCATAGTTGTAGATGCCGCAAATTCCGCACATGCGGTCGTGTTCGCTCCCCAGGCCTCGCCGCCCCTTTGGGGGCCGTGGCCGCTGAAACTGGGCGGATGTGCGCAACGGGCGGGCTCTCGACCGGCTGGGCTCGCGGGTGCTCGAACGTGCCGGCGTCCATTTGACAGAGTCTACCACAGGATCTGCGGGTGAGTACGGAGAGCCTCTAGATGGTGCTGGTTCTGGTCCCGACGGGGTGCTAGGCTGTGGATCCCCCTCCGAACATGGGTCGCGGGTCACCGTCGGCCAGCGGCTGGCGCCGTGCGTTCGTTGCTCAGGAGGCATCCCCATGCGCCCACCGATGTGCGGCCGCGACCGAGTCGCGGCTTGGATCCGTTTGCTCGCAATTGCGTTGCTCGTCTGTCTTCTGATCCCGGTGGACGTCGCGTTCGCCGCGCATCCTGCCGAGCCGATCGAGTACGCGCCCGAGGTGGGTGAGGTGGACGCAATCGGAAATCCCGCCGCGGCTCCCGCGGCGAGCAAGGTGCTAGGCGATACGGCATGGATCGCCGACTGGACGTTCGACACGGTGGGCGGCGGTTGCACCGACGCCGGGTGGGTCAAGTATGACGGCCGCATCTTGAACGACGGCTCCAATTACTGGGTGATCGACAACCGGTTCAACGGCATTGGCGCCTCGGGCAAAGCGGCGATCTTGTCCCGTCACAACCTGTGCTGGGCGCGCGACGGGTACGGGAACAATTGGGACTACTCGGTTGTCCTGAAGTACTCGGGCGCCGCGGCGACGCTCCGGTTCGACATGCTGAGCGACGGCCAAGATGGCAACGACGTCACCACGGTCGAGACGGATTCGTTGGGACTCTCGGAAGCCCGGGCCAACATCTGCGCCGACCCCAAAGCGACTCCTGCAAAGCTGCGCAAAGTGATCCTGGCCGGCATTAGCGGTGTAAATCCGGGTTCACTGATCGGCCCGCTCCTCCTGACGAACTTCGGCCCCGGGACGCACGAGGTCTACATCCGCTTCACATCGGACTCGCAGTCCTCGGACGAAGACGGCAACCAACCGACCGCCACCCAAGCAGGTCTGGTTGTCGACAACATTGTCGTGACCGGCGGGTTGGCGTACTCGGAAGATTTCGAGGGCGTGATCAATCCGAACGTGACCTTGGCGAATACTGCGGGCAACCAGCCCTTCTGCAGCGCGCCCTGGGCCCGGCTGTTCTCGCACATCACCGACAACGAGAGGTGCACCGAAGACCCCACGTGTGCGTGGCTGGGAACCGACCCGTTACGCCCGGCGTTTTTCCCAGACATGGCGTTTGGTCCCGGCCAGGCCGTCATTCACAATTGGCTCGACGACAACTTCGTCAGTCCGTGGGTCAGTTTGGCGTCGACCCCGAGCGCGACCGGTACGATCCTGTCGTTCCGGCGGTTTCCGGGGAACAATTTTGCCAACGGTGACATCGTGCAAGGCTGGCGGGTCCGCGCGAAGTCGCGCCGCGACAACACCGACACGGCCGCACCCGGGGATTCGATCGACTGCGTCGGAACGTGGGGACACGCCAACCAGTTCAATTCGCTGGGCCCGTTCTCGTGGAACACGAATCTATTCGACATGACGGTGAATTTTCCTCCGACGGCCGGTGAAATCCAGGTTAGCTTCCGGACCACGGATTTCCAATACACCGCTGGTAGCCCGCCGCCGGCGACGCTGAACCCCGGGCCAGGTCCGTACAACGATCGCATTCGGATCGGGCGCAAGACTCTCTCGGGTCCATCCATTGACGTTGGGATCGATACGCGTACCCAGGCGCAGGACGCGTTTCCAACCCTACAGAATACAATCACACCGGGCCAACACTTTTCGCCCGACGGCGTCAACCGCTTTGGCACCTGTGCCTTTTCGAACGCCTTAGATCTGGGGAATCACGCAATTTCAACTCGTCTGATCACGGGCGATTCGATCTATCTGAACAGCGTCATCGATGCGCGTGGCGCGGGCGGTATTACCTCCGTCAGGTTCTATGGTGCGATCGTCGCAGGACCACACACCGGTAAGGCACCGGCACCATATACCGTCGGCGGCAATGGGTTCTTCGCAGTCTCGCCGGACAGCGCCCGGAACAACAACGGATTCGTCGTGGCGAACCGCTGGTTCGTAGACATGGACGATACGTATTTCCGCGGCGGTGACCAGCTCGACTACTTCTGGACTGCGACCGACAACGCGGGTGGATTGACCTCGAGCCCGGCGGGACTGACGGCCTTACCGGCATCGGTCGCCGCGGCCGAGATCGCCACGGAAGGTCTGCGCGAGGTGACGTTCTTGCCGGCCATCAGTTGGGATCCTGCCTATGTGGCGCGGATTGCGGCCGACGCGCACGGCGACCTCGATCCGACCCCCAGCGAGCTTGCCAATTCGAGCCAGACGTATTGCATTCTGTACTACCAAAAATCGAATTCTGCCCGGCGCACGGGCCTCCCGCAGCGCACGTCGTTCATGTACACGCTGGACCGGCTGGGTTACGCCGGCCACTACGACGTATACGATGTCCAAGGTTACGGTAACACGAACAACCAACTCGGTGGCCGCGCCAACGTGGGGCAATGCAGCGGCTATGCACTCGTCATTCAGGACGACGGCCGTTCGAACCTGAGTCCGAACATTCCGAACGGAAACGATTTTGACACTTCGAAGATCAATCAGGCGCAGTGGTACCGCGACTACTTGGCGCAGGGCGCGGCAGGTTTTGCCGGCACCGCGACGCTGTGGATCCTCGGCGAGAATACCGCGCTCGAGAAGGCCTCGAACCCGCTTTTTGCGACCGACTTTGCGCTGTCGAGTGTCGTGAACGACCAATTGGTGGCGGTGAGCCCGGATGTCGTCGGCAACGCGTCGTTCACCTGGGCCGGCGGCGGAGTGACGAACTTCACGGGCGACACCTTCTCCCTGCAAGGCGGCTGTCCGTTGGTGCGGGCCTACGACGGCGCCAGTGCTTCCGGAACCGCGGTTGTGACGCACAACTATCGATCGGGTGCGAACACAGGTCCCGGCGCGATTGTCATGAACAAGAACACGCCACTGCACTGGAACACCGTATGGATGGGCTTCGGCTGGTTCGACATCCGCGATACGGGCGCGCCCGGGACGCCGGAACTCGACCTCGCGACCAAGATTCTGAACGGTGTGGTGCCGGTGGGCTGCCAGCAATCGCCGACAACAGGTGTGGGCGGCGACCCAGCAACCGAGGGGCTGCCGGCCGTGACCGCACTGCACCCCAACGTGCCGAATCCGTTCAATCCGGTGACGGAGATCCGGTTCGATCTTTCAGCGCGGGGCGCAGTGTCGCTCCGTGTCTTCGATGTCGGTGGGCGCCAAGTGCGTTCACTCGTCAACGAAACGCGCCCGGCTGGGCGCTACAGAGTGTCTTGGAACGGCCTTGATGACGCCGGCGCCCGGGTCGCGAGTGGCATCTATTTCTACCGGCTCGAGACGCCGGTGTTCAGCGCCTCGCGCAAGATGGTGCTGCTCAAATAGTCGCTTGATCCGCGGGGGCGGAATTCGCCGCGCCGGTCACACGATTGTTCGTTATGGAGGAGGCTTCCACATGCGCCCACCAATGTGCTGGCGTTTTCTCGCGATTGCATTGATCGGATGCCTTCTGGCGCCGACACGGGCCGCGCTCGCGGCACACCCCGCCGAGCCGATCGAGTACGCCCCCGAGGTGGGGGACTTGGACGCGATCGGGAATCCCGCCGCAGCTCCCACCGCCGGCAAGGTGCTAGCCGATACGGTTTGGATCGCCGACTGGAGCTTCGACACGGCCGGTGGAGCGTGTACCGACGCCGGGTGGGTCAAGTACGACAACCGCATGCTCTTCGACGGCTCCAACTACTGGGTGGTCGACAACCGGTTGAGCGGTGTCGGTGGCATTGGCGGGAATGCCGCGATCCTGACGCGGCACAACGTGTGCTGGGCGCGGGATGGCTACGGGAACAACTGGGACTACTCGATCATCCTGAAGTACTCCGGTGCCGCGGCGACGCTGTCGTTCGACAAGTTGAGCGACAGCGAACCGGGCTACGACTTTGTTTCGATCGAGACGGATTCGTTGGGCCTTTCGGAAGCCCGGGCGAACATCTGCGCCAACCCTCTGGCGACTCCGGCGAAGCTGCGCAAGGTCCTCTTGGCCGGCATGAGCGGTGTGGACGCAGGTTCACACCTCGGCCCCCTCGCCCTGACGAACTTTGGTGCTGGAACGCACGAAGTCTACATTCGCTTCGTGTCGGACACTGGGGTCTCGGACGAAGACGGAAACTATTCGACGGTGAACCACGCCGGCCTGGTCGCCGACAACATCGTCGTGACCGGCGGACTCTCCTACGCGGAGAACTTCGAGGGCGTACTGAATGCGAACGTGGCTCTGGTGAATACCGCCGGCAACCAGCCCTTCTGCAGCGCCCCGTGGGTCCGGCTCTTCTCGCACATCACCGACAACGACAAGTGCCTCGAAGACAACACCTGTGCGTGGCTGGGAACCGATCCGCTGCGCCCGGCGTTTTTCCCGAGCATGGCGTTTGGTCCCGGCGGGGCCGTCATTCACAACTGGCTGGACGATATTCTCGTCGGCCCGTGGGTGAGCTTGGCGGCAACTCCGAGTGCGACACAGACGGTCCTATCGTTCCGCCGGTTCGCGGGCAATAATTTCGCCAATGGCGACATCGTTCAAGGCTGGCGAGTGCGGGCGAAGACGCGCCGCGACAATACCGACACAGTGGCTCCGGGTGACTCGGTCGATTGCGTTGGAACGTGGGGACATGCCAATCAGTTCAATTCGCTGGGCAGCTTCTCGTGGACGACGAATCTGTTCAACATGACGGTGAATTTCCCGTCGACGGCGAGTGAACTTCAGCTCAGCTTCCGGACCGCCGATTTTCAGCTTCCGACACTTCAGAACGCCCTTCCGCCGGCGACCCTGAATCCGGGCCCAGGTCCTTACCTCGACCGGGTTCGCATCGGCCGCTTGGTGTTCACGGGTCCGTCCATCGATGTCGGGATCGATACGCGGACCCAGGCCCAGGATGCATTTCCAACCGTACAGAACTCGATGCCCGGACAACACTTCTGGCCGGACGGAGCGAATCGATTTGGCACCTGTGCCTTCTCCGAGGGGACCGACCTGGGAATCGGGAACACCACATCACGCCTGGTCACCGGCGATTCGATTTACTTGCAGAATGTCGTCGACGCGCGTGGCGCGGGCGGAGTCGCGTCGGTCAAGTTCTACGGTGCGATCGTCGCAGGGCCGCACGCGGGCAAGGCACCGGCACCGTACACCGTCGGCGGCAACGGATTCTTCGCCGTTTCGGCGGATAGCGCTCGGAATTCCCTTGGCAACGTCGTCTCAAATCGCTGGTTCGTAGACATGGACGACACGTATTTCCGCGGCGGCGACCAGCTCGACTACTTTTGGGTCGCGACCGACAATGCGGGTGGGTTCACCTCGAGCCCGGCCGGAATGTCGGCGCTGCCCGCGTCCGTCGCCGCAGCGGAACTTGCCACCGCGGGTCTGCGCGAAGCGACGTTCTTGCCGAAGATTCAATGGGATCCGGCCTACGTGGCGCGGATTGCCGCCGATCCGTACGGTGACCTCGATCCGACCCCGGGTGAGATTGCCAACTCGAGCCAGACGAATTGTATTCTGTACTACCAAAAATCGAACTCCGCCCGGCGGACGGGGCTTCCGCAGCGCACATCGTTCATGCACACGCTGGACCGGTTGGGCTACGCCGATCACTACGATGTGTTCGACGTGCAGGGCTACGGCAACACCAACAATCAGCTCGGCAGCCGTGCGAACGCGACGCAGTGCAACGGTTACGCCCTGGTCATTCAGGACGACGGCCGGTCGACCTTGGTTCCGAATGTTCCGGATGGCATCGTCTGGGACGACAACAAGATCAATCAGGCGAAGTGGTACCGCGACTACTTGGCGCAGGGCGGGGCTGGAGGCGCAGGCACCGCGACAGCGTGGATTCTGGGCGAGAACACGGCGTTCCAGAAGGCAACGAACCCGCTCTTCACGGTCGACATGGGCTTGTCGGGCATCGTCACGGACCAAGCGGTGGCGGTGAATCCGGATGTCGTCGGCAACGCATCCTTCACGTGGGCCGGTGGCGGCGTGACGAACTTCACGGGTGATACCTTCACACTGCAAGGCGGCTGTCCGGCCGTGCGCGCCTACGATGGGGCGAGTGCTTCGGGGACCGCGGTCGTAACCCACAACTATCGCTCGAGTACGACGACGGGTCCCGGCGCCATCATCATGAACAAGAACACGACGCTGCACTGGAACACGGTGTGGATGGGCTTCGGCTGGTTCGACATTCGCGACACGGGAGCGCCGGGTACGCCGGAAATCGATCTCGCGACGATGATCCTGAACGGTGTCGTGCCCGTCGCGTGCCAGCAATCGCCGACGACGGGTGTGGGTGGCGACCCAGCAACCGAAGGGTTGCCGGCCGTGACGGCCCTGCATCCCAACGTCCCGAATCCGTTCAATCCGGTGACCGAGATCCGGTTCGATCTCGCAGTTCGGGGCGCAGTGGCGCTTCGCGTCTACGACGTCGGTGGACGGCAAGTGCGTTCACTCGTCAACGAAACGCGCCCGGCTGGGCGCTACAGAGTGTCGTGGAACGGCCTTGATGACGCCGGCGCCCGGGTCGCGAGCGGCATCTATTTCTACCGGCTCGAAACACCGGTGTTTAGCGCCTCGCGGAAGATGGTCCTGCTGAAATAGACGCAGGTCTGGCCCTGGCGCATCAGGCGCGGCGATGACGTTCGTTGTAGGAGGCCTCTTGAGTCCACCGAAGTGCCGCGGCGCCGCCGTCGCAACATGGTCGCAGTTCGCTGCCGCAATCCTGTTTGCGAGCCTGCCCTTGCTGGCCCGCGCCGCTCTCGCGGTGCGCTCCGCAGAACCACTCGAACAAACGCCCGAGGTCAGCGAAGTGGATGCGATTGGCGATCCCGAGGCGCCTCCCACCGCCGCCAAGGTGCTCGGCGATACCGTTTGGATCGCGGACTGGACGTTCGATACCGCCGGCGGGGCGTGCACTGACGCTGGGTGGGTCAAGTCCGACAACTACATTCTGAACGACGGATCAAACTACTGGTCGATCGACAACCGGTTGAGTGGCGTGGGCGGTATCAGTTGGCACGCGGCGATCTTGTCACGCCACAACCTCTGCTGGCCGCACGACGGGTACGGAAACAATTGGGATTACTCGATCATCCTGAAGTACTCCGGTGCCGGCGCGACTCTTTCGTTCGACAAGGTGAGCGACAGCGAAGCGGGCTACGACTACGTTTCGGTCGAAGCGGATTCGCTGGGGCTTTCGGAAGTGCTGACCAATATCTGCGCCCACCCGACAGCCACACCGGCCGCACTGCGTACGGAAATCCTGGTCGGTGTGAGCGGTCTAGATCCGGGTTCACACATCGGTCCAATCGTGCTGCCGAACTTCGGTACCGGGATTCACGAAGCCTACATTCGATTTACTGCCGATACGGGTTACTCGGATGAGGACGGCAACTGGCTGACCGTGCACAGCGCCGGTCTGGTGGTCGACAACATTGTTGTGACGGGTGGAACGCCGTATTCGGAAGACTTCGAGGGCGTGCTGAGTTCAAACGTGACGTTGGCGAACACGGCCAGTGCCGTGCCGCTTTGCGCCGCGCCGTGGTGGCGGCTGCTTCCACACATCACGGACAACGACAAGTGCAGCGAAAATAACACGTGCGCCTGGTTGGGGACCGACCCGCTGCGCCACGCGTTTTTCCCAGACATGGCGTTTGGTCCGGGGCAGGCCGTCATTCACAACTGGCTCGACGACATGTTGGTCAGCCCATGGGTGACCTTGGCGTCGACCCCAGGCGCTGCGGCGACGATTCTTTCGTTCCGGCGTTTCGCAGGCAACAACTTTGGCAGCGGTGCGATTGTTCAGGGCTGGCGAGTTCGTGCCAAGACCAAGGTCGACAATACAGACACGCCAGCGCCGGGCGACTCCGTCGACTGCGTCGGAACGTGGGGTCATGCCAACCAGTTCAACTCGCTGGGCAACTTCACATGGCTGACAGCCCTGTTCAACATGACAACGAACTTCACCCCGGCCGCACAAGAAATCCAAGTCAGTTTCAGGAATCTTGATTTTCAACGCCCGACGTTTTCCGGTGCTCTTCCGCCAGCGACGCTGAACACCGGTCCCGGTCCGTACAACGACCGCATTCGGATCGGCCGCCGCATTCTCACGGGACCTGCGATCGATGTCGGGATCGACACCCGCACGCAGGCGCAGGATGCGTTTTCGACCGTCCAGAATGCGAGCGCGCCGGGTCAGCATTTTTCGCCCGACGCGGCCAACCGCTTTGGGACATGTGCGTTCTCCGAGGCCGCCGACCTCGCGAATCAGGGCGTCTCACCGCGCTTGGTGACCGGCGACTCGATCTACTTGAACAGCGTGGTCGATGCACGAGGCGCCGGCGGCGTGGCGACCGTGAAGTTCTATGGTGCGATCGTCGCGGGTCCGCATACCGGCAAGGCACCTGCACCCTACACCGTCGGCGGGAACGGGTTCTTCGCGGTGCCGGCGGACAGCGCCCGGAATTCCTTGGGTGTCGTGGTGGCGAACCGCTGGTTCGTAGACCTGGACGACACCTACTTCCGTGGTGGCGACCAGCTCGAATACTTCTGGGCGGCGACCGACAACGCGGGTGGGTTCGCGTCGAGCCCAGCGGGCATGACCGCGCTGCCGGCATCGGTTGCCGCAGCCGAGATCGCGACCGAGGGCCTCCGCGAGGTCACGTTTCTGCCAACCATCAACTGGGATCCAAGCTACTTGGCGCGGATCGCGGCCGATGCCCACGGCGACCTCGATCCGACTCCCAAGGAACTTACGAGTTCGAGCCAATCGAATTGCATTCTGTACTACCAGAAGTCGAACTCCGCCCGGCGTACCGGTCCAACGCAGCGCACGGCATTCATGTACACGCTCGACCGGCTGGGCTATGCGGGGCACTACGACGTGTACGACGTGCAGGGCTACGGCAATACGAACAACCAACTGGGCGGACGCGCCAACGTGGGGCAGTGCAGTGCCTACGGCCTCGTCATTCAGGACGACGGGCGGTCGGCACTGGGACCCAACGTGCCGGACGGTGTCAACCTTGATAATGAGAAAATCAACCAGGCGCAATGGTACCGCGACTACCTGGCACAGGGTGTGAGCGGCCTCGCCGGCACGGCAACGCTGTGGATCTTGGGCGAGAATACGGCATTCCTGAAAGCATCGAATCCGCTCTTCACGGTCGATATGGGGCTTGCAGGCATCGTGAATGACCAATTGGTGGCGGTGAACCCCAATGTCGTGGGCAACGCATCATTCACATGGGCCGGTGGCGGTGTGACGAGTTTTGGCGGCGACACGTTCACGCTTCAGGGCGGTTGCCCGTCCGTGCGGGTCTACGACGGTGCCAGCGCTTCGGGGGCTGCCGTCGCAACCCACAACTACCGTTCGAGCACGACGACCGGTCCTGGTGCGATTGTGATGAATAAGAACACGGCCCTGCACTGGAACACGGTGTGGATGGGCTTCGGCTGGTTCGACATTCGCGACACTGGAGCGCCGGGCACTCCGGAGCTCGCTCTTGCGACCAAGATCCTGAACGGTGTCGTGCCGGTGGCATGTCAGCAATCGCCCACGACGGGTGTGGGTGGCGACCCCACGACCGGCGGGCTGCCGGCCGTGACGGCGCTGCATCTCAACGTGCCGAATCCATTCAATCCGGTGACCGAGATCCGCTTTGATCTTGCGGCCCGGGGCGCAGTGGCGCTCCGCGTCTTCGACGTCGGTGGGCGTCAGGTGCGCGCCCTCGTCGATGAAACGCGCCCGGCCGGGCGCTACAGGGTGTCTTGGAACGGGCTCGACGACGCGGGTGCCCGTGTCGCGAGCGGGATCTATATTCTACCGGCTCGAGACGCCGGTGTTCAGCGCCTCGCGGAAGATGGTGCTGCTCAAGTAATTGCGAGCTCACGACGATGTGAGCCGCGCCAGCGACGTTGGATCATGAAGGAGGGTTCTCGATGCTCACCCAGACAAACCGCCGCGACAAAATCGGGGCTTCGTTGGGACGGCGCGCGATCGGGCTGCTTACGTGCCTCCTCCTGCCGGCCCGCGTCGCTCTCGCCGCACTTCCCGCTGAACACGCGGAGCACTCGCCAGAGATCGGCGAAGTGGACGCGATCGGGAATCTGGCTGCACCTCCGACCGCGAGTAAAGCGCTCGGCGATACCGTTTGGATCGCGGACTGGACGTTCGATACCGCCGGTGGGGCGTGCACCGACGCCGGCTGGGTCAAATACGACAACCACGTGATGAACGATGGATCCAACTACTGGGTGGTCGACAATCGATTCGCGGCGACCTGTGGTTCGGGTAAAGCAGCGATCCTCACCAAGCACGATCTTTGCTGGACGCGAGACGGCTACGGGAACAACTGGGACTACTCGATCGTGCTTCAGTACCAAGCTCCGGCCACACTGTCGTTCGACGTGCTGTACGACAGCGAAGCGGGCTACGATTTTATTACGATCGAAACCGATTCGCTCGGGCTATCCGAAGCGCGCCGCAATCTCTGCAGCGATCCACCTGGCAGCCCCGTCGCCAATGAGTTTGCCGCGAAATTGCGGCGCGTCTTGCTCGAGCTCAGTGGGCCGAGCGGTGGATGTCAACATGTCGGGCCAGTGCCGCTCAACAACTTCGGACCGGGAACACACGAGGTGTATATTCGGTTCTGTTCAGATACCGGCTTCTCCGATGAGGACGGCAACTGGCCGTCGACGACTCACGCCGGCCTGGCCGTCGACAACGTGGTGCTGACAGGCCCGCTCGCATGCTCGGAGAACTTCGAGGGAGCCCTCAATCCCAATGTGCAGTTGCTCAATACCGGCAACGCCCAGCCCTTCTGTGCCGCGCCCTGGGTGCGTCTGTTCTCACATATTACAGACAATGACAAGTGCAACGAGGACGTGACTTGCGCGTGGTTGGGGTCTGATCCGCTGCGGCCCGCATTCTACTCGGACATGGCGTTCGGTCCGGGTGGAGCCGTCATTCACAACTGGCTCGACGACATGTTCGTCAGTCCTTGGGTGAGCTTGGCGTCCACCCCTGGCGCGAGCGGTACGATTCTATCGTTTCGCCGCTTCGCCGGGAACAACTTCGGCGCTGCTGACCTCGTACAGGGTTGGCGAGTGCGCGCGAAGGTGAAGCGCGACAACACCGACACTCCTGCCCCGGGCGACTCGATCGATTGCATCAGCACGTGGGGCCACAGCAACCAGTTCAACTCGTTAGGTTCCTTTTCGTGGAACACGAATCTGTTCGACATGACGACGAACTTCCCGCCGGCGGCGAGGGAACTCCAGGTCAGCTTCCGGAATGCGGACTTCCAGTACATCGCATTCGCTCTGCCGCCCTTGGGTCTCTTGGACCCTGGGCCGGGTCCATACAATGACCGCATTCGCATCGGGCGCCGCATCCTCACCGGTCCTGTCATCGACGTCGGGATTGATACGCGTACGCAGGCCGAAGACGCGTTTGCGACCGTGCAAAACTCGATCGTTCCCGGTCAGCACTTCTCGCCGGACGGTGCCAATCGATTCGGCACCTGCGCCTTTTCCGAGGGCACCGACCTGGGGACTGGGAATGGCACGTCACATTTGATTACTGGCGACTCGATCTACTTGCAGAGCGTCATCGACCGGCGCGGCGCCGGCGGTATCGCGTCCGTCAAGTTCTATGGTGCGATCATCGCCGGGCCACACGTCGGGAAGGCGCCGGCGCCGTACGCGGTCAGCGGTAACGGGTTTTTCGGTGTATCGGCCGACAGCGCCCGGAACTCCATTGGCAACGTCATCGCGAACCGCTGGTTCGTAGACTTGGACGATACCTATTTCCGTGGCGGCGACGTGCTCGACTACTTCTGGGCCACGACCGACAACGCGGGCGGCTTCACCTCGAGCCCGGCCGGCATGGCGGCACTGCCTGCATCGGTAGGGGCGGCCGAGATTGCAACAGATGGCCTGCGCGAAGCCACGTTCCTGCCGACGATTCAATGGGATCCGGCCTATCTGGCGCGGATTGCAGCCGATGCGCACGGTGACCTCGACCCGACTCCCAGTGAGATTGCCGGTTCGAGCCAGACGAATTGCCTTCTTTACTACCAGAAGTCGAACTCGGCGCGACGCACGGGCCCGACGCAACGCACCGCCTTCATGTACACATTGGACCGGCTCGGTTATGCGGGGCACTACGACGTGTTCGACGTGCAAGGCTACGGCAACACGAACAACCAACTCGGTAGCCGGGCCACGCCAGCGCAATGCGCCGGTTACGCATTGATCATTCAGGACGACGGCCGTTCGATCCTCGTTCCGAACGTTCCCGACGGAATCGTCTGGGATGACAACAAGATCAATCAGGCGCAGTGGTATCGCGACTACCTGGCGCAGGGCGGGAGCGGCCTTGCGGGCACGGCGACGGCGTGGATCTTGGGTGAGAACACGGCGTTTCAGAAAGCAACGAACCCGTTGTTTACGACCGATATGGGTTTGACTGGCATTGTGACGGACCAAGCGGTGGCCGTGAACCCGGATGTCATCGGCACAGGGTCGTTCACCTGGGCCGGTGGCGGCGTGACGAACTTCACCGGCGACACGTTCACGCTGCAAGGCGGTTGCCCGGCGTTCCGGGCCTACGACGGCGCCAGCGCTTCGGGGACCGCAGTGGTGACCCACAGATATCGTTCGAGCGCGACGACTGGTTTGGGCGCAATCATCCTGAACAAGAACACGGCGCTGCACTGGAACACGGTGTGGATGGGCTTCGGCTGGTTCGACATTCGCGACACAGGCGCACCGGGCACGCCAGAACTGGACCTGGCGGCGAAGATCCTGAACGGAGTGTTGCCTGCGGCCTGTCAGCAATCGCCCTTGACGGGCGTGGGTGAGGACCCATCCGCCGCGGGGCTACCGGCCGTGACCACCCTGCATCCCAACGTGCCGAATCCATTCAATCCGGTGACAGAGATCCGCTTCGATCTTGCGGCCCGGGGCCCGGTGACGCTCCGCGTCTTCGACGTCGGTGGCCGCCAAGTGCGCGCTCTCGTCAATGAAACTCGCCCTGCCGGGCGGTACAGGGTTTCTTGGAACGGTCTCGACGACGCTGGCGCTCGGGTCGCGAGCGGCATCTATTTCTATCGGCTCGAGACGCCGGTGTTCAGCGCCGCGCGGAAGATGGTGCTGCTGAAGTAGACGCGGATTGAGACGCTGGCGCATGAGCGGCGGCGAAAAACTGTTGGTGGAGGCTCCATGCGCCCACAATGGCGCCGAAGCACGGCGGTCCCATGCTGGGGACGGGTCGCTAATTCGATAATGCTTGTGTGCCTGCTCTCGCCGGCCCACGTTGCTCTTGCCGTGAACTCCACGGCACCTCTAGAGTACACGCCCGATGTCACCGAAGTGGATGCGATCGGGAATCCCGGAATGTCTCCACTCGCAGGCAAGGCGCTTGGAGATACGGTGTGGATCGCGGATTGGACGTTCGACGCCCCGGGTGGAGCGTGCACCGATGCCGGCTGGGTCAAGTACGACAATTACGTTCGGGACAGCGGATCGAACTACTGGTCCGTGGACAACCGATTCGATCCGATGTGCGGGTCCGGCAAGGCGGCCGTGCTCAGTAAGCACGATCTCTGCTGGGGGCGCGACGGTTATGGCAACAACTGGAACTACGCGGCTGTGCTCAAGTACCAGGTGCCGGCGACTCTTACGTTCGACACGTTGTACGACAGCGAACCGGGCTATGATTTCGTCACGGTCGAAACCGATTCTTTAGGCCTTTCCGAGTCGCGAGCCGATCCCTGCAACCACCCGGAGAGGAACTACGACGACCTCGACTTTGCCGGACAATTTCGGGGGGTGTTGCTCGAAGTCACCGGAAGCAGCAGTGGATGCAGGCACATGGGGCCCATCGCGCTCACCAACTACGGGCCCGGAACACACCAGGTCTATATCCGGTTCGAATCCGACAGCGGTTACTCGGATGAAGATGGAAATTGGCAGACCGCGATCCACGCGGGGCTCGTCATCGACAACATCGCAATCACCGGTCCATTGTCGTACGCGGAAAATTTCGATGGAGTGTTGAACCCGAATGTACAATTGCGGAACACGGGCAACGCCGTGCCCTTTTGCGCCGCACCATGGCTGAGACTATTTTCACATATCACGGACAACGACAGGTGCGG
This sequence comes from bacterium, assembly GCA_031362565.1. Taxonomy (GTDB): domain Bacteria; phylum Krumholzibacteriota; class Krumholzibacteriia; genus JANLSU01. Next base: position 25,777 of record JANLSU010000088.1, on the reverse strand, counting down.
CGAAGACATTACGTGTGCGTGGCTGGGTACGGACCCGGCGCGTATTGCGTTCTTCCCGGACATGGCGTTTGGCCCGGGGCAGGCGGTCATTCACAACTGGCTCGACGATATTTTGGTAAGCCCGTGGGTGAGCTTGTCCGAAACGCCGAACGCGACCGCCACGATTCTGACATTCCGCCGTTTCCCCGGAAATCCCTTCGGCCTCGGTAGCATCGTTCAAGGCTGGCGGGTGCGTGCGAAGACAAAGGTCGATAATACAGATACCTACGCGCTGGGCGATTCGATCGACTGCGTCAGTGTGTGGGGACATTCGGGCCCTTTCAACTCTCTGGGTGCATTCACCTGGATGACGGCTCCGTTCAACATGACAACGAACTTCACGCCGGCTGCGCGAGAGATCCAGGTTAGTTTCCGGACGGTGGACTACCGGCCCCTTTCAGGCGGACCGCCGCCTGCGACCCTGAACCCGGGCCCAGGCCCGTACTTGGACCGTGTTCGGATCGGCCGCCGGATTCTCACCGGACCAGCGATCGACGTCGGGACCGACATGCGTACGCAGGCCCAGGATGCATTTTCGACCCTACAGAACTCGATCGCGCCGGGTCAGCACTTCTCTCCGGACGGCAACAACCGCTTCGGTACGTGCGCCTTTTCCGAGGCCGCCGACCTGGGCATTGGAAGCAACACGTCGCGCCTGATCACTGGCGACTCGATCTACTTGAATGGTGTCGTCGACGCGCGCGGGGCCGGTGGCGTCACCTCCGTGCGGTTCTATGGCGCGATCGTCGGGGGCTCGCACCTGGGGAAGGCACCCGCGCCGTACACGGTGGGTGGAAACGGGTTCTTTGCCGTCGCGGCGGACAGTGCGCGACATAGTCTCGGCAACGTGGTCGCGAACCGCTGGTTTGTGGATTTGGACGACACCTACTTCCGAGGGGGCGATCAGCTCGACTACTTCTGGGCCGCAACGGACGATGCGGGTGGATTCGCCTCCAGTCCAGCTGGCTTGACGGCACTGCCGGCCTCGGTCGCCGCCGCGGAGATCGCAACCGACGGCCTGCGCGAGGTCTCCTTCTTGCCGGCGATCAATTGGGATCCTGCGTACGTGGCGCGGATCGCGGCCGATGCGCACGGTGACCTCGACCCGACTCCCAGTGAGATCGCCAATTCGGGCCAGGCGAATTGCATTCTGTACTACCAGAAATCGAATTCGGCGCGCCGCACGGGCGCGACTCAGCGCACCTCGTTCATGTACACGCTGGACCGGTTGGGCTATGCCGGTCACTACGACGTGTACGACGTGCAGGGCTACGGCAACACGAACAACCAACTCGGTGGTCGCGCCAACGTAACTCAATGTGCCGGCTACGCACTTATTCTTCAAGACGACGGCCGATCCAGTCTGGTACCGAATGTGCCGGACGGGCTCGTCACGAACGACAACAAGATCAACCAGGCGCAGTGGTACCGGGACTATTTGGCGCAGGGCGGCAGTGGGCTCGCTGGTACCGCGACGCTGTGGATCTTGGGCGAGAACACGGCATCTCAGAAAGCAACCAACCCGCTCTTTACAACCGATATGGGTTTGTCCACGATCGTGAACGATCAATCAGTGGCGGTGAACCCCGACGTTGTGGGCAACGCATCGTTCACCTGGGCCGGTGGCGGCGTGACGAATTTCGCCGGCGACACGTTCACACTGCAGGGTGGTTGCCCGTCCGTGCGGGTCTACGACGGCGCCAGCGCTTCGGGGACGGCCGTCGTGACCCATAAATACCAATCGAGTACGGCGACCGGCCCCGGTGCGATCGTCATGAACAACAACACGGCGCTGCACTGGAACACGGTTTGGATGGGTTTCGGTTGGTTCGACATTTGCGATACGGGAGCGCCTGGTACTCCGGAGCTTGATCTCGCGACCAAGATCCTGAACGGCGTGGTGCCCGTGGCGTGCCAGCAATCGCCGACGACGGGTGTGGGCGGTGACCCAACGCTCGACGGGCTGCCGGCCGTGACGGCACTGCATCCCAACGTGCCGAATCCCTTCAATCCGCTGACGGAGATCCGCTTCGATCTTTCGTCCCGGGGCCCCGTGACGCTCCGCGTCTTCGACATCGGTGGCCGCCAAGTGCGCACTCTCGTCAACGAAACGCGCCCGGCCGGGTGGTACAGAGTCTCTTGGAACGGTCTTGACGAAGCCGGTGCCCGGGTCGCAAGCGGCATCTATTTCTACAGGCTCGAGACGCCGAGTTTCAGCCCCTCGCGTAAGATGGTGCTGCTCAAGTAGTCGGCGACGAGCCGTCGCATCGGCGATAGCAAATGAGATTGTTGCATGGGAGGCGACATGAATCGACCGCCATATCGCAGCGCCGAGGTCGCAGGCTGGCGACACCCGGTCATCGCCGCGTTGTTCGTAAGCCTACTGGCGTCGGCGCGCGTCGCGATCGCCGTGCTCCCCACCGAACCGCTCGAGCACACACCAGAAGCCAGCGAAGTCGACGCGGTAGGGAATCCCGGTGGGCCTCCCACCGCCAGCAAGGTGCTGGGGGATACGGTTTGGATCGCCGACTGGACCTTCGACGCACCGGGTGGCGGTTGCACTGACGCCGGCTGGGTCAAATACGACAACCGCATTGTGAGCGACGGATCCAACTGCTGGTCGGTCGACAACCGTCTGAGCGGTACCGGTGGCATTGTCGGGAACGCGGCGATCTTGTCACGCCACAACCTGTGCTGGGCGCGCGACGGTTACGGGAACAATTGGGACTACTCGATCATCCTGAAGTACTCGGGCGTCGGCGCAACGCTGTCATTCGACAAGGTGAGTGACAGCGAGGCAGGCTATGACTATGTCACGGTCGAGACAGACTCGTTGGGCCTTTCTGAATCGCTTGTGAACCTGTGCCTCCAACCCTATTATGCCAATCCGGCGGCCTGGCGCACGGAAATCTTGACTGGCTTGAGCGGTTACGATCCGGGTTCACACATCGGGCCGCTTGTGCTGACCAACTTCGGGGCAGGAACTCACGAAGTCTACATTCGCTTTACTGCCGATACCGGCTTCTCGGATGAAGACGGCAATTGGCCAACGGTGCACAACGCCGGTCTGATCGTCGACAACATCATTGTCACAGGGGGCACTGCGTACTCGGAGAACTTCGAAGGCAGCCTCAATGCGAACGTGACCTTGGCGAATACGGCGAGCGCCGCGCCATTTTGCGCCGCGCCGTGGGTTCGACTGTTTTCCCACATTACGGACAACGACAAGTGCACCGAAGACATCACTTGCGCTTGGTTGGGCACGGACCCTTTGCGCACCGCGTTCTTCCTCGACATGGCCTTTGGTCCCGGACAGGCCGTCATTCACAACTGGCTCGACGACATTATCGTCAGCCCGTGGGTGAGCCTGGCAGCGACTCCGGGTGCGACGGCCACGATCCTGTCGTTCCGCCGTCTCGCGGCAAACCCATTCGGTACCGGTGCTATCGTTCAGGGCTGGCGAGTTCGTGCGAAGACGAAGAGAGACAACACGGACACACCCGCCGCCGGCGACTCTGTCGACTGCATCGGCCTGTGGGGCCATGCCAACCAGTTCAACTCGCTGGGGAGCTTCCAGTGGTTGACGAGTCTCTTCAACATGACAACGAACTTCACGCCGGCCGCGCGGGAAATCCAACTCAGCTTCCGGACGGTCGATTGGAACGTTCCGTCGCTTTTTGTTCAAGGCCATGCACCGTCCCCGCTCAACACGGGCCCTGGTCCCTACGTTGACCGCATTCGCATCGGCCGCCGTGTTCTTACGGGTCCCGCAATCGACGTTGGAAGCGATACGCGCACGCAGGCTCAGGACGCGTTTTCAACGGCGCAGAATTCGATCGTGCCGGGCCAGCATTTCTCGCCGGACGGGGCCAACCGCTTCGGCACGTGTGCGTTTTCCGCCGCCGCCGACCTGGGCAACACCACGTCACGCCTGATTACGGGGGACTCGATCTACTTGAACGGTGTTGTCGACGCGCGCGGCGCCGGTGGCGTGGCGACGGTGGTCTTCTACGGCGCGATCGTCGCGGGCCCGCACGCAGGGAAGTCACCCGCACCATTCACGGTCGGCGGGAACGGGTTCTTCGCCGTCGCGGCGGACAGTGCGCGAAACAATCTCGGAACCGTGGTTGCGAACTGTTGGTTTGTGGACCTGGACGACACGTACTTTCGCGGTGGCGACCAACTCGATTACTTCTGGGCCGCGACCGACAATGCCGGTGGGTTCGCCTCGAGCCCCAATGGCCTGACCGCACTGCCGGTCTCCGTCGCTGCCGCAGAGATCGCGAGCGATGGCCTACGTGAAGTCAACTTCTTGCCGGCAATCAACTGGGATCCCGCGTACGTAGCGCGGATCGCGGCCGATACGCACGGCGACCTCGATCCATCGTTCGGCGAGCTTGCGAATTCGACCCAAGCAAATTGCATTCTCTACTACCAGAAGTCGAATTCGGCGCGGCGCACGGGTCCGACTCAGCGCACCGCATTCATGTATACGCTGGACCGGCTGGGTTATGCGGGCCACTATGACGTGTACGACGTGCAAGGCTACGGCAATACAAACAACCAACTGGGTGGGCGCGCCAATGTGGCCCAATGCGCCGCCTACGCACTGATCATTCAAGACGACGGCCGTTCGAGCTTGGTTCCGAACGTTCCGGACGGTGTCGTCTCGAACGATAACAAGATCAACCAGGCGCAGTGGTACCGCGACTATCTGACTCAGGGCGTGAGCGGCCTCGCTGGTACGGCAACGCTCTGGATCTTGGGTGAGAATACGGCGTTCCAGAAAGCATCGAATCCGCTCTTCACGGTCGATATGGGTCTTTCGAGCATCGTGAATGACCAATTGGTGACGGTGAACCCGAATGTGGTGGGCAGCGCATCGTTCACCTGGGCCGGTGGCGGCGTGACAAGCTTTGTAGGTGACACGTTTACGCTGCAGGGCGGCTGTCCGTCCGTGCGGCTCTACGACGGAGCCATCGCTTCGGGGACTGCCGTCGTGACCCACAACTACCGTTCGAGCACGACGTCCGGGACCGGTGCGATCGTGATGAATAAGAACACGGCGCTGCATTGGAACACGGTGTGGATGGGCTTCGGTTGGTTCGACATCCGCGACACGGGAGCGCCGGGCACTCCGGAGCTCGCTCTCGCGACGAAAATCCTGAACGGCGCGGTGCCGGTCGGCTGCCAGCGGTCTCCGACGACTGGTGTGGGTGGAGACCCAACGACCGACGGGCTGCCAGCCGTGACGGCGCTGCATCCCAACGTGCCGAACCCGTTCAATCCAGTGACCGAGATTCGTTTCGACCTTGCGATTCGGGGCCCGGTGGCGCTCCGCGTCTTCGACGTCGTCGGCCGCCAAGTGCGCGCTCTCGTGAACGAAACGCGCCCCGCCGGGCGTTACAGAGCTTCTTGGAACGGTCTCGACGACGCGGGTGCCCGTGTCGCAAGCGGCATCTATTTCTACCGGCTCGACACGCCGGCGTTCAGCGCCTCACGTAAGATGGTGCTACTCAAATAGTCGTGGATTCGGCGCGTCGTGCCAGCGGCGCCGGGCTACGCGGTTCGTTGTGAAAGGGGCCTTCGCATGCGCGGACGGATGTGCGGCCGGGACCGAATCGCCGCCTTGCTCCACGTGGCTGTCGCTTGGTGTCTCCTCGCGACTGCCAGGGACGCTCTTGCCGTGCACCCTGCCGAACCGCTGGAACACACGCCGGAAGTCGGCGAAGTGGATGCGATCGGGGATCCCGAGGCGCCGCTCACCGCTGCCAAGGTGCTGGGGGACACGGTTTGGATCGCCGACTGGACGTTCGACGCCCCGGGTGGGGGCTGCACCGACGCCGGTTGGGTCAAGCACGACAACTACGTCAAGAATGATGGGTCTACCTATTGGTCCGTCGACAACCGGTTCGCGGCGACGTGCGGATTCGGCAAGGCTGCGGTATTGAGCAAGCACGACCTCTGTTGGGCGCGAGACGGCTACGGCAACAACTGGGACTATTCGATTGTCCTCAAGTACCAGGCACCGGCCACGCTTGCGTTCGACACGCTCTACGACAGTGAGGCAGGTTACGACTACATCACCCTCGAAACCGACTCGCTGGGCCTGTCCGAGGCCCGCTTCCGTTTGTGCGGTACTGGTGACCCGCGCTTCGACGGTCCGCCGGAATTTCGGGCGACACTGTTGTATCTCAGCGGGGCTAGCGGCGGATGCATTCACATCGGACCTGCGGCGCTCACCAACTTCGGCCCGGGGACGCACGAAGTCTACATTCGATTCCTGTCCGACACCGGTTACTCGGATGAAGATGGCAACTGGCCAACCGCGAACAACGCCGCGCTGGTCGTCGACAATATTGTGATGACCGGCCCGCTATCGTATTCCGAGAACTTCGAGGGCGCGCTGAGCGCCAATGTGCAGTTGCTCAACACCAGCAACGCCCAATCCTTCTGCGCTGCGCCGTGGTGGCGGCTGCTTTCGCACATCACGGACAACGACAAGTGCAGCGAGAACATCACGTGCGCATGGTTGGATTCCGACCCCCTTCGCCCCGCGTTTTTTCCGGATATGGCATTTGGTCCTGGGCGGGCGGTTATTCACAACTGGCTCGACGAGATTGTGGTGAGCCCGTGGGTGAGCTTGGCGTCGACCCCGGGCGCCAGTGGTACGATCTTTTCGTTCCGGCGTCTCGGCGGGAATCCCCTGGCCAATGGTGATATCGTTCAGGGCTGGCGAGTGCGCACGAGGACCAAAGTCGACAACACGGATACGTCGGCGCCTGGCGACTCGATTGACTGTGTTGGGACGTGGGGACACGCCAACCAATACAACTCGCTCGGAAGCTTCTCATGGACGACAGCATTGTTCGACATGACCGCGAACTTCAACCCAGCCGCGCGCGAGATTCAAGTCAGCTTAGGGAATATTGACTTACAACTGATTTCGGGCGTACTTCCGCCGTTGATACTGAACCCGGGCCCCGGCCCGTACAACGACCGCATCCGGATCGGACGCCGCATCCTCAGCGGTCCTGTCATCGACGTTGGGATCGACACGCGTACCCAGGGGCAGGATGCGTTTGCGACGGCGCAGAATACGATCACGCCGGGTCAGCACTTCTCGCCCGACGGCGCCAACCGCTTTGGTGCCTGCGCCTTTTCGGGAGGGAGCGACCTCGGTACGAGCAATACGACGTCGCGCCTGATCACCAGCGACTCGATCTTGTTGCAGAACGTGCTCGACGGTCGTGGCGCCGGTGGAGTTGCGAGCGTCAAGTTCTACGGCGCGATCGTCGCTGGTCCGCACCTGGGCAATGCGCCTGCACCGTATACGGTCGGCGGCAATGGGTTCTTTGCAATCTCGGCGGACAGCGCTCGCAACAATCTCGGTAATGTCGTGGCGAATCGCTGGTTCGTGGACGTGGACGATACGTACTTCCGCGGTGGCGACGAGCTCGACTATTTCTGGGCCGCGACCGACAACGCGGGTGGATTCGCCTCGAGCCCGGCAGGCCTGTCCGGACTGCCTGCATCGGTCGCTGCGGCGCGCATCGCCGATTGCCTGCGCGAAGTGACGTATTTGCCGACGATTCAATGGGATTCGGGCTACCTGGCGCGGATTGCGGCCGATTCACACGGCGACCTCGATCCTACTCCCGGTGAGATCGCGAATTCGAGCCAGACGAATTGCATCCTTTACTACCAAAAATCGAACTCAGGCCGCCGCACGGGGCTCCCACAACGGACGTCGTTCATGTACACGCTGGACCGTCTGGGCTACGCGGGTCACTATGATGTGTACGACGTGCAGGGCTACGGCAACACCAACAACCAACTTGGCGGCCGCGCAACGCCGGCGCAATGTGCCGGTTACGCCCTGATCATTCAAGACGACGGCCGTTCGAGTCTAGTTCCAAACGTTCCGGATGGCATCGTCTGGGACGACAACAAGATCAACCAGGCGCAGTGGTATCGCGATTACTTGGCGCAGGGCGGTGGTGGAGTCGCGGGCACCTCCACGGTGTGGATTTTGGGCGAAAACACGGCGTTCCAGAAGGCGACGAACCCCGTTCTTTGCGACCGATATGGGCCTGACCAGCATCGTGACGGACCAGGCGGTGGCGGTGAACCCAGATGTCGTTGGCAACGCGTCATTCAACTGGGCCGGTGGCGGCGTGACGAATTTCGCCGGCGACACGTTCACACTGCAGGGTGGTTGCCCGTCCGTGCGGGTCTACGACGGTGCCAGCGCTTCGGGGACGGCCGTGGTGACCCATAAATACCAGTCAAGTACGACGACCGGCCCCGGCGCGGTCGTCATGAATAAGAACACGGCCCTGCACTGGAACACGGTGTGGATGGGCTTCGGGTGGTTCGACATCCGCGACACGGGGGCGCCGGGCACGCCGGAGCTCGGTCTCGCGACCAAAATTCTGAACGGCGTGGTGCCGGTCGCGTGCCAGCAATCACCGACGACCGGTGTGGGCGGCGATCCAACGCTTGCCGCACTGCCGGCCGTGACCGCACTGCATCCTAACGTCCCGAATCCATTCAATCCGGTGACCGAGATTCGGTTCGATCTCGCAGCCCGGGGCGCAGTCGCGCTCTGCGTCTTCGACGTCGGTGGCCGCCAGGTGCGCGTCCTCGTCAACGAAACGCGCCCCGCCGGGCGTTACAAGATCTCGTGGAACGGCCTCGACGACTCCGGCGCCCGGGTCGCAAGCGGCATCTATTTCTACCGGCTCGATGCGCCGGCGTTCAGCGCGTCTCGCAAGATGGTGCTGCTGAAGTAGTCGTCAGCGCGCGCCGGGCGGGGGCCAGACCCGGCGAGGCGACCACGGCGAAGGAGATGTCTCCGTGCACACTCCGACAAGTCACAGAGCCAGAACCCTAGCGTGGCGCGGGTCGAGTGCTGGCGCACTGCTCGCGTGTCTCCTGGCGCCGGCCCGCGTTGCTCTCGCCGCGCTTCCCGCCGAGCATGCCGAATACTCGCCCGAGATTGGCGAAGTGGATGTGATAGGCAGTCCGCAGGCTCCGTCGACGGCGGACAAGGCGCTGGGAGACACCGTCTGGATCGCGGACTGGACGTTCGACGCTCCGGGCGGGGGTTGCACCGACGCGGGCTGGGTCAAGTACGACAACCACATTCTGAACGACGGATCCAACTACTGGACGGTCGACAACCGCTTCGCCGGGACCTGCGGCATCAGCAAGGCGGCGGTGCTCAGCAAGCACGACCTTTGTTGGGCGCGTGACGGCTACGGCAACTACTGGGACTATTCAATCGTGCTGAAGTATCAAGCTCCAGCCACGCTCGCGTTTGACGCGCTCTATGACAGCGAGGCGGGCGCCGACTTCGTCACCGTCGAAACCGACTCACTGGGGCTGTCCGAGACACGCCTCGATCTGTGCCTCGATCCGCCTTCGAGCCCGATCTCGTCTACGGCAAGAATGCGAACGACACTGCTCGAACTCACCGGAACGAGCGGTGGATGTCAGCACATCGGACCCGTGGCCCTCACCAACTTCGGACCCGGGACGCACGAAGTGTACATCCGGTTCGCGTCGAACACCGCAGACTCGGACGAGGATGGCGGTTACCCGACTGCACTCCACGCCGCCCTGGTGATCGACAACATCGTCGTGACGGGTCCGCTCGCGTATTCAGAGAACTTCGAGGGGGCGCTCAATCTTAACGCGCAGTTGCTCAATACAGGCAACACACAGCACTTCTGTGCCGCGCCCTGGGTGCGCCTGTTCTCCCATATCACCGACAACGACAAATGTACCGAGGACGCGACGTGTGCGTGGCTGGGGACAGATCCGCTCCGGCCGGCGTTCCTTCCAGATATGGCCTTTGCTCCTGGCCGTGCAGTCGTCCACAACTGGCTCGACGACATTTTCGTCAGTCCATGGGTGAGTCTCGGGTCGGTCCACGGTGCGACCGGCGCGATCCTCACGTTCCGGCGTTTTGGCGGCAACCCTTTCGGGCAGGGCGACATCACCCAAGGCTGGCGGGTGCGTACGAAGGCAAAGGTCGACAATTCGGACACCCCCGCGCCGGGCGACTCGATCGACGGTATCAGCACGTGGGGTCACGCAAACCAGTTCAATTCCCTGGGGTCCTTCACGTGGGTGACGTTGGCGTTCGACATGACCGCGAATTTCACCCCGACAGCGAAGGAGCTCCAAGTCAGCTTCCGGAATGTGGATTTCCAGTACTTGGTTGGATCTCTGGGACCCGGCTCTTTCAACCCCGGGCCGGGGCCGTACAACGACCGCGTTCGGATCGGCCGGCGCATCCTCACGGGCCCGGCAATCGATGTCGGGAGCGACGCACGTACCCAGGCGCAGGATGCATTTTCAACCGTTCAAAACTCGATCACGCCAGGTCAGCACTTCTCGCCGGATGGTTCCAACCGCTTCGGCACGTGCGCCTTTTCCGATGCCGCCGACCTGGGGATTGGAAATACCACCTCACGATTGATCACCGGCGACTCGATCTACTTGAACAGCGTCGTCGACGCGCGCGGTGCCGGTGGCGTGGCTTCCGTGCAGTTCTATGGCGCGATTGTCGCTGGCCCGCATGCGGGCAAGGCCCCCGCGCCATACACGGTGGGCGGAAACGGGTTCTTTGCCGTCGCGGCGGACAGCGCCCGGAATTCCTTGGGTGCGGTGGTTGCGAACCGCTGGTGCGTGGATTTGGACGACACATACTTCCGAGGTGGTGACCAGCTCGACTACTTCTGGGCCGCGACTGATATCGCGGGCGGTTTTACCTCGAGCCCAACCGGTTTGGTGGCACTGCCGGCCTCGGTCGGGGCAGCGGAGGTCGCAACCGATGGCCTGCGCGAAGTGGCTTACTTGCCGGTCATCAACTGGGATCCGGTCTACCGGGCACGGATTGCAGCCGATGCGCACGGCGACCTCGATCCAACGCCCGCCGAAGTCGCGAACTCGAGCCAGGCGAATTGCCTTCTCTACTTCCAGAAATCGAATTCGGCGCGGCGCACGGGGGCGACCCAGCGCACGGCGTTCATGTATACGCTGGACCGGCTGGGCTACGCGGGCCACTACGACGTGTACGACGTGCAAGGCTACGGCAACACGAACAACCAACTCGGTGGCCGGGCGAACGTGGCGCAATGCGCCGGTTACGCACTGATCATTCAGGACGACGGCCGGTCCAGTCTGGTTCCGAACGTGCCGGATGGTCTCATCTGGAACGACAACAAGATCGACCAGGCGGGGTGGTACCGCGACTACTTGGCGCAGGGCGTTGGCGGACTCGCGGGGACTGCGACGGTGTGGCTCTTGGGCGAGAATACGGTCTACCAGAAACAATCGAACCCACTGTTCACGAACAACATGGGCCTGACGAGCATCGTGAATGACCAGGCGGTGGCAGTGAACCCTGAGGTCGTGGGCAGCGCATCTTTCACTTGGGCCAGTGGCGGGGTGACGAACTTCACCGGCGACGTTTTTACCCTGCAAGGTGGTTGTCCGTCCGCACGGTTCTATGACGGTGCAAGTGCCTCGGGAACGGCGGTAGTGACACACAAGTATCGGTCGAGTACGGCGACCGGTCCTGGCGCGATTGTCATGAACAAGAACACGGCGCTGCACTGGAACACCGTGTGGATGGGCTTCGGCTGGTTCGACATCCGCGACTCGGGAGCGCCGGGGACGCCGGAACTCGATCTCGCAACCAAGATCTTGAATGGCGTGGTGCCGCCGGCCTGCCAGCAATCGCCCACGACGGGTGTCGGCGGCGACCCAACGACCGGCGCGCTGCCGGCCGTGACTGCGCTGCATCCCAACGTACCGAATCCATTCAACCCGGTGACCGAGATCCGGTTCGATCTCGCAGCCCGTGGCGCTGTCGCGCTCCGCGTCTTCGACGTCGGCGGCCGCCAGGTGCGCGCTCTTGTCAACGAAGCGCGCCCCGCCGGGCGTTACAAGGTTTCATGGGATGGCCTCGACGACTCCGGCGCCCGGGTCGCGAGCGGCATCTATTTCTACCGGCTCGATGCGCCGGCGTTCAGTGCGTCCCGCAAGATGGTGCTGCTCAAGTAGGCGTAAGACCGGACGCATTGCATCAACCGCGGCGCGTGAACAACGCGACTGCCGCGACCGCGGCCAAGACGAGGCCAACGAGCGTCAAAATGCGGACGCGAATGGCGCGCCGGTACTCGGCCCGCCGGCATTCCAGCAACCATTGGCGTTCCTCGCATCGCGATCAGAAGGGGATCCAGTCGTCGCGCTTGCCCGCCGCCGGCTCCTTCGTGGGGCTGGCGGCAAGTGGATTCGTGGTTTCGTCAGCCTGCCGGCCGCCCCCGGGAGGGGCCGGCACCGGCGCGCGGGTTCCGTGCGGTGGCGCACTGAAGCCGGCGGGTCTCGACAGCGGCGCCGCGACACTGCCGGTGTACACCGGTGGTTCCAGCGGCCGCGACGGCGCACTCCAGGCGGCGCCGAGCGCCGCGCTCTGGGGCGCGAAGCCCGTCAACGCTTCTCGCACCTGCGTCAACACCACGATGGTTTGCGCGGCGCGATCACCAAGGCGCTGCTGCCGCCCACCGAAGATGAACAGGCAGTCGATGGGGCCCAAAAACGACAACACCAAGTTGCGAACGAGCGACTGACCGTACGTGCACGGGCGCCCGGTCGTCGCGTGGATGACTTCGATTCCAAGCAGCTTCTTACCCAGGCTTCGGCCGCCCGGCAAACCGTCGGAGAGCAGCACGTACGCCATGCAAGCGACGCACGCCATTGTCACGGCGAAAGCGAGGAACACTTGGCCGGGCGATGCGACGATGCTGGCCGAGAACACGACGGTGAAGACCAGCACGAACATGAGGACGAAGGCGGCGCCCGTGTCGGCGAGCTGCGCCAACAGGCGTGCCGTCAACGTTGCCAGCACCCGGGTGTCGTTCTCGGGATACACGCCAGTCCACTCCAAGCTCAAAAAGCGCCGATGCGCGGAGTGTCCTCCGCGCACCGGCCAGCGTCAAGCTGAGCTTGGAGCAGGCGGCGCCTGGGACTCGACCGGCGCCGTCCCACTGCATCTATTTGAGCAACGCCAGCTTACGCGTCGCGGTGAATTCACCGGCCGTGAGCCGGTAGAAGTACACGCCGCTCGACGCCCGATGGCCGGACTCGTCGAGGCCGTTCCACGCAGCTTGATGGCCGCGCCCGGCCGCGAGCGTGCCGTCGACGAGTGTCCGCACCAAATGCCCGGCGACATCGAATACCTGCAGCTTCACAGGCCCCGCCTGCGCCAGGTCGAAGGTGATCCGGGTCGCCGGGTTGAATGGGTTCGGGACGTTCTGATGCAGTGCCGTCACCCGTGGCACGGCGGTCTCGGGGTCTTCGCCGCTGTCCGTATGCATTTGAACAATGCATTGGAATGGCAGCGACTGGCTGAGAACCTTGGTCATCAGCGCCCCCGCCGGCTGTCCGGGGGGACTGTTGAAGGCGTCCCGGATGTCCGCCCAACCGAATCCCATCCACACCGTATTCCACTTGAGCACCGAGTTCTTGTTCATGACGATGGCGCCGGTGCCCGTCGTCGGGCCCGAGCGATAATTGTGGGTCACGACGGCGGTTCCGGCGGCCGTTGCACCGTCGTAGGCACGAACTGCCGGGCAGCCGCCATTGAGGCTGAATTTGTCGCCGACGAAATTCGTCACCCCACCGTTTGCCCACGTGAACGAAGCACTGCCCTGCACGTCGGGATTGACGCTGAGGGCTTGATCTGTGACGACCCCCGCCAGTCCCATGTCGACCGCGAACAACGGATTCGACGCTTTCTCGAATGCCGTGTTCTCGCCCATGATCCACAGCGTCGCAGAGCCAACGAGTCCGCTCACGCCCTGCGCCAAGTAGTCGCGGTACCACTGCGCCTGGTTGATCTTCTCGCTGTCGGTGTTGAGACCCTCCGGCACATTGGGTGTCAGTGTCGACCGCCCGTCATCTTGAATGATGAGCGCATACCCGCTGCATTGCCCGACGTTGGCGCGGCTGCCGAGCGCATTGTTCGTGTTGCCGTACCCCTGCACGTCATAGACGTCGAAGAGCTGTTGAAAATGCAGCGTGTACATGAACGACGTACGGTTGATGATGCCACTACGACGCCGGCTGTTCGCCTTCTGGACGTACAAGATGCAATTCTTCTGCGTCGATTGAGCCAGTTCTGCCGGCGTCGGGTCGAGATCCCCGTGCGCATCGGCGGCGATTCGTGCCAGGTAGGAGGCGCTCCAATTGATCGACGGCAAGAAATTGACCTCGAGCAATCCCCCGGTCACCGTCTCGGCGGCTGCCACCGAGGCGGGCAATGCCGTCAAGCCCAGCGGATCGGACGCGAAGCCGCCGCTGTTGTCGGTCGCCGCCCAGAAGTACTCGAGCACATCGCTGCCTCGAAAGTAGGTGTCGTCCACGTCCACGAACCAGCGGTTGGCGATCACCGTACCGGCCAGGCCGCGCGCACTATCGGCGTTCACTTGGAAGAACCCATTGGCGCCTACCGTGTACGGAACCGGCGCCTTGCCATAGTGCGGGCCGCTGGTGATCGCGCCATAGAAGCGCACCGACGCAACGCCACCCGCATTCCGTGCGTCGACGACTTGATCGAGCGTGATCGAGTCGCCGGTGACGAGACTCGAGCAGCACCCATTGATCCCCACGTCTTGGCCGGCCGAGAAGGCACAGGTCCCGAACCGGTTGGAACCGTCGGGCGAGAAATGCTCGCCAGGTGCCATCGAGTTCCGCACCGTCGGAAACGCATCCTGCGCCTGGGTGCGGGCGTCGATGCCCTCGTTGAAGACCGGACCCGTGAGCACGCGCCGCCCGATCCGCACGCGATCGATGTAAGGACCGGGTCCCGGATTGAGGGTCGAAGGCGCCGGCAAACCGACCAGCAATTGGAAATCGGTATTCCGGAAACTCACTTGGATCTCGCGGCCCGACGGCGCGAAAAAAGGCGTCATGTCGTTGACGAAGGTCAGCCATTGGAAGCTGTCCAGGGAGCTGAACTGGTGCGCGTGTCCCCAGGCCGTCGTACAGTCGATCGAATCTCCCGGCGCCGGGGTGTCGGTGTTGGCGCGGCGAAGCCGGGTCCGCACACGCCAACCCTGGACGATGTCACCGCGGGAAACGAGGTTGCCGCCGAAGCGCCGGAAGGAGAGCACCGTGCCTGCCGCCCCTGGTGTCGACGCGAGGCTCACCCATGGACTCACGAGCACGTCGTCGAGCCAGTTGTGGATGACGGCCTGCGCCGGCCCGAATGTCATCGACGGGTCGAACGCGATCCGGAGCGGATCCGAGTCGAGCCAAGCACACGTCAGGTTTTCGGTGCATTTGTCGTTGTCGGTCACGTGCGGAAAGAGCCGCCACCACGGCGCCGCACAGAAATGTTGCGCGTTGCCCGTATTGAGCAACTGCACGTTGGGATTCAGCGCCGCCTCGAAGCCCTCCGAATACGATAGAGGGCCGGTCATGACGATGTTATCGATCGCCGCGGCGGCGTGGAGGGAAGTCGGATATCCGTCGTCTTGGTCCGAATAACCGGTGTCCGACGCGAACCGGATGTACGCCTCGTGCGTGCCAGGTCCGAAGTTGGTGAGCGTCACGGGTCCGATGTGCACACATCCACCGCTCAGTCCGTCGAGCGAGAGCAATTCCTTTCGCAGGTCGGCGGCCTTGGCGGTCGGATGGGCGCAGAGGTCGAGGCGCGCTTCCGACAGCCCCAGTGAATCGGTCTCGACCGTGACGAAGTCATAGCCCGGCTCGGTGTCGTACAGGATATCGAAGGAGAGGGTGGCTGGAGCTTGGTACTTGAGCACGATGGAGTAGTCCCAGTCGTTGCCGTACCCGTCATGCGGCCAGCAGAGGTCGTGCTTGCTGAGCACCGATGCCTTGCTGCTGCCGCAGGTGCCGCTGAAGCGATTGTCGATCACCCAGAAGTTGGATCCGTCGTTCTGGACGTACGCGTCGTACGCGGTCCAACCGGCGCTGACGCAAGTGCCGCCCGGCCCGTCGAAGGACCAATCGGCGATCCAAGTCGTGTCGTCGAGCGCCTTGCTCGGACCCCGATCACCGGTCATTCCAGCGGCATCGATTGCGGATGTTGTGCTGGTAATCTCGTGGCGAACCACCGGCGCGACGGCCCACGCCGGGGAACTCGCATGGAACGCGGCTGCGACTGCGACACCGGCGGCGAGAATCGCGGGCCGGTGGCAAACCCAAAGGCGGTAGTGCGTGGAGCGACGCATAACCAAGCCTCCCAAGCAAGGTTCAGAGACAAACACCGGGGCCAAGCGCCCACTGGGTGCAACTGGGAGGGGGATGTACGCGAGATTATAGGTCAAGGATGCGGCAATGGCAACGATTGTAACGCCGTGTCGGCCGCGGCCGGAGCAAAGTCCGGCCACGGCCGTCGCAGCCCGGTCAGTTGGCGGGCGCGTTCGCCGGCGGCGGGATGGGGTCGGCGCGGAGAATGTTCTCGTACCAGGACTTCATGCCCCAGCGCCAGCCCACGGTCTTGACGCGGTACCAGCGTCCCGTCTCCATCTTGGCGTACAGATCGGACGAGTTGAACTTGGCGAACAGCTTCGTGTCGACGTCCTTGAACACGTGCGGCTCGCCTTTGGCGTCGACCGTAAACACGAGATAGGTGTCGGTGTCACCCATCTTCTTGACCTGCTTGTCGGTGACGCGCACGTCGTACTTGTCCCAGTCGCAGTTCGGGTTACCGAACCACGCTGCCAGGAGCAGCACGACGCCTAGTCCGGCCAGCTTCGCCTTGTTCACGGCGCGCATTCAGGCTCCGATCGTGGAAGACGCTCTCAGCGCCGGTCGACGTTGGCGATCGCACCCAGGTAGGTATCGCAAAAGTCGAGAACGGCCTTGTACCCCTGCTGCTGGTTCTTCTTGTTGCGGAAGCCGTGGCCCTCGTCGGGGAAGACGATGTATTGCACCGCCACGCCGTTGGCCTTGACGGCGGCCACGATCTCGTCCGATTCCACCTGCAGCACGCGGGGGTCGTTGGCGCCCTGCAGGACGAGCAGCGGCTTCTGAATGTCCTTGGCGTGGAAGAGCGGTGAGATGCGCTTCAGGTACTCGCTATCGGTCGTCGGATCGCCGATCTCCGCATACAAAGCCTTGCGCTCCGATTCCCACCAACTTGGGATGCTCTCCAGAGTGCGCAGCCAATTCGCGACCCCGAACAGGTCGACGCCGATGGCGAATTCCTGCGGCCGGTAGGCAAGCGCCGCCAACACCATGTATCCACCGTAGCTGCCGCCCATAATCCCGATGCGATTCGGATCGACGGCGCCGGTATCGATCAGCATCTTCTTGCTCGCGACGCAGTCGTCGAGATCCGACTCGCCGTGCTTGCGATCGTCCAGCTTGAAGAACGTCTTGCCGTATCCGGAACTGCCCCGGTTGTTGATGGCGTACACCACGTACCCATGATTCACCAGATACTGAGTCAGTGCACTGTAGCCGACCCGCGACTGGCCGCCGGGGCCGCCGTGCACGCTCACCAGGGCCGCCAGCTTGCTGCCGCCTTGGGCTTGCTGTGGCGTGTACAAGATGCCCGGAATCTCGACCCCGTCGAACGATTTGAAGCGCACGACCTTGGCTTCGACCAGTGCTTCGGGATCGATCTTCGGGCTCAGGTTCTGCGTCAGCTGCTTGGCGTCGCCGCCGCCCAGATCGCACACATACAGGTTGCTGGGCGAGCGGCTGCCGTTCAGGTAGAACGCCATCTTCTTGTCGTCATCCGAAATGCGCAACGCCGTGATGTCGCCGGCCGGCAGCTTCGGAAGGCGCACCGGGCGCTTGGTCGTGGCATCGTAGACGTGCAAGTCGGTGCGCGCGTCAGCGTTGACACCCACGACGAGGTAGCGGCCGCTGTGCGAAAAATAGGCATTTTGGACATCCCAAGCCGGCTTCTCCACGTCCTCGATGGCGTTCGACGCGACGTCGTATTTCACCAGGTGAGCGAACTCGCTCTCATGGTCGGTCGTCAAATAGAGGCTCTTGCCGTCCGGCGCGAAGTCCTGCGCCTGCCAGCTTTCCTCGCCGGTATGCTCGGTAATGAGCTTGGCGGCCTTGGTGTCGCGATCGTACAGGTACACGTTGGTATCGTGGTCGGTGACGATCTTGCCGAGTGCCAGCCAGCGTTTGTCGCGCGAAATCGCCGCGACATCGTAGCCCTCGTCGTTCTGCAGCACCAACGTACGCCCGAAGTGCTCCGGCTCGACTTCGTACAAGTCGAAATAGCGTTTGTCGCGCTCGTTGGTCGTGATGAAGAAGCTCTTCTTGTCGTGCGCCCAGCCCACGAAGTCGGCCTTCAGCTCGGTTCCGGGCGTGATGTCCTGCGACGTGCCATCGATTGCCTGCACGAAGAGATGAGTCAGCTCGTTGCCGCCTTGATCGCTGGCGTACAGAAAGCGCTCATCGTTGGGGAAGTAGGCGCGCGCCGTGATGGCATTGGTCGTCGAAGTGGTGAGTTGCTTGGGCTCTCCGCCCGCGACGCGGACCGCGTAGGCGTTGAACACGCCCGTGGCGTCGCTGTTGACCAGAATCTTCGTGCCGTCCGGGGAAAAATTGGCGCCGTTCATGTTGGTCGTCGCGAGGAAATCCTCGATGGTGTACTGCGGAACCTGCTTGGGCGCGGCGGCGAGGGCCGGCGTGCCTGTGAACAAAACCGCGGTGGTTGCGGCGCGCAGCAAAGCGCGGCACAGGGTCTGCGGTGTCATGTGTGCACCACTCCAAAGGGGAAAGAGGGACGGCTTCGGAGGCAGTCTATCGATCCGTGCACCTGGAGCGCAAGTCAGCCCCAGGGCGCCGTCTCGAGGCGCGAGCCGGGGCTTCGAGGCGTGAGCGGGGCTGGTGGGCGACGGCTGGGAGGGACGCGGGCGCCGGTTTTCAGGCCACCGTTGTTTGGAGGGCGTCCGAAAGCTCTTGGATGGCGAGGAGCGAGCTTCCGGCCAGGCTTTCGAGCTGTTCTTCGCGCAACCCGAGTTGATCGGGCACCGTGGTATCGAGCCGGCGCCGCAATTCCCCTGCGTCCTCGCCGTGGCCGAGCAGATGCGCCAGCGCATCTGCGACGTGCACGACCGACGCGATGCGCTGCGCCGCGGCGTCGGGCGCTGCCGTCGGGGTGTGGTGCCAACGTGCCGCGATGGCGACGGCCTCGGGCAGGTGCCATTGGCGCGCGACTTCGAATCCCACCTCGCAGTGGTCGGTGCCGAGCACCTCGCGCTCCATGTCCTCGAACGACAGATTCTGGTCGAGCAGACAGTCGCCGGCACGCGCTGCTTCGGTCGCCAAGAAGGTTCCCACGACGAGCTTGCCGATGTCGTGCAGCAATCCCATCGTGAACGCTTCGTCCGGGTCGATGCCCTGGACGTCGCGCGCCAGGCGCGCCGAGAGCACGCCGACGGCGACGCCGTGACGGATGAAACTCGCCGCATCGGTCGCGTAGCCGGGAATCTGCGGCGGCAGCGTGTTGCGAAGCGACAGGCCGACGGCGATTTCGTAAACGCCGCGCGTCCCCAGGCGGACGATCGCCGGCCGTGCCGCCGACACCGGATAGGCGCCGCGGTAGTAGGCCGAATTGGCGACGCGCAGCAGATTCGCGGTGAGCGATGGATCGGTGTTCACGACGCGCTCAAGTTGCTCGGTGGTCGTCGCTTCGTTCTTGGTCATTTCCAACAGGCGGACGACCGCACCCGAGAGCGGCGGGAGGGTGCGAATGCGGGAAACGAGGTCCTTGGCCGAGATCATAGGTTCGTCTCCTCGCCCGCCGATGACACGACGACGCGGCCGGTGCCAAGGTGCATCTTGAGGCTGCGCGACTTGGTGCCGCCGACGTCCTCACCGCTGACCGCGATCTGCAGGGTGGCGAATGCGGCGCGTACAGCGGTCACATTGCGGCTGCCGATTGCGAGCTGCTTGGATTCGGCGAGCAATTGCCCGCCGCCCGCGATCTTGGCCACGAGATTTTCGGGCGTGCAGCCGAGTTGCACGAGACGTCCCACGAGCAGCGGAACGGCGGTATCGGCGAACATCGCCGGGCGAGCCCAGCCACTGGAGCCGCCCGTTTGGGAGGACGGCAGCATGACGTGCATCATTCCACCGACGTGGTTCGTCGGATCCCAAACCGCGACGCCGATACACGATCCGAGGGCGTATGCGGCAAGCACCGCCACGTCATCGTTGCAGACCTGCAGGTCGGCCATCGAGACGGTGATCGAGTATTCCGGCCGCGGTGCGGCTGGAGTGCCGGCCTCGGCTGGCTTGGTGACCGTATCCACGCTGCCTCCGCCCTTGGCTGTGAGTCTCTTTGAATCGCGACAGAGAGTTGCGAGCGGCATCAGCAAGACAGGTGCCATCAGCCGTCCTCCCAGACACCGCAAGATCGTGCGACGTACTTCATCTTGATGATGTCAGAGCCGGGCGGCATTGATCGCGCCGGCAAACTCGACGATCGCATCGAGCGACCGGCCCATAAGGAGTTCCGCCTGTTCCTCGGAGATCGCCGGTGGTGTCGCCGCGGTGTGCCGGTGCAGGAGTTCGCCGATTCCCGTTCCGTACCCCATCAGATGGGCTACTGCATCTGCATGGTGAACCAGGGTGGCCACGTGCCGTTCGCGCGGCGACGGGGCGTTTTCCGGTGCGTGGTGCCAGCGCACCGCCGCCCGCGTCGCGTCTGGCAGACGCCAGCGGGCGGCAATCTCATCGCCGATCTCGCAGTGGTCGAGCGCCAGGACCGCCACTTCGATTTCCTGGATCGATTCGGTCCCGGTCGCCATCCGGCCTGACATCTCTTCTTGCTTCTCGGCTAAAAACTGGCCGACGACGAGCTTGCCTACGTCGTGCAGCAAGCCCGCCGTGAAGACCTCGTCGGGGTCGGCGCCGGGCGTCTCGCGCGCCAAGTGCTCCGCCAAGACCGCGACCGCGACGCTGTGCTGCATGAAGGCTTCCGAACTGACTTGATAGCCGGGAAGAATCGGCGGCAAGACGCCGCGCAAAGACATCCCAACGGCGGCTTTGTACACGCCTTGGCGCCCCAGGCGCACGCACGCCCGGTGCAACGAGGTCACGGGATCCGAACCACGGTAGTACGCGGTGTTGGCGATATGCAGCAGGTTGGTCGACAGCGCCACATCGTCGGCAACCAACAGCAAGAGGTCGGCAATCGTCGCTCGTTCGTTGCGCAGCAAATCCATCAGTCGCACCGCGGAAGTGCTGAGCGGACGGAGGCCGCGAATCTTCAGCGCCGTCATCTCGGGCAGGGCCATAACGTTGGAAGAGCACGCGAGCATCATGCCAGTCTCCGCAGAAACGCCGCAGCGCGAACGTGGGGCCGATGTGTACACTGTCCCGGTCTACCTCGTCGTCGGCGCAATGCGGGAGAAATCGCGATGTTGTCTTGGATGACCGTCCGGACCTGGGCTTCGTGCATCGGCACTACGTTGGTTCTGGCACTGCCTGTCGCGGGCGGTAGCCGGGCGAGCGCCGCAACTTCGGCGGCCGGCACGGCTGCGCTCCCCGAAGCCCGGCCGTGGAATGGGGCGAGCCGCGCCCTCGTTGCCGTGGCCGGCGATCCGTGGATCACGCCGTGCGAGAAGAGCGGCTTTGTCACGACGCCGCGCTATGACGAAACCGTTGCGTGGTTGCACCGGCTCTGCGACGCGGCGCCGGAACTCGAAATGGTGTCCATTGGCCGCAGCCCCGAGGGGCGCGACCTCTGGATGGTGATCGCGAGCCGCGTGGGCTTCACTCCGGAAGCGCTGCAGAAGAGCGGCCGCGCCACCGTGCTGGCGCAGGCCGGGATTCATGCCGGAGAAATCGACGGCAAGGATGCCGGCATGATGCTGCTGCGCGATCTCACCCCCGGACACCGGCTTGCACCATTGCTCGATCAAGTGAACTTGCTCTTCGTGCCGATCTTCAACGTCGACGGTCACGAACGGTTCTCGGCGTTCACGCGCATCAATCAGCGTGGACCGGCCGAGGGCGGCTGGCGGACAACGTCGCGCAATCTCAACCTGAACCGTGACTACATGAAGCTCGACGCGCCCGAGACGCGCGCCATGGTGCAGACGATCGTGCGCTGGGATCCGGACCTGTATGTCGACTTGCATGTGACCGATGGCGGCGACGCGCAATACGACATCACGTGGGGATACAACGGTGCCGCCGGCTGGTCGCCGGCCGGCAGCGCGTGGCTGGAAAGCACTCTCTCGCCGGCGCTGCGCGCCGCCCTGGCTGCCGCGGGTCATACGCCGGGGCCATTCGATTGGTTTTTGGATGACAACGACCGTACCAAGGGGCTGGTGAACGCGACGGCGCAGCCGCGTTTTTCGAACGCCTACGGCGATGCGCGGCACTTGCCAGCGATGCTCGTCGAGAACCACTCACTCAAGCCGTACGACCAGCGCGTGCTGGGAACCTATGTGCTTCTCGAGACCACATTGCGCACGGCGTGCAAGGCAGTCACTTTGCTGCGCCGCGCCGTTGCGGCGGATCGCGCCCGCCGGACCCCGGAACTCGTGCTCGACTGGAAGTGGCCGGCGGAGCCCGGCAAGCGTTTCATGGACTATCGCGGCATCGCATCGCGCCTGACGCCGTCGCCGATTTCCGGCGGGCTGCGCGTCGAATGGCTCGGGACGCCCGAGTTGCAGCACCTCCCGGTCGCCGATCAGGACCAACCGGCCGCCAAAGCGCGCCGCCCGGCAGCGTATTGGATTCCGCCGGCGTGGGGCGAGGTCGCCGATCGTTTGGAGCTGCACGGCATCCGTGTCGAACGCCAAGCCACCGCCCACGACGTCGATTGCGAACTGTATCGGATCACGAGCGCGAAGTTGGACACGGTGCCATTCGAAGGACATGTACACGTCACACCGCACGTTGCGATCGAACGCCGGCGGCGCACGTTCGTTGCCGGCAGTGTGCGGGTGCCGGTCGATCAGCCGCTTGGCGATCTCGCGATGTTGCTTCTGGAGCCGGAGTCCCCGGACTCCTTCTTCCAGTGGGGCTTCTTCGACGAGGTGTTGCAGCCCACCGAGTATGTCGAGGCCTACATCATGGAGCCGATGGCGGAACGCATGCTCGCGGCAAGCGCCGAACTGCGGGCCGCATTCCAGAGCAAACTGCAGAAGGACCCGGCATTCGCCGCCAGTCCGCGGGAGCGCCTGCAGTGGTTCTACCAGCAGACACCGTTCTACGATTCGGAAGCGCGGCTCTATCCCGTAGGGCGCGAGTAACGACCGGCATTTTCCCGGGAGGCGTCACTGCGAGTCGTTTCACTCATCGCGAGCAGCACGGAGATTGTTTGCGCGCTGGGGTGCGAGCCGGCACTCGTCGGCCGGTCGCACGAGTGCGACTATCCGGCATCGGTCCGCAATCTCCCGTCTTGTACCGAACCCAAGTTCGACATTCGCCTGGCGAGTGGCGCGATCGATGCGCGAGTGCGCAGCCTGGTTTCGGAGGCGCTGTCGGTGTATCGCGTCGACGCGGACAAACTCCGGGCGTTGCGCCCCGAGGTCATCGTGACGCAGACCCAGTGTGAAGTTTGCGCGGTGAGCGAACGCGATGTCGCGGGCGCTCTCGAGACGTGGCTCGATGTGCCGCCGCGCGTCGTGTCCCTGCGGGCGGAGGATCTCGCTGGCGTCTGGGACGACATCCGTAGCGTCGCTCGGGCGCTCGAGGTTCCGGAGCGTGGCGACCGGCTCGTCGCGGAATTGCGCGGGCGGCTGCAGGCCTTGGCGGAACGCGCCGCGCGGCTTCGCGAGCGGCCGCGCGTCGCATGCATCGAATGGATCGAGCCCCTCATGGCGTCCGGCAACTGGACACCCGAGCTCGTGACGATCGCCGGCGGCACGAGTGTGTTCGGCGAACCGGGCCGGCACGCGCCATGGATTTCGTGGGACGATCTCGTGCAGTCCGACCCGGATGTGATCGTCGTTCTGCCGTGCGGGTTCGATCTGGCGCGCACGCGGACGGAATTCGCCACCCTCGCGGCCCACCCCGCCTGGCCGGCCTTGCGCGCGGTGCGGGATGGCCGCGTGTGGCTCGCCGATGGCAACCAGTACTTCAATCGTCCGGGGCCGCGCTTGGTGGAATCCGCGGAGATTCTGGCCGAGATCTTCCACCCCGGCGAGTTTGCGTTCGCGCACCACGGCGCCGGATTCGCAACGGCGACTTGAGCGAGCTCGACGGAAACACACCCGGGCGTGCCACATCGCCACCGCAGGCAAAGGGTGGAGAAGCGGACACGCCCGGGCGAAGCGCAGCCGCGAGACACGACGGCGCGCATCTCGCGATTCAGTGATAGAGGCGCTTCACCTCGCCCCAAGGCGTCGCTTGGGTGCCGACCCCGACGTCGCAGACGGTCACCAAGTTGTCGATGTAGATCTTGGTGAACGGCAGCACGATGAATGTCAGCGTATGCAGCACGGCGTCGCACGGGCCCGAGTGTTCGGTGTTGCTGCCGGAGACCGTGGTCGGCGGCAGGCCGACCGGCGGCTGCCAGATGTCATCGGGGTTGTTGAATTGGCCGTTGGCGTCGACGTAGACCCGCATGCCAGAACCAATGCCATAGGCCGCGCCCGACCAGTCATAGCGGACAGCACAGATGCCGTGCGGCTGAATCGGGCAACTGAAGGTGAATTGCACGACGGCCGTGCCGCCGGTCATCGTGTCGATCAATAAGACATTGCCCGCGCCGTGCGGGACGCCAGGCGCTCCGGTTTCGGAGCCGGCGGGTTGCACGCTCACACTGCCGCCGCCCGACACGACACCGTTCGGCGCGCCGCCCGGGTACGGGCCGGGGGGCATTCCATCGAAGCCGCCGCCGTTGACCTGAGCGAAGGCGTTCGATGCACAGACGATGAGAAGGATGGCGCCCACAATTCGAACTGAAACAAAACGCATGATCAAGGCTCCTTCATTTCCAGGACGCTTCCATGACGAAGCGTTAGAAGATGCCACGCCAAGTGCGTGGCGCTGTACCGGACGCGTCGATCGGGATGAACGACCGGGATGGGCGGGCGCATCCGAAGAGTGCGTGCCGCAGTTCGATGAATGCGGCGCGCCGGAATCTTCTACAGCACAAGTAGCGCCAATTGATTCGCGCTGCGCAACTGCGGCGCAATGCGCGAGCACCGCAATGGTTAAGTCAATCGACATGCGAACCGCGAGCGGCGCAAACACACCGCTGTGGCCGCAAGAACTGCGTGACAACGCAATGTCTGCATGCGGAGGACATCCGTCGGGTGAAGATCATTTCGCTCTTTAATGATACTCGGCTCTTGACCTTGGGTTTCAGGTCGTCGCTGCCATGCCTCGATGGTTGTTCGTTCGAGCGACAGAGAATCTCGTAACGCGGCGCAAGTCCTGCGGGCTTGGTCCGTCGATCGGCGCGCAAGACTTGCGTTCGAAGCCGCCGTCGCGATCGCCACGCCCCAGGGTTGAAAAGTTAAAGTACCTATTTTCAGTCGATTGGAGGGTCAAAGGCAGTCGTTTTCGGTGTGGCCTGGCGCCTGCAATACACCTCCCCAGAGACACGGATCCGGCGCGGGGCGCGGAGAAAATCTCCCACCTGACGGACCCACGAGGAGGCGAGAACAATGTTCCGGAAAGCATTCACGACTCTAGCGTTCGCGATGGTGGTTGGCTCGGCAGCTTGCAACAACTCGATCGTGGGTCCGAAGGACATCAC
>JANLSU010000064.1:0-6202 GCA_031362565.1 bacterium | reverse complement strand
GCGGCGCACCCAAGGTCGCGCAGCCCCCGAAGGAGGTGTGGATCAACAAGCCTCGGCTCGTGCAAATCGGCAACGAACAACCGGCTGAGCTTGCACTGTAAATTCGAAAGAGACTGTCTCATTTTCGTTGACACGTTCCGCTTCGATCTCGCCCAGCAAGTCGCGGAAAGCGATCAAGTTCGAGATCACATGCACCCGCGGACCCGACAGTCTGCGCGCGTAGCCCGGGGCGATCGCGCCGCCTAGGATCAGTGCCTGCCCGGCCGGCAGGGCTGCAACCAATGCCTCCAGATCGGCGCGCAGGCGTGCATCATTCGCCGGATGAATGATGCTCAGCGCGATGACGCGCGCCGTCGAGGTGCTCGTCCATCTCAACAACAAGTACGCACTTGATGGACGTGACCCGAACTCTTACAGTGGCGTTCTCTGGTGTCTTGGACGCCACAATCGCGCCTCGGGACCGGAACGCGCCATTGCCGCTGGGCTGAGCCCTGTTGAACAACCTGGTCTTACGCCTGTTCTGCTGCTGCTGGCAGCCTCGGAAGTTTGCGCTTCGGGAGACACCATGACAAAAAATGCTGGACTCATCGACTTCACGGATGCTGACCAGAGCCAGTGGTACGTGGTGAATGACGGCGTCATGGGCGGAATCTCGCAAAGTGATATTCGCCGTACCGATCACCAGACGGGACTCTTTGCCGGAGAACTATCACTCGAGAACAACGGTGGATTTGCTTCCGTGCGTGCCGTGGTTGGAGAACGTGACCTCGCAGCCTTCGAAGGCCTCGAGATCCATGTGAAGGGTGACGGCCGCACCTACCAGCTGCGCTTGCGAACCAACGATTCCGACGATGGAGTTGCCTACCGGTCCTTGTTCGGAACACGCCCGGGAGAATGGCGGATCACGTTCATTCCATTCGATCAGTTCCTGCCGACATTCCGGGGCCGCACACTACTCGACAGTCCGCCGCTCGACGTCGCCAGGATCCAACAGGTGGTCTTCATGGTCGCCGACAAGAAACCGGGACCTTTCTCCCTGGAGATTGATTACGTGCGGGCCAGCAATGAACGGGGGGCCATCGAGCGATGACGATCACGCGCCAGGCACTCTTCATGTTTCTTGTTCTGGCCCTCCTGCAGATGGGCTTTGCCAGATCCGCCCGTTCCGACGGCGAGACCGGGACCCCTGTCACCACGGTCGGCAAGGTCGACCTTCAGCGTTACGTCGGCCTCTGGTATGAAATTGCCAGAATCCCCAACCGCTTCCAGAAACAATGCGCGCGTGGAACGACAGCTCAGTATTCTCTGCGCGACGACGGGAAGATTACCGTCATCAACCAGTGCTTCAAAGGTGACGGCAGTCTTGACAATGCCGAAGGTGTCGCCAAGATCGTCGACCGCCTCAGCAATGCCAAACTCAAGGTGAGCTTCGTGAGCTTCCTCGGCTGGTGACCATTCTGGGGCGACTACTGGATTCTGGGCCTCGACAGCGATTATCAATGGGCCATTGTGGGATCCCCGGACCGCAAGTACGGCTGGATCCTGGCTCGCACGCCGGAGCTTGCCGAGGACACACGGCGGGAGATCTTCGCCATCTTGACGCACAATGGATATGACACCGCACTGTTCACCATGAGCCCGCCTGAATAGTCGATTTGGCGACCGTTCCGGCCTCTGCCGCTAAGCCTTTGATCGCTTCCGAGCGAGCGCGGTCGGACTGCCGGCGGCGAAGCCGGCGGCGCGACGGCGCTGAACAGGCGGCAGTCGCGAAGCCTCGACGTGACAAAATATGCTCTAAGGCAGAAAAAGTTGTGACTTTTTGTGCTTTTTGGTAGAATCCGCCGATGGAGCTGCGCCGCACAGTTGAAGGCCCGATTGTCGCCGACCTGGCGACGAAGATGGTGTTCGTCGCCGGGCCGCGCCAGGTTGGGAAGACCACGCTTGCGCGCCGGATCTTGAGTACTCACGGTCCGGGAGTCTACTTCGACTGGGACAACCGTGACGACCGTGCGGAGATCCGCGCCGCCCGATGGCCTGGCGGCAAGGCGCTCGTCGTGCTCGACGAGCTGCACAAGTGGCGCAGCTGGAAGAGCTGGATCAAGGGTGAGTTCGACAAGCATCGAGCCCAATTGCGATTCCTTGTGACTGGTAGCGCGCGGCTGGACATCTACCGCCGCGGTGGCGATTCGTTGCAGGGTCGCTACCACCATTACCGGCTGCACCCACTCTCGTGTGCGGAGGTCGACCGGCATGGCGCCAACCCGCTTCCATTACCCGGCGAGGAGATCGCCGTTCCGACTCGTGGAGGCCGGGAAACGCTCGACGCGCTGCTGATGTACGGCGGCTTCCCCGAGCCGTTTCTCGGGCAGTCCGCGCGGACACTACGGCGCTGGCAGAAGGAGCGGCTCGACCGGTTCTTCCGCGAGGACGTGCGCGACCTGGAGGCGATCCGCGATCTCTCGTCCATTCAGATCCTCGCCGACCTGTTGCCCGAGAGAGTCGGAAGCCCGTTGTCTCTCAACGCGCTCGGCGAGGACCTCGAAGCAAGTCACCGGGCACTTACCCACTGGATGAATGTTCTCGAACGGCTCTACCACGTGGTCCGACTCCGCCCGTTTGCCTCGGCCAAGGTTCGCAGCCTTCGGAAGATGCCCAAGGCATACCTCTGGGATTGGAGTCTCGTGAGCAAGCCGGGCGGACGGTTCGAGAACCTCGTAGCACTGCATCTGCTGAAGTTCTGTCACGAACTCCAGGATCGTGAGGGCTATGCGGTCGAGCTCTGGTACTTGCGGGACCGCGCCGGCCGGGAAGTGGATTTCCTCGTCACCACAGGCGGGAAGCCGTGGTTTGCGGTTGAAGCCAAGACCAGTGAGGCGCGCATCGATCCAGCAATCCCATACTTCCGCGACCGGCTCCGGATTCCCTGGGTCTACCAGGTCGTTTTGGACTCGAACCGCGACTTCGTCGAGAACGGCGTCCGTTGCGTGCCGGCGTATCGTTTCCTCGCAGCTCTTGTCTGAACCCCGTACTGCATGCGCCGCTGTCACGCCATAGGAACGACCCAGCATGTACGACGCGGTTCGGTTTCGTGAAAACGACAGCGGCGCGACGACGCGACATGCCATCCTGCGGCACCTGCGGTCCAAGGGGCGTGACCCGCGCGCACTGCCCGAACACAAACGGATGCCGCCCTGATCGCGACTCCGCTCGTGTTCAGAGCCACCTTCAAACCACCGGGCCCCGCAGGCCGGCGGGGCGACGCTGTGCCTTCTCATCCAGAGCGCGCCCGCAAACCGGCCACCGCACGACCTCCGACGACGTTCATGATACGCAAACTCCCTGTGGCGCCTAGATTCCGCTCCCCAATCGCGCGACCGTGCCGCCAACAACACTTCTCCGCCACCCAACCGTGCGCTCGCAAGCGGCGTCACCCACCGCCATGTGAAGTGATTTCCTATCCCTTCCGAGCGCACATCTTCCCTCGGTTCTCGGCACAAACCATGGAGGCTCGCGGATACCCGGCCCCACAAGCTATGGCCGGCTTCTGGTAAGATGCGGTTGAAAGTTCCTATGCGCGGAGAAAAATTTTTGCCTGACAGGAATCTCCCGCAGGTTCCGGCGATTCAGTTGACGCATCAGACGGCGCACCACCTCGTCGCCTGAAGGACGAATTACCGCGCAGAGGAAATCCGAACTACGATGAACGCCCCACCACTACTGATCGCCGGATGCGGGTATCTCGGCCAGGCCGTCGCGCGGATGGCCATGGAGCGGGGCAGGGAAGTGATGGGCATCTGTCAGCGGGAGTCATCGGCGCAGGCATTGCGGGAGGCAGGGATTCAAGCGCGTGCGGTAAGCCTCTCGGACTCGGATGCTGTTCTGAAGTTGGCCGGGGACCTTCCCCGGGAAATGACGGTGGTGCATTGCGCGGCCAGCGGGCGTGGTGGGGGCAGTGATGCCTACCGTGCGGTGTATTTGGAAGGGATGCGGAATTTGCGGGCGGCATTCCCGGCGGCCTCGAGGATTTTGTTCACCTCCAGTACCAGCGTTTATCCCCAAATCGATGGTTCCGTGGTGAATGAGGATTCGCTTGCGGAGCCGGACAGAGAGACCGGTCGAATTTTGCGGGCCGCGGAATCTGAGACTTTGACTGCGGGCGGCACCGTAGTCCGGTTGGCGGGGCTTTACGGACCGGGGCGGTCGGTCCTTCTACGGAATTTTCTCACAGGCGAATCGTTACTCGATATTCGGACCGAGCCCCCGGCGACGCCGGATGGCCGGTGGGTGAATCAAATTCACCGGGACGATGCGGCGCGGGCGCTGCTGCTTGCGGTGAATACCGGTGCCACACGCGGGCTGGTTTTGAATGCCGCGGATTCGACACCGATGTTGCAGCGCACCCTGTTCAATGAACTGGCACGCCGGTTTGATCTGCCATTTCCTCCGAGCGCCGCACCGGATGTTTCCCGGAAGCGTGGATGGTCGCACAAGCGAGTGGATGCCTCCCGCCTTCGTGCTCTCGGGTGGGAACCACAGTTTCCATCCTGGTTCGATGCTCTGGATGGGGACGCCTCGCTCATCCCTTCGGTTCTTGCGCAGTTGGAGTAGGTTTCGAGCCCACGCAAGATGTCACGATCACAAGTTCGACCCAATTCCTCAGCGCGACTCGTGGCGCATTTCGTGAAACAGAGTGCCCAGCGTATGAACCGCCGCGGGCCCCGGATCACGCCGGCAACCATGAACCAACTTGTTGCACACGACTGGCCCGGCAACGTGCGCGAACTCCAGAACGCCGTCGAGCGTGCGGTCATTCTTTCCCAGGGCGGTCCGCTGCGATTCGACCTCGTCGCGTCACGACCGGCCGCGACGCCGCCCTCCACCGCGCCGGCGCCGTCACAAACGGGAGTGCTGACCCACGTGGAACTGAAGCGCCGCGAGCGCGACAACTGCGTATTCCGGCCAAGATGAACACCCATTCCGACCAAGATGAACACCCACGGGCCGCTGCGTGATCGCGCGTGAGCGCGATTCCGGGTCGGAGCGGAGCGACGCGGGGGGCCGGGGGTCAGGCCTCGGCTTTCTCCTTTCGGCGTGAGGGGCCTTTGAGGGCGATCCGGTATGCGCCGTGCAGCACGCGGTCCAGGATCGCGTCTGCGAGCGTCGCTTCACCGAGCTGGTCGTGCCATTTCTCCGGCGGCAGCTGACTCGTCATGATCGTCGATCGCGCGTCGTAACGATCTTCCAGCATCTCGAGCAGATCGTAGCGCTCTTGCGCGGCAATCGGCTTCAGGCCCCAGTCGTCGATGATGATTACGTCGGTGCGGGCGAGTTTCCCGAGCAGCCGCGCGTACGTGCCGCTTGCTCGCGCCAGCACGAGTTCATCGAAGAGCCGGGTGGCACGAGTATACAGCGTCCGGTAGCCCTTGCGGCAGGCCAGATTCCCGAGCGCGCAGGCGACGTACGTCTTGCCGGTGCCGGTCGGCCCCGTGACGACGATGTTGTGATGCTCTTGCACCCACGCGCAAGTCGCAAGACGTCGAATCGCCCCCTTGTCGAGTTCGCGTTTGGCTGGATAGTCGATATCTTCGATGCACGCCTGGCCGAGTTTGAGTTTCGCGTCGCGAAGCCGAAGGCGCAGGCGCTTGTTCGACCGGGCCAGGTACTCGCCGTCGACGAGGAGCCCAAAGCGCTCATCGAAGTCCAAAGTCGCGGTTTCCGATTTCTGCTGCTGTTCGACATAGCCCGTCGCCATTGCGTCGAGCCGCATCTCCCGCAGTTTCTCGATCGTCGGTTCGGTCAGCATTCTCTTCTTCCTCTCGGGTTTGTGAAGTTGTTCTCTGACGAGCATCGCATTTGTGCCGGCGCATCACCTCCTCATTTGTAGTACTCGCGGCCGCGGATGTTGTCGTGGTCGATCGGTGGTTCGCTCTCCGTCGGCTGCAGGAGCAAAATCCGATCGAGGCCGTTCTTCAAGATGGAAGCAATGTCTCGGTACGAGCGCGTGCCAATTGCAAGTCCGCGCGCACAAGCCGCTTCCAATCGATCGCGGCCGTATTCGCGTTTGTCGATTTTCAGATGCTAGGGACCCTTCCAGACAGAGTTTTTCAGATGCTTTCCCCCCTTGAGGGCTGAGTTTTTCAGCACCTTTCCCCCCCTGTCGGCGCGGCGAAACCGGGCAGACGCTGGCGATCCCACGGCCATT
>JANLSU010000020.1:0-59164 GCA_031362565.1 bacterium | reverse complement strand
CTCACCAGCCCCGGTTGCCTCACCAACCCCGTCTGCCTCACCAGCCCCGTCTGCCTCACCAACCCCGTCTGCCTCACCAACCCGCCTGCCTCACCAACCCGCCTGCCCCACAACCCCGCCCCCCTTTCACGACAGCCGCTGTTTCACCGTCTTGTTTCTTGTGAAACATCGCGGCGAAGACCACCCCCCAAACTCCAGCCCGGCTTGGTCCGCGCCCGTTCTTGTTTCACCGTCTTGTTTCCCGTGAAACTTCGCGCGGCCCTGCTGGCGTTGTCGAAGCGAATCGCACCCAGTGCTGCCGAGTTGCTAGACTGCCGGCGGCGCGCTGGCGATTCCGGCGGCCCGGGTCGAAAACTCCAGGAGAGGGTGCGCAGGGTGGAGTCAGTTGGAACCGCACGGGCGCGTGTCATCGCCATTGCAAATCAAAAAGGTGGCGTCGGCAAGACGACGACCGCGGTGAACTTGTCCGCGAGCCTCGCGGCATCCGAGCGGCGCGTGCTGCTTGTCGACATCGATCCGCAGGCGAACGCCACGAGCGGCCTGGGAGTGCAGGCGGCCGATTCCGAGGCGACGATCTACGAGGCGTTGCTCGGTGACGGGCGCATCGAAGAAGCGATTCGCCACGACGTGCTGCCGTATCTCGACCTCGTGCCTTCGGCGCGCCGGCTGAACGGCGCCGAGGTCGAACTCGTGCCGACGCTGTCGCGCGAATCACGGCTCAAAGCGGCGCTCGAGTCGGTGCTGCCGCTCTACGAATACATCATCATCGATTGTCCGCCGAGCCTGGGGCTGCTGACCGTGAATACGCTCACGGCGGCCGACTCGGTGTTGATTCCGATTCAGTGCGAGTACTACGCGCTCGAGGGAATCAGCCAGCTTTCGCACACCATCGATCTCGTGCGCAAACACCTGAACCCGAAGCTCGCCGTCGAAGGCGTGCTGCTGACGATGTTCGACCGGCGGCTCAACCTGGCGAACGAAGTCGCCCAAGAAGCGCGGCGTTACTACGGCGGCAAAGTCTATCGGACGGTCATCCCGCGCAACGTCAAGCTGAGCGAATGTCCCAGCTTCGGCAAACCGATTCTGTACTACGACGCCCAATCGGCGGGCGCCGAAACATATATGAGCCTGGCGCGCGAGGTCATCGCGCACGTTGCCGACCAGCCGGCGGAGCAACGCACCAGATTTGCAGAGCGCGGCCTCGAGGCCGGCGGCACGCCGAGCGACGGGGCGCGAAGCTGAACAGAATTTGATGGAGGGGGGAGCGACGATGCGGAAAACTTTGGGGCGCGGACTCGACGCGTTGATTCCGACCCACACCGACGAGCCGGCGGTCACTGCAACCGCGACGCAGGACTCGCCGTCGCCGGCACCGGCTGCGCCGCACGAAGTGGACATCGACCGGATCCGCGCCAATCGCTACCAGCCGCGCGAGTTCTTTGACGCCACCACGCTGGAAGAACTCGCGACATCGATCCGCGAAAACGGCGTCCTGCAGCCACTCCTCGTGTGCCCGCGCGGCGACGAGTTCGAACTGATCGCCGGCGAACGGCGCTGGCGCGCGGCCCGTCTCGCGGGCCTGCAGCGCGTGCCGGTTATCGTGCGCGATGTCGACGCACGCGAAGCACTCAAGTTGGCGTTGCTCGAGAACGTGCAACGCGAAGACCTGAACCCGATCGAAGAAGCGCGCGGCTACCGGCGCCTCATCGACGAATTCTCGATGACCCAGCAAGACTTGGCGGAACGGCTCGGCAAGACGCGCAGCACGGTCGCGAACACGCTGCGGCTGCTGCAACTGCCGCCCGATCTGCAGGCGAGAATGCAGCACGGCGAGCTGTCGCCGGGCCACGCGCGCGCCCTTCTCGGCGCGGCCTCCTTGCAGGAACAGCAGGAGCTGGCCTCGCTGGTCCGCGAGCGGGGACTCACGGTGCGCGACGCGGAAGCCATGGTGCAGGACCGCCGCGGCACGCCGCCGCGCCGCAAGCCGGCCGCCCGCGTCGCGGCGAACCCGGCGTTGCAGGAACTCGAACGGCGCCTGGAACAACGGCTCGGCACGCGGGTGCACATTCACACGCGCAAAGCGGACGGCACGTCCGGACGCATCGAGATCGAGTACTACAGTGCTCCGGAGCTCGAGCGGATCTTCGAAATCGCCGGGGTGTCGTACTTGCTCTAAGGACGCAGGGCTGCGGCTCGCGCCGACGCGCCGACGAGCCGGCACGGCACAACCGCCGTGTTGGCAGCGCCGTGCGCGGGCGCAGGAGGATGCATGCGAATTCGCAACCAGCGCCTGACCGTCATCCTCGTGCCACAAGGTGGTGCGAAAACTTACAGCTTTCAGGCCCGGGTCGATCTGATCGTTGCAGCGGGCTCGCTGCTCGGAATTCTGCTGCTCGTCACCCTCACGCTCATGTTTACCTACGGGCACTACTTTCTTGCCTCCCGCCAGACGGCTCGCCTGCAAGATCAGGTGACGCGCCTGCAAAAGGACCTCGGCCAAGTCGAGGCTCTGAAGCACGAGATGGCGGACAACGAACGCACCCAAAAGAAGGTGCTGGCGCTGCTCGCTGCCGGCAAGGCTCCCGTCGACACGCTGCGCGCCGCGGCCGCTCAGGTCGCGTCTTCGCCGCTGCCGAGCGACGAAATTCGCGAGCGTGAGGAAGACTTCGCGCGGTCGGTACCGCGGACGTGGCCGATGCGTGGCCCGGTGACGAAAGAGTTCCTCGCGACCAGCCAAGATGCCACCGGTTTTCATCCCGGCATCGACATTGCTGCACCGACCGGTACGCCAGTCAGAGCTGCGGCGGCGGGGACGGTAACGTTCGCCGGATGGGATCCGGAGTACGGCTATCTCGTGGTCCTCGAGCATGGCCTCGGACTGGAGACCCGGTATGGGCACAACTCGCGGCTCAGCGTTTCGCTGGGCGACCGGGTCGAACGCGGACAACTTGTCGCTGCGGTGGGGAGTACGGGCCGGAGCTCGGCGCCACACCTGCACTTCGAAATCCGGAAGGAAGGGATCGCGGTCGATCCCCGCAGGTATCTGGAGTGATCTCGCGGCGCGAGCAACGGCCCCGGCGTGCGGCGGCAGCTCGATGGACCTCTGCGAGATCGTGCTATGCTGCGGTGGTCATTCGGCCACGATCGAGCGACGGAGTTCTCCACGCACGGACGCAACACTTCTACTGCCACGGGAGCCGGAGACTGGGCGCGGCACGACGGACGTCATGGATATTGCAGACGACGGAGTGCTAATCCGGGTTCCGACCAAGGAGGTACGCTGATGTTTGGGAAAGAGGTGGAGAGCAATGTCCAGGAGGGTCGCCTCAACTCGATCCTGGGCAAGGGGTGCAAGTTCAAAGGCACCGTCGAAGTCGAGGGCACGCTGCGCATCGACGCTGAGTTCGAAGGTGTGGTGAACTGTCCAGACACTCTCGTCGTCGGCAAAACCGGCGTCGTGAAGGCCGAGATCAACGTCAAGAACGCGGTCATCGGCGGCAAGGTGATTGGCAACATCAACGCCACGAACAAGATCGAGCTGCAAAGCGGCTCGCACATCGAGGGCGACATCCACACCCATCGTCTGGTCATCGACGAGGGCGTGTTCTTTGAGGGCAGCTGCAAAATGGGCGGCGGCGTCCCGGACACCGAAACGAAGCGCACCGACGTGGTCGGCCAAGTCGGCGTCGGCGGCGTTGGCGTTGGGGTTGGCGGCGTTGGCCAGCAGGGCGGCCAGAAGAATCCGATTCGCGACAAGGTTGGCGTCTGACGCCTCGTTCCGACCGCGCACGAGGGCCGCGCTTGATCGGCGTACCTCCTGCGGTCCTTCCGTAACGCGGTCGAAGGGGTTCGCTGCGCCAGCGAGCCCCTTCTTCCATTTTTGGAGCCCGCCCCCTGACCGCGTGCCCAAGCTGTGCCGTCGACCGACAACCCCACCGGGAGCCCTGGGGATAACCCCGGTAGTTTTGTGGAGAACGCGGGGTGTGCAGCACTGGCAACGGTTTGCGCCCAGCGGCTTAGAAACAAATCAAGCGGTTATCCACAGAAAATCCAAACGAATGTGGGGCACTGCACAGGCGTCTCCGGACGCCTGGAAACAACGGGCCCTAGACTTGCTGTTCGAGACCCGTCGTCTAGCGTTCGCACGGATGCAATGCCCCCTACAGGAGCCCCGCACGGAAGCGGTGGACGACGCAACGCCGCGGCATGCTGGGCCGAGCCTCTTCACCGGAGTCGGCCAAGCGGCCGCGCGTCTGCTTTCGGCCCCTCAACACGATGCCCGGCGCGGGGTTCCCGGCGCGTGCCGCCCGGCGCTGCACCTTTCGCGGCCCCGAAACCCATCCTTACAAACGCCCCGCCAGCAATTTCCCATCAGAACGGGGGAACGCCCTTTGCTCTTCTTGGTTTCCTAAGGTTGAGGCAGTGTAGTCTCCCCGCCGACCCTTGGCCGCGTCCGGCTCGTTCGGGTGGCCCGCCGATCGCCGCAACATGGCCCCGCACCTTTGGGGCCGCAAGGAGAAGGAGTCGTTCGTGACCGAACCGGGGGGCCCGAGCGGGTCCGACGTCCAGCAGGCGGAAGAACTTCAGCGCGCCTACCGCGCCGCGCAAGACGAGATCGCCAAGGTCATCATCGGGCAGAGAGAGGTCGTCGAGCAGCTGCTCATCGCGTTGTTCTCGGGCGGCAACGTGCTGCTCGTCGGCGTGCCCGGCCTCGCCAAGACTTTGATCATTTCGACGCTTGCCCGCATTCTGTCGCTGAATTTCTCGCGCATCCAGTTCACGCCCGATCTGATGCCGTCCGACATTACCGGTACTGAAATTCTCGAAGAGGACGTCGGCACCGGTAAGCGCGTATTCAAATTCATGCGCGGACCGATTTTCGCGAACATCGTTTTGGCGGACGAAATCAACCGCACGCCGCCCAAGACGCAAGCCGCGCTTTTGCAGGCGATGCAGGAACACGAAGTCACGGCCGGCGGCGAGACGCATCACCTCGACCTGCCGTTCTTCGTACTGGCGACGCAGAATCCGATCGAACAGGAAGGCACGTACCCGCTGCCCGAAGCCCAGCTCGACCGGTTCATGTTCAATATCAAGGTTGGCTATCCGTCGCTCGAGGAAGAAGTGCAGATCGTCGAGGCCACGACGCGCACCCGGACCGCCGATCCGCGTCCGGTGCTGAATGCGGCGCAGATCCTTCGCGCTCAAGAACTAGTGCGGCGCGTGCCGATCGCGAGCCACGTCATTGGCTACGCGGTGCGCTTGGCGCGCGCCACCCGCCCCGGGGCGGCCGATGGCACTGCGATCCACGAATTCGTCGGCTGGGGCGCCGGACCTCGCGCCGGACAACACCTGGTCTTGGGCGCCAAGGCGCGCGCGCTGTTGCAGGGCCGCCCGACGCCGAGTGTCGACGACGTCAAAGCCGTCGCGCCGGCGGTTCTGCGCCATCGCATCGTGACCAACTTCAACGCCGAGGCGGAAGGCGTCAATGCCGACCAGCTCATCGGCCGGCTCTTGGACGAAATCAAGGAATGACCGAACGCGGCGCGGCCTCTTGCCGGAGCGCCGCGGCCGCGAAACGAGGCTGAATGGCGCAGAAACTCCGCACCATGGCCCGCGATGAACGCGTCGCGCGCTTCCTCGACCCCGAAGTGGTGTCGCGGTTGCGCCACATGGAACTGCGGGCGCGGCTCGTCGTCGAGGGCTTCCTGCAGGGCATGCACCGCAGCCCGTACCACGGCTTCAGCGTCGAATTTGCCGAATACCGCCAATACATTCCCGGCGACGCGCCGCGCTACGTGGATTGGAAAGTCTACGGCAAGACCGACCGCTACTACGTGAAGGTCTTCGAGGAAGAAACGAATCTCAAGGGCGTCGTGCTGCTCGACAAGAGTGCGTCGATGGGGTTCGCCGGGAAGGGCGTCACCAAGCTGCGGTGGGGAAGCATGCTCGCGGCGTCGATCGCGTTCCTGATGATCAAACAGCAGGACGCGGCCGGGCTGGTACTGTTCGACGACGCGATTCGGGAGTATGTGCCGCCGCGGTCGGTGCGTGGCCAGATGTTCCAGCTGCTGCGCACTCTGGAGTTGGCCGCCCCGTCGGAGCGCACGCGGCTCAGCACCGCGCTGCACGGCATGGCGGAACGGCTGCGGCGGCGCGGCCTCTGTATTCTGATCTCGGACTTGTTCGACGACACCGAATCGGTCATGCGCGGGCTGAAGCATTTCCGGCACCGGCAACACGAGGTCATCGTGTTCCATGTCCTCGACGATCTCGAGCGCACCTTCGACTACAGCGACGAGGCGCGCTTCGTGGACATGGAAACCGGGCAAGAAATTCGCAGCCAGCCCTGGTTCGTGAAGAAGGATTACCGGGCCCGGGTCGACAACTGGATGAAGGACCTGGCGCGCCAGTGCCGCGAACACCAGATCGACTACGTGCCGGTGACCACATCGACGCCGTTCGACCGGGCGTTGCTCGCGTACCTGAACAAACGCAGCCAACTCGGCTGAAACGGAATCGCGCCCGATGTTCAACTTCACCTTCTTGAACAGTCTGTTCCTGGCCGGCATCGCCGCCGGCCTGGTACCGATTGTCATTCACCTGCTGAACCGCCGGCAACTGCGCCGCGTCGAGTTCAGCGACCTGCGTTTCCTTGCGCCGCTCAACCAGCAGCGCATGCGGAGCCTGAATTTGCGGCGCTTGCTGCTGTTGCTGTTGCGCGTCGCCATCATCGTCTTCACGGCCGTGGCGATGGCCCGCCCGTCGGTGCGCGGCACGTTCTCGCGCCTCCTGCCGGCGCAGGCCCGCTCGAGCGTGCTGCTCTTGGTGGATACGAGCTACAGCATGCGCACCGAAGGCGAGAGCGGCGCGGCGATGGACGCCGCCAAAGCGGCAGCCGGGGCGATCGTCGACGCGCTCGAACGGGGCGATCAGGTCAACATCATGACCTTCGACGCTACGCCGCACGCGGAGTTCGACCGCGCCGTGCACGATCTGGCGCTGGTGCGGGAGCGCATCGGAACGCTTGCTGCCGGGCATGGTGTCACGGACTGGGCACCGGCGTTCAAGGCGGCACTCGCATCCCTGCAAGGCGCCACCGAGCCCAACCGCGAGTTGTATGTCATTTCGGACTTCGCGGGCGCCAACCTGGACAGCGTGCGCGCCGATCTGGCGGCCGACCAAAAAGATGTCCGCATCTCGTTCGTGCCGGTCGGCGTGGAAGCCTTCGTGAATGTCAGCGTGGATGAAGTGCACGTGCCGCCTGGTGCAGTGCTGGTGGACGAGCCGACACACGTCAGCGTCACGGTGCGGAACCACGCCCCTGACGTGCCGGCGGACTGCAACATGCAGGTCGAACTTGCCGGCGCCCCGAAGGGCGAAACGAGCCTGCGGCTCGCCGGCGGCGCGACCGCGACCCATGAATTCACTCTGGTGGCGACGACCGCCGCCGCGACCGCCGGCGTTGTGCGCAAGAAGATCGACCGCTTGCCCGAAGACGATGTGCGCTACTTCGTCCTGCCGGTCCTGGACCAACTGCACGTGTTGTTGGTGAAGGGATCGGGCGACGCGGGTGGAAGCTTCTTCTTGGGGCGGGCGCTCGCACCGGCGCGCGCCGGCCGCACCCCGCTTGCACTCACCGAAGTAGATGCACCGCGCCTCGCAACCCGCGACTTGCAAGGCATCGACGTCGCCGTACTCGCCTCGGACGCCGTGTTGGGGGAAAGCCAAGCGCAAGCCGTGGCGGATTTCGTGCATGACGGCGGCGGAGTCTTGATGCTGTCGGGCCAGCGCGCCACCGCCGAAATCACCAATCGGATGATTCTTGGCCGGCTCGGGGGGGCGCGAATTCGCGGCATCGTGCAGCAAGCGCAGGGTTACGTGAATCTCGAGGAACTGCGCGCCACGGGAATCTTGGCGGGCTTCAAGGACACCGAACTGCATACCCTGGAGGCGGTCAAGTTCACGCGCTATGCGGAGCTGGCGCCGGGCGCCGGCGTCCGGCCGGTACTGCGTTTCTCGGGCGGCGCGCCGGCAGTGGTCGAAGGCGCGCATGGCAGCGGCCGCTTCATGATGTTCGCGTTCGACGCCGGACTCGAAGGTAGCGATCTCGCGGTGTCGCCCATGTTCTTACCGCTCCTGCATCGCGCCGTTCTGTATTTGGCCGGCGAAGCCGGGCGCCAAAAAACCGGCGCTCTTGTCGGCGAACGGATCGAAGTGCAAGTGCCGGTCGCGAGCGCGAACCGCCGCGCCGGACTCGATCCCGAAACCCGCTTGGCGCAAGCCGGCCGGCTGGATGCACCGGCGAGCGCCGCAGCGTCAGCCGGCGATGGTGCGCCAGGCGCCGACGAACTGCGCTTCACGGTCACCACCCCCTCCGGCCGCAAAGACGCCGTGCCGGCGCATGTGGTGGGTCGCATGGCGCTCGTCGCCTATGAAGACACCCGCGAGCCCGGCCACTACGTGTTCGAAGGCGCCGGCCACCAGGCGGTGTGTGCGGTGAATGTCAACGTGCGCGAGTCGGATCTGCGGCGCGCCGACCTGCCGGAATTGGCGAAACATCTCGGCGTTCAAATTTCCGCGACCATCGACGATCCAGAGTCCATCCCACACGCGGTGCGCGAGGCGCGCCACGGCAAGGAGCTGTACAAACTCGTCGTGGCACTCGTCTTGGCGCTCATGACGCTCGAACTCCTGCTGTCGCGCGCCGCCGGCGACTCGGAGCAACCCGCCTGAAGGCCACCCCCGCCGGCGGGACTTTCGACCCGGTCCCAGGGTTCAATAAGAGACGCCGGGCCTCGGATCTTCGGCC
Source organism: bacterium (assembly GCA_031362565.1). Taxonomy (GTDB): domain Bacteria; phylum Krumholzibacteriota; class Krumholzibacteriia; genus JANLSU01. Next base: position 50,352 of record JANLSU010000020.1, on the reverse strand, counting down.
GCGCGCCGCCAAGATGGTACAAACATTTGACAACGCGTCAGTTGAGGCAGAACGACCGGATCTCGTAGACTTGCCTGCACGGTCCCGGCCCCCCCCGGTCCCGCGGATTCGAAGCACCGCGTTTTCGAGGAGGCTCTTTCGATGTCGCTCGCGATCGTCCTCGCCCGTCGTCTTGCCGTTCGCGCCGTCGTTCGCGCCGTCGGCGCGGCGACGCTTGCCGCGTTCTCCGCCACCGTGGCGTTCGCGGTGCCAAAGGCCGTCGTCGTGGAGCCGGCGCACTTGGAGATTGGCGAAGTGGAACCCGGCCAGCCGCAGAAGTTCGATTGGACGCTGCGCAACGATGGTGACGCGGTGCTGTCGATCGAATCGCTCGAGCCGACGTGCTATTGCACCACCGGCAAGGCGGATTCTTGGACGATTGCCCCCGGAACGTCTACCAAGGTGCATGTCACGGTGGATCCGAGCGACTGGGTTGGCGACATTCTGAAGGGCGTCGATATCCAGACGAACGATGCGCAGAACAAGACCGTGTCGCTCGATGTAAAGATGAAGGTGCGGCCCGGAATCGCGGTCGTGCCGCCGGAACTCGACTTTGGAGCGGTGCCCGCGCCGGGCTCGACCGTGCGCACGGTGGACATCAAAGCCGGCAAAGAACGGCCCTTCAAGGTGACCTCGCTCGCCGCGGACGTGCCCTTCGTAACCGTCGAGCAAGACCCGCTGCAGACCGACGATCGCGTCGGCGTGAAACTCTCCGTGAAAATTGCCGCCGGCGTGCCCGCCGGCCCGTTCGCGACCAAAATCGTCGTGCAAACCGACGATGCCTCGCGGCCGCGGATCGAGATCCCGGTGCGTGGCACGGGGCCCGGTGGACTGGCCGTGAATCCGGCGAAAATCGTTTTCGAAGGCCTGGCGCCCGGTGCGGACGTTGGCACGATCAACGTGACCGGCGACAAGGCGCTCAAGCTCTCGGGTGTGAAGTCGAACAACCCGGCGCTCGAAGCCACGATCCAGGGCGATGGCGGTGCCTACTCGGTGAAGGTCACGCTCGCCAAGGCCGCGAAGCCCGGCCGCCTGCTCGCCAAACTCACGATCTCCACGAGCGATGCAACGCAACCCGAACTTATGGTGCCGGTCACCGGAGTCGTGAAGTGACGGCGGGCGACGGCGCCGGGCCCGGTGTGAATGCCCGCCGGCGTGCCTCCGAGCGCGGCGCGTGAAGCGCCTCTTCCTGCAGATGCTCGTCATCGTCGTGGCGGCGCTCGTGACCGGATTCGTTTCGAACGCCGCCCGCAACAAACTCGCTTGGGGTGGCAACGACCCCGAACTGTTGAAGCGCCAGGCGGATATCAGCCGCATTTCGCTCGACGAAGCCGCAAAACATACCGACGACGCCCACGCATTCTTTCTCGACGTACGGCCGCGCGTCGAATTCGACGCATCGCGCATTCGCGGTGCGGTGTCGTTCTCGGCGGATGATTTCACCGCCGCCTATGCGGAGATCCGCGATTTTCTCGGGCCCGACGTGCAAGTCATCGTCTACGGCGAGTCGACGCTACCGGCGGTACGGGCGGCCGAGTTCCTCCAAGCCCGTGGCCACACCGCGGTGCGAGTGTTGGATGGCGGCTGGCGGATGTGGCAGGAGCGGACTCTGCCCGTCGACACGGGAGCCGCACCATGATGGCGCGCGAGCCGCGTTTCGGCTGGGCGGGTGCCGTGCTCTTGCTGCTGCGGTTCGCTCTTGGCGGCGTGTTCATCTACTACGCGACACCCAAGATCGTCGCACCGGACTTGTTTGCCGCCGACGTTTTCAACTATCACTTGCTGCCGCCCTGGGGTGTCAACGCGCTGGCTCTCGTCCTGCCGTGGCTCGAAATGTATGCGGGTGTATTCTTGGTGATCGGCGTTTGGAGCCGCGCCGCGGCGACACTCATGGCGGGAATGCTGGTCGTGTTTCTGATCGCTTTCACATCCGCCAAGCTGCGTGGTTTTGACATCGCGTGTGGGTGCTCCGAGCGCGGCGCCGAGGCGAAGTCCACCGGCCTGCTGTTCTTCTGGTTGCGCGATTGCGCCATGCTGGCCGCCGCGCTGTTGTTGGTGCGCTTCGATCGCCGCGCCCCAAGTCCGCTCGGCCTGCTGCGCCCGAACGCATGAAACCGGTTACATTTTGGCCGGAAAGCGCGCGCAGGCTTGCGCCTGCGCTGAAGAGGTAGGTCGGAGGGTTAACGCGGACGTAGAATCGTTCTGGCTGGTTTCTTTGCAGCCCTCGAATAGTACGTAGAGATGCGGAGTCTGTCAACGGCCCGGGGCTGGGCCGCGCTTGACAGCGCAACCTATTCCTGCAAAGCTGTTTACGTGACGAAAGTGGCCTGCGAGGGGCGCCGGGGACCGGGATTTCGGCGCCGTCCAGGGTCGATCCGGACCGCCCGCGGGGAGGCCGCACCCACTTCGTTCGCAGCCTTGGAGGCCGTATGCGTCCCGCCGACCCGAGCCTGGTCTTCGACTGGAACCGTCTGCACGACTTCCGTTTTCGCCACGTGGCCGATTTCGAACTGAACGACGAGACGTTGCGCGACGGCCTGCAGAGCCCCTCCGTGAAGGACCCATCGCTCGAGGAAAAAGTGCGGTTGCTGCACCTCATGAACGATCTCGGCATCGCCGCCGCCGATGTCGGCCTGCCCGGCGCTGGCGTGCATGCCGTCGAACACATCGAAGCGTTGGTGCGGGAAATCGTTCGCGACAAGATGCAGATTCGCCCCAACTGCGCCGTGCGAACCGTGATCTCGGACGTCGAAGCACTGGCGCGCATCAGCCAAAGCGCCGGCATGCCGATCGAGGCCTGCACGTTCATCGGCTCGTCGCCGATTCGGCAATTGGTCGAGGACTGGACGCTCGACCATCTGCTGCGGCTCACCGAGGACGCCGTCACCTGTGCCGTCAAGAACGGCTTGCCCGTGATGTACGTGACTGAGGACACGACGCGCGCCCACCCCGAGACGTTGCGCCAGCTCTACACAACGGCGATTCACGCCGGGGCTGAACGCATCTGCGTCTGCGACACCGTGGGGCACGCGACGCCGATCGGTGTCCGCAACCTGCTGCATCACATTCGCGCCATCGTCAACGAAGTGAATCCCGCCGTGAAGATCGACTGGCACGGCCATTCGGACCGCGGCCTCGGCATTCCCAACACGATGATGGCGATCGCGAGCGGCGTCGACCGCGTTCACGCCACCGCCCTCGGCATTGGCGAACGCTGCGGCAACACGCCGATGGATCTCTTGTTGGTGAATCTCAAACTCGAGGGGCTCTACGACGGCTCGCTGGAGAATTTGAGCGAGTACGTGCATCTCGCAGCCACCGCCACCGGCACCCAGATCCCGCGCAACTACCCCGTTTTCGGCCAGGACGCCTTTCGCACCGCGACCGGCGTCCATGCCGCCGCCATCATCAAAGCGCTGCGGAAGGGTGACCGCGAACTCGCGGACGCCGTGTACAGCGGCGTACCCGCGCACATGGTGGGCGAGAAGCAAACGGTCGAGATCGGCTACATGTCCGGCGCCTCGAACGTCAACTACTGGCTCGAAACCCACAAGATCGAGTCATCGCCAGAGCTGGTCCAGCGCATCTTGGCCGCCGCCAAAGAAAGCACCCAGATCCTCTCCGACGAGCAAATCCAAAGCATCGTCCGCGCCCACCAGGCCGCCAAAGCCGCGCACTGAGAACTCCGTCGCTCCTCTATTGGACGAGAACCAGACGCTCGGACGCGGTGAACGCTCCGGCACGCAGGCGGCACAGATAGAGTCCGGTGCTGACCGGCCTGCCGTTCCGGTCCCGTCCGTTCCAGATCGCTTCATGGGTTCCCGCCGCCATGTCCGGCGCATCCACCAGGAGCCGGATCAGCCGCCCCGCGATGTCGAACACCTCGAGCCGGACCGGCGTGTCCGTGCTCAGATCGAACCGAATCGTGGTCGTCGGGTTGAACGGATTCGGGCGGGCTGGATGCAGGCGATGGAGTGCGACACTCGGCGCCGGGTCGCTCGAGGAAGTGATCAGGCGTACAGCAAGCGCGAACTCGGAGAAGCTGGTTGTCGTCGCGCACAGCCGATTGTTGCCGGTGTCCCGGAACGTCGTCGGCAATGGCGTGCACGCCGGGGTACAGTGCATGATCGACAAGTTGTCCTCTTGGGTTTGCGTCATGCCGGTGGCGTCGTAATTCATACACACCTCGACGGCACCCGAGAACGTCGCACTGGATTCGATTTTGTAGCACGCGAGCTGACCTGCCGGGACTTGGAAATTCGCCGGCAATGTCCCGGTGCACGGCGCAGAAGACACGGTGGTGTGCCCTTCAGCATCGACTTGGTCGAACTCGACCGAGACGTCCGGTATCACTGGAACCAGAACGTTTGCCCCCGCGGGGGTGTTTCCGGCCCACACCATCGTGAACACCGGATTGTCGCACAGGATGAGCGCCGGGCCCTCGATTGCGGGATCGATGGGATCGGCTTGCTCGACGGTGACGGATACATTTTTGACGTTCGATACCGCTAAAAGATCGATCTTGGTCAGCAGGACCCTGCCTCCGGTGCCGGTTTGGCAGCTCGAAAAGAGAATCCCGAAATTCGGCGCCAACGCCGCACCCTGGGCCTGGGGAGTCTCGACCTGGAAGAGAGCACCGTTCGGCGAATTCACCTGGATGGTGAACTCCGTTCCGGCGATCCCCGCCAGTGTCACCCCCGCCAGTTCCGCGAACGCATAGACGGTTTTCGTCGCGAACGGCGCCATGTCGAAGAGGTCGTCGGCGGGCTGAGTGGCGGCGGCATCGAAATAGAGTCGAATGCCGCCGTTGTTCGCTGACGCCGGCAACTCGGATGCGAGAACGAGCGCGATGCCGCAAAGCACCGACGAACGCCGGTGGAACCAGAAGGTTTTCATGGCACCTCTCACTGGGCCGTTGGAAGACAGACATAGGGAGAACCGTTGCTTGTCGCCCACGCTGAAAGATCGACTGCGTTGACGATGCCGTCGCCGTTCAAATCCGCGCAGGGGTAATACGGCGCCGGACTTTGGTTCCAAATGAGGAGCAGCGCGTCGTTGGCGGCGATCACGCCCGGCGAGGCGGGTGGGATGTCCGGCCCACGGGCCGGCACCGTCACGCTGCCGATCGACGTGCCGCCGACCATGACGGTCAACTGGGTCGAGCATCCGAATCCCGACACGGCGCTGATGTACGTATGCCCGTGGTCATCGGTTGGTTCGGTTGCCGTGTAGCCGATCGCGCAGGACGCGATGCTTGGGTCGACGGCGCGAATCGAATCGCGCGCCAGGTTGACCAGGGGGTTCCCACTCGCGTCGCGCACCCAGACGTCGATCGAGTTGCCGCCACCCCCAGAGCCGTAGGGCGCCACCGTGACCGGCAGGTTCGCCGCACCGACCCGGGCGACAGTGCAATTCACTGCGGAAACGCTCGCGCATTGCCCAGGGTCGTCGCGTTGAATCTGACCGCGCGCCGAAGGATCGACATAGCCCGGCGGACAGTCATGGGCTTCTACATACCACTTTCCGGCATCGAGGTCGGCTTCCTGGGCCGGCGTCAAGGGTCCAAACACGACCGGTTGAGGCACGCCGCCGGAGACCGGAAACGCGAACAACAGCGGCCCGTTCGAGCCCGATAACGCCGGGCCATACACCTTGGGAGATATCGCAAAATCGCTCGCATTCATGGTGCCGTACAACACCTTTGTCGAAGCCTTCAGCCTGAACACGGCGCGTCCCGAACCATGCGGCACGCAATCTGGGCTCGGATTCACGACCGCACCGGCACTCAAAAACGCCTGATACACCTTGCCGCCGGCCGAGTAGGTGTCGAAGAATCCTTGCGCCGGGTGTGCCGGCGACACGGCAAGCGCCACCAAGGCGAACGCAATTCCGTGCGCAATATGCATGGTCTCTCTCCCTGTGGAGCCAGCGGCCGGACCTCCCGAGCCACTCCTGCTTGAATAGACTCCCGGGCGCCGGCGATCTAACGCCGCGACGGCGATTTTCTGCGCTGCCCGCCGCGACGAAAGGACCCCGGGAGGTTTCGCGCCCCCAGCCGGGCTTGGTACCATTTACGGATGACCACTCCGATCCGCGCCGATGCCAAGTGGCCGGCGCACGTGCTGGGACTGTGCCTCCGGCTTGCCGCGGTCCGGCGCGCCGATCGATCCGCGGCGTCCACGGCGGCGATGCCGGCTTGGCGTGGCGAAGTCTGGGTGGCGCTGCGCGATGCGATGGTGCGCCTGCTACGCGGTTCGCGCCTGGCGACCGGCGTGTGTGTGGACGATCTCGAAGATTTGGCCTCGGCCAAAGCGTTAGAACTGATCCTGCGTGCAGAACAAGGAGAGTGGGTCCTCGAAGGGCGCTCGACGGCGGAGTTCGTCGGCTACTTGGCGGCCGTCGTCCGGAATGCCCTGGCGGATCACGGGAAGCGGGCGGCGCGAATGGTTTCGGACGACGACCTGCCGGAAGAAGTGGTCGAGAGCCGTACAGGCATGCAGGACAAGGCGGCGGCCGGCGCCGACGAGCCCGCGATGGCGCGCGAGTTTCTGGCGGGCTTGCGTGAATGCGTGGCGAGCTTGCAGCCGCGTGCGCGGCGGGTGTGGTTCTACCGCGTCTTCTATGACATGACGACGCGCGACATTGCGCTGCATCCACAGGTCGTGCTGCAGGCACCTCACGTCGATGTCATCCTGCAACGGGCGCGAGATTCCATCCGCTCCTGCATGCAATTGAAGGGGTTCGAACCCCAAGACCTTCCGGGAGGCGCATTCGCGCATCTGTGGGAGTGTTTACAGTCGCTCGCCGAAGCTGCGGGCGACCCGCTTGCGCCGGAGGTGGAAATAAAATGAATGCCAGCAGCCAAGGGAACCACGTCGACCTGGATACTTGGTTGGACTTCGTACACGGACTCCTCGATCCCGCGGTGCAACGAAGAGCCCTTGAGCACGCGAAGACCTGCCTCGAATGCGAGGCGGAATTCAGAAGCACCGCCGCCTCGAATGCGCGGGCCCGCGCTGTCGCCGCCGGCGAATCGGCCGTGATCGCTCCAGTCGCCCGGCCGCCGATCCACGTTCGGCGCCTTCCAAGGTGGGCATGGGGCGCCGCCGCCGCCGCGATCCTGGTGGTCGCGATCGAATTGCCGCGCTCCAACCGGCCGCCGGAGCAACGACCATTGGCGCCGGCAATGGTTCTTCCGGCGCCGAAATTGCGCGGTGCATCGCGAGGGCTCCTGGCCACCACGGCTGATTCCGCCGTTGTTCAAGGCCTGGAGGCGTACGATCGCGGTGATTTCGCGCTGGCGCGCGCGCTGCTTTCGAAGCCGACGAGCGAATCGATGGAGTTGGTGCGACGCGTCTACCTTGGGAGTGCGCTATTGGAACTGAACGACGCTCCGGGCGCCTGCCGAATCCTGCAAACGGCGAACTCCGAACTGATCCCAGAACCGTGGAAGAGCGAATCGCGCTGGAATCTGGCACGCGCCTTCGCGATAGCGGGAAATGGCGCGGCGCGTGACTCGCTCCTGCATGTCTTGGCGGCCGAGGACGGCGAAGTGGCAGCGCGCGCCCGCGCGGCGCTTCACGTGGTGCCGTCGCGGTGAGACTCATCGCGGCCCAAAGCGCATTTTGGACGCCACCCCGGGTACAGCGGCACCTTCGAATGTGCGTGGCAGGAAGCTGCCGGGCGTGGATCGCAGCCGCCATGTTTCTGCTGCCTGCCTGTGGACAGAATCCAGCGACCCTGCCTTGCGCACAAAGCGTGGCTGCACTGGAACGCGACATCGCTCGCCTGCGCCGGCATGGGCAGTTCGAAGCGGGGCTGGCCCGAGCGCGCGAACTGGAGGCCGCGCTGGACCGCTGTAGTGCGCCAGCCTGGCGCGTTCACGATGCCGGGCGCGAGTGCAACACCCTTCAACGACTGCAAGTTCTACCTGCCGAAAGTCGCGCCCAGTGGGCGGCGTCGGAGCGGTTTCTCGCCGTCGCCGACAGCGTTTCGCAAACCGACGCCCCGGCGGCACTCCGGGGACTCGAGCAACGGCGATCGCTGTGCGAACAGTGGCTCGGCGCACAGCACCCGGAGTTCGCGAGCAGCGTGAGCCGGCTCGCACGTTTCTATGAAAAGCAGGCCTACGTCGAGCGTGCCCACGAACTCGACTCGCAGGCTCTCGCAATTCGTACCGAGGCGTTGGGCGAACACCATCCGGATGTGGCCGAGAGCCTGCACCAAATGGCTCTCGACCTTCGTGGCGCGAACGGTAGCGCCGACTCCATCCTGGCGATCTGCGCCAAGGCGCTCGCAATCCGCGTCGAGTGCTTCGGGGCGGATTCCGGCCCTTGTACCGAATCGCTCTTGCTGCGCGCCAACATCTACCGCCGCGCCGTCCAATTGGACCGGGCATTGCAGGATTTCGATCGCGTTGTCGCGATGCGCACGCGGATCGAGGGCGAACACTCCGGCGGCGTGGCAGAGGCCTTGGTGGACCGCGGATTAACTCTCGGGATTCGTGGCGAGTGGCACGATGCAGAGCGCGATTTACGGCGGGGACTCGAAATACGGCGGATGATAGGAGGACCGCCGGACGAAGTTCTGTGCCTCGCGCTCGCGCAAGAAGGAGTGGCGCTCTACAAACTTGGTCGGCTCACAGCGGCGGAACCCCTTTTACGTGAAGCCGTCGATGTACAAGAAAAGCGGCGCCGCGCCGCACTTCCAGGCCGTGGGCGCGCCGGCAAGTTCTCTGTTGCGTCCCACCGCGACCTGGCAATCGTCCTGGTGCTGCAAGGCCGGATCGACGAGGCGTGGGTCGAACTCGACCGTGCCGCGAACCCTCTTCTTGTCGAGGCCGCGCTGGCGCGCGGTGATGCCGGCTCCACCACGGATGCCTGGCAGGACCTTCTCGGGCGCGCGCAGCGCGCACTACCGGATTCGGCGGCTTTTCTGTCATGGGTCGACGTCCGCTACGCGACGACTTTCGATTTTCCCTCTTGGTGTGTGCTTCTCCGGAAGACCGGCCGGCCCGTATTTGTGCGCGTGGATGCAGCGCCGGATGGAAGTGGGTTGTCGTTGTCCGCGAGTTTGCGCCGGCTGCCGATGGCGATGAAGGTTGCAACGGGATGGCCGCTCGAGGGACACGATCCGAACGAACTCGCACGCCTTGGACGGGAACTCTACCGCCTGCGCCTGGCGCCGGTGGAGACACTATTGACCGGCATCCGCCGGTTGGTGATTCTGTCCCCCACCGTCGGTGAAGCGACGTGCCTCGAGACGTGGGTCGATGGCTCCGGAAAGCAACTCCTGGACCGGTTCGAGACGGAGTATTTCCCGTCAGCGTTGCTGTATACCGCCGCGCGTGAGCAACAACCAAGAGCGAGAGCGGTGCGCCGCTGGAGCGGGTTGATCGTCGGCACCCCCGCCGCCTTTGGCTCGAACGATGCAATGCGAGCGCTCGATTCATTGCCTGGTGCGACGCATGAAATTCACGCCATTGCAGCGCTTTTGCAGCACGCCGACCTCTTGACCGATGCCCGAGCCTCCGAAGCCGCACTCGACTCGTTGCGCGAAAGCGGCCGCCTGCGAGGCTATGACTTCGTGCACTTCGCGGTGCATGGCAGTCCGTCCAACTGGGATCGCAACAACGCAATCCTACTGGCCGATGCCAGCCCCGAACCCCACAACGCCGTGACTTGGAACGCCCCGGTCGCGCGCGATGGCCGGTTGTCCGCGGCGGAGATTGGGGCGCAATGGCACCTGAATGCCCGATTGGTGAGCCTCGCCGCTTGTTATGGCTTCAGCGGATCGCGCTCGCAAACCGATGGGTATTTGTCGATTGGACAAGCCTTTCTGGAAGCGGGCGCGCGAAGCACTCTGGTCAGTCTCTTCGCAATAGACGATCGCGCAACGTCATTGCTCTTGGATCGGTTCTACGGGACTCTGCTGGCGCCAGGCGGTGCGCCGGTGGACGCCGCGACCGCGCTGCGGAACGCGCGGCTCGCGGTTCGAGGCTACCGCGATGCCCAAGGCCGCCAACCCTTCGCAAGTCCCGAGTACTGGGCACCGCTCGTGCTCGTGGGAACTCCCGACTAAGGTCCGGCGCGCATTCTCCCACCGCTTCACGGCAGGAAGAAAAACGCCAGCGCCAGGATGACGTAGACGGCGAGGAGTTGAGCGCCTTCGAGCCAGTTGGATTCGCCGTCGGTCGAGACGAGGCTGAGGACGGCGACGGAGGCGCCGACGGCGAGCACCTCGAACGTCGTGAACACCAAGTCCATGGGCCGGCCGATCGCGTGGCTCACGAAGACCAGCACCGGCGCCACGAAGAGCGCGACCTGAATGCTCGAACCCACTGCGATGTTGAGCGCCAAATCCATTTGATTCTTGCGGGCGACGAGAATTGCCGTGCTGTGCTCGGCGGCATTGCCGATGATCGCCACCAGAATAACGCCTACGAAGACCTTGGTCATGCCGAGCGCTTCCGCGGTGTGCTCGACCGAGCCGACCAGAAGCTCGCTCATCCAGGCCACGAAGATCGTGGCTCCCAAGAGCACGAGGATGGATGTCCGCACGCTCCAGCCGGCCCCGTGCCCGCCGCCATGCTTGCCATGTGCCGCATGCCCGCCATGCGCGCCGGCCGCAACGGCGGAATCGCCGCCGGTCGGCTGCCCGGCGTACAGGTGCTTGTGTGTCCGCAGCGAGAACAACAGGCTCAACAAGTAGGTCGCGAACAGCACGATTGCGATCTCGAGGCTCAAGTCGTGCTCGTGGGTGCTCGGGTGGGTCTGCACGATCTGGTGAAAGATCGCCGGCACCACGAGACCGATGGCGGAAAGCGCCAACAGCGTCGCACCGGTACTTGCAGCCGTGGCGTTGAAGCGCAGGCGTTCGTGCTTCAAGCCGCCCGCCAGGATCGAGAGGCCTAGCACGAGCAGCACGTTGCCGATGATGGACCCGGTGATCGACGCCTTTACGACGTCATACAGGCCGCGCTGTAGCGCCATGAGCGCGATGATGAGTTCGGCGGCGTTGCCGAAGGACGCATTCAGGAGGCCGCCGACACCGGGCCCGACGTGCTCGGTCAGGTTCTCGGTGGCGCGCCCCATGAGGCCGGCGAGCGGAATGATGGCTAGCGCCGACGCGGCGAAAACCCACGGGGGACTCGCATGCGCGAGTTCGAGCCCGGCCGCGACCGGCACGAACGCGAGCATTGAGTATAACGGTTCGATCTCGAGCTTGCCCAAGCGCATGGCCGCCGTCCTCCGCGTGATCGGCCGCGAAGCCTAGCACGCGTACGGAGCAGCGTCACACCTCGAAGTGGGCGCCGGTCATTGCAAGAGCACCATCTTGCGCGCGAGACTCGACTCGCCGCTCACGAGCCGCGCAAAGTACACCCCGCTTGGCGCGCGCTGGCCGCCGGTATCGAGCCCGTTCCAGACCTGGCGATGGGACCCCGCGGGGAGCGTCGCATCGACGAGGGTGCGCACCAGGTGTCCCGCAGCGTCATACACGAGAAGGCGAGTCCGGCCCCCACATGCCAGATCGAAACGCAGCGTTGTCGTCGGATTAAACGGATTTGGTTCGCACGGGTGCAGCGCGGTTCTCAGTGGCACTGTCGCCACTTCGTCCGGCGTTCCGGGCTCCGTGGCGACGGGCGCGTGGATGCAGGCGATCGGCTGCGCTTGGCTCAAGATCTTCGACAACAGAGTTTTCTCGGCGGTTCCGGGGGGGCTACCGAAGGCGTCCCGGATGTCGAACCAGTTGAAGCCCATCCACACAGTGTTCCATTTCAACACCGCGTTCTTGTTCATGACGACGGCGCCGGTTCCGGTGGTTGCGCCCGATTTGTAGTTGTGGGTCACGACAGCGGTGCCGCTGGCCCCCGCACCGTCGAACGTCCGGAGCGCAGGGCAACCGCCGCTCAGGCTGAACTTGTCACCGATGAAGTTCGTGACGCCGCCGTTCGCCCACGTGAACGAGTTCCCACCCTGCACGTCCGGGCTCACCGCCAGAGCTTGGTCGTTCACGATCGACGAGAGACCCATGCTGGTCGCGAAGAGAGGGTTGGAGTTGCTTTCGAAGGCCACGTTTTCGCCGAGGACGCACACCGTTGCTGTCCCCGCGAATCCGGTGAGTCCTTGCGCCAAGTAATCGCGGTACCACTGCGCCTGGTTGATCTTGGCGTCGTCGAGATTGACGCCATCGGGCAGCGTACCGGACAACCGGCCCGCATCGTGGATGATGAGCGCATAGCCGCTTGCCTGTGCGACGTTGGCGCGTCCGCCAAGCGCATTATTGACGTTGCCGGAGCCCAGGACGTCGTAGACGTCGTACTGGCCGCGGTAACCCAGGTCGTCCAAGGTGAACATGAACGACGTGCGATTGAACATCCCGCTGCGGCGGTTGGAGTTCATCGCCTGTACATAGAGCACGCAGTTCTTCTGCGTCGAAGCCGCCAGCTCCGGCGCCGTCGGGTCGAGGTCGCCGTTGGCGTCGGCTGCGATCCGCGCTGCGTAGGCGGGGGCCCAGTTGATCACCGGCAGGAAGTTGACCTCGAAGAGCCCGAGCGTCGCAGTCTCCGCCGTCGCGACCGACGCGGGGAGCGCGTTCAAACCGAGCGGGCTCGAACTGAAACCACCCGAATTGTCGACGGCAGCCCAGAAGTAGTTCAAGACGTCGCCGCCGCGGAAATAAGTGTCGTCCAAGTCGACGAACCATTTGCCCGGAGCCACGAAACCCCGCGGCACGCGGGCGCTGTCTGCGGTGACCGTGAAGAAACCGTTTCCGCCGATCGCATACGGCGCGGGCGCCTTGCCCGCATGCACGCCCGACGTAATAGCGCCGTAGAAGCGCACCGAGGCAAGACCGCCGGCGCTGCGCGCGTCGGCCGCCCGGATATAAATCGAATCGCCGGTGATGAGATTCGAAGTCACACCGTTGATCCCAAGATCCGCAGCGGACGAGAAAGCGCACGTTCCGAACCGGTTGGCGCCGTCCGGCGAAAAGTGCTCGCCGTTCGGCAAGGCGTTTTGAACCGTGGGGAAGGCGTCTTGGCCTTGGGCGCGCGCATCGGTGTCCTGCTGGAGAACCGGCCCCAAGAGCACTTTCCGTCCGATGCGCACCCGGTCGAAGTACGGGCCCGGGCCGGTATCGAGCGACACCGGCGCCGAGTCGCCGGTGAGCAACTGCCAATCCGCGACGCGGGTCGAGACCTGCACCTGGTAGGAATTCGTCGGCAACTCGAAACTCAGGTCGAGCACGGTGGTGCTCCAAGTGAAGGCCGTGAGCTGCGGATAACGGTCACCCACGGTGACCCATGGCGACAAACAGTCGATCGAATCTCCCAGGGTGACGGTGTCGGTGTTGTCGTGTCGAGCTTTGCCGCGTACGCGCCAGGACTGAACGATTTTGCCGCGCGCAAAGTTGTTGCCGGGGAACGACCGGAACGAGAGCAGGGTTCCGGTGGCGCTCGGCGTGCTCGCAAGGCTTACCCAGGGGCTCACGACGATGTCGTCGAGCCAGTTGTGGACGACGGCCAGCCCAGGCCCAAACGCCATGTCGGGCGCAAAAGCGATGCGCAGCGGATCGCTGAATAGCCAGGCGCAAGTCATGTTCTCTTTGCATTTGTCGTTGTCCGTGATATGCGAGAAGATGCGCGCCCAGGGCGCGGCGCAAAACGGCTGGTTGCCCGCCGTATTCACTAACGACACATTGGCGTTCAGAGCACCCGCGAAGGTTTCGGCGTACGCCAATCCGCCGGTGACCACGATGTTGTCGACCACGAGCCCGGCGCTGAAGCTCGAACTGAAGAGCCCGTCTTCGTCGGAGTTTGCCTCGTTGGAGTTAAAGCGAATGTAGACTTCGTGCGTCCCGGCGCCGAAGTTCGTCAGCGCGATGGGCCCAACGTGCGAACCCGGATCCAATCCGCTCATGCCGGTCACGATCTCGCTACGAAGCGCCGCCGGAGTGATCCGCGGGTTGGCGCAGATATTCGCGAGCGTTTCCGACAGGCCCAACGAATCCGTCTCGATCGTAACGAAGTCGTAGCCATCTTCGCTGTCGCTCCCCTTGTCGAACGAGAGCGTCGCGCTGGCGCCCGCGTATTTCAAGATCACCGAGTAGTCCCAGGAGTTTCCGTAACCGTCACGCGCCCAACACAGATTGTGACGGGACAAAACCGCAGCTTTGCCGTTGATGTAGCCGCTGACTCGCACGGAGTCCGCACCGAGACCGTCGAAGCGGTTATCGACCACCCAATAGTTCGAACCGTCGAACAGGACGCGGTTGTCGAATTTGACCCAGCCGGTGGTGGTGCACGAAGCACCGGAGTCGACCGACCAGTCGGCGATCCACACCGTGTCTTGCAGCGCCTTTGCCGGCCGATCCGGCGGGAATGGATTGACTCCAGGCTCGGGCTTCGTCGGCTCGTCGATGTCGACGGTACTTCCCGGCCGGGTTGTTTTTGCGCGCGCCACCAAGGCGCTGGCTGGCCGCGCCATCCAGGCGTTGGACGCCAAGACCAGGAGGAGGACGAGGCCCGCGAGCCGCGGCCTGCAGCGGCCCAGAGCGTCGAACGCGGAAAAAACAGTTCGCACAGGTCCCACCTCGTCGGGCAGAGGACGACGACGAAGCCAGAGACGCGACCGCTGTTGCCCAGGCCGCAGGGATGGCGCTGAATTGCCTTGAAGATAGCGCGTGCGGAGCCGATCGCGCAAGGCTGCCGCGCTGCACCAAGTCTGCGTCCGCGCCGCAGGAGCGCGGCCCTCGTTTTGCTCTTCCGAATTCGACGACGCTGCCCTGGACGTCGTTTCGAGGTTCCAAACATCCGGCGAATAGACGAAGCACGCACGAGTCGTCGTGCGGCTCACCGTCTCCGTCCTTCGAATCGAGGAGATCGTTCCATGCGCTCTGCGATCCTGCGCCGCGCCACCTGCACGGCATTCGTGGCAACATGCATTGTGGCGCTCAGCTGCCAGAATCCGATCGCCGGCCTCGGCGGCGGCCGCGACGCCAACAAGGTCCCGGCCGAGTGGGCCGGTATCTGGCAGATTCACGTGCAGACGTCGCTCTGCTCGCCCGACAGCATCATCTTCGATGTGACCCATGTCGACACCGTTTGCGCTGGCGCGCAACTCGGCGACGAATTCGACATTCCGGCGCTCTTGAGCACCGGGTCGACGCTCGACATCGGTGCCGCGTGTGGTCTCGTCGGCCCGTCCTTGTCGGGCGATCACATGACGTTCTCGTGTTCTGGTTCGCTGGGCCTGAATGGCTGCCAGAATTCGGCGGCGACGACCGCCGATCTGACGCTCAATCGCGCCAACCATACGTACGCAGGGACCGGCCATTTCAGCCTGGATGTCGAACCGAACAACGCGACCTGCGGCCCCGACCGCTGCTTCAACTTTGCGGTGAACGCGACGCGTCTGAGCGCCGATTCGCCCGGTTGCCCGGCCAAGGCAGCACACTGACCGCAGACCGCCGCCGTGCTCGTACTTGCCGGTCGCCGGCGATGCTCACCGCGCGGCCTTGAACCGCCGGTAATCCTGGATGAGCTGCAGCGCGAACGTGAAGCGCGCGGAATTGAGGTATACGGGCCGGCTCCCGGGCACGAAGACCACGACATTTTTCATGAGCTCCGTGACTCGGAGTTTGCCCCAATGCTCGTCGTGTGTCCGAAAAGCATAGGTGTGATCCTCCAGGAGCGCGACGCTCTCCACCATGTTCAGCGGGTCGGGCGCGATGGAGGTCTCCCAGGCCGCGTCGCCCGCGCCGAGATCCAGGAAGGTCGTCCGGTGTCGCGGCGTCCAGCCATTCGTGAAATCCGCAAGCGTGGGAGATATGAGCCGACTTCCGTCGTCGAAACTGCTCGGGTCTTCCACCATGACGATCTCGACGCCATTTGCATTCGCGGGCGAGGACGAGTACAACGTGCCCTGACCGGTCACGACATTCCAGCCGTAAGCGCTCTTGGTATCCGTGAAGACATTGTAGTCATACAAGTACTGCGCCGGATCGCTCCCATTGTTGCCCTCGGGTCGTGGTGACGTTACCGCACTGAAGCGCCTTGCCTCGACGCGCGGCCGCCCGGCAAGAAGCAAGAATCACTGGCGCACCAGCACCAACTTCCGCGTCGCGGCGGTTCCAGGTCAGCGTGCGCGCGCCAGAGTTGCCGGCCGCGCAGGTCAAAGACCGCGAGCCGCACGTCGTGGGGAGAACCCGCGAGTGCGAACCGCACTTGCACGGGGCCGCCATCCGGCGGTACAAGGGGTACAAGCAGCGCGTTCTGGAACGCAGTCGCGGCTACTTCGACCGGCGCCGAGAATTCTCGGGGGCCATCCGACCGCACGAGCGCCAGCCGATACCAGGTGCCTTGCGCGAGATCCACATCCGGGTCTTCGAAACAAAGCGTCGCTTGTGCTGAAGGCGACCTCGCTCCGCCGTCGGCGGGGCCCCCGTCGAAGGGGGAGGGCGCGAAAAAGGGCGGTGCTTGCGCACCGCCCCTCGCGTTCCTGCCAAGTTGTAGAGCCAGGAGACTTACTTCGGCAGGACGACGCTGTCGATGACGTGGATGACGCCGTTGGAGCACGCGATGTCGGTCTTCACGACGTTGGCGCCGTCGACGGCGACCTTGCCGTCCTTGACCACGACGGTGAGCGACTGCCCATTGACGGTCTTCGCGCTCTTCAGGCCGACGACATCCTTCGCCATGACATTGCCGGCGACCACGTGATAGGTCAGGATGCCGGTCAACTTGGCCTTGTTCTCGGGCTTCAACAGCTCTTCGACGGTGCCCTTGGGCAGCTTGGCGAAGGCCTCGTCCGTCGGTGCGAAGACCGTGAACGGCCCCTTGCCTTGCAACGTCTCGACGAGCCCGGCGGCTTGCAGGGCCGCGGCGAGCGTCTTGAAAGAGCCGGCGGCGACCGCGGTCATCACAATGTCTTGCGTCTTACTGACCTGCGAAGTGGTCATGTCTTTGACCTCCGGTTTCGGCGTACCCGCTGCGGCCGTTCCGGCGCCGGCCAACAGGGCCAGCGTCAGGGCTGCAGCACTCGACATCAACTCGACTCGCTTCATCACGTGCATCTCCTCATTCTTCCGGGCCGCATGCGGCTCGTGCGAGCGGCTGCGGCCGGCAGGTTGAAATTCTTCCGATTCAGATCAGCGAACGGAGTGCATCGCAGGCTGGGAATGCCAGCGGCGCTGTACGCTCTTCCATCCGAGTCCCTGGTACAGGCCGGCGAGTCCCACCAGGGCGTAGACCACCGAGGTCAGAGCCGAGGTCTCGCCGAAACCCATTCCGAAGAGCGCCGCCACCAGGTCGAACTTCGCAACCGCGACCAGACCCCAGTTCAGCGCGCCCACGACCACCAGAACCGCAGCGATCACGTCCAGCTTCTTCACGGTCGGTACTCCTTGTTCGCGAGCCCAGCGGGCTCGCATGGTTCAAACATTTGCTCTCAGGAACTTCTGTTCAATTGCGGTCGGGCAGAACCACGGCGCCGAACGGCGAGCCGCCACCCGTATTGTCGACGGCCACTGCGGTACGGATTTGGCCCGCAGTCAAGGTCAGCGCGCCGCTGTCGATTACCACGTTGATGGTGTTTGCCGGACAGACCCGCACCTGATAGGTGCCCGCCGGCACGGCGAGGTAATTCGACGCGACCGCGTACGGCACGTCGGATAGCGTCGGAGTGGCCGTCGAAAGATCGGCCCCGGGCGCGGTGACGTAGATGTCGACGGCCGGCGCAGCCGGCGCGGCATGCACCAGCCGGAGTTTGATCTGCCCGGTGCCGGGCGCAGAGTTGTTGTCGGTGAGCAACCACGGCTCGATGGTCGCGACCAGGTTCCGTGCGATCACCGTGTAGTCGGTGTTCGCGCCCAGCGCCGGACTCACATCGATGACGACCAAGCTCGGGTCCGCACTCGCCCGCACCTTGATGTTGCGCGCGCCGGCGGCCACCGAGAGGTACTGCGAGAACGCCTTGTAGGGCACGTTTGCGGCCACGACCTGGCCGTCCACGAGGACGTCCACCGCGGGTGCGTTGGGCGAAGCGTGCAGGACCCGCAAATTGGCGGTCGCCTGCGGGGTCGGGGTCACGGGATTATCGTCGTCGCTGCAACCCGCACCGAATGCGAGCAGGGCGACGAGGGCAAGGGCGATGGGGGTGCTGCGCTTCATGATTCTCGATCCTCCTGGAAATCGGGCTTCTTTTCTCGATGGAGCTGTCTAGCTCCTGTCCAGGATAGTAGGGGCGCCCCAGTGTCTTGTCAAGGCCTTGTCGAAGAAAAATATGTAGACATTCACTAGACGCCTGGGTATCTTAGGGCATGGATCCGATGAGCAGTCTCCTCCCAGATGACCAGGCGTGGCACCCCGTGCGACTGGTTTCGGCCCGGACCGGGCTCTCGCCGCACGTTTTGCGGGTCTGGGAGCGGCGTTATGCCGTGGTGCAGCCGCGCCGGACCGCCGGCGGCCAGCGCCTGTACTCCGACGCCGACATCGAGCGGTTGGAACTGCTGAAACGTGCCGCCGACGCCGGCCGCAACATCGGGCAACTCGCCAAGCAGTCGAACGATGCGCTGCGGGCCCTGGTTGTATCGGACGGGCAACGCCGCCCGACCGAAAGCGAGCGCGCGGTGGAACCGGGACCTGGCGAGGGAAGCACCGACGATGGGCTCGTGAAACGCTGTCTCGATGCCGTTCTGGCTCTTGAGCCGGTGGTGCTCGAGACGGAGTTGCGCCGCGCGACGATCGTCCTGCCGCTCGCGCAGTTTGCCGACGATGTGCTGGTGCCGCTCCTGTATGCAATCGGCCTGCTGTGGACCGCAGGCGATCTCGGTCCGGCCCAGGAGCACGCGGCCAGCGCCGTGATACGGCACGTGCTCGATGACATTTTAAGGAGTTGCGATCCGGCTCCCGACGCGCTGCCGATCGTCGTCGGCACGCCGGTTGGACAGCGGCACGAGCTGGGCGCCTTGCTCGCCGCAACGTCGGCGAGCTCGATGGGCTGGCGCGTCCTCTACCTGGGGACGGACCTGCCGGCGTCCGAGATCGCCCGCGCGGCGGAACTCGCGCCGGCGCGGGTCATCGCCCTGAGCATCGTGCACCCCGCACCCGATGCACGTCTGCGCACCGATCTGGAGGTGTTGGCTGCAGCCTTGCCGGCCGGGCACGCACTCGTCTTGGGCGGCGCGGCGGCGCCAATGTATGCGCGGAAGTTACAACGGCCAAATGTCCACGCGATCTCGAGCCTGGCGGCCTTCCGCGATCTGTTGTTGCAGCTCGAGGCCGAGTCGCGCGCGTAGCGGACCTTTACAAGCGTCGCCGGACCGAACAAGGCGCGGCGCACTGCGCTGCTGGACTGTGTGGTGGTCGAACAGGGTCGCGCGCAAAGTTTCTTCGTGCAGCTGTCCCAGAAAGACCGCCAAATCACGGTGCGGCTTCTACCGGCAACCGATCCGGAGAAGACCCTCGGCGTCAAGCGCGTCATGGCGCTGATCGCCAAGCAGCTGCGCGAGGCCGCGGTGGGGAGTCGTTTCGGGAAGACCAATCTGCAGGAATTCTTGGACTGAGCCCGACAGGCGATGGCCTGCTGCCGCGACCTAGAAGGACACGTACAGCGACGCCACGGCATAGTGCAGCCAGGCGAAGTTGTAGACTTCATCCACGTCGGCGCCGCCCTCGACCATCCGGTACCCCAAGGCCAAGCGCGTCCGTTCGCCCAGGTCCCGCGACAGCTTCAGGGCCACATCCTCGGCGCGGCCGGGTCCGCCGGCCAGCGCGTCGGCGTCGAAGGTCGCGCGCCAGTGCGCGACCGGCCGCCACTCCCACGCCAGATGCGCCAGCGGCACGAATCCCAGGTCGTCCTTCGCGGCGCTGACATCGCCCTGCGCGAGCGCAATCCGCGCATCGCGGATCTTGGCGGTCAGGCCCCACCACCAGGACCATCGCGCGCCCTGGTGGAAGCGCTGGCGGTAGCTGAGCCGGTAGGAGTTGAACTTGTAGGTCGCCTCCACCGGACCCGCCACGAAGTCTCTTGTGGCAAACGCCACCGGTCCGTCCAGATCCCCCGCTTCGGTGATCGTAAGCGGCGCGACCAGCGCGCGCAGGGAACGCTTGTCGCTGAAATTCCAGCTCAGGTAGACGCGCGCCGCGGGCCACGGCCCCTGCCCGATGACATCGACTAGCGAGAAGCGCGTGCCGGTGGCGTCGTTGGGAATCTGCACATCGTTCCTGCCCTGCCAGACTGGCCCCGTCTCGATCTCCAGCGCCAGGCGGGGTGGAGGTGCGGCGGCTACCTGTGCGTCGGCGCGCAGCGCGCTCATCGAGACCCAGTAGACTGCGATCAGCGCGAGTTGCGAATGGTGTCCGAACATCGATTCCATTTCCCGGCGGGTAGGATGCGGCAACGGTGCCACGAGTCGTCTTCCGGGCTCCCGTCGGTCCACTCTACAACACCAGCGCCGCGGGGACAGGACGATGTTCTCGAGATCGAAGAGCCCCGCCGCGATGTTCGCCGTACGCTGCTTTCGAATGTGAGCTCTTTCCATGGTCGAGACAGGACATTTCGGCAACGGCTTACCGTTGGCTTATTCTACCCCGCGTCCCCGGAAACACACTGAACCGGCCAGAAACGGACTGAAACCGAGTTGCGAAGCAAGTGGACTCGACCTTGCTCACCAACGATCACAGCTCTCATGCCCGGCGGGTAGCAGCGATCGGAAAAATCAATCAGGGTCGGATCCAGGCCAACCACGAGCACGCTTTTTTGGACAGCCATCGCTACCTCCATGAAGTCAGTGTCAAGAGGAACGCGCGCGCGCTGCGATAGTACTCTGCCCACCGCGTCCTGCTGATCTACGGGGCCATCTTCAAAACCGCGACGGCTGGAAGGGCGTTTGAAATTTTGAAATGGCCCCCGTTGCGGCCAAACCCAGACCACCGTCGCCGTCAGAATCTCCCCAGGAAGCTGATCCAGCAAAACGCCGTCATTGTCATAGTCGCCCCACTCCACGGCGCCCTGTGCGATGCCCGGGAGTCCGGCGTTGGTGTCTACGGAAGTGCCGCCGTCATTGCGAACCACTCTGGTGACGGCCGATGGAGTTGCCGACGACTGGCTGGAGACGTAGAATGCTCCGCGGTCACTTTTGTGCGGCTGGAGGTCCCACCACGACGCCCACCGGCGGATCGTCGGTGGCTGAGATCGTCTGGTCCCCCGAGATGTTCGGCCGGGATCGCTTCCTACTGCGGGAACGAGGATCGACACGACGGGGTTTCGTGATGAGCGCTAATATCGCGGCATCCATGGAGAAGGCAACGTGAATACGAGCAATGCCGATCTCGCATCGAGCTTGCGCGCGCGCGTTCGCGTTTTCATCGAAAGTTCGCGGTTCGAGAGACTTATTACCGCGCTGATCGTTGCGAACGCCATTGCGCTCGGAATCGAAACCTCACCGCCGGTCGCAGCACGATTCGGCGATTCGCTTTACGTGTTCGACCGACTGGTGCTGCTGGTGTTCGTAGTCGAACTACTGTTGCGCTGCTTCGTTCACCGTGGTCGCTTCTTCCAGGACCCCTGGCGCGTGTTCGATCTTGTGGTCGTCGGGATAGCGGTAGTTCCTGCGGGCAGCGCGTTTGCCGTCCTGCGCGCCCTGCGCGTGCTGCGGGTGCTCCGGCTGGTTTCGCTGGTGCCGTCGATGCGCCGGGTGATCGGCGCTCTGCTCAAAGCAATGCCAGGCATGGCGTCGGTCCTCGGTCTAATGGGACTCGTGCTCTACGTGTCGGCGGTGATGGCCACGAAGTTGTTCGGTGCAATCGCACCGGAAGTCTTCGGCAACCTCGGCGCGTCGCTGTTCACACTGTTCCAGGTGATGACCGTCGAAGGCTGGCCCGACATTGCACGCGCCGTCATGACGCAGTCGCCGTATGCTTGGATCTTCTTCGTGGTTTACCTGCTCATCGCGACGTTCATGGTGTTGAACCTATTCATTGCGGTGGTTGTTAACGCGATGCAGTCACAGGTTACGGATGATCTAAAGGAAGAGGGAGACGCGCACACCCGGTTGGTCCTCGACGAGGTACGCGCGTTGCGACGAGAGATCGAGGCGCTGCGTGGGCCGTCGAAATCGTGACGGCTTGTAGAATGAGACCGAACCAGCAAGGAGAGTCTTGAATGGTCTGGCTGTGGGTGGGATTCATCCTCTTTGTGTTACTGATGCTGGCGCTCGACCTGGGGGTTTTCCATCGGAAAGCCCATGTGGTCACGCTGAAGGAGGCCCTGGCGTGGTCCGCCGTGTGGGCTACGGTGGGGCTGACCTTCTCCGTGTTCGTGTACTACGGGTACGAAAACCACTGGCTGGGACTGGGTAGTGCGATCGATGCTGTCGATGGGGTGACAAACGACGGCACGAAGGCGACGCTCAAATACCTGACGGGGTACGTCGTCGAGAAGTCGCTGAGCATCGACAACATCTTCGTGATCGCGATGCTCTTCGGCTTCTTTGCGGTTCCGCCGATCTACCAGCATCGAGTGCTGTTTTGGGGCATCCTGGGCGCCCTGGCGATGCGCGGGGCCATGATTGCACTGGGCGCCACCTTGATTGCAAAGTACCACTGGATCCTCTACGTCTTTGGCGGTTTCCTGATCGTCACAGGGATCAAGATGCTGATCTTGAAGACGGACCACACGGACCCCAACCAGAACATCATCGTACGGCTCACCCGGCGATTCTTACCGATCACCTCGCGGTTCCACGGACAGCACTTCGTCGTTCGGGCTGGAGCGCCGGCCTCATACGAGAGCGAGTTCCCTGGGACGGCCGCCCTCCCGGATGCGGCGGTGGACCAGGCTCGGCCCGGCACGTGGATGCTGACGCCCTTGGCCTTGGCCCTGATCATGGTCGAGTTTACGGACTTGGTTTTTGCGGTGGACTCGATCCCGGCGATTTTCGCTATTACAGGCGACCCGTTCTTGGTGTTCACCAGTAACGTCTTTGCGATCCTCGGCCTCCGCTCTCTCTACTTCGCGCTGGGAGGCATGCTTGACAAGTTCAGATACCTCAAGGTGGCACTCGCGTTGGTGTTGATGGTGGTTGGCGTGAAAATGCTGATCGCAAAGTGGCTGAAAGAGGTGCTCGGCAGCAGCTTCAACTTCTACTTGCTCGGAGTCGTGCTTCTGATCCTGGGTGTAGGTGTAGCGGTGTCCTTGATTGCTGAACGTCGCGGTGAGAGCGTGGGTTGACAAGGCGATGAAACTGACGGTCGCCTTCGGCGCCCGCGGCTTATCGGCAGGGCGTTCGGTGGCGATGCTCGTGAAGTAAATTGCCCGCGTAGCACCTTCGTCAGGCGGCGGACCAGGAAGAGGCCGAGTGGTTACGGGGAACTGCTGGGCCGGCGCTCCGTGGATCGCCGGAGCGCGGCGGAATTCCGGGGATGTTGCCGACTTGCAGGCGCTGCCGGCGGGGAGCCCTCAGGCTATCGGCAGAGCAGTATTTTGACCGCAGAGACGTGTGTCCCGGTCCGCAGTTGGGCAAAGTAGATCCCGTCCACGAGATGGTGGCCTCGCGCGTCGGTTCCGTCCCAGGTGCGCGAGACCAGCTCTCCCGCCGCGAATTCAGCCGTCACGGAGCAGACCGAGCGAACCGGAATCTGAATCCCGCGGTCGAGATACGACTTACGTCCAGCTCACGGCTGGTTATAGAGTCCGAAACAGCTTGCCCGCCAATTGGGGCGCTTGACACCCCTCCCGCATGCCGCCTAAGTTGGGCGCTCCGGCGTCCGGCATCCGGTGATCGTGCTCTCCGCGCGATGACGGGTGCCGGCTCCCGAAACACACTAAATGCTCGACCGACTCCTGCCGCGGGCCGAACAACAGCGCTTGCTCTGGCAAGTGCGGGACGCCTTCCCAGGGGGGGTTCTCACCTCTCTGCATGGGAGCAGTGCGTCCTTGGCGGCGGCTCTTTTGTTTCGCGATGAACCGGCGCAGATGCTGGTCATCGCGGCCACTCTCGAAGAAGCCGATGCCCTCGCCGGCGATCTTTCGTCGCTGCTTCCAGATGTCCCGGTGCTGCATTTTCCAGAGCAGGAAATCCTGCCCTACGACAAGAAGTCGCCTTACAAGGGGCTCGTCGGACAGCAAGTCGAAGTGCTGCACCGGTTGCAGTCGGGCGACCCGAGCATCGTCGTGACCTCGGCGAAAGGCCTCAAGTGGAAGGTGCTGCCGCCGCGTGAGATCAAGGAGTACACGCTCAAGTTCCAAGCCGGCGACGATGTCGATCCGGAGGACGTCGTCCGCCGCCTGGCGGAGATGGGCTATTACGCGGTGCCGCGGGTCGATGCGCCCGGTGACGTCGCGCGCAAGGGCGGCATCCTCGACGTTTTCAGCGTCTCGTACGAGAACCCGCTGCGGCTCGAGTTCTTCGGCGACACGATCGAATCAATTCGCTTCTTCGATGCCACGACGCAGCGTTCGCTGCGCCCGATCGAATCGGCGCTCGTGCCGCCGTGTTCGCAGCTCATTTTGTCGGACGAAAACGTGCGGCGGGCGCGCGCCACCGTCGAATCGACGCGGCACGGTGCGCTGGCCGAGCGCGCGAAACTCGCCGACCATATCGGCGAACGGCTGCATTTCGACGGCTTGGAACGCTACGCGCCATTCTATGCGCCGCGCGCCCTCCTCACCGACTACATGACACCGGACACACGCCTTGTTTGGATGCGGCCGCAGCCCATCGTCGAGCAACTGCGGCGGCTCGAAGGCGAAATTCACCGCCAGTTCGAGGACTGTGCCCAGGCAGGCGAACCGGTGCCGCGCCCCGAGCAGGTCTACGCGCCGAACGAAGACCTCATCGCGCTGACCGAGCTTTTGCCTTGCGTCTACTTTTCGGATGTGAACTGGACCGGTACGGCACCGCCGCTCGAAGCGTTGCGTGAAACCGCCGCAGTGGACTCGGATGCCGAGGCGCGGCGGCCGGGAAGCGCGAAAACCGCGACGCCGATCCCGGACGAATTGCTGGAAGACGTCGGTGAATGGCCGGCTGCGGCACCGGCGCGCGCCGACCGCACGTCCGACGCCGCTTCGCGCGATGCGGCACCGCCGCGACCGCCAACGGCACTTGCGGCCACGCCCGGCCCCGCGCCGCGCATCGTGCGCGCCGAGGTGCACGCGACAACTCCCTACGCCGGCAACATCATCGAATTGCAGCGCGATCTCGACAAGCGCCTGAAGCAAGGCCAGCGTATCCGCATCGTCTGCGACAACGAAGGCCAAGCCGAACGCCTGCGCGAGATCTTGGACGACATTGCGGACGGCCTCGACTTCCCGGTGGGCGAGTTGCAAGCCGGATTCGTGCTGCCGACGGCCGGCAAGGCCGGCATCGTCGTGCTCACCGACCGCGAAGTCTTCCACCGCTTCCACAAACGTCAGCGCCGGCGCAAGTACCGCATCGCCCAAGGCACGTCGGCCTACGAAGACCTGCAACCAGGCGACTTCGTGGTGCATGTCAACTATGGCATCGCGCGCTACGCCGGCATCAAGACGATTCTGGTCGAAGGCAGCGAAATGGACTGCCTCGAGTTGAGTTTCGCCGAGGGTGACAAGATCTTCGTGACCGTCGACCAGATCAATCTGGTCGAGAAGTACGTCGGCAAAGAAGGCATTGCGCCGCCACTCACCAAGCTGGGCGGGACGCAGTGGGCACGGGCCACCGAACGCGCCAAGTCGGCCATCAATGACATGGCGGAAGAACTCTTGGAGTTGGCGGCGGTGCGCGCCTCGCGCCAGGGCCACGCCTATAGCCCCGACTCACACCTGCTCAAAGAACTCGAAGCGACGTTCCTGTATGACGAAACGCCCGACCAGCAGCGCGCCATCGATGACGTCAAACGCGACATGGAACGCCCGCAACCCATGGACCGGTTGATTTGCGGCGACGTCGGCTACGGCAAGACCGAAGTCGCCATTCGCGCCGCCTTCAAGGCGGTCGTCGACGGCCGGCAAGTCGCCGTCCTCGTGCCGACGACCATTCTGGCGCAGCAGCACCTGAACACCTTCCGCGAGCGCTTCGCCGGCTTCCCGGCCAACGTCGAAATGTTGTCGCGGCTCCGCAATCCCAAAGAGAGCAAGGCGATCCTGGCGGCGCTGGCGCGCGGCGAAGTCGATGTCCTCATCGGGACGCACCGGCTGCTCTCGAAAGACCTGGCATTCAAGTCGCTGGGATTACTCGTCATCGATGAAGAACACCGCTTCGGAGTCGGGCACAAGGAGCGCCTGAAGCAGCTCAAACAGACGGTGGACGCCATCAGCATGACGGCGACGCCGATCCCGCGCACGCTCAACATGGCGCTCGTCGGTATGCGCGACATGTCGCTCATCGAAACGGCGCCGCGCGACCGTCTGCCGGTACAGACCGAAATCATTCCGTTCGACGAAGAAACCATTGTCGATGCGATCCTGCGCGAACTGGATCGCGGCGGGCAGGTGTATTTCGTGCACAACCGGGTCGAGAGCATCGATGCGATGGCGGGCTTCGTGAAGCGCATCGTGCCGCAGGCGCGCGTCGCCGTCGGCCACGGACAGATGGACGAGCACCATCTGGAGCAGGTGATGCTCGACTTCATGGAACGCAAGTACGACGTTCTGGTCTCGACGATGATCATCGAGAGCGGGCTCGACATTCCGAACGTCAACACGCTGCTCGTGAACCGCGCCGACCGGTTGGGGTTGGCGCAGCTCTACCAATTGCGCGGCCGGGTCGGACGTTCGAGCCACAAGGCCTACGCGTACTTCATGGTGCCGCGCGGCGGCCAGACGACGGAATTGGCCCGCAAGCGCCTGTCCGTGCTGCAGGAGTTCGAGGCGCTGGGGTCGGGTCTTAAGATTGCCATGCGCGATCTCGAGATTCGCGGCGCCGGAAACATCCTGGGCCAGCAACAGCACGGCCATCTCATCGCCATCGGCTTCGAACTCTATTGCAAGCTGCTGGAGCAGACGATTGCCGAATTGTCGGGCAAGGAAATCCCCGAGGATGTGTCGGCCAAGATCGAAATCGACGGCGACTACTTGGTGCCCGAGGAGTACATCCCGGAGCCCGAAGAAAAGATGCTGGTGTACAAGAAGATCGCCGCCATGACAGACCCAACCCAAGTCGATGCACTTGGCGAAGAACTGGTGGACCGCTACGGCCCGCTGCCGCCGGCCGCCGTGACGCTCTTACAAGTCGCGGTGCTGCGCATTCGGGCCTGGCGGAGCGGCATCGAGCGCGTCCGGGTGCGTGGCGCCCAAGCCGACCTGTGGCTGCGCACGGGCCGCAGCCTGACGCGCGCGGAAATCGAATCGCTCGTCAAAGCATCGCCCAACAAGATCGGCTTCGACGCGGCGAGCGGGTTCAAAATCATCCTGCACTTCAAAGGTGTGGCGGGCGGTGCAGCGGGCAGTGCGGCGGCGCCGCTGGCCGGCCGGCTCGAACAGGTGGCGGCGCAACTCGCGTTGCTCGAGGCGACGCTGGCGACCGCCAAGGTCCAGTAGCGTCGCGTCACCCCACCCGGCGCGCGAAGGAGGACCCGGATGCACGGCACAACGATCCTGTGGCGGCGCGTCGACCGGCCCGGCCACGAGAGCGCGCGACTCTGGCGCGAAGGCGCCGAGTGGCGGCTGGACGGGGCAGCGGTGTTCGCCCACGAGTCCCAAGCCTGCCAACTCGGGTATTGAATTGTCTGCGACGCCGCCTGGTGCACGCGCTCGGCGGCCGTCGAGGGCTTGGACGGCGGCGATTGCCGCAGAATTCAAGCCGCACGAGCGCGGGTGCTGAATCCACGGTCCACGAGGCCCACGGTTCCCGGATCGCGGGGTCGTCGGGAGTTGCACAAGGCGGTGCGCGGCAGAGGGGCGGAGGGCCGCCCATTCCAGGCAGCTACGGCCCTGGTCGGGGAGGCCGGCGAGCCGCGCAATCCCTCTCTGGCGGCCCCGGGCCCGTTCCCCCTATCATGGGGCGGTTTGTTGTCGGATCCGCCGCCCGAACGGGTGGCGGGCCGCGCGGTCGGCGCCCGCCGTTTCGATTCCACAGCCGCCCGACCTCATCGTGAAACCAGGCCGTCGAACCCAAGGGTGCGCACGCGCGGGCGGAGCGCCGCTGGGTTCCGGCGCCAGAACAGCGTCCGGGTAAGGACATAAAGGAGCATTCATGTTTCGCAAGCACCGCGCCCTTCTCCTCGTGGCGTGCGTGGCTCTCGGCGCCGGCGCCGGTGCCTGCAAGAAGGGCGATGGCCCCGCACCGGCGGGCGACTCGGGTTCGAGTACGGTCGTGGCCCGCGTCGGCGGCCGGCCGATTACCCAGGCCTACTACGAACAGCGCATCGCGAAAATGGAACGCCGCTTCCTACCCGACACGCTCGACCTCGCCGGCCGGCGCAAGTTCCTCGACTTCATCGTCAACAAGGAACTCATGGCGCTCAAGGCCGACGAATTGCAGATCGGCAACGACCCGCGCGTTACCGGCAACATGAAGATATACGAGGACAACCTCGCGACAACTGCGGCGATCGACCAGCTCACCAAGGGTAAACTCGACGTGACCGACGCCGACATCGAGAAGTTCTACGAGAACAAGAAGCGCAAGGCGATGGCCAAGCACATCGTGCTACGCACCCAGCGCGAAGCCGAGGAGCTGCGCAAGAAGGCCACCGCGGCGAACTTCGATTCGCTTGTCACCATCTATAGCACCGTGCCGCGCAAGGACGTGAACACCGGCGAAGAACTGCCGCTCCTGCAGCGCGCCATGTTCCCCGGCAAGATCCAGTACGGAGATGCGATCCCGCCGGTCGAGGATGCGGTGTTCGGCACCCCTACCGGCGAAGTATCGCAGCCGGTGGAGACCGGTTACGGCTGGCACCTGTTCCTGCCGATCAGCGAGGAAAAAATCGTCCTGTCCCCGCTGGATTCCGAACAGCGCGAGCGCATTTCGAAGCAGATTCAAATGCGGCGCAAGCGCACGATCACCGAAGCGTACTACCAGGACATCGCCAAGTCGCATGGCCTGAAGATCGACGAAGAGGCCGTCGCCGCGGCCTACGACAAGTTCCCGCCGGATGGCGACCCGCAGAACCCGCCGGACGCCAAGACCGAGGTCAAGCCGGTCATTCCGTTCACGACCGAGGAGCGGGCGCGTACTCTGCTCGAAGTCGACGGCCGCAAGGTGACGATCGGGGAGTTTTCGGACAAATACGACACGACGAATTGGTTCGAACGGCCGAAGCGCGTCACCGGCATGGTGGGCGTGAAGTATTGGATCCGCGACCGGTGGTTCAAGGATTTTCAACTCGAGCGTGCGCGCAAGGACGGTGTCTATTCGCTGCCGCAGGTCACGGACGAAGTCAAGTTGCGCCGCGAGCAAATCATGGTGTCGATCCTGCACGAGAACCTGGTCGGCAGCCAGGCGCCGGAAGGTACCACCGAACAGGCCAAGGCGTTCTATGACAGCCACCTGAAGTTCTACATCGACCACGAGAAGCGCGCCGTGAACCTCATCTTCAATCAGCAGGAACGCGTCGTCCAGCGCGCCGCCGCCGAGATCAAGGGCGGCCAGCCGTTCGTGGATGTGGCGGTGCGCTACAACGACAACGCCACCAAGCCCGCCGACGTACAGACGCTGGCGTTCACGCGCGACAACCCGGATTTTCAGGAACTCGTACCGAAGACGTTCGAGCTGCAGAAGGTCGGCGACTTCACCGAGCCCTTCAAGACGAAGGATTTCTGGGTCATGATTCAGCTCGCGACGATCGAACCGGAGCGCCAGTTCGGGTTCGACGAAATCGCCACGACCGTCGGGCAAGACTGGAAGAACCAGTGGCAAGAAGACAAGCTGAACGAGCTGCTGGCCGACTGGAAGAAGACCGTCAAGATCGACATTGACGAGAAAGCGCTCGCGGCTGCGAAGGTGGAACGCGACGACGTCTATGTCCCGGGCCGCCCCGTCAAGACGGCACCGTGAAGTTGACGAAGGTGGGCTGGATGGAGTGGCGCATGCAGCTTCGGAGGACAGCCGGCCTGGTGCTCGTGCTCGCACTGGGTGCCGGGCTCGGGTCCGGCTGCGGCAAGAAGCAGCCGGCGACCGGCGTTGGCACGACGGGTGCCCTGGGTGGCGGCGTTTTGGCGCAGGTCAACGACGCCAAGCTCACCGAGGCCGATCTGCAGCGCCTGATTCCAACGGAACTGCGCGAGGGGATCACCGGATCCGAAATCCGCGACATCATGGACCGCTGGGTGCGAACCGAACTCCTGTACCAGCGGGCCCAGAAAGACGGACTCGAATCCGATCCGCAGATCGCCTCACGGCTCGTCGAAATGAAACGCGACATGCTGGCCGACGAATTCCTGCAGCGCGAATTGACGAATCGGGTTCGAGTCAGCAACGAGGAACTGCAGGCGTACTACCAGAAGCATGTGGCGGAATACACTCAGGAACTGCAGCTCAAGCACATCGTGGTCAACACGCGCGAAGAAGCCGAAGAGGTGCTCGCCATGGTGCGCAACGGCGCGTCGTTCGAAGAGCTGGCACGGCAGCGTTCGCGCGACGCGTCGGCGGCCCGGGGCGGCGACCTCGGTTTCTTGGGGAAGGGCGCGATGAACCCCGCCTTCGAGTCCTACGTCCTCGGTCTCGAGCCCGGGCAAGTAGCCGGCCCCATTGCGACGATGTTCGGCTTCCACGTGGTCAAGGTGGCGGGCAAGCGGCCGGCCGCGGAACCGTTGTCGTTCGACGCGGTCCGCGACGAGATCATGCACTCCCTGTTGTTGCAAAAGCAGCAGTCGTCACAGGAAGCGATTCTGGACGCTTTGCGGCGCGGCACCCAGGTTCAGCTCGCCAGCACGTACGCCGGAATGAAGCTCGAAAAGGCAGCGCCCGGCAGCGACGACGTGCGGGAGACCCCGACCCGGGCCCCCGGTGCCGGCACGGCCGCCGCTCTCCAGCCGCTCGGCGGCGACGCCGATTCGCTCGACACGGTCCGCGAGTGATTCTTCAGCAGCGTTCCAGGAGGCGATCGCCGATGATTCGACTCGCGCGCCGTGACGTAATGCATCTCGGAGCGGTGCTGGCGCTCGTGGGGGTCACCGCGGTGGCTTTTCAGCCGCGCCCCGCGCGTGCCGAGCGCCAGCTCGTCGACCGCATCGTGGCACTCGTCGACGACGAGCCCATCCTGCTCTCCGAAGTCCTGCAAGAGATGAATCTGGTGCGCATGCAGCGCAATCTCGGCGACCTCTCCGCGGACCAACAAAAGCAGCTCTACACGACCGTGTTGAACGACATGATCAACGACCAACTGCTGGTCGTGCAGGCCAAGGCCAAGGGTTTCGAAGTCGGTGACGACGAATTGCGCGAAGCCGTCGACGAGACGGTGCGCGCCATCAAGGAGCGCCTGGGCGGCGAGGAACAATACCGCGCCGAACTGCAAAAGCAGGGCCTCACCGAGGCCGAAGTCCGCGACATGCACAAAGAGCAGAAGCGCAAGCAGCTCCTGGCCGGCCGCGTCGTGCAAGCGGAGATTCGCAAGCAAGTCAACGTCACCGACGCGATGGTCAAGCAAGCCTGGGAAACGAATCGCGACTCGATTCCCGCCGAACTGGTGGCATTGCCCGAAAAGCTCAAACTCGAACACTTGTTGGTGGCGACCCAGGCCGATCCCAAGAAGATCGCCGCGGCGCGCGCCAAGTTGGATGCGGCGAAGCAGCGGGTCCAAGCCGGCGAGGACTTCGCCAAAGTGGCGGCACAGGAGTCCGAGTGGCCGACGAAGGAATCGGGCGGCTACCTTGGCACGTTCCACTATGGCGATTTCGAGAGCGCGGCGTTCGATGACGCGGTGCAAAAACTCGAACCCGGCCAGATCAGCGACATCTTCACGACGCGGTACGGCTTGCAGATCGTCAAACTCGAGAGCCGCAACGGCGACGAGATGACAGCCCGCCACATCGTGGTCAAGCTCGAGGTGACCGAAGACGACCAAGTGCGGTCGCTGGAAAAAGCGATCGCGCTGCGCGGCCGCATCTTGAAGGGCGAGAGCTTCGAGGAAATCGCCCGCGCCGAGTCCGATGATCCCAACACGCGCGACAAAGGCGGCCTGGTGGATCAGGAGCTCAACTCCACGGAGTTGTTGCCGGAGTTCCGCGCCGCGCTCGACTCCGTGGCGGTGGGCGGCGTGACGCGCGTCGTCCGCAGCAGCCAGGGCTTTCACTTGTTCAAGGTGGTGGCGCGCAACGCAGCCCGCACCGCGTCGTTCGACGACGTGAAGGACAACTTGCGCCGCTGGCTCGAACAACGCGAGCTGGAATCCCACTACCGCACCTACATCGCCGACCTGCGCAAGAAATTCCACGTCGACGTGAAAGCCTGAAAAAACAGTGCCCGCGGCTTGCGGCCGGCGGGGCGCGAGCCTACCTTCCACTCATGGACAATCGATGGGGCGGAATTTGTTGTGGGGCGGCGTCCCTGTTGGCCGGCGCGGCCTTTCTCGCCGGCTGCAGCAAGGAGATGGCGCCAAAGGAGCGTGCCGCGAACCGGCCGCCGGAGACCAGCCTCACGAGCGGACCGCCGGATTCGACGACCGCCACCAATTATCGCGTCCACCTGTCGTGGTCGGGTGCCGATCCGGACGGCAGTGTCGATCACTACGACTTCATCCTGCTCGATCATCCCGCCATCGACGACTCGATCTCGCCGGCGGATCCGAATGATCCGAATCGGGTCGTCGTGGCGGTGCCCGAAGCGAACGATCCGCGCTGGGCGTCGACGACAGTCAACGACACGACCATTGTCTCGCGGGCCGACACGTTGCGCGTCGATCCGGCCCCGCCGCCCGGAGGCGACGTGAGCGAACACGACCAGTTCGTACGGATGCAGAGCCACGAGCGCTGGCACACGTTCTTCTTGCGCGCGGTGGACAATAGGGGACTCGCGGATCCGACGCCGGCGTATCGCTCGTTCAATTCCCGGACGCTGGCGCCGGAGGTGTTTCTCCTGCCGCCGGTCGATCCCAGTGCGTCACGCTTCCTGGTGCCCCGAGCGGTCGTGTTTCACTGGAACGGAATCGATCCCGTGGGCGATGGGACGTTCGCAGCACCGGTCGCATCCCGTTACGCGCTCGTCGAGACGCGCAAGGTGATCACCTCGTGGCCCGACTACCCACGGGCTCTGTACGAATCCAACGTGGCGTGGAGCCGGTGGACCCGATGGGACGCGACTGACCAATCGGGCGTGCGCGCCGCGGTGCGCGGCCTGCGACCCGTGGACGGCATGGAATCCGGGTACTACCTGTTCGCCGTTCAGGCGATGGACGAAGCCGGCGCGGTCACGCCGGTGTTCGATGCGCACACGCCAGGGAGGAACAACGTCGCGCTGCTGGAAGTAGTCGACTTTCAAGCGCCGCTCTTGATCGTCAGCGAGCCGACATTGAACAGCTACGTGTTCACATCCCTCTCGCACCCGGTGGGCTTGATCGTCGCAGCGGGCCAACCCGTCACTTTCCGCTGGCGCGGTGATGCGTCGTCTTATGGCGCGGACATCGGCGCATACCGGTATGGATGGAATATTCGGCACCCGGAGAACGACGAGGAGTGGGATCAGGGTTGGTGCAGGTCCTGCCGTTCGGCGCCGACGCGCGCCTTTACGTCGGGCCTGCAGAGGTTCTATCTCGAAACCCGCGACGAACTCGGGCTGACCGCGAGCGCCGTGATCGAGCTGACCGTCGTCCCCATGGCTCAATCTCGCGAACTCCTTCTCGTCGACGACGGGATCCGTTTCCAAACCGCCGAAGAGATTGCCGAGGACAATCGTTGGCAGACCGTGATCGATTCGCTGCGCCAGCGCCGGCCGTTCGTCTTTGATCGCGCGCGTGACGTGTACGACGTCGCCGAACATCAACAGGCCCTGCCGCCGGTGAACCTCATCTTTGACTACAAGACGATCGTGTGGATCGAATTCAAGTCCTCGACCTCCTCGGCACTGGGGCACCTGGCGGAGTTTTTCGATTCGGCGCTTGAGGCGAACCGGAATAGTGTGCCGCCGGCCAACTACCTGAGTATCTTCCTCGACAATGGCGGCAAATTTTGGCTTTCCGGCCAGCAGCCGACGGAGGTGCTGTGGAGATTCGGGCGCGCGGCGCCGTTGCGGCCGTATCCGCTCAATGTGACGAATTGGAGCGATGACATTGACTCGCACACGGCGGAAGATTCCGCCGGCGTCGCAAGCTTCCTGTGGCGGTTCGGTGCTGAAGCCGTCGACAACGGCAGCGGCGGGCGCACGGTGCCGGAGCGCGACGGCATCGCGCACTACTGTCTGGGCTTCCAACGCACAACACCGCTACCCGGCAGCGCCGTGACGCGACTCGTGCCCGATCCGGCAACGTGGCCACAGCCGAACGACCCAGGGTCCAATCCGCTCTTGGGCCGGCCCTTTGTCGAGATCTACAACATGCCGGCATTCCTCGCCTCGCAAGTGCCACCCCTGCAGCCCGACCCGAGCCTCTGGCTGCCGCTCTACACATATGAAAGCGGGGTGCCGGCCGATCCGGCGCATGGCGTTGTCTATCCGCGCACTGCCGACGGCCAGCCGGCCATTATCGTCCGCAAGAACCGCCCGACCGACCCGTACTACTCCCGTGCTCTCTGTGGATTCGAGCCGAACCGGCTGCGCTTTGAATCGCATCTGGCGTTGGCCGACGACATTCTGCTGCAGCAGTTCAAAGTCGGTTTGCCGGATTCGCCCGCCCCGCTTGTGCGACATCCGCTGCCGCACTAACCTGGTCCGTGCAATTCATGTCCGAAGGAAGGGGCGGCGATGCGTTCGCGCCGGCGGCTGTGCGGTCTCGCGTTGGTAGCGGTAGTTGCGGCTCTCGTAGCCAGCTGCAACGACAACACGCTGGGAGTTGAGCGCCGTCATCCGAACCTGCCGCCGGCTACGACCTTGGCGAGCGGGCCGCCGGATTCGGCCGCCGGCGTCAACTACAAGGTCCACCTCTTCTGGTCAGGCGCCGACCCGGACGGCGCGATCGACCACTTCGACTTCATCCTCATCGACCATCCGGCTATCCAGGATTCGATCGCGCCGGCGCTTCCCAACGACCCCCACCGCGTCGTGGTCACGATGCCAACCGCGGACGACCCCCGCTGGAGCTCGACCACCGCCAACGACACGCTGATCATTTCCAGAGCGGACACGCTGCGCGTCGACCCGGCACCACCGCCCGGCGGTAACATCGGAGAACACGATGCCTTTGTCCGGTCGCGCAACTTCGAGCGCTGGCACACGTTCTTCGTGCGAGCGGTCGATAACTACGGCCTGGTTGATCCGGTTCCGGAATACCGTTCGTTCAACTCCACCACGCTCGCACCCACGATCCGGATCAGCCCGCCGGTCAATCCCGCGCGCAACGACTTCAAGGCGCCGCGCACCGTCATTTTCCGCTGGACGGGAGAAGATCCGGTCGGTGACGGGACGGTTCTTGCCCCGGTCGCGTCGCGTTGGGCCGTCGTTCCGTCGCGCAACATCGCCAGCGATTACCTCGACTATCCGCAGGCGCTATACGGCGCCAACGTCGCGTGGAGCGAATGGCACCGCTGGGACGCCCCCGACCAATCGGGGGTGCGTGCCATCGTCCGCGACCTGCAGCCCGTCGATGGGCGCGGCCACGGTTTCTATCTTTTCGCGGTGCAAGCCATGGATGAAGCGGGCGCGGTGACGCCCATCTTCGACGCGGGTGGAAATGGCACGAACGAGGCACCGAACAACGTGGTCAAGGTCTTTGTAAACGACCAGATCGGCCCTATTCTGCGGGTCAAGGAACGCTTCTTGGGCACCTACAGCTTTGCCTCCGGGTCCCGTCCCGTGGTCGTCGACATTGCCACGGGTGAGCCGGTCGAGTTTCGATGGGTCGGCGACGCGTCCGACTACGGCGGTGAGATCGTCTCGTACCGGTACGGTTGGAACATCCGCAATCCGCAGAACGACGAGGAGTGGGAGCAAAACTGGTGCTCGACCTGCACCGCGGCGCCGGTGCGCATCTACAGCAACGGGACGCAGCGCTTTTTTGTCGAAGCACGCGACAACGCCGAGTCGATCACCCGCGCCGTAATCGAGCTTGTCGTGAACCCGCTGACACGCCGGCGCGAACTGCTCCTGGTAGACGACTCCGTGCACTTTTCACCTCCCGACGAGGCATACGAGGACACTCGCTGGGCTCAGGTCATCGACGAGCTGCGAAGGCGCCGGCCATTCGACTTCGACAGCGCGCGTGACGTGTACGACGTGGCGGTGAAAATGAATCAAGTACCGCCTATCCCGCTGTTGTTCGATTACAAAAATATCGTTTGGCTGGAACGCAAGACCGGCAGTAACTCGGCTCTCGCAACTCTGGCGGTGTTTTTTGATCCATTCGTACTGCGGCACCTGAACTCCGTCAGGCCGTTCAACTCGCTGGATATCTATGTCCAAAACGGCGGCAAACTGTGGGTCTGCGGCCAGCAACCCACCGAGGTGCTCTGGGACTTCGGCCAGAGTGCGCCGCTGCGGCCTTACCCCATCAATGTGACGAACTGGAAGGGGTACAACACAACGGACCCGGATGTCCATCCCGACTCGGTGGGAGTGCCAAGCCTGCTGTGGAAGCTCGGCGTCGAGGTCGTGGATGCGGGCGCCGGCGGTCGCGCGAATGTGCAGCGTGGGGATGACCCCGGATTCTTTTGCACTGGTTTCCGCCGCATGGCGCCGCCTGGCTCCGAGAAACAGCAATTCATGACCACGACCGGGGCTGAACATGAGCACGCCATCCTCGTGCAAACCGCGGACGTCAACAACCAGCCGCCGGCCGGGGTTACATACACG
This sequence comes from bacterium, assembly GCA_031362565.1. GTDB lineage: Bacteria > Krumholzibacteriota > Krumholzibacteriia > JANLSU01. Next base: position 13,458 of record JANLSU010000020.1, on the reverse strand, counting down.
ACCGACGAAGTGCTCGGGCACACGCACTCCCTGCACCTGAGCCCCGCACAGTTGAGTGCGCTCGCGCGCGGCGAACGGCTCGACAACGTGCCTCTCTCCGAGAGTCTGCTGCCGAGTCCGCACGCGCACACCGTCACCCTGCAGGACCGGGTCGGACTGTGGGGCGCGCCGTTGCGGCTCGAACCCGACACGCCGAATTGGGCCCAACCCGTCGATCCGAATTTCAATCCAGATCACGGACGGCCGAATGTGGAGATCTACAACATGTCGAAGCCCCTGGATGGCTACCGGTTGCGTCCGGATCCGGCGGTGTGGCTGGGGCTGTACGGGTACACGTGTGCGATGGTGGCTGACTCCACACGGGGTTTCGTCTATCCCTTCACCGCCGATCAACAACCCGCCGTCATCGTGCGACGGAATCTGCCCACGGATCTCGCCTATTCGCGGGCGCTCTGCGGCTTCGAGCCATTCCGTCTCCAGCTCGGGGGGCACATCGCGCTCGCCGACAACATCTTGCTGCGGCAATTCCGCCTCGGGCTACCGAACGCCCCCTGACGCGCGTGCGCGCGCCCCCCTTTCCTCGCGCCGCGCGACCGGCACATACTCGAGACTGCTCGTCGACACCTTCACGCGAGGTTCAACCTCGAATGCCTCTTCACCACAGGAGGGCAACATGAAGCATGCGATACAGCCCCTCAGGTTCGCCGTCGCGCTCGGCGCGGCGTCGCTTGCAACCCAATTCACCATGACCAGCCCGAGTTGGGCCGCCCCGCCGACCTACGCGATCTATGACCTTGGACTGGTGAGCCCAACCGATGGCGCATCGCAGGGATTTCGGGTGTCGTCCAACGGCATCGCCACCGGCCGGTCGGTCGGCAATCCCACCCGGGCGTTCACGTGGACCGAAGGCGGCGGGCTGGTGGGCTTGCCGAACTTGGCATCGCCGGCCCGCAATTTCAGCGTCGGCAACGGCGTGAATGATGCCGGAGTGGTGGCGGGCACCGGTGCGACGACGACGTTTGGTTCGAGCCCGCTGCCGCTCGTTTGGCAGGGCGGCACGGTCGCGCAGTTGCCGCTGCCCCTTGGACAAACGCTGGGACGCGCCAACGATATCAACAATTCGAATGTCGCGGTGGGGTCGGTGAACGCGGGGTCGCTCGAAATCGGCAGCATGTACTCGGGCGGCACGGGAACGACCATCACGACTCTGACCCCAGGCGGCTGCTTCCTGCGCACGGCGTTCGGAATCAACGATGCAGGGTTGGTCTGTGGCTTTGGCATCGACCCTGCCAACGCGGCGCGCAACGTCGGCTTCGTCTACGATTCCGCCAACAATACGGCATCCGAAGTCGGCGCACTGCCGGGCTTCAACGGCGCGCTGGCGTTCGATGTCAGCAACGCCGGCCACATTGTCGGTTCGAGCATGCTGAATCAGGGTTCCGGGCTGCCGTTCATTTGGACTTCGGGCGGCGGCATTCAGCCGGTCCCGTTGCCGGCGGGCACGAGCCAGGGCAGTGCGCGCGGCGTCAACTCACTGGGCTGGGTTGTGGGAACGGCTTCGAGCGCCTTCGCAATTCCATTTCTGTTCGACGGATCTTCGACCTACCGGTTGGCCGACCTGCTGCCGCCGGCATCCGGCTGGGACCTGTCCACCAACACGTCCTCGTCGGCGCTCGGGATCAGCGAGAGTGGCGTTATCGTCGGCACCGGGATTCACAACGGCAACACGCGTGGTTACGCCATGGTGCCGCAGGTCCCCGTGCCGGTGGCGCTCGAGGAATTTGTGGCGCTTGGTCGCGAAGCGGGCATCGAGTTGCGCTGGCAGTTCGCGAGCGGCAGCGATGCAGCGGCCGTGACCGTAGAGCGGGCGCCGTCCGCCGAGGGGCCATGGCAATCGATCGCGCCGGCGATCGACGCCGACGCGCACGCCTCGCGGGCGCTCGACACCGACGTTGCAGCCGGTGAGACCTGGTTCTATCGGTTGAACGTGGTGGACCGTGCCGGTGAACGCGCCGTGCTCGGCCTAGTGTCGGCACAGCGCGCCGTGGAGTCGTCGCTGCGCGTCGTGCTTGGTGCCCCGGCTCCGAACCCCGCCAGGATTGGGACTGCGGTCTCGTACCGGGTTGCCACCTCGCAGAACGTGCGCTTGACCGTGCACGATGTGGCCGGGCACGTGGTGTGCACGCTGCTCGATCGCCGCGTCGCGGCCGGCGAGCACGTGCAGCAATGGGATGGACACAACGACCGCGGCGTCAGTGCACCGGCCGGCGTGTACTTCATTCGACTGCAGACGGCCAGCGTGTTGCTGAGCCGGCGGGTGATTCTCGTGCGTTGAGAGCGTGGAGGCCTCGGCGGCCGGCGGCCTGTGACACCGCCGGCCGCCAGGCGAACCACGGCAAACGCCGCTCGTTGACGCGCCGGAGCACTCGAGGGTACGCTCGGCGCTCAAGCCACCTTGCAGGGGAGGACTCATGTCTCGCCACCGCTTGCTCGCGCCGGCTGTTGTTGCGTTGTTCGCGGTTGCCGTCGGCGCGCCACGCGGCGACGCCGACAGCAACACCACTGCCGATGCCACGGCGAACGTCAACGACCGGCTCGATGTCGCCACCTATCTCGAATGGGAAGGCGTCGCCAACCCGCAACTCTCACCGGACGGCACGCAGATCCTGTACACGCGCCGTTGGGTGAACAAACTGGCGGATGAATGGGAAACGTCCGTGTGGATCATGGACGCCAACGGTGGCCGTAACCGCTTCTTGGTGGATGGCGGCGACGCGCGTTGGTCGCCCGACGGCAAACGCATCGCCTATCTCGCCAAGGGCGAACCAGCCGGCAGCCAAATCTTCGCGCACTGGATGGATGGAGCCGGCGCCACGTCGCAGCTCACACATCTGACCGAGGCGCCGCACACGTTGCGCTGGTCGCCTGACGGCGGGACGCTCGCCTTCACGATGCGAGTGCCCAAGACCGACAAGTGGAAGATCGACATGCCGACGCCGCCCGAAGGCGCGACCTGGACCAAGGCGCCACGCGTCGTCGAGAGCATGCACTACCGCGCCGATCGCACCGGCTTCTTGCAAGATGGCTTCGTGCACGTGTTCACGGTGCCGGCCGACGGTGGTTCGCCGCGCCAGTTGACCGAAGGCGAGTGGAATGTCGGCGCGCGCCCGACGGGCATCCCGGACGATGTCGGACTCGAATGGATGCCGGACGGCCGGCACTTGGTGTTCGACGGCTTGCGCGAAAAGGATGCCGATTCTCGGTATCTCGAGTCGTATGTGTATGCCGTCGACGTGGCGACGCGCGACATCCGCCAGATCACGACGCGCAAAGGCCCGTGGGTCGCGCCACAGCCGTCACCGGATGGGCGTCTCATTGCTTTTGTAGGCTACGAGTGGACACCGCAAACGTACAAAACCGACGAGCTGTGGGTCGTCGGCTTCGATGGCAAGGGAATGCGGCGCATTTCCGGCGACTTCGACCGCGATCCGGCGCAGCTCCAATGGGCTGCGAACGGCAAGAACCTCTATTTCACCGCCGACGATCGCGGCAGCCGCAACGTCTACGCGGCTTCGGTGTCGGGGGGCCGCGTGCACCCGGTCACGGCCGGGGCCCAGATTCTCAACCTGACGTCGATCACGGACAGAGGCATTGCAGTCGGGACGCGGAGTGCACCGCGCACTCCTGAAGATGTCGTGACGTTGCGCTTGGCGCATGCCGGCGATGTCCGGCAGCTCACCCACGTCAACGACGATGTCCTGAACGGCCGGCAAGTGGCCGAAGTCGAAGAGCTGTGGTTCCAATCGAGCGGCAACACCCAGGTGCAAGGCTGGCTTGTGAAACCGCCCGGATTCGATCCGCACCAGAAATATCCGCTCATCCTGCATATTCACGGCGGCCCGCACGCGATGTATGGCGTCGGCTTCAACTACTCGTTCCAGAATCTGGCCGCGAATGGCTATCAGGTGTTGTACTTGAACCCGCGCGGCAGCACTGGCTACGGCACCGCCTTCGGCAACGCCATCGATGATTCGTATCCGAGCGTCGACTACGACGATCTCATGGCGGGAGTGGACGCCGTGGTGGCGCGCGGTTCGGTCGACACGAACCGCTTGTACGTGACGGGTGTGTCGGGCGGCGGCGTGTTGTCGGCGTGGATTATCGGCCACAACACGCGCTTCGCCGCCGCCGCCGTGCGTTCACCGGTCATCGACTGGATCAGCTTCGCCGGCAACACCGACGTCACGTCGTGGGGCTATTACCGGTATCACACACCGTTCTGGGAGAACCCCCAGAAGTGGCTCGACCACTCACCACTCATGTACGTCAAGAACGTGCGTACGCCGGCACTCGTCATGTGCGGAGAACTCGATCTGCGCACCCCCATCGGCCAAGCCGAGGAGTACTACCAAGCGTTGAAACAAGTCGGCGTGCAGACCGCCCTCCTGCGCTTCAACGGCGAGTATCACGGTACGGGGTCGAAGCCGTCGAACTTTATGCGTACGCAGCTTTACCTCATGAGCTGGTTCGACAAGTACCCGGGGACGGCGAACCCGGCGGCAACGACGGTGACGACGCGGAAGTAGGGCTCGCGGGTCGCGCCGGACTGCGCATCCCGGCGCGACCGGGTATTCTCGTCGCCCCACTGCACCCGCCGGCCAATGGCCCGCGCGTAGGGATCGAGCAACACCTTGTTGGCGTTGAAGCGATGACCTTGCTTGGGCTCCCACGGCCCATGCACTCGATATCCGTAGAGCTGCCCGGGCCGAATGTCCGGAAAATAGCCGTGCCACACTTGGTTGGTTCTCTCGGGCAAGGTCACTCGATCGGACTCGCGGTCGGATTCAGCGCTATCGAAGAAACACACTTCGACGCGTGTACCGTTTTCCGAAAACAACGCGAAATTGACCCCGGCACCGTCCCATGTGGCGCCGAGGGATCCGGATTGCCCGGCCAAACGCGAATTGCCGCCGTGCGGGACTCCCTCCATCACTACAAGCACAACCTGCGTCCGTGCGTCGATCATCCCCCGAGGCTGTCCACGATGCGGCGCGAATTCCATCGCCGCGGTGAGACGCCGCCGCGCTCTTCGACGAGCAAGTCCGTCAAGTGTGTGCCGTCCTCTGTTCAAATTATTGCACAGCAAGCTGTTAAGCCGAATGGGCCGGTCGCAGGGCACGGCAGTTGCGAAAACAACGTAATCAAATCGCGCCGCAACCGTGCGGACGCGTGACTTGGCGTCGCAGCAAATTTTTCGGCGGGAAAGCCGCGCGCAGAGCGGCAGGATGACCTTCGGCGGGTTTTCGGTGCTCGTGGCATCGACATGGATCCGGCCAGCCGCGAACGCGGCTGGTCAGAACGCGGGCGATTTGTCGGCGCGATGTCGACGCCAACCGGAGTCAGGAAAAATCGCTCTGCACCCCGGCGCTTTTGTGAACGGCCGTGCTTGTGAACCGTGTGTGATCGACTGGACAGCATGACGACGGTCAGAGGAAGAGTTCTGCGAGTTCTCGCGTCCCTGTTCCGGGGGCTGGCGTTGCTTTGTGTGTCGATGTGTCTGGGGTTGTCGCCGGCGGAGGCAGCGAACATTGCCTCGAACCAGACCGGCAACTGGAACGTGACGACGACTTGGGTCGGCGGCGTCGTGCCGGTGGCTGGAGACAACGTCACGATCGCCAGTACACACACGGTAACGGTAACCACCGGTGCCGCTGCGTCTACGATCACAATCGCCGCGAACGGCGCCGGGACGAACGGCATCGCGATCAACTCGGGGGTGCTGCTCAATGTGAGCGGGGCCATCACGATGACGGCGCCGACGGCAGGCACTTCGACGATCGCCGTGGGCGACGGCACACTGCAGGCGGCGAGCATCGCGATTCCAGGCAGTGCCACCGGCGGCCGCATCTGCGCCGTCACGGTGAACACCGGCACCATCACCACCACCGGCTCCATCACTTTCAGCGGCACGGCGGCTCAGGCGCAGTTCACCTCGACGGGTGCCAGCATGGTCAATGTCGGGGGAAATTTCGGCAGCGGCGGCACGCTCACGACAAGCGGGACCGGCACCATCAACTTCAGCGGCGGCGCGGCGCAGACCATCGGCACGTACACTACATACAACAATGTCAGCATCAACAACACGTCCGGCGGGGTCACCCTCACGGGCACGACGACCTTCGGGGGCACTCTCACGGTCGCTACCGGCACCTTTACGGTCGGCGCGTTCACTTTGGCGGTCAGCGGGGCCACGAGCGTCAGCAGCACACTGACGATCACGTCGACCACCGGTACCAAGACCCTTACCGGCAACGTCACGGTCAACAACGGCGGTACGTGGACCAACGGCGCCAACGAGGCGGTGACGATGGCTGGAAACCTGCAAAATGACGGCACGTTTACCGCCGGCACGGGCGTGTACACCTTCTCTGGCGCCACGAAGACCATCGGTGGCGCCAACTCGGTTTCGATTCCGAACCTCACCGTCACCGGTACGGTTACAAACACGAATCTACTCACGGTCGGCACGGCGCTGTCTGGGGCCGGCACCCTGACCAACAACGCCAACACGACGCTGACGATCGGCGGCTCGTCGGGCATCACGACCCTCACGACGACGGTCAATCCCAACACCGTCACCTACAGCGGCGCCGCCCAGACGGTGAAGGCAACGGCGTATCACCACTTGAATTTGAGCGGCAGCGGCGCGAAGACCCTGACCAGCGTCAGCACGATCAACGGCGACCTCACGACGTCGGGAACGTGCACCGCCACGACGGCAATCGCGATGGCCATCGGCGGCAACTTGACGATCGGCTCGGGGACGACGGTCACGGTGGGCGGGTTCAATTTCACCGTCACCGGGACGACCTCGATTACCGGCACGCATGCCCACTCGTCCGCGACTGGGACCAAGACTCATGTGGGTGCGGTGACGGTGAACGCCGGCGGGTCCTGGACGAATGCTGGCAACTCCGCGATCAGCTTCCAGAGTGGCCTGACTCACAATGGAACGACGTTCACGTCTGGAACCGGCGTCTATACCTTCGACACCAACAATCAGGCGATCGGCGGGACGACCGCCCTGACGATTTCGAACCTGACCGTGAACGGCATCACGCTGACCAACAACTCGACGAACTTCACGGTGTCGACGGCGTTGAGCGGAACGGGCGGGCTCACGCAGGCGTCCGGCGCCACGCTGAAGATCGGCGGCACGTCGGGAATCACGACCCTGACGGCGACGGTCAATCCGAACACCGTCAACTATACGGGCGCCGCGCAGACGGTGAACCCGGCGGCCTACCACCACCTGACTCTGAGTGGCAGCGGCGCGAAGACCCTGACCAACGTCAGCACGATCAACGGCGACCTCACGACGTCGGGAACGTGCACCGCGACGACGGCAATCGCGATGGCCATCGGCGGCAACTTGACGATCGGCTCGGGGACGACGGTCACGGTGGGCGGGTTCGATTTCACCGTCACCGGGACGACGTCGATCACCGGCACGCATGCCCACTCGTCCGCGACTGGAACCGTGACCTACGTGGGCACAGTGACCGTCAACTCCGGCGGCTCGTGGACGAACGCCGGCAACTCCGGAATCAGCTTCGAGGGGAATCTGACCCACAACGGGTCGACGTTCTCGTCTGGAACCGGGATCTACACCTTCGACACCAACAACCAGGCGATCGGTGGGACGGCCACGCTGACGATTGCCAATGTGACGGTGAACGGCGTCACGCTCACCAACAACTCGACGAACTTCACCGCATCGACCGCGCTGAGTGGAACCGGCGGACTCTCGCAGGGAACTGGCGCGACGCTGAAAATCGGCGCCATCGCGGACATCACGACACTTACCGCCAGTGTGAGTTCCAACACCGTCAATTACAATGGCGCCGCCCAGACTGTTCACGCGGCGACCTATCACCATCTGACTCTGAGCGGCAGCGGCGCCAAGACCATGCCCGGCTCGACGCTGACGCTGAACGGCAACTTCACGATGTCCGGAACCGCGACCGCGGCTGCTGCCGCAGCGATCAACACCGCCGGCAATTTCACGATCGGCGGCACCAACACATTCACGATGGGTGCCTTCACCCACGATCTCAAGGGCAATCTCGCGAGCGACGGCACCATCATCGCCGCCGGCAGTACACTCACGCTCACCGGCACGAGCGATCAGGCGATCGGCGGGGCGACGACGACCACGTTCGACAACCTCACCGTCTCGAAGCCGTCCGGAAACGTCACGCTGGGCAACACGATCAACGCGGACGGCGTGCTCACCCTCGGTGGCGGCAACATCACGACCGGGGTGAACCAAGTGACCATCAACTCGACCGGCTCGGTCTCCAGAACCACCGGCCATGTTGTGGGCAAACTCCAGAAGTACATTGCCACCGGCGCCGCGAGCGCCGATTTCGAGGTGGGGGACGCCGGGAACTACACGCCGGTGAGCGTTGCGTTCGCCAGCGTCTCGGCGGCTGGAAACCTGACTGCCAGCACGACGGCCGGCGACCATCCCAGCATCGGCAGTTCGACCATCATCCAGACCAAGAGCGTCAATCGTTACTGGACGCTCACCGATAGCGGAATCCTGTACACGAACTACGACGTGACGTTCACCTTCGTCGCCGGGGATGTGGACGGTGGCGCAAACACCGCCGACTTCGTCGCGGCAAGGTACAGCAGCGGCTGGACCTATCCCGCCTTCGGAACGAGGACAGCGACGACCACGCAAGTCACGGGCGTTTCAGCGTTCGGCGATTTTCAAGTGGGTGAAAGGGCGCCTGGGATCACCGTGGTGCCGACGTCTGGGCTCACGACGACCGAGGCGGGCGGCACGGCGACCTTCACGATCGTCTTGGACACTCAGCCGACGGCGGATGTGACGATCGGGCTTTCGAGCAGCGACGCGACCGAGGGCACGGTGGCGCCGGCGAGCCTGACATTCACCGCAGGCGACTGGAACTCTCCCCAGACGGTGACGGCGACCGGCGTCGACGATGCCGTGAAGGATGGAAACATTGCCTACAGCATCGTGACGGCAGCCGCGACGAGTGCCGACGGTAACTACAATGGTGTCGACCCGGCCGATGTTTCGGCGACGAACACGGACGACGACAATGCCGGCGTGACCGTGAATCCGACGTCTGGGCTCATCACCACCGAGGCGGGCGGTACCGCGACCTTCACGGTTGTTCTGACGAGCCAGCCGACCGCCGATGTGACCATCGGACTGTCCAGCTCGAATTTGGCCGAAGGCACGGTGGCGCCCGCGAGCGTGACCTTCACGAGCGCGAACTGGAACGCCGCCCAGACGGTGACCGCGACCAGCGTCGATGACCCTGTCGACGACGGCGACATCGCCTACAGCATCGTGACGGCGGCGGCGACGAGTGCCGACGGTAACTACAATGGTGTCGATCCGGCGGATGTTTCGGTGACGAACACGGACGACGACACGGCCGGTGTGGCGGTGAATCCGACGTCTGGGCTCATCACCACCGAGGCGGGCGGTACCGCGACCTTCACGGTTGTTCTGACGAGCCAGCCGGCGGCGGATGTGACCCTCGGTATTTCCAGCTCGAATGTGGCAGAGGGGACGGTGGCACCGGCGAGCGTCACCTTTACGAGCGCGAACTGGAACGTCGCCCAGACGGTGACGGTGACCGGTGTCGATGACCCAGTCGATGATGGCGACATTGTGTACAGCATCGTGACGGCGGCGGCGACGAGTGCCGATGGTAATTACAATGGTGTCGATCCGGCGGATGTTTCGGTGACGAACACGGACGACGACACGGCCGGTGTGGCGGTGAATCCGACGTCTGGGCTCGTCACCACCGAGGCCGGTGGTACGGCGACCTTCACGCTAGTCCTGACAAGCGATCCGACCGCCGATGTGACGATCGGGCTCTCCAGCAGCGACTTGACCGAGGGGACGGTGGCGCCGGCAAGCGTCACCTTCACGAGTGCGAACTGGAACGTCGCCCAGACGGTGACGGCGACCGGTGTCGACGACATTGTCGACGATGGCGACATCGCCTACAGCATCGTGACGGCAGCCGCAACGAGCGCCGACGGCACCTACAACAATCTAGACGCCGCAGATGTGTCGGTGACGAACACGGACGACGACACGGCCGGCGTGACCGTGAATCCGACGTCTGGGCTGACGACGACGGAGGCCGGCGGTACGGCAACCTTCACGATGGTGCTGAATACCCAACCGACGGCGGATGTGACCATCGGCCTCTCGAGCAGCGATTTGACCGAGGGCGCGGTGGCGCCGGCGAGCGTCACCTTTACCGCTGCGAACTGGAACGTCGCCCAGACGGTGACGGCGACAGGTGTCGATGACGCGGTCGATGACGGGGACATTGCCTACAGCATTGTGACTGCGGCGGCGACGAGCGCCGACGGCAGCTATGACAATCTGGACCCTGCGGACGTATCGGTGACGAACACCGACGACGACACGGCTCAAGTAACGGTGAATCCGACGTCTGGGCTGACGACGACGGAGGCCGGCGGTACCGCGACATTCACGATCGTCTTGAACGCCCAGCCGACGGCGGATGTCACGATCGGTGTCTCGAGCAGCGACTTGACTGAGGGGACGGTGACGCCGGCAAGCGTGACCTTCACTTCTGCCAATTGGAACGTCCATCAGACCGTGACTGCAACCGGCGTCGACGATGCCGTGGACGACGGCGACATCGCCTACAGCATCCCGACGGCAGCCGCGACGAGCGCTGACGCCAGTTACAACAATGTCGATCCCGCCGATGTCTCGGTGACGAACACCGACGACGACACGGCTGGCGTCGCGTTGAATCCGACGTCCGGGCTGACGACGACGGAGGCAGGCGGCACCGCGACATTTACGGCCATTCTGGACACGCAGCCGACGGCGGATGTGACGATCGGGCTGTCGAGCAGCGACCTGACTGAGGGCACGGTGGCGCCGGCCAGCGTGACTTTCACGAGCGCGAACTGGAACATCGCCCAGACCGTAACGCTAACCGGTGTGGACGACACTGTGGATGACGGCGACATCGCCTACAGCATTTTGACGGCAGCCGCGACGAGTGCCGACGGCAACTATAATGGTGTCGATCCAGCCGATGTTTCAGCGACGAATGTGGATGATGACACCGCCGGCGTGACCGTGAACCCGACGTCTGGGCTCACGACGACGGAGGCGGGCGGGACGGCGACGTTCACCGTTGCGCTCGCCAGCGAGCCGACGGCGGATGTGACGATCGGCCTGTCGAGCAGCGACCTCGGCGAAGGCACCGTGGCACCGGCCAGCGTCACCTTCACGACCGGGAACTGGAACATCGCCCAGACGGTGACGGTGACCGGCGTCGATGACATCGTTGACGATGGCGACATCGCCTACAGCATCGTGACCGCAGCCGCGACGAGCGCCGACGGCAACTATGACACTCTGGACGCCTCGGATGTGTCGGTAACGAACACGGACGACGATACGGCCGGCGTGACGGTGGATCCCGCGTCTGGGCTCACGACCACCGAAGCGGGAGGGACAGCGACGTTTACGATCGTTCTGGACACCCAACCGACGGCGAATGTGACGATCGGGCTCTCGAGCAGTGACGTGAATGAGGGCACCGTGGCGCCGGCGAGCGTGACCTTTACGACTGGGAACTGGAACGTCGCCCAGACGGTGACGGTGACCGGCGTCGACGACGCCGTCGACGACGGAGACATCGCCTACAGCATCGTGACGGCAGCCGCGACGAGCGCCGACGGCAACTACGACACTCTGGATACCTCGGACGTGTCGGTAACGAACACGGACGACGATACGGCCGGCGTGACGGTGGATCCGACCTCCGGCCTGACGACCTCCGAGTCGGGTGGCCCCGCGGCATTCACCATCGTCTTGGACACTCAGCCGACGGCGGATGTGACGATCGGGCTGTCGAGCAGCAATGTGAACGAGGGTACGGTGTCGCCGGCGAGCGTGACGTTCACGTCCGTGAACTGGAGCGTCGCCCAGACTGTGACAGTGACCGGCGTCGATGACGCCGTGCAGGACGGGGATATCGCATACACCGTCGAAACGGCAGCGGCGACGAGCGCCGACGGCAATTACGACAATGTCGATCCATCGGATGTCTCGTTGACGAACACCGACGATGACACGGCCGGTGTGACCGTGGATCCGACGTCAGGTCTCATCACGACCGAGGCGGGCGGCACTGCGACGTTCACAATTGCCCTGAACAGCCAGCCAACGGCCGATGTGACGATCGGGCTCTCGAGCACGGACTTGAATGAGGGCACCGTCGCGCCGGCGAACGTGACCTTCACGTCCGTCGATTGGAATATCGCCCAGACGGTCACGGTCACCGGTGTGGACGACAGTGTGGACGACGGTGACGTCGCTTACAGCATCGAAACGGCTCCGGCCACGAGTGCCGACGGCAACTACGACAATGTCGATCCGGCGGACGTTTCGGTGACGAACACGAACGACGACACAGCCGGCGTGACGGTGAATCCAACATCTGGCCTCACGACGACGGAGTCGGGTGGCACCGCGACCTTCACCATCGTTCTGGATAGCCAGCCGACGGCAGATGTGACAATCGGTCTCTCGAGCAGCGATCCCAACGAGGGCACCGTAGCGCCGGCGAGTGTGACTTTCACGGCGGTCGACTGGAACGTTGTCCAGACGGTCACAGTGACCGGCGTCGACGACGCCGTGGACGATGGAGACATTGCCTACAGCATCGGGACGTCAACGGCGACTAGCGCTGACGGTAACTACAACAGTGTCGACCCGACCGACGTCTCGGTGACGAACACCGACAACGACGCAGCCGGTGTGACCGTGAACCCGACATCAGGTCTAACAACCACCGAGGCGGGCGGCACCACGACCTTCACCGTGGTGCTCGACAGCGAGCCGACGGCCGATGTGACGATCGGTGTCTCGAGCAGTGACCTGACCGAGGGGACCGTGGCGCCGGCGAGCGTGACCTTCACGCCGGCAGACTGGAATGTCGCGCAGACGGTGACGGTCACCGGCGTCGATGACACGGTCGACGACGGCAACATCGTTTACAGCGTTGTGACCGCTGCGGCGACGAGCACCGACGGCAACTACGACAACGTCGATCCATCTGATGTCACCATGACCAATTTGGACGACGACACCGTCGGTGTGACGGTAACTCCGACGTCCGGGCTCACGACGACCGAGGCGGGCGGCACGGCGACGTTCACCATCGTGCTGACGAGCCAGCCGACGGCGAACGTGACGATCGGCCTCTCGAGCAGCGACCTCAGCGAAGGCACGGTGGCGCCGGCGAGCGTGACCTTCACGGCCGGAAATTGGAACGTCGCGCAAACGGTGACGGCAACCGGCGTCGACGACGCCGTGGACGATGGCGACATCGCCTACAGCATCGT
>JANLSU010000015.1:0-19516 GCA_031362565.1 bacterium | reverse complement strand
GCCAGCAGAATGCGGATGGTGAGGGCGCGTACCTCGATCAGGCGGTTTTGACCCGGGCGCCGATCTGGCAGCGCTACGAGGCCAATGGCTCGCCGCCGAGCGAAGTGCAGGCGCTCGATCTGGCGTCGGACGGCACGCTGTGGATCGGCACACGCCTCGGCGGGGTCGGCCGCTTGGGCACGGACGGAACGTGGTGCGCTTTCAACAGCAACGATCCGGTTGTGCGTGCGAACATGACTGACGCGGACGGCCACGTGCGCGCCCTGGTGGTCGGCACCGATGGCAGAGTTTGGTTTCACGCCTTGCCGAACACCGGTGACGCGCGGGCCATCGATATCTTGGCACCGGGGGCCGGATGCGATCACTCGCACGACGACTGGGCGCACATTCCGCACGGCGACCACCGCTTCGACGGCCGTTACTGGCGCACGGCGCGGGACGCAGATGGCAATTTGTTCTTCCTGAGCGACGGCGACGCCGGCCTGGAACCGGACCATGGCGGCATCGACGTGGCGTCGAGTGACCTCGGGCGGTTCGTGTCGATCGCCCCCGACACCCTGGGCGGCAGTGCGGTCGGCGCGTTGGCGTTCGACTCCGAATCGGCGCCATGGACCCAGGCCTACGTCGGTTTGAACGGCCTCACCAACCACGGTCTGAAGCGCTGGGACCGTGCCGGCCAGTTGTTCCCGCCGAGCGTGCCCGGTCCTTTCAACTTCAGTGAGCTGGCGTTGCCGAGCACGATTTCGGTGAGCGAGTATCGCGACATCGTGGTGTTGCCCGGTACCAAGACCCTGTGGATCGGCACCGATAGCGGCGTGTTCGAGTACGACGCGTTGAATCGGCGCGTGGTGACGAACCTGCGCGCCAAGGTGGATGGACACGCGGGGTTGATCTCCGGCGACGTCAAGGACCTGCAACTCGATCGCTTCGGCAACCTTTGGATCGCGACGGTCAAGGGGTTGAACCGTATCCGGCTCGACCAACGCCAACCCGCGCCGGTCGAACTCGTCATCGAGACCTTCACCACCATCGAGACGATTCGTGAACGCAATGCGGCGAGCACCGTCGGACAGTTGTACGACCCGCGACGGGCGCTCGCACCCTTGCCCGCGCCGAAGGTGAATGGGCTCTCCTATGACGCGGCGCGCGACCGCTTGTGGCTGGCGACCGAGGGCGGAACTGCGGTCATCGACGTGGCCGGGCTGTCGCAGCACGTGCAGACCGCGCTCGATCAAGTGGTCCTGTATCCGAATCCGGTGCGCCTCGACGCCGGCCACCGCGAGGTGCGGCTGGCCAAGTTGAGCGAGCCGGCGACCGTCACCATCTACACGATCGAAGGCGAAGAAGTCTGCACGGTCACCGATCGCGAGGATGGCGACATCGTGTGGACGCTGGGCGCGCCGAGTTGCCTCGAGAGCGAGGGCAACTTCCACGCGGCGAGTGGCGCCTACCTCGTCCGGATCACGACCAGCGCCGGGAGCACGATGCGGACGCTCGTCGTGATTCAGTGAGCCGCGGCGTGCCGGACGGAAAGGGCGTGGCGATGGACCTCGACGCCGTCAAACAGCGCGAAAAGGCGTACCACGAACGCTTTCGATCCGGGACCCGGCCGTATCCCACCGTCGATGTGGAGACGGTGGAGCGCGACTGGCTGACGCCGACCTGGACGCTGGGAATCGATCGGTACAATGACTGCCGCCGCGAATTCCATGCCCTCATCGAGGCTCAGGGCGGGGTGGGGGGACGGGAGGTCCTCGAATACGGCTGCGGCAACGCGTTTTGGGCCGTCTATTGGCGCCTGCGCGGCGCCAAGTCGGTGGTCGGTTTCGACATCGGGGCGGTGGGACTCCAGCGCCGTCAGTCGCAGTTGCAGCGCGACGGCGTCGATGGCATCGAACTCGTGTGCGCCGACGCGTCGTTCTTGCCGTTCGCTGAAAACGCCTTCGACACGATCATCGGCCACGGCGTCATCCACCACGTCATCAAGTACCCGAATGTGTTCGACGAGATTCACCGGGTTCTGCGGCCGGGCGGCCGGGCGCTTTTCTGTGAGAACCTGGCGGATGCACCGCTGTGGCGCCTTTGGTGGTGGTGGAAGGGCGAGATCGAGGAAGGCGACGTGCCGGTGTTCACGAGCGATGTCCGGCGTCTGGGGAACGCATTCCGGCGCGTCGATGTCATCGGCACGGACCTTTTTCATGCCGGGACGGGGTTCATCTTCCGCCATCCGAATTCGCCGTGGCGGCGGGCTGCCCTGCGGGCGACGCATGCGGCGGATCGGGCTCTCTTCCGGGTTTTCCCGCCGGCGCGGCGCTGGGGCTCCATGTCGTTTCTGGTGTTGGAAAAATAGCCCCGTCGCAGCGATTGAGTTCACAGACTCGACGGGCAAGGAAGGATCCAAGGTCATGAGCGGTGATCGTCCGGCGATCGAAGGCGGCACGCCGGTACGCGCCGATGCGCCGGTGCCGTTTTTTCGTGCCGCGCTCTCGGACGGCGATATTCAGGCCGTGGTCGACACCTTGCGGTCGGGCTGGCTGACGCTCGGCCCGCGGGTCGGTGAGTTCGAGGCGGCGTGTGCGGCGCGGTTGCAAGCGCCGGAATCCATCGCCGTGAGTTCCTGCACGGCGGCATTGTTCTTGGCGCTTCGCGCCTGGGACGTGAAGGCAGGGGACGAGGTCATCGTTCCGTCGCTGACCTTCGCCGCCAGCGTCAACACGATCCTGCATGCGGGTGCGACGCCGATTCTCGCCGACATCGAAATGCAGAGCTTCGGGCTCGATCCTGAGGCCGTGGAGGCGCTCGCGACGCCGCGCACCCGCGGCGTGGTGGCTGTCGACTACGCCGGGCACCCGGCGCGCATCGACGCTTTGAAGGCGCTCTGCCGGGCGCGCGGCTGGTTCCTGCTGGAGGATGCGGCGCATGCCTTTGGCGCGGCGCTCGATGGCGTGCCCGTCGGCGCCTGGGCCGACGCCACGGCCTTCAGTTTCTATGCGACCAAGTGCATCACCACCGGCGAGGGCGGTTTGCTCACCTGCGCCGATCCGGACTACGCGCAGCGCGTGCGTCTCCTGGGTTATCACGGCATGGCGCGTGATGCATGGAAGCGTTACACCGACCGTGGCACCTGGTACTACGAAGTCGAGCTTCCCGGCTACAAGTGCAACATGACCGACGTCCAGGCGGCGCTCGGGTTGTCGCAATTGGCGCGCGAACCGGAGTTGCGCGCGTCGCGCACCGAAGTAGCGCAGTTCTACAACACCGCGTTCGAAGGCGAGACCGGCATCGAAACGCCGCGCGTGCGCCCTGGTGCGGTCCACGCCTGGCACTTGTACGTCGTGCAACTGCGGACCGACCGGTTGCGTGTCGACCGCGATACCTTCTCGCGCGCTCTGCGCGAGGAAGGCGTCGTGCCGAGCGTGCATTTCATCCCGTATCACCGCCACCCGGCCGGGCGTGATCTCGAGTTGCGACGGCGGCTCGTGCGTACCGATGATTTTGCGTCACGTTGCTTGTCATTGCCGTTGTATCCGCACATGCCGGCAGTGGAGCGGCAGGCGGTGGTCGATGCGGTCCGCAAGCTCCTGCGCTGGTATGCGCGCTGACCGATGACGGCGCTCGGGGTGCGATTGCACGCCGGGGATCCGCCCGCGGGGCTCGAAGCGCTCGCCGGGCTCCCGGACGGCAGCTTCTTCCAAACGCCCGGCTGGTTGCGCGCCGTCGCCCGCACCGAACCGCGTCTCCAGCCGGTGGTCATCGTCGCGGAAGGCCCTGGCGGTGAACTGCGCGCTGCGTGCCCGATGTTTCGTGCCGCGCAATGGGGCGTGTGGCGGCTGTATGCAGGTGTGTGGGGGACGTACGGCGGGATTCTGGCGCACGATGTCGCGGCCGCGGATGCGGTCCGGACGTTTCTCGCCGCTCTCGGCCGGCGGCCCCGCGTCGCCGTCGTACGCGTGCACGACTTTGCTTCGACCCTGGGAGACGCGTTGCGCTGGAGCCGCGCTGAGGAAACCTGCCAAGTGCTCGACTTGCCGGACGATCCCGAAGCGCTCTTCCATGGTGCCTTCACGTCGCAGAATCGCAACAAGATCCGCAAGGCGGAA
Organism: bacterium; assembly: GCA_031362565.1. Taxonomy (GTDB): domain Bacteria; phylum Krumholzibacteriota; class Krumholzibacteriia; genus JANLSU01. The sequence continues at coordinate 15,416 of JANLSU010000015.1, read as the reverse complement.
AAACTCGGCGTCGAAGTCCGTTGTAGGCGCGACGCCGAGTCGCTGGAGCGTTACGCGGTGCTGTACACGGAGTCGGCGGCGCGCTGGGGACTGGCGCAGCCTTTGCCCCGCACGTTCTTCGCGGCGCTCGCCGGGGTGCCGGGCGTCGATGTGTGGCTGGCCGAGATCGAGGGTGAGACGATCGCCGGCCTGCTCAACTTCACGTGCGGCGGGCAAGTGATGAACTGGGGCAACGTGTCGCGCCGCGACCGGTGGGGGGCGAGCCCGAACAACCTGTTGCACTGGCGGGCGCTGCAAACCGCCTGCCGCGATCCGCGCGGCCCGCGCCTGTACAACTTCGGCGGCAGCACCGGCTTGCCGGGCGTCGAAACGTTCAAGACGGCATTCGGCGCGCAAGTGCGGCGCTACGCGCGGCGCGAGCATTCGGCGGCGTGGGTGCATTGGATCGGCGGACGCGGGCCGAGCGCCGCGCCGGCAGTGCGCCATCGTAGGGTCGTCGTGCCATGAGGCATCTCTTGCTCGTGTCGCATTTCTTCCCGCCCATGGGTGGCGGCGGTGTCCAGCGCGTCACCAAGTTCGTGAAATATCTCGATGGCTGCGGGTGGCGCACGACGGTCCTCTCCGGGCGCCCCGAAGACTATTGGATGCGCGACGAGACACTGCTCGCCGACCTTCCAGCCTCGGCGCGCGTCGAACGCACGGCGGCGGCGAGCGGCATTTCCGTCCTGCGCCGGTTGCGCCCGCCGGCGCGCGGTGCGGGCGCGGCGAGTGCTTCACGCCGCTCCTCGCGCGCCTTCGGTTTTCTACGCCGCGCCGCCAGTTGGACACTCGTTCCTGATACTTATGTCGGCTGGAAGCCCTTCGCGCTGCGCGCCGCGCATGCTGTCCTGGCGCAGGATCCGCCGGCCGTGATCGTCTCGAGCGGGCCACCGGAAACGAATCATCTCGTGGCGCTCGCGCTCTGCCGCGCGACCGGCTTGCCGTGGCTGGCGGATTTCCGCGATCCATGGTTCGGCATTCATTTGCATCCCGCGCCCACCGCCTGGCATCGGGCCCGGCACGCGCGTCTCGAGGCTGCGGTGCTGCGTGAGGCGAGTGCCGTGACGTGTACGACGACTTGGCTGCGGGATTTGCTCCGCGCGCGTGCGCCGCGGCCGATCGCCCATCTGCAGGTGATTCGGAATGGTTTCGACCCGGAGGATTTTCCACCGCCGCCGCCGCCGCGTGCACCGGATACGCCGTTACGGCTTCTGCACACCGGCATGCTGACGCTGACGCGCTCGGCCGAAGGACTCCTGGCCGCCATTGCCGGGTTGCACACCAGCCACCCCGAGTTGCGCGGCGCTTTCGAAGTCGAGCTTGTCGGGGCGCGTGAGTCACGTAACGATGCCGCGGCGGCGGCGCCCGAGTTGGCCGGTTGCGTGCGCCTGCGTGACTACGTGCCGCATCGCGAGGCTATTGCCGCCATGCAGGCGGCCGACGTGCTCGTGCTCATCAAACATGTCGAGCCGCGCTTTCGCGGCCTTATTCCGGGGAAACTCTACGAGTACATGGGCGCCGGGCGTCCCATCTTGGCGCTCGTCCCGGAGTCCGAGGCGGCCGACCTGGTGCGTGATTTGGGCTGGGGCGAGGTCGCGCCCCCGGACGATCCGGACGCGATTGCGGGCGCGCTCCGGCGGCTTCTCGCCGTCAAGCGCTCCGGCCGGCTTGTCGAATCGTACGCCATGCGTGGGCGTGAGCAGTTCGAGCGCCGCTCGCAGGCCGAAAGTCTGGGCGTGTTGTTGGCGGCAATCGCCGCGCCCGAGCGCTGAAGAGGGAGCCTGGATCGATGGCATTGCAAGATGGGCAGACGCCGAATGCACTCGCCGATGGCGTCGATTCGCAAGCTGCTTGGGTACGCCGGCTAGCGCTCGTCGCATTTGCCATCGGCGTGCTCGCGTACCGTGACTCGATCATGGACGACACGTTTATTCACTTGCAGTACGCGCGCAATCTGCGGGCGACGGGCCAGTTGGCGTTCAATCTCGGCGAGCCGTCGCAGGGCGCCACGAGTCCATTGTGGCTGTTGATCTTGGCCGCCACGAACGCCGGCGAGACGACGGCGCGATTGCTGTCGGTTGCCTGCGGTGCGCTCTCGGTGCTCGTGTTCGGATCCGTCGCGCGGCGGGTCCTCGGGCGTGGGGCGTGGGCCGCGGCTGCAACGGTCGCATGGGGCGGCAGCCTGTGGCTCGTGCGCCACGCGCCGAACGGCATGGAGACCGCCGCCGGGGCGCTGTCGCTGCTCGCGGTGATCGATTTGCGATTGCGTGGCGGCCGTGGCCTGACGCGCGATGCGTTGTTCGGCGCGGCGCTCGCGACCGCGATCCTGGTGCGCCCCGAGGCACTGCTGCTGGCGGTGGTTTTCGCGGTGCAAGACGCGCGCACGGCGTGGGGGCGGGCGCGGCTCGCGGTGTGGCTGCCGGTTTTCGCGCTGCCGGTACTGGCGTGGCTGTGGTTTGCGCACGCCCGTACCGGGCAACTCCTGCCGGTCACTGGCGCCGCAAAATCTGGCGGCTTCCGCCCCGAGTCGCTGGTGTGGTTGCGCGTTCTGTGGCGCGAACTGCGGGTGGTCGCCGGCGCCCACGCCGCCGAACTCGTGGGACTGGCAGCGGCGGCGGTGCTGATGGTGCGTCTCGAGGGCCGCAAGAGCCTGCGCCGGGCGCTCGACCATCCGCTCGCTCCGTATGGTGTCTTCGTGGTGTTGCTCGTCGTCGTGTACGCGCTCGAGGACCTGCAGGTCCAGCCGCGTTACTTGATTTTGACGCTGCCCTGGGTCGTCTTGGCGGGGTTTGCCGCGTGGCGGCGCGTTCTGGGATCCGCGACGCGCGGCGCGGCGGGCGTCGCAGTCGCGAGCCTGCTCGTCGGCGCGATCTTCGGCGCTTTCACCGTGTATCCGGCGACGCGCGACTTTGCGCGCGGCATTCGCGAGGTGCTGAAGCCGATGGCGCTCGATATCGCCGCCCGGCAATTGCCACGTGCCGTCGTCGCCAGTCCCGACATCGGTGTGTTGGGTTATTTCTCGAACGCCCGCATCCTGGATCTCGGCGGACTCGTCGACCCGCGCGTCCAAACGATCGTCGACACCCAAGGCTACGATAGGATGCTCGAGAGTGGTTCGTTCCTCGATCTGGGAGTCCCGGACTTCATCGTCGATCGCAGCCCCGAACGCGAACGCTACGCCGGCCACGTGACCCGCAGCCTCCACTGGCGTCCGCTGCGCACCGGCGCCGTGCGCGGCCTCGGCATCAGCCGCCCACAAACATATTATTACACGCTCTACGCGCTCGAGCCGGCCTCCGCCTTCGGATCTCTCGCGCCCCAACAACGCCCCACAGCCGACTTCGCGCTACGCCGCCGCCGTCTCAACCGCCTCTGACCCCTCCAGGCGTCGCATCGTCACAGGCGTGATGAAACGCATCGGAACTGCGGTCGGGCCTCGCCGGGGGAAGAACCCCGAAGTTCAAGGATCATGTCGGCACTCGACGGTACCGATGGTTCGCGTCAAACCTTCGCAACCGCCGGGGCCACCGGAACCGCCAGCGGAAAGTGCCGCTTCTTCGGACCCGGCCGGCGCCATTCGTCAACCGCCGAGCAGAGCATTGTCGATTCATTTGACACCCGACGCCACTGGCGTGACGAGCCTCTCGGGGTTGGCACCTGCAAGATAACGCTGAAGCGGATAGGTGCTCGCCCTGCCTCCGTTCGCGTTACTCGTTTCATCCCCACGAATTGCGACCGTGGCGAACTCGTTCCAGAACGAGTGTCTGCACGATAACACGCCCGCCGCAGAGCCCCACTGTCCGGGGAGTCGAGAATGGTTCATGGAACCGCTTGAATCAGGATGCCCGGGTAGACGGAAATACGCCTCCGCCTCCGCTTCCGATTCCGCTTCCGAGTGGACGCACGTCTTCGGGGGTGGGCGACCCCCGACGGCGAGTTAACGGGCTCGCGCATCTAATATTGCGCGCGAAGCGCGCGGCGCGGCCCGTTCTGTCTGAGTCGGCGGGGGTCGCACACCTCCGAAGACCCCCACGCTCCAGCGATCGCTCGAACCGCGCACTCCTGTTGGAAGTCGACACGCTGTAGTGGGACGCGCTGCGGTGCTGCGCTGCTGTGCTGCGCCTGCGCCTGCGCCGCGTCGCCCTGCGCATTCTCACGCAGGGTACTGCGTCGAGCAATTGTGGTGCGTAACGCCGCGTCGCACCGCGTTCGTCCCGAGCGTCGCTACCATCCGCTCCGTCGCGGGGCAAGTCACGCAAACCGGTGGGGCAAAGCGCAGCATGCACGTCCGCGGATGCATTGTGCGGTGCGAAGACGCCTCGGTGTTCCTGCACGAACCTTTCCACGCGCGGCGCGGCGTCTCCTGACGTGCGGTGTTGCACCGAATCGCACTCCGCAAAACGGATAGCACGGGTCTTGCTGTAGAGGCCTCGGCTCCATGATTGGAGCGCTCGTGTCGCGGCGGAGACGGAGCGCGTAGGGCGAAGCGGGGGCTTGGATGCGGGGTTGGGTTGCTGGGGCGGTGGGGACGCGCGCACGGCGGTGGTTGGGCGGGCCTCATCGTTCAGCGTTCGGCGAGGGTTGGCGAGCGGCCCTCGCAATCGGAGCACTGGCGGTGGGGCTCGCTGCGTGCAACGCACCGACGTGGCCGGCACCGCCAGGGGGCGGCCACGAGTGGACGCTCGACGAACCGTACTTCGCAGCGCACGTCGACCCGATTTTCGTTTCGCGAGGCTGCACGAAGACGAACGGCTGTCACGGGGGACAAGGAGCCGGGATGTTGTTGCTGTCGGGCGGTTTGAACCCGCACGCCGACTTCATCACGGTGCGGCCGCACACGCGGCCGGAGGCTCCGGCGACGAGCCCATTGCTCTTGAAGCCGCTGGCGGAAAGCGCCGGCGGCCTGGTCCACGGCGGCGGCGACATCTTTGCCGACACGCTGGATGCCGACTATCTGACGATTCGGGACTGGATCGCCGGAGCGCGTGAAACGGCGAGTGTCACCGCGGCCGACGCCGCGCGCTGAAGTTCAAGGGCCACGAGGGAGCATGGATGCGCTGGTGGGGGTGGGTGTTGGTTCTTGGCGGCACGAGCATGCTGGCGCGGAACGCGCAGGCGGGCGATGACTTCCAATTCAGCGGCGCCAAGCCCGCTCCCGGCCATCTCGCGTTCACGTTCATGGGCGGGCAGCTCGGCACCGATCCGCTTTACAGCGTGCGGTTCGCGTACTTCGCGAACCCGTGGATCGGCCTGGAAGCGACGCTCGCGCACAACCCGGCGCATGACGTACACGCGGCGCTGCACTTCGCCAACGCCACGGCATTGCTTCCCAACCTGTCACGGTTGCGGCCGTTTGTGACCGCCGGGTTGGGCACCATTCACGTGTTTCCGGGCGCCGCGGTCAATGCGACATCGGTGACCAAGCTGCTCCTGAATGCAGGCGGTGGCACACACGTGTTCCTGCGCGACGACGTCGCGCTGCGCCTCGAGGCGCGCTCGTTCACGGTCTTGGATCAGCAGGAGGATCACCGGGGCGCGTACCACTATGTGGAGTGGAGCGGCGGAATCACCTTCTACCGTTCCTTGCACGACTCCGGGGCCTCCGAGACGGGAGCAGAGCCATGAACTCGATGCGACGACTGACGCCCCTGTTTCTGGCAGTCGGCTTCTCAGCGGGCTGCACGGGTTCGGCGCCCGACGACCTGATCGGCGGCGAGCAGAGCACTGATGCACTCATCTTCGTGAAGGCGGCCGCGCAGGAAGACTTGAATCGAACCCGTTCCGAATCGAACTTGTACATTCTGCAGCCGATTTCGCCGGACGGCGACGTGCGGCCACTGACCACCTTCACGAGCGCATCGATCTACGATCCGTGCATCTCGTTCGACGGCAAGAAGGTGCTGTTCTCGATGGTGCCGGCTCCAGGCGATCCGCGCAACATCTGGGAGATGAACGTCGACGGAACCGGGTTGCACCGCATCACCGGCCCCGATTCGAACGGCAAGGATGGCGACGACTTCGATCCGCTGTACCTGCCCGACGGCACCATCGCCTTCACCAGCGGTCGCCCGGGATACCTGGACGAGTACAACCGGAGTCTGTCGGAAGTGCTGCATGTCGCCAATGCGGACGGCAGCAACCTGCACCAGATTTCCTTCAACATGAGCGACGACTTCGATCCGTTCCTGTTGCCGACCGGCATGATCGCCTACACGCGTTGGGATCATCACGGCACGACGAATCGTTTCCCGCTCTTTTCGACCCGCCCGGATGGTAGCGGCACGTTCCACGTCTTCGGGCCGCACAATATGAACTTCTTTCACACCGCGACCGTCCCGGACGGGCGCCTCATCTCGATCGTTTCGGACGAGGTGAATGGGGACGCCGGACGCTTGGCGCTCTGCCGCCTGGACGACACGCGCGGCGACCCACTCAAACCCGGCCAGCTCGCCTTCTTGACGCCCGACGTCGAGTTGAGCCCGCCCTTCACCCGCGGCGCCTTCAAATATCCGCAGTGGGTGAGCGGCAGCCGCTTCGTGGCGTCGTTCTCGCTGCCCTACGGCACCATGATGGCGAACGGCGAAGTGGACGACTCGGGTGCCGACTACGGTTTGTACACGTTCGAGGTCGTGCCCGGCGGTCCGGACGGCGAGACCATCTCGAACCTGACCTTCTTGTACAACGATCCCACCACCCAGGAATACGACGCCCAGCTCGTGGCGCCGCACGAGCGGCCGCAGCAGATCCCGAGCGAGATCGACGAGAATCAAACGAGCGGTGTCTTTGCCTGCACGAGCGTCTACAACCGGCAGATGGGCGACGGCCAGGAGCGGCCGCCGGTGGGTTCGGTGACCCAGGTCATGGTCGTCGAGGGCCTGCGGACGTTCCCCGGCGAGGGCATGGGCATCTCGACCACCGAGTTCGAACGCAAGCGCATCCTTGGTGTGGCGCCGGTGGAGACGGATGGGTCCTTCAACATCCGGGTCCCGGCCAACACACCGATCGCGTTCTGTGTGCTCGATAGTGACGGCCGCTCGATGGTCACCAAGCGCAACTGGATCTACAGCCGCCCCGGCGAATCGTTCACGAAGTGCGTCGGCTGCCACGACGATCGCGGCAAAGCGGCCGATCAGAATACGCTGGCGCTGCAGCGCCCGCCGACGGATCTCAACACGCCGGTGGCGAACCGCGAAGTCGTGAACTTCCGCGATGTCGTCGGCCCGGTGGTTCAAGCGAAGTGCGTGTCGTGTCACGTACCGATCTTCACGACGGTGTTCCGCGACAGCATGGCACAGGTCGACACGACGGCGGCTCCCGGGAATCTCGACCTGCGCTTCGTGGCCGTGTACGACTCGATGGAGAACACGACCTTCCCGCAGGCCTATCTGAGTCTGGCGGGTTCGGAGATGGAGACGATGCAGGGGCCGCAAGTCGTGACCCCGGGCTTCTCGCGCCGCAGCCCGCTCATCGACTGGATCCTGGGCCTCGGTTCGCGCGCCGGTCAAACGCCGCACCCGGATGCGGCCAATGCGCTGACGCCGGCCGAGAAGAAGCAGTTCATGAATTGGGTCGACTTGGGGGCGCAGTACAAGTGACGCGCGTCCTTCGCAACCCCTCCACGCACGGGCGCGCCGCAGGGCGCGCTCGTGCGTCGATCCGCACGACGGTTCGGGCGGCACTCGTGACCGCAGCACTGGCTGCTGCCGCGACCGTCGCCCAGGCGGGTGGCGCTCCCGATTTTCGCGCCGTCAGCCTGGAAGGCGACACGCTGCAGCTCGCGTCGTTTCGCGGCCAAGTGGTGATCGTCGACTTCTGGGCCTCCTGGTGTCCGCCATGCCGCGAGCAACTCGAACGGTTGGCGACGCTCGAAAAAGATGTCCCCGGCCTCGTCGTTCTCGCGGTCAACGTCGATACGCGGCGTGAAAAGGTGGATCGCTACGTCAAGCGGGCGCAGATGCCGCGCCGCGTGCTGCTCGATCCGAGCGGCGTCATCGCCGGCCACTACGGCGTGCAGGGCATGCCCTGGACGGTGCTGCTCGACGGACACGGGCAAGTCGTGTCGGCGCGGGGTGGTTGGGGCGCGGCTGAATTGCCGAAGCTGGCGACGGAAGTGCGGCGTTTGCAGAGCCGCGCGCAAGGCGACTGAAAGGAGACGGTCATGCGGCGATGGATCGCACTCGGGCTCGGACTCGCAGTGCTGGCACTCGCGGGGTGCGCGACGGTTGCACCCTTCCAGCGCGAGTACTTGGCCGATCGCATCATGGATCCGGCGGCGTCGGCGCGCGAACGCGCCCTCGAACGCCATTGGCTGGATACGCGCGAAGGTGCTTCGGGTGGCGCTCTCGGGGCCGGCGGAGGCTGTGCGTGCAACTGACCGGACGGCATGAATCGCGGCTCGGCCGCGGACGGCGTGCCACACGTGCGGCTCTCGCGGCTACAGTGTTGCTCGGCGTGGGTGCGCCGGCGGGTGCCGACGAAACCGTTCATGCCACCTACCACAGTTTCTCGGACAGTGCCAAGAATCACGTCGATACGTGGGTGATGGAATACGTGCAAGGATTTGCCGACGCCTGGTCGGCGAGCCTGCGTGGCGCCCTCGACCGGGTGCACTTGCCGCCGCTCGCCGGGCTGCCGGGTTCGCAAGAGAACATCGATGCGATCACGACCGCCTCGCGGCCGGTGCACAGCGCCGTGCAATCCAAACAGGACTATTTGAAGGAACGCCAGGAACTCACCGGCAGCCTGCAGTGGGCCCCACGCGGCCAGAGCCTGCGGGCGTCCGGCTCCTACTACGTGAGCCGTGAATCGGACTTCCTCGGCCAGCAGGCGTCCGGCGAAGTGGCGCGCAACTGGAACGGCGGCAGCACGGCGCTTGCTCTGCGCGGTGCCTACGGCTTCGATGCCCTGCATCCGGATGCGCACCTGAATGGCAACGCCACCGGCCAGAGCCGGTCCAATGTCGACGTGACACTGACCGCGACGCAGACCTTGTCGCCGGTGACGCAAGCCTCGTTCGGCGTCGAACTGACTGCGATTCGCGGCTTCCAGAGCAATCCGTATCGCAACGTCTATGCCGGCGGCCAAATCCTGCCGGAGCTGCATCCGGAAACGCGCTTGCGGCGCGCCGTGTTCGCCGAGTGCGAGCGCTACCTCACGAGCCGTGCCTCGGCATCCATCGGCCTGCGGTACTACACCGATGACTGGCGGGTGCGCGCCGGCACGGTGGACGTGCATTTCAACCAGTATGTCGGCGACCATTGCATCGTTCGCTATCGCTACCGGTACCACACCCAGACCGCGGCTTATTTCTTCCGCGATCTGTACACGGCCCCGGGCGGCGTCGACGGCTATCGTAGCGGCGACTACAAGCTGCAAGACGTCGATTCGAATCTCTTCGGTTTGAAGGTGAGTGTTCCGTTCGAGGGCACGGCCCCATGGCTCGACGGGCTCGTCCTCGATCTCAAGTACGAGCGGTATTTCGATTCGAACAGCTTCGCGGCCAACGTTCTCGAGGCAGGATTCAGCTGGCCGTTTTGAAGGCCCTCGCAAGGGAGAGCGCCATGCGTACCACGGCCTTAATCGCAAGTATTCTTCTGGCAGCGCCGGCGGCGGCGGAGACGGGTTCGTTCCTGCCGCATGCGCTGGCACCGGAAGCCGGCGTTTCGGTGCTCAATCGAAGCGCTGCCGAACGGCTCGTGGGGCGCACATTGCTCGACGACCCGGCGGGCAGCGCCGTGTATGGCACCATCGACGTCTACAACGCGTTCCCCTACGTGGAAGCGCACTACACCCATGCAACCACCGACGCACGCTGGCAGCGCATCTTGTACGGTGCGCCCGGTGAGGCGCCGCGTGCCTTCGGGCGTGGCGGCACGGGCGCGGGCGAATTCGGCGAGCCGCATGGGCTGGCGTTTGCGCCCGACGGACGATTGTTCATCGCCGACCGCGGCCTGGGCCGCGTCACGGTGTTGCGTCTCGTCGACCGCGGCAGCAGTCAGGAATTGCAGTACGACAGCCAGATCGACGGCTTGGCACAGCCGATGGACGTCGCCATTCATGATGGCGGCACGCCGGCCGACCCGGCGGACGACCGGTTGCTGGTGGCCGAGGCCGGCGCGCAGCGCGTCGCGCTCTACGATCTCGCCGGCGCCGCACCGGTACGCCTCGCCGAGTATGGCGTGCGTGGTTCCGGGCAAGGCGAGTTCCTGTATCCGCGCGCGGTATGCTTCGGCCGCCAAGCGGGGTTCAACGACAACGATGTCTATGTCGCCGATTCCGGCAATCACCGCCTGGTGCATCTCGTATTGCAGGCCGGTCGGCTCGCCTGGGCAGGCGCCGTGGTGCTACCCATGGAAGCCGCGTCGGTCGACAGCGATCATTTCGGCAATCTGTACTTGGCGCTGCGGCGCGACGGCAGCATCTGGAAGATGTCGCCGCGGATGGAACACGTCGCGACGTACACCGGCGGAGCGATGCCGCTGGCCGCACCGCGTGACGTCGCCATCCCGTTCGCTTGGGTACGCGACCACCGCGGCACCGGCCGGGCGCCCGAGTGGCGCGGCCAGGGTTCGGCACTCGTATTGGAAAGCTGGACGGCGACGACCGGTGTGCGGCGCTTGGATCTCGGCGTCGACATCGAGAGCGTGCAGCGCCGTGACGGGCAGACGCTCGAGGTCGTTCTGACCGATGCGGCGGCGGTGCATGCGGTCGTGACGTCGAAGTCCGGTGCAACGTCGAATGTCGACTGGGGCGTTCGCGCCGCCGGCCGCCAGCAGTTGCAACTCGCCGGGCTCGCCGATGCAGCGCGAGTGACGCTGGTTGCGGAATCGCAGTATGACGGCGCGCGGCGCGCCGAGCGTACCGTGGACTTGGCGGCGATCGCGCCGTCGCGGCTCACGTTGCACCAGAATTCGCCGAATCCGTTCAATCCGAGTACGACGATCGCTTTCGAGCTGCCGGTGGCCGGCCCGGTGCGCCTGGCCGTGTTCGACGTGCGCGGCCGCTTGGTGCGGACGCTGGCGCAAGGCGCGATGGACGCCGGTTCGCACGACGTCCAGTGGGACGGACGCGATACGCGCAATGTGCGCGTCAGTTCAGGCTTGTACTTCTACCGGCTGGAAACCACCGGCGCGAGCGAAGTGCGCAAGATGGTGCTGGCGCAGTGAGGGCGGCGGGGCTCCTGGGGGTGCTGCTGCTCGTGCCCGCGGGCGCGGGCGCAGCGCCCATCCGCCTCGTCGTCGAACCGGTATCGTTCGGTGTCGAGCGGCTCGACCCGTTGTACGACGCGAGCGGGCTCCAGTCACGGGTCGCGCCTCGCATCGGCGCCGGCTTGGGTTGTGATCTGGGACACGGTTTGCAAGCCGGCTTAGCCGTTGGAACGGCGTCCGGCACGACGACGTTCGGGCTCCTGGTCGCGCCGACGGCGCGCGTCGTCCGTACGGACTGGAGCTTGGAGTTGCGCGGCCGCGTGCCGCACGACCTGCTTGGCTGGAAGTTGCAAGGTGCGCTCGGGGTGGGGCGTTTGCGTCTCGGGTATCACCCCGATCACATCGTGCTCGACACCAGCGCCGGCGTCATCGCGGTGGACTTGCCGCCCGTGGATGCCTGGACGCGGCTCGCGGCGGCAGAGGTCTTGCATTCATTCGGACGAGCCGAAGTCGCAATGCGCTGCGCTTGGCGCTTCTACGCGCTCGATGTCGCCGGTACGGCCGGAACCCGGGCGACTGACGCAGTCGATCTGCAGGCGGGTCTTGTGATCCGCGTTTCGCCCTTCTGACCGGCACCGCGCATGGAGCGCCGTTCGAGGAGGCCCGGATGGCCCGCATCGCCACACTGCTGCTTCTCGCGTGCCTCGCATCGCCGGGGCGCGCGCAGTCATCCGCCGCGGCGTTGGTCGCGAGCGACGCTCCGGCGGTGGTCCCGGCGCCGGCGGATTCGAGTGCGGTTCCATCCGCTGACGTCGAAGTCGTCGGCACTCCGGTCGCCGTGGTGCGCGCCGGACCCGGCGCCGAGCACGCCATTGTCGCGACAGTGAAGGAAGGCCAAGTCTTGACGCTCGACGCCAAGTCGGGCGAGTGGAATCACGTGCGCTTGGGTGAGGCGACGAGCGGTTGGATGCACGAGTCGCTTCTCAAGACCTACATCGACCCACGCAAGTTTCAGTTCGCGCCCGATCCGGGCCTGCCGTCGCGCCAGCGCTCCTTCCACATTGTCGGCTACGGCGGCAACTACGCCGCCGACCGCGAAGACAACGGGATGCTCTTCGGAGCGCGCATCGGCTACTCGTTGACGCGCCGGTTCGCATTCGAGGCCGGCATCGGTTACACCGGTGTGACGCGTACGACGTACGTGTTGGAACGCATCTTCGGCCTGCGCCTCGAGCAAGAACGCTTTGATCTGTTCTTCTATGAAGCCGGCGCCTCGATGGATGTCCTGCCTGGACGGCGCGTGACGCCGTTCGTGACGCTGGGGTTCGGCGCGTCGGTGCTCGGTTCACAGGTCGAGCCGACGTACGCCGTCGGGCTCGGCACCAAGATGTTCCTCGCCAAGCGCGTCGCGGTGCGCTGGGAACTGCGCGACCATCGCTTGCGCGGCGGCAATCGGTTTACGCGCTTCTCAGGTGACAATCTCGAATTCAGCGGCGGTACCGAACTCCTGTTCTGAGCGCTTGGGTGGGGAGGGTCGAAGTGGCGGGGACCGGGGAACGCAGGAACCTTGGAGGACGGCACATGCGCTGGAATTTGTGCTGCGCTGCAGTGGTGGCTTGCCTGGCCGGGACGATGGCGGGCGCGAGCCTGGCCGGCGAAACGCCGGCAGCGGTCGCGACGGCACGCGACGGCATGGGGCTCGCCGCATCCGCCGCCGACTCTTGGGCCGACGACGCCCGTTTGGTGTGGGTCGAGAACGACACCGCACTCGACCCCGAAGGCCACGCGAGCGCTTGGGGCTATCTCTACTACTCGCTCGAAAAACACGCCATGCGGAGTTGGTCGGTGCGCGATGGACACATCGTCGTGGCCGCTGATCACACCGTGAGCGCCGAGGCGCCGGCCTTGGAGACGAACTGGCTGGACAGCGCTGAAATCGCCAACCGCGCCTGGGAGGGCGGCGGCCGCGAGTTCTGCGCCACCGGCGGCGGCCTCGCCCACTTGCTCTTGGTGCGCGGCGTGTTCGCGCCGGAAACCGCCTGGGTCGCGGTCTTCGACAATGGCGCCGGCCCGAGTTTGTACGTCCTGGTGAATGCTGCGAGCGGCGACGTGAAGAAGCGGTGGAGGGGCTGACATGCGGCGCGAACTTCTGCACGGCAACTGTTGGCATGTCGCGCTCTGGTGTGCGGCGGCGCTTGGCGCCACGGCGGCGCACGCCGAGGACCCGCACTTGCCGTTCTTCCACGCCAATCGTGACTGGATTCTGCGCCGCTTCGAAGGGCTCGAACGGCCGCAGAACACCGATCTCGCGCCGGCCCAGGCGTGGTCCTTCGATCCGTTCGCCGACGAGTCGGCGCTCGGCCGCCTGCGCGCCGCGCACGCGGCGTTCGATTCGGCGCAAACGGTCGGTGATTTGGGCGTCTTCCGAGCCACGTTGGACAGTTTGCTCGCGTCGGCCGTGGCCGCCGGAGCGCGGCTCGATTCACTCGACCAACGGTTCGCCGCGCACTTGCGCACCGCACTCGAAGTGACGCTCGCGACCCCGCCGGCGCTCGAAGTGGAACGCGTTGAAGCGTGGCTGGACGGCAAGCTTGTGCAAGAGCACACCCTCTCGGCGACCGAACGTGCGGCGTTGGCCGCGGGTGGCGTTCTCGAAGTGGCGCGGCGTGTCGTCGAGCCGCGGCCCCAGACACTCGAAGTGCGCGCCTGGACGCGTGGCGTTACCGAGCCGTCTCGCACTTCACTTGTCGTCGAACCGGATCCTGACCAGCTGGCCGTCGTGCATCTCGATCTGCAATCCGCCGCTCAACCGGCGCGCACCGTGCGCACCGCGCTCGGGAGCCGGAACTAGATGCGCTGGCGCTTCTGGGGCGCATTCGTCGCGGGACTCGCGGTCGCCGCCCCGGTGTGGGCCGCACACGAGCTCGACCGACTCGATTTGGCGTTGCGGCGCGCCGCGCTCGAATTGACCGCGGGGCGGCCGGGCGATGCAGCCGGGGCGATGGCCCGGCTCGCGGCGGAGCCCGGGACGGCGTCGCGCGCCGATCTTGCGACCCTGCTGCGCGCCGAATCCGAACTCTTGAATGGCGATGTCGAGGTGGCACGCGGGCGGCTGGAAGCGCTCGCGGCGTCGCGCGATCGTTTCGTGCGCACCCAAGCGGCGGCGCATCGAATCGGACTGGCGCTCGCGGCGTTGGACGCGGCTCCGGATGTGGACGCACTGCGGGTGCAAGCGCGTCTCGCGCTGGGCGTGTGGGACCGGGAGCGCCAGGACGATGCACCGCTGGTGGATTTGGCGGCGGCGTGTGTCGCCCGGATGGTGGGCGAGGGCGCGCCGGCAGCGGCGTGGTTGGAACGGGCGCGACGCGGCGCCGGAACGCCGGCCGCCGCACTCTTGCGCGGTGAAGAAGCGCTGGCGCGCGGCGACGCGGACGCGGCGCGGCGCGAATTCGAGACCCTCGAGCGGCAAGCGCCCGAAGTGTGGACCGGATGGGCCCAAGCCTGGGGCACGATCGGATTGGCGCGGGCTCGCATGGCCGCGGGCGACCGCCCGGGGGCGCGGGCGCGGCTCGCACAGGTGAGTGGCACTTCGCCGTTGGGCGCGGAAGCGCGCCTGTACGCGGCGCAACTCGCGTACGCGGATCATGATGTCGAGACCGCGGCGGGCTTGCTGACGGGATTGAATGTCGCGCTTGGCGACGCGGCACTCGCCACCGAGGCCGATCTCTTGCGCCTGCAAGTCGCACTCGATCGCGGCGCCTTCGCGGCGGCGGAATCACTCGGACTCGACATCGAACAGCGTGCACCGGAGCGCCTTGCCGCGGCGGGCCACAGCGCCGAGCGTTTGCTCGAGCTGGATGTGCAGGCCTGGCACGCGGCGCGGGCCACCGCAACCTTGAAGCATCTGGCATCCGAAGATGTGTTGCGCGGCGTGGCGTCGCCGACCGAACTGGCCGGCGATGCGGATGTCGTGCGCGTCGCAACCGCGGCGCCGGATTCGGCGCGGCGGGATTGCATCGTGCTGCTGCCGCTCGTCGTGCATGAGGTGGAACCGGCGACGGCACGCGCGTGGCGGGACGCCACGCGCCGCGCCGGCGCCGGGGCCGGGCGCGTCGCCGAGCTGGCGCGGGCGGCCGCGCGCGCCCCCCCCCCAAAAACCCATCCCCTTGCGCTGCAGGATAGGCGCCGGGCCGCACAACCCACCCCCCAGGCGGCGCGCGCGGCACACCA
>JANLSU010000114.1:0-15587 GCA_031362565.1 bacterium | reverse complement strand
TCGGTGATCTGCTTGCGGTTGTCGCGGTGGCGAGATGTCACGAAACGTCTTGCGACGCAGCTCACGCCCTGGTTTGAGCGGGTTGCCGGGTCACGGCGGCCAGCTTGAGCAGGTTGTGCACCGTGGCGATCAAGCTCCACTCGCCGCGGACGTTGTCCTGTCCGCGCAGCAGGAATTGTCGGAAGCCGCGCGCTTGTTTGATCTGACCGAAAACCGGTTCGACGATCTGTTTGCGCAGGCGATACCGGCTGCGGTGACCCGCTCGCCGAAGTTTTGTTCGCATGGCTCGAGTTCGAGCGCCACTGCAATTCTTCCCTGCGGTCGCGGACTTCTGGCCGTGCTTCTGGCGGCCCGTTGCCACGTACGCGTTGATATGTCGACGATCGAGTACCTTCAAGTTTGCTTCCGAGCAGTAGCCCGCGTCCGCCGAAAACTCCTCGGCCTGCCGTCCCATGTTGGTCTTGATCTGCGCGACCATCGGCTCGAGCTGCTGGACGTCGGTTGGCGACGTCGTCACGTCCTGCGCGACGATCACTTGGTGTTTGCTGTCCACCACGATCTGCGCGTTGTAACCCTGCACGAATCCATCGCGCGTCTTCATGATCCGACTCTCCGGATCCGTGAAATTCCGTTGCGTCTTGTCGTTCGGGATTCCGCTCGGTTGTTGTGGCGGACGCGAGCCGGGCTTGCCACCCTTCTTTTTCTTCTCCGCGGCAGCAGCCTGCGCCTCTGCTTGGGCGTGGGCCTGGGCTTCCGCTTCCAGGGCCTGTTTCGCTTCGCGGATCTTCGCCAGCCGCTCCTGTTTGCTCACGACCCAGTCCGGCATCTCGTCGCCGCGACGATCCGGCCCGTGCTCTGCATCCTCGCGTTGATCCGTGGCCTCCGCCGATTCGAGCCACTTCTTCACCTCGGCTGCAAGCTCCGGCTCCCGGAGCTTCATCCGGCCGTAGCTCATGGCCTTGTTCTTCGACGCATTCGCCTTCAATTTGGTCCCGTCGAGCGACACGTGGCCCAGGCTCACCATGCCCGCCTTCTGACACAGGCGCAGCACCTGCACGAAAAGGCCGCTCAAGGCCTTCAGGTGCTGCCGGCGAAACTCGCTGATCGTCCGAAAGTCCGGCTTCTGCATCGCCGTCACCGCCATGAAGTCCAATCGCTCTTGGCAGCCCTTCATGATCCGACGCGACGAGTAGATCCCTTGGCAGTACGCGTACAGCAGAAGTGCCGTCATCATCACCGGGTGGTAAGGCGGATAGCCCCGCTCCTCGGTGTAGGCGTCCAGGATCGCCGACAAGTCCAACGACTCGCAGACCGTGTCCCGGACAAAGTGCGACAGGTGTCCCTCGGGCACGAAGTCTCGGACCGAGGGTGGGAGCAGCATGACCTGCTCGATGTTCCAGGGGCGGAAGGTTTTCGACATGCTGCATAAAAACCGCAATTCAGCCGGTCTGTCTACCCTGAAATCGGGGATTACTCGGACAGGCTCCTAGCGTGCACGCCGACGCCCGACGTTGCGTTTATCGTCGCCCCAAGCCCAATTCGCCGTCGAGCCCGCCTTGCGCCGCGCCGTGGCACCGTCGATCGTCTCCCGAGCCGTGAAGCCCCCGGTCGCCACCTATTTGATTGCGGCATCCACGCCGGAATTTGCGCGGACCTTCGGCCTTTAGTTACGCGGTGTCTCCTCACCGGAGCCCGAACGCCCTTTGGGAAGCACGCCCACGGTCGTCGCTGGCTCGTGCCGCGGCACGCCCAGCGTAGAATCCCGTCGAAGGATGCTCAATGTCCTGGAGGCGTACTCCGTCCCGATTCAGGTTCGGATGAAAATCGCAAGTGTCAGCAATCACCGACTCGTGTCCGGCGGTACCAGGGAACTGTAACATCCTCGCGCGCGAGCCGCTTTGGTACAATCCGGCACCCGTGTGACCTTCGTAGTGGATCGACGAGTCGCTCGCCGGGGGGAGAACGCGCGCCATGGGACGCTTCGACATCCTGCACGAGATCGAACGGCTCGATCCCGAAGCCGACCATCAGCGCATCGTGCACCTGTCGTTCGGACACGAGTTCCCGTGGGATTCGATCCGGGCGCTCGAGATCGCCTTGTACCGGACGTATTGCGTTCCCAGCATTTCGAAGCTGCTCGACCGGACGGGCGAGTTCTACAAGCACACTCAGCGCCGCTATGACGACACCTCGATCCTGGTCGCGGAAATGTACGAGTGGGGTTATGAAACCGGCCGCGGCAAAGCCGCCCTCGAGCGCATGAACTGGGCCCACGGCCACTACAAGATCTCCAACGACGACTTCCTGTATGTGCTCTCGACGTTCATCTACGAGCCCATTCGCTGGATCGATCGCTTCGGCTGGCGGCCGACGTGCCCGAACGAGCAGCGCGCCTATTACTGCTTCTGGCGCGAGATCGGCGTCCGCATGGGGATCAAGGTGATCCCGCCGTCCTACGAAGCATTCGCGGCCTGGTCACTGGCCTATGAGCGCGACCAATTCCGTTTCGCCGACACGAACCAGCGGATCGGCACAGCGACGCGCGATCTCTTTGCGTCCTGGGTGCCGCGCGTCGTGAGTCCGGTGGTGCGTTATGGCATCTACGCCATGCTCGAGGAACGCATGATCGAGTCGTTCGGCTTTCCGAAGCCGTTGCCGCTCACCCGCGCCATGCTCGGGGCGACGCTGCGGGCGCGCGGCCGTTTCGTGCGCCGGCTGCCGCCGCGCCGCCGGGCCCATTTCTTCACCGACGCCAAGAACCGCACGCACAGCGGCGGCTATCGCATCGAGGAACTCGGACCGCCCCGGCTCGTGGCGGCCGAGAAGGCGCGAGCCCACCACACGCCGCATGGGGACCCAGCGGACCCTTGAAGCCCCTCAAATCCGCCCGCTCACCCCGCCCACGCGTCAGTTCATCCCTTTCCCATCGCAGCTTGTCCAGTCTCAGACGACGATCACCTAGAGGGTCTTCGAGCGACACCGCCGTCGAACTCGAAACGGATCGACCCGAAGGAGACCGTCATGCGCATCCAACCGGCGTGGGCCCGGGGGCTCGTTCTCGGCCTGGGCCTCTGCCTCAGCCTCGGGACGGGCCCCGCGGGCGCCCAGACCTTCACCAAGATCACCGATGGGGCGAATCCCATCGTGCAATTCGGCGTTCGCGTCAACCAATACGGCGGCGCGAGCTGGGTGGATGCGGATTCGGACGGCGACGTCGACCTATTCATCAACGGCAATGCCGGCATCTTTCGCAACAACGGCGGCGGCAGTTTCACGCGCTTCACCGTGCCGTTTACTAATCACACGTCATCGCTCGGCAACACCTGGGCCGATGTCGACAATGATGGCGATCTCGATGTGTTCCTGTCGGGTGGCGATCCACTCGGCTCCTTTCTCTATCTGAACCAGGGGAATTTCACGTTTTCGCAAGTCACGACCGGTGCTATCGGCAACGGACTCGCCGACAAGGCGTGGGGCTGCGCCTTTGGCGACTACGATCGCGATGGGCACGTCGATCTCGTGACGGCCGCCGCCAACGGCTTCAACGGTATCGCGAATCCCAACCGGCTGTGGCACAACAACGGCGACGGCACCTTTGCGCGCGTCGATACTTCGATCGTCGCGCAAGGTCTGGCGCCGTACACCATTCCCACCTGGTCCGACTACGATCAGGATGGCGATATCGATCTTTTCATTGGTTCCGGCCCAGCGGGCGCCGTAGCGCGCGATTTTCTCTATCGCAATCGCAACGAGGCCGCGGCGCACTGGTTCCAGCGCATCAACACGGCGCCATTGGGGACCGATTTGCAAGATGGCCAGGTCTACAACTGGATCGACTATGACAATGATGGCGATCTCGATGTTTACCTGACGAACTACGCCGGTACGACGAATGGCATGGCGAACCGGCTGTATCGCAACAACGGCGGGACCTTCGTGGCGCAGACGCCTGCCCAGGCCGGGCCGATCGTGCAGGACGCCAATCTATCGCTGGCGTCGGTATGGCAGGATTTCGACAACGACGGCGACCTGGATTGCGTCGTAACCAACGACGGGGCGGCGCCGACGCGCTTCTATCGCAACGAAGGCAACGGCAGCTTCACGTCGCTCGATCTGCCGGGATTCACGAACGGCGGGGCGCACTATGGCGCCACGAGTGGCGACTACGACGGTGACGGCCGCATGGACATGTTCGTGACGGGAGGGCCGGTGTCGTTCGGGCTCTTCCACAACACTACCGCCAACGGCAACGGCTGGCTCGTGATTCACCTGGTCGGCACGGTCAGCAATCGCGCCGCCATCGGGGCCCGCGTCCGGGTGCTCGCGACCATCGGCGGCCAGCCGCGCTGGCAGATGCGCGAAGTAAGCGCGCAGAACAGCTTCAATGGCATGAACGCGCTCGACGTGCACTTTGGTCTTGCGGATGCTGCGGTCGCCGACAGCATCATCGTCGACTGGCCGAGCGGCCTCCGCAATGTGCGCGCCGGCATTGCTTCACAGAGCCACATTCAAATCATCGAGAACTCGACGACGCCGGTCATCGGGTCGCTCGTGTATGCAACCGCCTCGGCAGCGGGCAATGCCATCGAATGGTCGCTTCCCGGCTGGGCGGGGCGCGACGTCATCGTGCAACGCGCCGGGGCCGATGCAATGTGGTCGAATCACGAACGGGTCCTGGTCGGCCACGACGGCCGTGCCGGCCTCATGGACACCGATGTTCACCCCGGAGAACGCTACGGCTATCGATTGGACCTGGGCGGCGCGGCGGGATCTCGATTCGGTGGCGAGACTTGGATCGAAGTACCGCTCGTCGCCCGGTTCGGCTTTGCGGGCGTGTGGCCCAACCCGGGACGCAGGCCGGCGCACTTCCAGTTCAACTTGGCGTCGCGGCAGCCGGCGGAACTGCAATTCTTCAACGTGGCGGGACGGCGCGTGGCGCGAGTTGCGGTGCCGGCACCGGTTGCGGGCCAGCACGTGCTGAGCGTCGGCGCAACGACTGAACTGCGGAGCGGCGTGTACATGGTGCGCTTGCGGCAGGGCACTCGGAGCGATACGGTGCGCGTCGTGGTCACGGACTGACGATCTTGATCGCCAACCCTTTGCGGGCCTCCGGCGTCCAACACTTGGTGACGCGTGCGCAAGGGGGACGGAATGCGGTGGTCGAGGGTCGGGCTTTGTGCCCTCGGAGCGGGAGTCTGGGCGACGCAGAGCGCCGCGGGCCCGGCGGGGCACTGGAGCGGAAGCTGTGGCCCCGCCGACGATCGGCGCGCGATCGCTGTATCACTCGACGACCACGCTGGAACGTGGAGCGGGACGCTGGATCTGGAAAGCGGCGGACTCGCGGGCGAGCCGTTGTCGCGTGCTGCGGCGCATGGCGACAGTGTCGAGCTGGTTTTGGCCACCGACCTGGGTGACGTAATCCTTGCGGGCATGCAAGAGGGCGACCGGATCGCCGGCCGGATGCGCATGGGCCCTCTCGACTATCCGTTCGAACTCGCTCGCACTCCGGCCGAGCCGGCCGCATGGCGCCGGGAAGAAGTGAAGATTCCGAACGGCCAAGTCACGCTCGCCGGTACGCTGTTCCTTCCGGCGGGTGGCGGCCCGTTTCCGGCGGTCGTATTCCTGCACGGTTCAGGCGCCACGCCGCGCCTCGGACTCGGCGATCGGGCCCGCGTCGACGCCTACTTGCGTGGCGGAATCGCCGTCCTCGTCTACGACAAACGCGGTATCGGTGCATCGACCGGTGACTACCGCCGGGTTGGCATGCGCGACCTGGCGGGCGACGGGCTCGCCGTATTGCGTTGGCTTGGCAGCCGCCACGAGGTGCGGGGCGATGCCTGCGGCTTCGACGCACGGAGCCAAGGGTGCTGGCTGGCGGAAATGGCGGCGGCCGAGGCCCCCGACGTGCAATTCATCGTGGCGCAAGTCGGCGGCGGCGTCGCGCCGTGGCGCCAAGAACTGCATCGAATCGCGGCCGAGATGGGTGCCGCTGGGGCGGGCCCCGCGAGCGTCGACAGTGCATTGAGTTGGGTCGAGTTGCACTACGCGGTGGCGCGCGGCGACAGTTCGTGGGAGCGTTACCAGCAAGTCGGCGAGTCGATGCGCGGCACGCGGTGGCTCGACTTGAAGCGTCCCTACGCATCTGTTGAGCAAGCGCACGCGAGTTGGGAACGCCTTTCGAGCTACGAACCCGCGCCCGACTTGGCGCGATTGCGTTGCCCACTCCTTGCCGTCCTTGCCGCCGAGGATCGCTCGACTCCCACCGAACTGACGGCGCAGGCCTTTCGGCAATCGGCGCGTCCCGCAGGTGCACCGCCCTTCGACGTGCGCGTGCTTGCCGGCGTAGGGCATGAACTGCTCGAGTTTCCGCCTTCCGGCCTTCCACGCTTGCCACCCGACTACCCGGCGTTGGTCGTTCAATGGGTGAAAAGCGTCGTCGGAGAACACTAACCCGTGCACCGAGGGACTTGCCACCGGGGTTGATTCTGCTACGGTAGCCCGCGCGCAGCAATTCGCAGTGATTTTCCGAACGCGCGGGGCGAGAGGCATGGAAATTCCGTCCGCGAACCAGGCTTCGTCCGGCCGAATCGTCATGGTTGTGGTGGCGGTGGCTCTGGCCGCACGCCTGCCGCTCCTGCTTGCTGGGCCGGACGTGCAACTGTCGTTGATGGCCGACGACGCCTGCTACTACCTCGAGGCCGCGCGCCGGACCCTGGAGACGGCATCCTGGCCGTCCATGGATGGGATCCACGCTACGAATGGCTTTCATCCCATCTACTTCGCGCTGCTCCTCCTTTTGCAGAAGGTGATCGGGACCGATCCACGACATGTCGTCCCGGCCGTGTTCGGATTGAATCTGGCCCTCAACGCGCTGGCACTTGTTCTGGTCGTGAAATCGTTGCGGCCGCGGCTTGTTGGAATGGCCGGGTTTGCGACGGCTGTCGCACTGGCGGTGAGTCCGGGCTGGCTCGCGCATGGGCTGGCCGGAGTGGAAAACAGCCTTTCGTCGGTTCTGCTGCTGTTGGCGGCTTTGCGCTGGATGGCGCGCTTCGATGCACGGGGTGGGCTTGGGTTAGGCGCACCGGGGCCGCGCGGCGGATGGTGGCTCGACGGTGTGCTACTGGGTCTTGCAATGCTCGGGCGTACGGATGCCGTTCTCTTCGCAGTGCTGTACGTCGGATCGGCTTTCGTGCTCCGCGTGCGGAGCGAGCCATGGCGCCACGTCGTTCGCGATGTCGTTGTGTGCACCGGCATCGCCGCACTGATCGTCGCCCCATGGGTTGCGCTCAATTTCTGGCGGTTCGGCACCATTCAGCAGGACAGTGCTGCGGCGCTGGCGACGCGGTTTGCGCGCCAGAATGGGGCGTTCGGAACGCCGGGCTGGGCCGCGCTGTTCGCGAAGAACATCGCCTTCTGGCTCTACCGGCTGGGATGGACCTGGGGTCTTCTGCCGTTGACGTTCTTTCTATGCGGGTATGCGATTCCAACCCGGCGTTGGCGCAAACTTGGGAGTCGTTTCGCATCGGCCGCACTGGTCGCGCTCTGCATCGCCGCATTGGCCATCCGCGCCAACGATCCGTGGTACATCGACGCCACGCGCTCGAGCGGCATCGAACTCCTCTTGGGGGCGAGCGCATTTCTCCTCGGCGCCGTGACATTGCGCGCCGTCGCCTCCTCCACGTGGAAAACCCATTGTTTCCTGTTCGGTTGGACCTTGATCCTAGCGGCGGTCATGTCCGGCGGTGTCGGTTCTTTTCAACTGTGGTACACCACGGCCCCAGCCCTCGCGGCGATCTTGGTGCTGACTGTGCCAGCGCTTGCAACACTCCTGCGCGGCCGCCCCGCGTTGACCGCAATCCTCCTCTGCCTTCTCGTGACCCAGTCGGCGCTTCTCGTACACCGCTATCTCGTGCGGGGCACGACCGCAGCCGGCGTGTCTCCGCACCTCATCGCGGACGGCGACGCACTTCGTCAGCGATTCGAAACCGCCGCCGCATCCGGCGCCTTCCGCGCCGGCTCATTCGACTCCGGCCAGCTCAGCTACCGGGTCCATCCGTTTCCAATCGCCAACCTGGACGGCGTCATGAATCACGACGTCGCCCGCGCCATCGTCCACGACGACCTCGCCGGCCGCATGCGCGACGACCATCTAACGCACGTCATCACCGGCCAAGATCGCCTCGATTCTTTCAAGCAGGTGAGCGCGTTCGAGGCGCACCTGGATTCCGCAACGAGTCGGCAGCTTGGGATCACGGTGTTTCGCCTCGGCGCGCCGTGATGCGACGCGGGCGATCAGCGCGGTCGACGGAACCCCGGCACAGCCGCCTCTTCCACCATCCTACCTCTGGGAGTACGCTCAACGGGACAATGACCCCGGTACCCGGTTTCTGATGCGGTCACTGGAGAAACAGAGACATGAGCGAACAGCAACACGATCGGCTGCGCCTTTGCCTCACTGGAGTCGTGGCCCTTGCGGAGCTTGCACATCTCACCTGGCAGCATCTCAATGGTGGCGTGGTAAGTCATCACCTCCTGCGTCGTTCCGACTTGCCTGCGATCTCCAATTGGTGGAGTCTGCCTCTGCTCCCCGCGCTGACCTGGTTCCTCGGCGGTCGCATTCAAAGACACCTCGCCCTTCGGTCCGCCGAGACAACGGCAGGATCAGCGCTGCCGGTGCGCATCGCCGGTGGGTTTGGCGGCTCCCTGCTCTTCGGCATCCTTCTTTCCGTGTGCTTTACGAACCAGCTGGAGTCCACTACGGCGTATTTGTTCCAAGCCATGCTCGTTCTTGCCGTGCTGCTGCCGGTCTACCGGGCCGAGTCTGTGCTCGGGTTTGTTCTGGGAATGAGTTTTACGTTTGGCGCCGTGTTACCTGCTTTTGTGAGTGGCATCATCAGCGCGGCGTCAGCGCTCATTCATCTCGCCATTCGGCCTGGTCTCGTGCGCGCCTGGAACGCATTGAAACGCCGACGAATGGGAGGGTAGGTGTGCCGCGGGCGGCGTCATGACGATCGTCGATCTGCGCTGCCGGACGCCGCCCATGACCGGCGGCCCGAGTCGCCGCCGGGGCCCCGTTGAACAAGAACCGCCCCAGCCTTTAAGCTTCAGCCCCGTTGCAGCGCCGACGTGCGGCTCGCAGGACCGCGCCCAGAGGGACAATCCGGAGCGCGTCGGCACGCAACGATGAATTCCAAACTTCGGCACCAGTAGGGGTGAACACCCTCGAGACTCGACATTGGAGGATTAAGGTGAACGGTCGAACGCGGAATGCCCGATTCGCGCTCTTCGCGGCGCTCTTCATGGCGCTTGCCGGCTTCGTGGTTTCGTGTGGGGACGACAATCCCGCCGGTCCGGATCAGGCCGCCGTGATCGCGCGCGGGAACTATATCGTCAACCACGTTGCGGCGTGCATCGATTGTCACACCCCGCGCACCATCACTGGTGAGCTCGACATGACCAAGCTGCTGTCGGGAACACCCTTCGCGGATCTCGACCCATTCGACGGCGCGGTCGGGTTGATCTGGGCGCCCAACTTGACGCCCGATTCGACCGGCTTGAAGAGCTGGACCGATGCGCAGATCAAGGATGCTTTCCAGAACGGTGTCGACGATAGCGGCGAGCCGCTCTTCCCGATCATGCCCTATTTCGTGTTCCACAACATGACGGCCGACGACGCGAGCGCCGTCGTCGCCTACTTGCGCTCCATCCCGGCCATCAACAACCCGGTTCCCGAGCGCCAACCGTTGGGATTCCCGTTCACCACCGCGGCACAGCCGATTCCGGCGGCGTCGATCCCGGTGACGACGCTGGCTGCGAGCGATCCGCATTACAACAACGCCGTGCGCGGCCGGTACCTAGCCGCCTTCGCCGGCGTCTGCATCGAATGTCACACGGCGCCTGCACAGGGGCCGGTGCCGGTCAAGCTCGACAGTATTTTCGCCGGCGGGCGCGGCTTCGGCGCCGAGGAACTGGGCGTGCCGACACCGCCGTTCCCAGCCGTCATCTGGTCGGCGAACATCACGCCTGACTCGACCGGCATCATCGGCGACACGGCCGAGCAGATACGAACGCTCCTGTTGACGGGGATCGACCCCGACGGCCAACCGATTTGTCCGCCCATGCCGGCGGGACCAGGGGCAGCGTTTGGTGGCCTCACGGCGCAAGACGCTCTCGATATTGGCTGGTACGTGACGACGATTCCGCCGCTCGTCCACACCGTGCCGGACTGCCACGTGCCGCCGGCGCCCTGAACCCCGGGGCTTGCGGTTGCATTGTTCGATGCGGCGCGCGTGGCCAAGCGGTCACGCGCGCCGGGTCATTTCTACTCTGCCGGCCGCGCCGCCGCAACCGACGCATCGAGCGCCGCTCGCAATGCCGCGGCGGTTCGCGAGTCGCCGAGTGTCTGGTGCACGGCGACCAAGTGATCCGCCGTATACCGGAAGAGTGGTTCGATGTCTGGCGCGCGCTGCCGCAAGAGATCGACGAACGGCGCCACCTGATCGGGCCGCAGCCCCTCGCGCCGGACGATCGCCGCCTGTTGCTGAAACTGCGCCCGGTCCTTCGGGAAGCGTTCGCAGAGACGGTCGCAGCGCGCCACGATGGCGTTGTGATAGAGCTGCATCGCTTCGGCGGCCCGGCCCTGCGCGAACACGGTGCCGGCAAGCATCGCCCAGCACGGCGGCAACCGGTCATCGAGTAATCCACCACGCAGCTCGATCGCGCTGCGATAGGCGCGCTCGGCTTCGGCCCAGCGTGTTTCCTGCGCCAAAACATCGGCATAGCCTTCCAGAAGGCCGATTCGAATCGCGCCTGGTTCGTCGGGTAAGTCATCGAGCACGACGAGCGCCCGTTCGAAGGCGGGGATCGCGATTGCCGGCTGCTGCTGCAGTTGCTTCATGCGGGCGAATCCGCGCCACGCGTTCAAGAGCGCATGGCTTGGGCCCGGCCGGCGCCCGAGGGCAGCGAAGCACTGTTGATAGTCGATCTCGGCGGCGGCAAAATTCGGCGGCTGCTGCTCTCCCCAGTGGAACCTGGCGATCAGGTTGAGGATCACGGCGCAGCGCAACGGATCGGATGCTGGCCGGCCCTGTTCGAGTTCGAGGGCGCGATGCAGCAAGGAATCACCGTCTGCATGACCGGTCAGGCAATGCGCAAAGCCGAGATAGGCAAGCGCCATCACCGACTGTTTTTCGTCGGCACGCGCCCCGCCGCTCAGGACCAGGGCGCGCTCACATTGCCGTCCGACTTCGCGCCAGAGCCCGAGATCGATATAGCGGCGCGCCAGCAAGGTGCGCACGCCGAATTCGATGTCCGGCTCATCACGCAGTTCAGCAGTGGCCCGGGTCGAAGCGCGGTTCAGGACATCTTCGACGTCGAGTTCGGACCACGCGAGCGGCGTATCTTGCCCGCCGAACGCCGCCGTCCAGAAACTGTCGATGCGTTGGGTGCGGGCGAGGGCGCGTTGCAGGCGTTGATGCAGCACCGCCATCGTTGTGCCGAAGACCAACGATGCGACGGTCAGCGTCACAACAATCGTCACTGGCCCCGGATGGCGCCGCGCAAAACCGCGCATCGATTCCCAAGCGGTACGTCCGCGCGCCTCGACCGGCTCGCCACGTCGGTAGCGTCGCAAGTCCGCCAAGAGCGCGTCGGCCGATTGATAGCGTTCTTCCGGCGCCTTCGCGAGCGCCATGCGCACGATGGCTTCGAGCGCCGAGTCGACACCGGCGGCGCGCATGCGCAACGGTTCATCGCCACGGATCGCTTCGACGGCACTAAAAATCGACGTCCCGAGCGCGTACGGCAATTGCCCGGTGAGCATCTCGTGCAGGATGACGCCGAGGGCGTACACATCCGAGCGCGCATCCACCGCTGCGGGCCCGCCCGTTACAAGTTCCGGCGCCGCGTACGCCAGTGTTCCCAGGAAACGGGCGCTGGTGGTCGTGGCACTCGTGCCATCCAGTTTCGCGAGGCCAAAATCGAGCACGTGCGGCTGCCCGCCGGCGTCGACCAACACGTTGGAAGGTTTCACATCGCGATGAATCACGCCGCGTTGGTGGGCGTGCAGCAGCACCTCGCAGACCTTCCCGGTCATTTCCACGATCGCGTCGATGGAGGGTCGCGTCCCGTCGCCGGCCGCCCATTCGTTGAGCGGCAGCCCGTCGATCCATTCGAGCACCAGAAGCGGACACTCGCCATCCGATTCCACCCCGAGGATGCGAACGACGCCTGGATGAGAGAGGGCGCGAGTCGCCAGGATTTCGTTTTGGAGCCGCAGATGTACGCCGGTGCCACCGCGCCCGGCGGTGACGAAGCGTTTGACGGCGACACGGCGGCCGGTATCGGGGTCGGTGGCGCGGTACACGACTCCTTGGCCGCCGCGCCCGACTTCACCATGGATCTCGAAACGTCCAAGCGTGCCGATTCCTGGCGCACCGTCGGCCGCACGCAGGCGTTCGAGCCAGTCGGGTGCGTCGAGATCGCGCTCCGGCGGCAGGCGGTCGTCGCGGCTCGCGCCATCAAGCCGGGGGCTCACGGTGTTTGCCTGGGCGGCCAAGCAGCCAGAAACGCCGCTTCGTCGGCAACTTGGCGGCTGACGATCTGCCGCAACCGTTCACGGACGCGTTGCCGCACTTTGTGGACGGCTTCCTCGCTGGCATTGAACTCGGATGCCACGGTGTCCGTCGCGTCGCCACGCAGCAAGCGGCCGAAAATCTCGACCGAACGTGCATCGAACGTCTGGCGCACCGTTTCGAGGGCGCGCCGCAAGTGATGCTCCGTCCATTCGCGCTCCCAAAGGTCGGAAGACTCGACGGTGGGTGCATGATCTTCGAACGGCGCGAGGTCCGGCTCGACCACTTCGCGCAACCGGTACGGCCGGGCCCGGTAACGCTGTACGGCATTGCCGACGACGCGCCCCAGGTAGCTCCGGAAGCGCCCACGCTCGTGCTGCAATTCGAAGTTTGGCAGCGCCCGAACCAGGCTCAAGAGAACGATTTGGCGCACGTCTTCGGCATCGGCAAACCCCAGCCCGCGGCGACCTGCGTAGCGCAGAATGACTTCGCCGTACAGCGCATCGAAGCGCCGCCATGCGGCCTCGTCGTGCGGGTCACGCAGCCGGTCGATGAGAGACTCGTTGGTGGTCGTCCAGCTCAAGTGCCGCCCACTCCAGGGATTCGGGGGCGAAACCGAGGGGCTAGAGAAAGCGGAAATATGGGAGCCGGCGTCAGTGGCGTCAAGCGATCGAGCGATCAATCGTCCGAGGGAGGCCGCGCGCCTGGGCGCGCGGATATGGCATCATCCGCCGGCAGGCGGGCCCGGACGCAGCCCGACCCCCCGGAGGCCTTACGATGCAAGACACGGTTCGCGTTCAGTGCCCGTATTGCTGGCAGATGAACGAAATCGAAATCGATGCCTCGGGTGGCACCGTGCAGCGCTACGTCGAGGATTGCCAAGTCTGCTGCCAGCCGTGGCAAGTGACGGTCGATTTGAACGGCGAGGAACCCGCCGTGACCGTCGAACAATCGTGATCGCGCCGTACCGGTCCGCCCTCAGCGGAACAGCTGCTTGACCGATCCCCAGTCGAGTGGCGTCACCGGCACGGGGCCGGCGCCGGGCCTGAACTCGAGATCGACGATTTTGTCGCCGGGCGGCGGCACGAGAAACGCCGCATTGATCTCCGCGAACGTCACGGGGTCGAACTCGTGGACCTGGCCGGTCACGCCGTCGGCCACCAAGATGTGGCCGTTCCACGGACTCAGAACGATGCCGTGCGGATTACCCCAGAAGGCGTTCCAGAAACTGCCGAGGAGAGTGTGGGTTGCATCGTAGTGATAGACGACATTCGTGCGCATTGCCGTGACCAGGATTTCGCCGTTCGGCAGGAACGCGATGTCGTTGGGCGCTGCGGAGGGCGGCGTATTCCAGGTGCTGACGAAGTTGCCGTTCGTGGCGTTGACTTCGAGCACGAACCCGCCGCCAAACGAGCAAATGTACAGGTTGCCGTTCGGCCCAATGCGCATGTCGGCGGGGGCGGTCACCGCGGTAATGACCTGCACGAAGGCGGCGGTCACGCTGTTGTACTCGCGGATGTCGTTGGTGACAGTGCTGCCGATGAACACATTGCCGTTCGGAGCGTAGATCGCCCCCCACTGCCAGCCACCCAAGGGCTCGTAGGTCTTGATGTAGGCGCCGGTCGCCGCGTCGCGCTCCTCGACCCCGTTCGCGGTGGAGCCGACGAGCATGCGGGTGCCGGCAGCATTGAAATGCACCGACATGGCACCGGTGGAAGCGGCCGGAATACAGAAAATGCCTTGGAAAGCGCCGCTCGTACCATGGTACTCGAACACGCGGTTCGAAATGTCGCCGCTCACGTACAGGTCTCCCACCAATCCGGGGGAGGCCGCCGCCGGAGAGGCCTGCCAGGCGACGCTGCCGGCGAGTGCCGCACCGAGGAGTCGAATCGCGATGCGGTGATGTCGAGAGGTCATGACAGCTCCGGTGGCAAAGAGAAGCCTTGGCGGGGCGATGAAATCTGATGGCTTGATCGTACCGCGAGACGCGGGCCAGCGCAAGGCAGGGTCAAGATCCGCGGCGCGGAATCAGTACCGGAACGACATCTGCAGCGCCGGCAGCAGGCCCTTCCATTGCCAGTCATTACCGCGCTCGTACACCTGGCCGACCGCCTTTAGCAGCAGATCCCGGCTCGCGTGGTAGCCGACGCCGCCCTCCAAGCGCTGGACGTTCTCGTCCCACGTTTGGGTGCCGCTACTGGTCGTGACGCTGGCGAAACGCATCGCGTCGAAGCGCCCCGCCACATACCATCCGGGCGACACCGTGTAGACCGATTCGAAATACCCCGCAACACTCCCAAGACCGCCGCTGCGGACCGGCGTCTCGAACTGGTTGTGGAACACTTCGCTATTGATTGTCAAATGCCGCCAGCCCCACTCGACGCTGCCGCCAACGACCGTCTGCGCGTAGTCGCGGGCCCGCGCGTTGACGGGCAGAAAGGCCTGCACCTCGTCGAAGAGATAGGCGCCGCGCGCGAATGAAACGTGCAGCTTGAGCGCTGCCGTCGGCGCGAACCCGAGCCGGGCGTGCAGCCCCAGGCTGCCGTTGGTGTCGGGGCCCGGGACTGGGGCGCCGGTAGACCCCGTGCTGACGCCGAACGCGTAGTCGTAGCGCGCCCCGGCACCCAGCAAGAACGCGCCGTAGTCCCAGCAGTTGTCGTAGAGAATCGGCAAACTCGCCCACGCGGTGCCGCGCGGGGTGCCGTCCAGATTCGTATAGTTGACGCCGCTCTGGCCACGGCCACGCTGCGCGACCAACTGATCGAGGTCGCGCGGCACCTGCCGGAAGGGCAATGTCGACTTGCAATAGTAGGCGAGCGGCACACCCATGAGCGGGTTCTTGTCCGAGTAAGTGCGCGAGGCCCAAGTCCCTTCATGCACCGGGATCTTGCCGACCTCGAGATACATCTCGCGCCCTTCCATGAGCTGATGCTGCAGGTCGTTGCTTGGTGAACGAATCGTTCACGGATGCGGTTGCACCGTAACGCTGATGTCCACTGTGTGGCCGGCGGAAAC
>JANLSU010000104.1:0-20257 GCA_031362565.1 bacterium | reverse complement strand
CTGCTGGCGCTGGACACGTTCGCGCCCAACCGCTTGCGCCCAGAAGAAGAGCTTGCGGCGCAACGGCGGCGCCTGCTCGACGGCCGCCAAGATGCGCGCATTCATTTTCTCGTACAAACGCGGCACGCTGATCAACAGGCGCGGGCGCACCTCGAGGAGATTCTGCGCCACCGCATCGACACTCTCGGCATAGGCAATGGTGAGGCCCACGGACCAGAGCGCGAAGTGGCCTCCCGAGCGCTCCAGTACGTGCGAGAGCGGCAGAAAAGACAGCGCCGTGTCGCTCGGGTTCAGATCGATGCGCCGCAACATGCCGGCGACGTTGCTGGTGATGTTGCCGTGGGTCAGAACGACGCCCTTGGCTTCGCCGCTCGTGCCCGACGTATAGATGATGGACGCAACGTCGTCTGGAACGACCGCGCGCCAGCGGCGTTCGAAGGCTTCGTCCTCGGAATCTGCCCGCGGCTCTGCTTCGAGGTCGAGGAGCGTGCAAACCGAGCGCGTTACGGACGGCGCTGCCGGCACGCCATTCGATTCGAACATGATGACGGCGCGGAGGTCCGGCAACGCGCTCTCGGGCCCCAGCTTCTCGAGTTGCGCCGCCGACGAGCAGAACGCCACGACGGTGCCGGAATTGCGCAGTTGGGTCTGCACTTGCGCCGGCTGCAATGTCGCGTAGATGGGTACCACGATGGCGCCACAGAGCAGCGTCGCGTAGTCCGCCAGCACCCATTCGAGGCGGTTTTCGGACAAGATGGCGACGCGATCACCCGGCTTGACGCCGAGCCGCACGAGCCCGCATGCCACAGCGCGCACGCGCTCCACAACCTGCGCACTCGACACGGGATGATACTTGCCGGCGGACTTGATGAGGTACGCGGCATCGCGCGGCAGCCGCTCGGCCGAGCCCATGAATAGTTCGCAAAGCGTACGTGGCTCGGTCAATGTGATCTCCGCATCGAACGGTGCATCCAGTGCGCCACGTCAGGGACGCCGGGCGGTCGCGATCGCGGTGCGCGCCGCCGCGAAGGCACGATGCAGTGGGCTCGGTAGCTTGGCATCCTTTGCCGTCTCGGGCCACGACCATTGTGCGAGCCGAGTGCCCTCCGACCACTGCAGAAACGTCGTCATGTTGCCGCGGCTCTGAAACTGCATGCCCACCAGATCTTGGGCGACGAGGGCGTTGTGCAGGGCGCGAATCGATTCGGGCGTGGCGCGGCCGCGTGATTCGCTCGTCGTCGTGTCGCCGGGTGCTACCTGCAGCCAGGACCACACGGTGCCATCCGAACGGATCTCGTAACCGCTCGAGCCGCCAGTGAATCCGCCCTCCGACCCGAGTCGCACAGTCCATGCCTCGACCGGCAATACGGGCGCCGAAACCGGTGCGGGGGCGGGCTCGGGGAGAGGTTTCTTTTCCGTACGGTGATGGCCGCAACCGGCAGCCACCCAAAGCGCGGCGATTGCGGTTGCGCCGGCCGTTGCTTGAGCCTGGCGGCGGGATGCGATCCAGCGACGCGGTTTTCGCCACCGTCTGAACACGTTGTTCTCCTCGGGCCAAAGGGTGGGCGAGGATCCATGGGCGCTGCCGTCCGGCGGTATCATAGGAAGGTGGCGTCGCTGTGTCGACGCCGGTTCGCGGCTTCTCGGGCCCGTGGCCGAAAACCAGGAAATCGACTGGAAAACACCGCCGGATGGGTGCTTCGACCCGTCGGCGCGGTCGGCAGCCCGGCGCGGCGATGTTTCGGCCTCCAAATCGGGCCCGCGAGCGCCGAACCGCAACCTTCCGCTTCTCGGGTTCGCGGACCCTGTGATAGCCTTGAGGTTGACGTCGTACCGCGGGTGAGCGAACTCTGACCACCACGCTCATTGGGGTACGGCTGAGGGTCGGCTCGCCCCAAGCCACCGGACGGTGGAAGGAGAGAACCAAGAGAGGCGTCGTCGCCGCCCTCTCTTCTGCATGAGTAAACTCCCACAATGGTTGAGCTTCTCCCGCTTCGGGCCGTTTCGCGGTCTGGGGCCGCTTTTTGCCCCGCAAGGCGCGGCCGCGGGCGAGACCGTGCTGGCAGCTCCGGCGGCTGTGACTGCGAAGCCGAGTGTGTCCATCGGCCCCTTGCGCCTGCCGCGGTGGTACGTCGTCGTGCTGGCGTCGATCGGCCTGACCGCCGGCTTCGTCTGGATGGAAATGCGCACCTCCGCGCTGCAGGCGCGGGTCTTTTCCAGCTACTCGAACAAACTCACCTACGCCATCCGCGATGGCGCGTGCGACACGCCGCTTTTGGCACCGGATGGCCCGTACGATCGCCGCCTCGGCTATCGCCAACTGGCGGATCTTTCCAAGCAACTCACGGCTCGCGACTTCCGCATCGCGCGCCAAGCGTGTCCTTCCGAAGAATTGGTGAAATTGGGGCGGCGCGGCATCGCGCCGCCGTATGACGAAAAGCACAGCGCGTCGCTGCAGATCCTCGACCGTGACGGCAAGGATCTCTATCACGCGCCCATGGACCGCTTCTCGTTCCAGGAATATGGCGAGATTCCGTCGCTCGTCGTGCAGTCCCTGCTGTTCGTCGAGAACCGCCAGCTGCTCGATCAAGATCGCCCGACGCGCAATCCGGCTCTCGAGTGGGATCGGTTGTTCTTCGCAACCGCCAACTACGCCCTCGACAAGGTGCGTGAGGGCGGACACGTGCAAGGCGGCAGCACGCTGGCAACGCAGATCGAAAAATTCCGCCATTCGCCGCAAGGCCGCACGGCCGGCGGCGGCGACAAGATCCGCCAAATTCTTGCGGCGAGCTTGCGTGCCTATCGCAACGGCACCGACACGCGCGTGGTGCGGCGCGACATCGTCCTCGATTACCTGAACAGCATGCCGCTCGGAGCGGCACCTGGCGAAGGCGAAGTCACGGGTCTCGGCCATGGCATGTGGGCGTGGTTCGGCAAGTCGATCGCCGAGATGGAAAACGATCTGACGCTGACCGAGGAAGACCGGTTCCTCAAACGCAAAGCCGAAACCTACAAGCAGACTCTCGGGCTGGTGATGGCGACCCGGCGGCCGACGCTGTATTTGGCCGCCGACCGCAAGGCGCTCGAGGACCGCATTCATTCGTACCTGCCGTTGCTGGTCGAACAGGGCGTGTTGACGCCGCGGTTCGCGACGGCGGTCGGCAAGGCGCCGCTCAAGTTTCGCAAGACGCCGCCGGCGCGTCAGCGGATGGCGTTCGTCGATCGCAAAGCCACCAACGCCGTGCGCGCCGAACTGCTCGATTTGCTGCACGTGCAGAATCTGTATGCGCTCGACCGCTACGATGTGCGGGTCGAAACGAGCATCGATTCCAAGGTGCAGGAAAAAGTCACCGCGACGCTGCGTAATTTCGCCGACGGCAACTACATGGCGAGCCATGGCTTCTACGGCGAACACCTGTTGGGACCGGGCCAGGATCCAGCCAAGATTCTTTACAGCTTCGCGCTGTACGAACGCACCGCACAGGGCAACCGGCTGCGCGTCTCGGCCGACAACGTCGACAAGCCGCTCGACATCAACCGGGACGTCAAGTTGGAGCTGGGTTCGACGGCCAAGCTCCGGACGATGGCCAACTATCTGATGGTCGTGTCGTCGCTGTACGAGCGCTACCGAGAGACGCCGGGCGAGGCGCTCTTGACCGCCGAACGCGCCGCACTCGACCCGCTGTCGCGCTGGGTGGCCGGATACGTCCGCACCAATCCCGGCGCGACGCTCGACCGGACCTTGAACGCGTCGCTCGACCGGACGTTTTCCGCCGATCCGGGCGAAGCATTCTTTACCGGGCGCGGGGTGCACTACTTCGCGAATTTCGACGATGACCTGACGGGACCAACGACGTTGCGAGTGGCTTTCCAGCACTCGGTGAATCTGGTGTACATCCGCTTGATGCGCGAGCTGACGCAGTACTACACCGCCGAACTGGACTACGACCAAAGGGCCATCCTGGCCGATTCGGATCATCCCAAGCGCAAGGACCTGCTCGACGCCGCGATGGACAACGAGGCGCGCGAAGAGCTTGGAGATTTCTTCGCGCGTTACCGGCACGCGACCTATGAAGAGGCGCTGGCGCGGATGTGCGGCAAGGATCAGCACGGCCTACGGCGCGTGGCCATTTTCGCGCTGGCCGAGAATCCGGACGCGTCGCTGGTGCAGATTCGCGATCTGGCGCATCGCGTCTATCCGGCGATGACCGCGGCGCAGGATTCGTCGCTGCGGCCGTACCTACGTGCCTATGCGCACCGCATCCATAGCGCCCAGGACGAGGGTTATCTCCTCGGCCGCCATCCGTTGGAGCCGTGGCTGTTGCGGGACCTGCGCGACCATCCCGGCACCAAATGGGCCGGGGTCGTGGAACGCAGCGGTGACGCGCGCAAACAAGTGTCGGAATGGATCTACCCGCGCCGCTTCAAGGAGGCGCAGAACCTGCGCATTCGCATCGAACTCGAGCGGCGGGCGTTCGGCGAGATTCACAAGGCATGGAAGCAACTCGGGTATCCGTTCGATTCGCTCGTGCCGTCGCTCGCAACGGCCATCGGCAGCAGCGCTGACCGGCCGCAGGCGCTTGCCGAACTGGTCGGCATCATCCAGTGCCAGGGAACGCGGGTGCCGTTCTTGCGGGTCGAGGCGTTGCACTTCGGCGAAGGGACGCCCTACGAAACGCACTTCGAACCGGCGCAGGGGCCCGGCGAGCGCGTCATGCCCCGCGAGGTCGCGGTGTCGCTCAAAGCGCTCATGGAGACGGTGGTCGAGGGCGGCACCGGGCGGCGTGCCTATGGCTGCCTCACGGACGCCGACGGCCAGGTCGTGATGATCGGTGGCAAAACGGGGTCGGGCGACAACCGCAGCGAGAAGTTCGCATCGAGCGGTGCCATGATCTCGTCGCGTGCCGTCAGCCGTACCGCGAGCTTCGTGTTCACGGTCGGCGATCACTTCTTCGGCATGCTCTCGGCCTACGTCATTGGCGAAGACGCTGGGAACTACTACTTCACGAGTTCACTGGCGCTGCAAGCGTTCAAGACCCTAGCGCCCTCCGTCGAGGCACTCGTGCGGTCTGGCGAGAGCGCCGGCGCGCGGTCCGCGGCTCGGACGCCGGCGCCCCGGGAAACGACCCCCGGAGTCGAGGTCCCGCCGGCCTTGGCGCCGGTCCACGCGGTTACGGTCGCGGTGCGCCCCTGAACTCCGTGCCGCCGCGAGCGCTTGCCGGAAGTGTCTGGATCCCCTAGAATCAAAGCCAGAAACAAGAGCGCGCAGCCGGCCTCCTCCCTCCTGCGGGAGCCATCCTCTGGGTTCCCGGCGCGACGCCAAACAACGAGGGAATCCCGTGTCCCGATTGCAAACTGGCGCGCACGCGCGACGCGTTGTGGGGTTCGTGTTTGCCGTGGTCGTTCTCGCCGCACCGGGCGCGCAAGCGTTACGGGTCGTGCAGTACAACATCACGAACTACCCGTTCCAATCTTTCATCCGGAATCCGTACTACCGCACCATTTTTCAGAATCTCGGCGCCGATGTGGTCGTGACGCAGGAGATGACGGGCTTCGGAACGAACCCACCCGGGCTGAACGATTTCCTCAACAACGTGCTCAACACCAACGAGCCCGGCCAGTGGGCGGTGGCGCCGTTTTGGTACGGCAACAACACCAACAACGCGCTCTTTTACAAGCCTTCGAAGGTGCAGATCCTGGATTCGTGGGCGTTCTATCCGAATCCGGCCACCAACTTGCGCTTGGTGACCGTGTGGCGTCTGAAACCAGTGGGCTACACGGCCAGCGATGCCGAGTTCCGGATCTATTCGTGCCACCTGAAGGCCTCGCAGGGTTTCGAGACCGATCGCTACAATGAGGCAATCGGCATTCGCGACAGCATGAACACGATACCGCCCGGGACGCATGCGCTTCTCTGCGGTGACTTCAACATCTATTCGACGGCCGAGGCGGCATTCGCCAGGTTCGTGCAGTCCCTGCCCGACAATGACGGCCGGGTGTACGACGTGCAGAATGCGCTCGGCAATTGGCATGACGCGTCGGGATTCGCAGCCATTCACACCCAGTGCCCGTGCTTGAACAACTGCCCGGCGGGATTCAATTTCTCGGGCGGTGGCATGGATGACCGCTTCGACATGCTGCTGCCGACGTATGCTTTTGCCAATGGCAGCGGACTCGAGGTCCTGCCGTCGACGTACCACCCGGTCGGCAACGACGGGTTTCATTTCAACAAGGCCATCAACAGCGCGCCGCTGATTCCGGAAGGCCAGCCGTTCGCGGATGCGCTGGTCTTGGCGAGCGATCACCTGCCCGTGCGTGTCGATCTGCAACTGCCGGCGATGATCACGTTGGCGCCGCCCGGCGTGATGGCGTTCGGCAGCGTGATCGTTGGGGCCGCGGCATCGCAAGACGTGGCGGTCACGAATCCGGCCGTCGTCCCGGCCGACAACCTCGACTACTCGTTCGTCGCCGGCAGCGGCTTCACCGCGCCCGGCGGTAGTTTCTCCCTCGCACCCGGCGCCCCGGCCGCACTGCATGCGATTTCGATGAACACGGCCACGCCCGGCGTGCAGGGTGCGACGCTCGCAGTGACGAGCGATGCGGTCGATGCAACGCTCACCAACATTGCCTTGTCGGGAACGGTGCTGCGCCACGCGGTGCCGTCGTTCGACGGCGTGACGACGGTGCAGGCCACGGCGGTCGGGTTCGGAACGCACCTGGCCGGGCAGTTCGTGGACCAGACCTTCGACGTGTTCAACGCCGGTTTCGATGCGTTGCAAGCGCAGTTGGTGCTCGGCAGTGCGGCGATCACCGGCGGATCGGGACGGTTCTCGATCGTCGGTGGTTTCAATCCGGTCCAGGTCGCCGGTACACCGCAGACTCTCGCGATCCACTTCGACGACAGCGGCGCACCCGGCGATTCGAGCTTCGCTGCGACCTTGACGCTGGCGACCGCCGACGAGGCGCTGCCGGGGACGCAATCGCAGCCGAATCTCGTTGTGGCGTTGACTGCGAACTCGATCTCGACCGACGTCGAGTCGTCGGCACTGCCGGTCGTGACACGCCTCTACACACCGGTCCCGAACCCGCCGGGGTCGGCCGGTTCGCTCTTCCGCTTCGATCTCGCGCAGCCGGGCGGCGTGCGTCTCGACGTCTTCGACGTCGCCGGGCGGCGCGTCGCCAATCTCGCATCGGCGCCGTATTTTGCCGGGGCACACGCGGTTCGTTGGACGGGCCGCGATGACGCCGGGCAAACGCTTGGCTCAGGCGTCTACTTCGTGCGCATGACGGGTCGCTTCGCGACGCAGACGGTGCGCGTAACCGTCGTCCGTTAGCCCGTTCTCGCCTTGCTGCCGCGCTTGCGGCGCGTCGTCAAACATCGAAGGGGAATCCCGTGTCCCGATTGCATGCTGACGCGCGCCCCAGGCGCGTTCTGTGGGCCGCGTTGGCGCTCGTCGTTCTTGCCGCCCCGGGGGCACAGGCACTGCGGTTCGTGCAGTACAACCTCACGAACTACCCGAATCAGTCCAGTGTGCGCAACCCTTACTACCGCACGATTCTGCAGAGCCTTGGCGCCGACGTCGTCGTGTCGCAGGAGATGACCGGCACGGGCACGAATCCACCCGGGCTGAGCGATTTCGTCAACAACGTGCTCAATACCCTCGAGCCCGGGCAGTGGGCGGCGGCGCCGTTCTATAACGGCAATGACACCGACAACGCCCTCTTTTACAAACCGTCCAAGGTCCAGATTCTCGGCTCGTGGGCCTTCTATCCGAATCCGGCGACCAACCTGCGTTTCGTGACCGTGTGGCGTCTGAAGCCGGTGGGCTATAGCGCCAGCGCCGCCGAGTTCCGGGTCTATTCGTGCCACTTGAAGGCGTCGCAGGGTTTCGAGTCGGCGCGCTTCGCCGAGGCGGTCGGCCTGCGCGACAGCATGAACGCCATGCCACCCGGCACGCATGCGCTCTTGTGCGGCGACTTCAACATTTACACGAGCACCGAAGCGGCCTACGGCCGGTTGATCGAGTCCGAGGCGGACAACGACGGGCGCGTGTTCGACACCCAACCGGCCGGCAACTGGCACAACTCGGGATCTTTCGCATCCATTCACACCCAGTGCCCGTGCCTGAACAACTGCCCCGCCGGGTTCGGCTTCTCGGGTGGCGGCATGGACGACCGCTTCGACATGCTGCTGCCGACATATACTTTTACCAACGGTACCGGCCTGCAAATTCTCCCGGCGACCTATCGCCCGATCGGCAACGACGGGCTGCATTTCAATCTGGATATCAATTCGGGGCCGGTGATTCC
This sequence comes from bacterium, assembly GCA_031362565.1. Lineage (GTDB taxonomy): Bacteria > Krumholzibacteriota > Krumholzibacteriia > JANLSU01. The sequence goes on along the minus strand of JANLSU010000104.1, from coordinate 11,947 downwards.
AGAAGGCCAGGTGTTCGCGGATGCGCTCGTCCGGGCGAGCGATCATTTGCCGGTGCGCGTCGACATTCAGTTGCCGGCCAAGATCGACGTAACGCCCGGCGTGATCGCCTTCGGGAGTGTGCTCATTGGCGCCAGCGCTTCACAAAACCTGTCGGTGACGAATCCTGCCACGAGCCCTGCCGACAATCTCGACTATTCGTTGGCCGTCGGCAGCGGCTTCGTCGCGCCGGCCGGCAACTTCTCGCTGGTGCCCGGCGCCCCGGCCGCACTGCATGCGATTGCGATGAGCACGGCCGCCGAAGGCGTGAAGGCAGGAACAGTCGCCGTCTCGAGCGATGCCGTCGATGCCCCGACCACGAACGTCGCCGTGTCCGGCACGGTGTTGCGCCACGCGGTACCGTCGCTCGACGGCGTGACGACGGTCGAGGCCACGGCGGTCGATTTCGGGACGCACCTGGCCGGGCAGTTCACAGACCAGACAGCCGACGTGTTCAACGCCGGCTTCGATGCGCTGCAAGCCGAGTTGGTGCTCGCCAGTGCGGCGATCACCGGCGGATCGGGACGGTTCTCGATCGTCGGCGGTTTCAACCCGGTTCAGGTCGCCGGTACGCCGCAGACATTCACGATCCACTTCGACGACACGGGGCTGGGCGCTGCTGCCGATTCGAGCTTTGCGGCGACGTTGACGTTGACGACCGCCGATCAAGCGTTGCCAGGGGCGCAATCGCAGCCGAATCTCGTGGTGTCGCTTGCGGCTGGTTCGATCGCCACGGCGACCGATGTCGAATCGTCCACGCTGCCGGTCATGACGCGCCTTTATGCGCCGGTGCCGAACCCGCCCGGATCGGGCGGTACGGCGTTGCGCTTCGATCTGGCACGGTCGGGCGGTGTGCGTCTCGATGTTTTCGACGTTGCTGGGCGGCGCGTCGTGAATCTGGGAGACGCGCAGTACTTTGCGGGACGGCATGCGGTGCGGTGGACGGGTGGCGATGAGGCGGGGCAACGGCTGGGCTCCGGCGTGTACTTTGTGCGCATGACGGGGCGCTTCGCTACGCAAACGGTGCGCGTTACGGTTGTGCGGTAGTGCGGTGCACACCCCCTCCGTCCCCCCGCCAGAAGCGATTGCTAGTGCGTGGGGGTCTTCGGGGGCGTGCGACTAGTCGGACTCGGAATCGGACTCGCAATCATCGTTCGGACTTGGCCAAACCTCCGCCCATCGAGAGTCGGATTTCCACAGCATCAGGCGTGTTGCCTCAAATCATCGCAGGCTGTTTGTCCGATGAGGCGAGCAAATCCCAACGCTGGAAACGGCGGGGCGTTCTTGATATGATTGGGGGGCCGCACTTTCATCCCTCGGGGAACAGCGAAGAATATGATTCGCAGGATTCGACGCCGGACCGCCCAGGTTCTGGTGGTTGGCGCGCTGTGTTTTGCTGTCGCGGGGTGCTTGGCGCTTGGCGTCGGTATTTCAAACAGTCGTTTCTTGGATACGATCAATCGTGAGATCGCTCCCGAGGGGACACCGGCGTTCGAGCGCGTGTTGATGACCTTCCATCGTTGTTCGACGTGGAAATACTTCGACGCCAAGCGGCTGGCGTCGCCGGCTCAGCAATGGATCGGCCGTCTCGAACACGCAAGTCCGCTGCACGTGTCGGCGCGTACGGCTTTGACCGGCGGGGTGGATCAGGGCGGTCCCTGTGGAGCCACCTCGCGCAGCATGATCGTGTTGTTGAGACGGGCTGGAATTCCGGCTCGCAAAGCCATCCTGTATGCGTCGGACGACCGCGCCGTACACACCGTTGTGGAAGTGCAGATCGACGGAGAATGGCGGGTTTTCGATCCGACGTACGGCTGGTACTGGGTGCGGCCACGGGACGGCGCCATTGCAACCGCCGAGGATCTTGGACGCGATCCGGCGCTCCTCGCACAGATCCTCGAGCGCCATCCTTCATATTCCGTCGACGAATACCGCTACGATCGCGTCCATCATCTACGCTGGGACAAGATCGCCGGGCTCGATGCGGTGCGCCGGTTGCTCGTGCGCGCCGGCCAGGACGGCTTCGTGCGCCGGTTACAAACGCCGCGGATCTACGAACGGCCGGCCTTCCTGAGTGCGAGCATCTTTTGGACCCTGGGCGCGTTGCAGCTTCTCGGGTCCTGGTTCGCGTCTCGTGGGCTGGGCCGTGCGCCGCAACGGCCGCGCCGAGACTGGGCCGGGCAGCGCAGCGCCACGTTCTAGGGTGCGAGACAAGGCCCCGCATTCCATCGCGAGACACCCGATCGTGTCTCATCCGGCTCTGGCCTCCGCATTGCTGCGGTGGATTGTGGCGCCGCGACCCGGAACCCCGCCGTGGACCCGCACGCCCCATGCCATGCCAGGCGCGACCCACGCCACCTCAATCGCCCGCTGTATTCGAAATCGAATCCCACCACCGAGGAACACCGCGGATGCAGCTTCGCTACATTGGTCACGCGAGTGTTGTCATCGATGTCGCCGGGCGGCGCATGGTCTGCGATCCTTGGTGGAACGGTCCCGCGTTCGCCGGCCAGTGGTTCCAGTATCCGGAGCCACGCCCCGATGGCGTCGAAGACGGCCCGGTCGATTTCGTGTTCCTTTCACACGCTCGCGAGGATCATCTGCACGTTCCCACGCTCCGGGGCTTCCGCCGCGACACGGCCCTCGTCGTGCCGCGTTTGCCCGAGAGCGGATTGCGGGATTTCCTGCAGTCGCTTGGATTCGAACACATCGTGGAACTCGGCCACGGTGAACGGCGCCGTCTGGCGCCCGGCCTCGATGCCACCCTCTATCGCAATCACGACGACAGCATCCTCGTACTCGAAGGGGATGGCCGCACGCTCGTCAACGTCAATGATGCGCTGCATGCCGCACCGCAGCCCGTCATCGACCACTTTTGCGATCTCATCCGCCGGCGCCATCCGCGTCCCGACACAGCACTCGTGGGGTACAGTCTCTCGACATGGTTTGCCGCCGGCATTCAACTCACCGATGACGTCGGGTACGAACTTGCAGCGCATGAACGGGCCATGGCGGAAGGGTTTGCCTATGTCGCGCGCCGGCTGGACGCGCGTCTGGCGCTGCCCATCGGCGGCTCACAAGTTTTCGTGGACGATGCCTCCCGCTGGATCAATGCCGAGCGCCTACGGGCGGCGTCACCCTGCGAGGTGTTGCGTGCGCAGGGCGGGCATACCGTGCAGACATCGTGGTTCGCCCCCGGGGACCGGGTTGTCGGTGACTCGGTGCTGTCGGCAGGCGGACGGCGGTCGCAGCCGGACGAAATCGACGCGGCGGTTCGCGGCGTGTTCGCACTTGCGGTGGCCGAGCGCCGCCAGCGAACCGCCGGCGATGCGGCCCGCCGCGAATGTCTCGAGCGTGCCTTGCGTGACAATGCGGTACGCCGGGCGCATCGGGTGCTCGGCCCCGATGCGGGCATCCATTGTCGCATCGACCTGCGCGACATTCCCGAATGGTCGTTGCTGGTAGAAGCCGGCCCGAGCGTGGTGCGCGTGACGCGTTGCGACCGGTCGCATCCGGCGCCCATGGTACTGACGACGCGCCTCGAGATTCTCGAGGCTCTGGCTTTCCAGGACTACGGTGACGAAGTACTGACGCGGGGCTGTGGCGCCACACTCCAAGTTCGGCAGCGCGACCTGCATGCGTACCGCACAATTCTCGATCTGCTGGGGCGCCGGACACTGGCCGCCCGCCGCCGCGACCATCTCTTGGCTTGGCTGCGGTCGCCGCACCGCCGCTTCGACGCCTGGAAACGCGACCGCCACTGGACCCGGTTCGCGCTGGCGGTTTCGGCGAACTGACGCGCTTCAACAACCCCTCGCGATTCACCGCGCCCGGCGCTACTCTGCGGCAATGGCAGGGTATCGCAGCACCGCATCGAAACAAACTCACGTGGCGTCGTTTCGCGATGCACTTTTCGTGGGGCAATCGCCCGACGGTGGGTTACTCGTGCCCGAGTCGGTGCCGCAACTGGCGCTGGCGCACTTGCGGGGCGCAGCCTGGCCGGAGCGCGCGACGTCGGTGCTGCAGGCGTGGCTTGCCGGTGATGTGGCACCGGAAGTGGTCGCAGCGCTTTGCGCGCGCGCCTTCGATTTCCCCGTGCCGGTGCGGTCGCTGGGTGCCGACACCTGGGTGGCGGAGCTGTTTCACGGGCCGACGGCCGCGTTCAAGGACTTCGCAGCCCGCTTCATGGCGCAAGCCATGGCGGCGCTGCGACCGACGGAAGAACCGTTCACGGTGCTCGTTGCGACGTCCGGTGACACCGGTTCCGCGGTCGCGCAGGCCTTTTCGGGCACGAGCGCCCGAGTCGTCCTCTTGTATCCGGCCGGACGCGTCAGTCCGCTGCAGGAGCTGCAGCTCACCGCGGTGCCGGAAAACGCTTTCAGCCTGTGTGTCGACGGCACGTTCGACGACTGCCAGGCCATGGTGCGGGCGGCCTTTTCAGACGGTCGCGCGTCGGCGGAACTCGGGCTGACGTCCGCCAACTCGATCAACATCGGGCGTCTCTTGCCACAGACGACCTATGCGGTGCATGCGGCGCTCGAAGTGCATTCCGGCGCGACCGCGCCACACGCCGGCATGCCGGGCAAGCATCGCGGTCCGGCGCCCGCGCCCGGCCTTGCGACTCTCGTCGTGCCATCCGGCAACCTGGGCAACCTGACCGCGGCACTGCTCGCCAAACGCATGGGCGCCCCTATCGGCCGGGTGCTTGCGGCAGTCAATAGCAACGATGTGTTCGCGCGGTTCCTGGCGAGCGGCAAGTTCCGCCCGCAGCCCGCTGTTGCGACGCCAAGCAATGCGATGGACGTCGGGCACCCAAGTAACGCCGAACGGGTACGCGCCCTCTACGACGGCGATATGGACGCGCTGCGGCGCGATGTGGCAGCCGAGAGTATTTCCGACCAGGAAACTCTGGATACGATGCGGCGCGTGTATCTCGAACACGGCCTCTTCGTGTGTCCGCACACGGCGGTGGGTTTGGCGGCCCTGCAGCGCTATCGTGATCGCACCGGGGATGCAGCACCAGCCGTCGTCTACGCGACGGCGCATCCGGCCAAATTCTTGGATGTGGTGTTTGCGGCGACCGGCGAGACGCTGCCGGTGCCACCGCCGCTGGCGGCGCTCGAACGCAGCCGGCGTGCGCCGCGCATGTTGCGCGCCGACGCGGGCGCCCTGCTCACATTCCTGCGGCGCCTGAAGGCGTGAGGGCCCACCTTGCCACTCAGGCCGAAGTCCTGGCGACAGCCGGGTGCGGCCGCGTTGCCGGTGCCGTACCGGCGTCGACGCTGGCGTCGGCCGGGAAGTAGGCGTTCGACAAGTACTGCAGCAGCATGCGCTGGGTGTTGAAGAACGCGCCGTTGATGGCGATCGTCGACCGCCGCACTTCGGCGTACTTGTCCGGCTGCTGATAGAAGAGCGGCGCGATGATGTTTTCCAGCTTGTCGTAGAGCGAAGCAATTTCGGCGCTGGAATCCGCGCTGTCCTCCGTCCCATTGCCGATCGACCAGCCGGTGTGGCCTTCGTAGTGGCCCTCGATCCACCAGCCGTCCAGCACGGACAGAGAGGGGACGCCGTTCATCGCCGCTTTCATGCCGCTCGTGCCGCTGGCTTCGAGCGGCCGCAGCGGTGTGTTGAGCCACAGGTCGACGCCGGAGACGAGATGGCTGGCCAGCGTCATGTCGTAGTCCTCGAGGTAGACGACCTTGACGTCGCCCGCCAGGGACTCCGCAGCGCGGAAAATCTCTTGGATGATGAGCTTGCCGCCATCGTCACGCGGGTGCGCCTTGCCGGCGTAAAGGATTTGCAGTGGGCCGACGGTGCGCGCGATGTGGCGCAGGCGCTCCGGATCCGTGAACAGAAGCGGCGCGCGCTTGTACTGCGCCGCGCGGCGCGCAAAACACAGCGTCAACGCATTCGGGTCGAGCTTGACGCCGCGCCGGCGTTCGACCTCGTCGATGAGTGACCGCTTGCACTCGGCATGCGTCTGGCGGATCTCGGCCAGCGGGACGCCGCAGACGTACCGCAGGTAGTTGTTATCGCGCCGCCACTGCGGCATATAACGGTCGAAGAGGCGCTGAAACGGCTCGGCAGTCCAGGTCAACGCATGGACACCGTTGGTGATCGCGTCGATCGGAAACGTCGGGAACATGCCGCGCGAGACTTCGCCGTGGCGCATAGCGACGCCGTTGATATAGCGCGAAAAATACAGCGCCAACGACGTCATGTTGAGGTCGCCGTTCAAGCAACCGAGCCGCTCGAGAAGCTGCGACCGTTCCGGGCCCAGCAGCAGGCGGACGTCGTCGGCCGGGAACACGTCATGGCCCGCCGGCACCGGCGTGTGAGTGGTGAACACACAATGCGACCGCACTGCCTCGACGTCGGCATCGGTCAGCGTCGTAAGGTCGCCGTTCCGCGCCCGGCGCTCGAGGAGCGCCAGGGTCAACAATGCCGAATGCCCCTCGTTCATATGATAGAGCATGTCGGAGTTGCGGCCGAGCGCGTGCATGAGAGCGACGCCCCCCAATCCGAGAACCGCTTCCTGGCGCAAACGGTATTTCTCATCGCCACCGTACAGCTGATCGGTGAGACAGCGGTCTTCCGCCGCGTTCTCCGGCAGGTCGGTGTCGAGCAGATACACCGGAATCGTGTGGCCGGTGACGCCGCGCACTTCGTACACCCAGGTGCGCACCAGTACGGTGCGGCCGAGGATGGTGATCTTCACCGGAATCGGCAGCGCTTCGAGATAGGCCGCCGGGTCCCACTCGACCGGACTCTCGGTTTGCACGCCGGTTGCGCTCAACCGTTGCCGGAAATATCCCTTGCGGTGCAACAGCGTCAGCCCGGCGATGGGTACGTGCAGATCGGCGGCCGAGCGCAACACGTCGCCGGCCAGGACGCCGAGGCCGCCGCTGTACGTTGGCACCCGCGGGTCCAGGCCGATTTCCATCGACATGTAGACGATCTTCGATCGCAGCACGGCGGGAGTCATGCGCATGTCGAGAGTCTCCTGGGTCGGCATCCACCGGATCACCAAGGCGCCTTGCTTGGGCGCCGGGCGAGTGCGCTGTCGTAAGGCAAGGCGCGAATTCGACGAACTTCTCGGGCCCACCCAGAACCGGCGCGTGGATCCGCGATGGGCCCGTGATGATACGGTGCCCCGTAGCATGGTTCAAACCGCTTCCGCGTCCGCGAGCGTCCCAGTCGTACCGCGTGTGGAGGCGCCTGGAGCGTGGCGCGACCCGCCGCCACCGGAATGCCCGCGCCACGACTCGGAAGTGGGGCGTGTCCGTCTGGGACCCAGGGTGTCGGTGCAGCCTAGGGCAGTCCGCGGTGCTCGGCGGGAAGAAAGCGGGCAGATCGGTACCGTCTGCAGTGTCCTGGCACGCGATGCAGGACCTCGCAACGGTCCAGACCGCGCCCGGAACAATCGGCTAGAATTCCGGCTGGACTGTGCCGCGGTGCGGTTGGCTCCCCCCGACGGTGCCGCTTTCCCACCGCGTCGCGTTGCTGCTTGGAGGCTCGGGATGACGGAAGAAGTCGGAGCGCATTTCCTCGCCAACGCCGGGCGCGAATTTCGCGGCGTCAAAGGCCTCGCCGACAAGGCGATCGTGCAAGTCAGTGACGCCGAATTCTTCACGGCGCCGGATGCGGAATCGAACAGCATCGCGATCAACGTCAAACATGTTGCCGGCAACCTGCATTCACGTTGGACGGACTTCTTGACGACGGACGGCGAGAAGCCGAATCGCAATCGCGACACAGAATTCGTCATCGGCCCCGAGGACACGCGGCCGGCACTCATGGCGCGTTGGGAAGCGGGCTGGCAAGTGCTGTTCGATGCCCTGGCGCCGCTCGGCTCCGCCGATGTCTTGCGTTCGGTGCTCATTCGCGGCGAGCCGCACACCGTGGTACAAGCCGTTCACCGGCAACTGACGCACTACGGCTACCACGCGGGGCAAATCGTCTTCGTGGCGAAACACCTGCGTGTGGCGGCCTGGAAAACGCTCAGCGTCGCCCGCAACACCTCGGCGGAATTCAACCAGGGCATGCAGGACAAGCACCCACGGAAGTGACGGCGATGGGCGTTCTCGACGCGGACATGCAGAGTTGCGTGGAGCGGCAGGGGTTCGGTTTCGTGGCGACCGTTTGCGCCGACGGGACTCCGAACCTCTCTCCCAAGGGATCGCTTGCGGTGTGGGACGACGCCACGCTCGTGTTCGCCGATATTCGCTCGCCGGTGACGGTGCGGAACTTGATCGACAACCCGGCGGTCGAGATCAACGTCGTCGATCCGGCGACCCGCGCCGGCTGGCGCTTCAAAGGCATGGCCCGCGTGCTGCTCTCCGGGCCGACATTCGAACGCGTGCGCGAGTTCTACCACCAACGCGCCATGCGGCTGCCGTTCGAGCATGTGGTGTTCGTGGATGTCGAGCGCGCCCAGCCGGTGCGTTCTGACACGGAACAGATCTCCGGAGTTTTATAGTGCGCTGACCGCATCAACGCATGCGTCTTGTCTCGTCACCAACAAGAAGAACCGGTTTACCCACTTGTGCAGTGCTGCCTTTTCACCGACGCTTGAGGTGGACAAGGAGGCACATCATGAACACAATTCTTGTCGTGATCGCGAGCGCGGCCGCGGTCGCCGCGGTTGCATTCGTCGGCCGTGCGTGGCTCCGGAATCGCCTCCGTTGGCGCGGCATCCGCATCGTGGAGTGTCCCGAAAACCACGCGCCGGTGGCGGTGCGCGTCGATGCGGCGCAGGCGGCGGCGGCGGCCCTCCGTGGCGAACACAACGTGCGTTTGAATCAATGTTCGCGCTGGCCGGAGAAGGCTGGCTGCGGACAGGAATGTTTGGCGGCGATCGAGGCCGCCCCTGAAGACTGTTTGGCGAAGACGACGATCGCGCGCTGGTACGAGGGGACGGAGTGCGCGATCTGTGGCAAGGCAATCGAGTCGATCGATTGGCAGGTGCACGAGCCAGGGGTCGTGCATCCCGACGGCCGCCACCTGGTGCGCTGGAAAGACGTCCCGATGGCGGACCTGCCGACCGTGCTCGCGACGCATGCTCCGGTGTGCTGGGACTGCGTCACGGTAGGCTGGGTTGCCCAACAGCACCCGGACTGGGTGACCGAACGGCCGCTGCATCGCAGTCCGGGGATCCAGGAACGCGTCCCACCGTTTGGCGGTGTCTGATGATGCAAGGCCCCGGCGGCCCCGCCCGGCATTGATCGAGCCCGGCCGGACCCAGGGGTCAATGCTTGGCGGTGTTCACCGTCGCGAATACAAACGCCACGAGTTGATCCGGCTTGATGAAACCGTTGCCCCAAACGGCGTCCCAGGCCGCCGTCGGCTTGGCCTTTTGAACGTCCTCGAGTGTTTTACCGCCCTTGGCGGCGTTGCGAACCGTGTCGCGCACGCCCACCAACATGTCGTGGAAGCCCAGGAGCGCCGCCCGGTCGCCGAGCGGACCATGGCCGGGGATCACCCTGGTTTCGGGTCCGATGCGGTCCAGCACGCCCTGTGTCGCCGCGATCATGCCGTCGATGGAGCCGCCGGCTGACAGGTCGATGCGCGGGTACATGCCATTGAAAAAGTTGTCCCCCATGTGAACGACGTTGGCTTTGCGGAACCACACGATGGCGTCGCCGTCAGTGTGCGCGTGCGCCACATGCGTCACCAAGAGGTCGTCGCCGTTGACGTGCACGCTTACGGAATCGGAAAACGTGATGACCGGCAACGCCGCCGCCGGCGCCGCCGGCGCCTTGGAGTCGGAACCAGCGACCGATTGCTCGCTGCTCATCCGCTTGCGGACGTTGTCGTGCGCCACGAGGAGTGCACCCATCTTGGAGAAATTCTCGTTGCCGCCGGTGTGATCGCCATGCACGTGCGTGTTGACGACATAGCGGATCGGCTGGTCACTGATCGCGGTCACCGCAGCGCGGATCTTGTCGGTCAGGGGCGCATATTGGTCGTCCACCAACAGCACGCCATCGGGCCCGGCACACACCGCGATGTTGCCGCCGGCGCCCGTCAGCATGGAGATGTTGTCGCTGAGCTTCTCGGTCTTGATCTGGACGGTCGAGAAGTCGCGTTGCGCGAGTACCGCGGCGGCGGCTCCGAGCACGACTGCGGCAGTGAGCAATGACCAGGCGGGGCGGCGGGACATGTTGCCTCCATGGTGGTTCAGATGTGGCTCGGCCGCTTGGTGTCATCGGCGGCCCGCACCGGGTTCTCGAGGCTTCCGAGGCCCGCGATGTGCACCCGGACGCGTTGGCCGGCGCGCAGAAAGACCGGTGGATCGCGAAACACGCCGACCCCCGCCGGCGTGCCCGTGGCCACGATGTCGCCGGGCAGAAGAGTCATCGAGCGTGAAATGTATTCGACGAGCTGCGGCACGCGATGCACGAGCTGGTTGGTATTGCTGTCTTGCATGGCAACGCCGTCGACCACCGAACCGATGGCCAGCGCGTGCGGATCGGTGATCTCATCGCGGGTCACGAGCCACGGTCCGCACGGTGCGAAGGTATCGAAACTCTTGCCGCGAAACCACTGCTTGTCGTCGTATTGCGCCTTGCGACCCGAAACGTCATTGAAACACATGTAGCCGGCGATGTAATCGAAGGCGTCCGCAGCAGCGACGCGGCACGCGACACGCCCGATGACGAATGCCAGTTCGGCCTCGATATCGACGTTCGGCTCGATCGCCGGCAGGACGATGGGGTCGCCGGCGCCGCCGAGCGCGGTCGTTGCCTTGGAAAAGAGCAGCGGTGTCTCCGGCAACGGCTTCTTCTGCTCGGCCGCGTGGTCGGCGTAATTCAAGCCGATGCAGACGATCTTCGACGCATCTGGGATGGGTGGCCCAAGCCGAATGCCGGCGATTGTCTGCACCTCGCTCGGGCGGACCCGCGCTACCAGCGCCCGTACGTCTGCGAGGCAGTCGTTGGCAAAAATGCCGCGCCAGCTCGCCGGCAGACTCGGGTCCAAAGCCCGCACGTCGAGCAGGTGCATGTCATCCAGCAAGACGCCCGGCCGTTCCTCGCCGGCCGGACCAAAGCTGACAAGCCGCATGCGGCGCACGTCCTTTCTCGGGATCTGGTTCGACTGCGGGGTCAGTATTGCCCACCGGCCCGGCATCCCGCTACCGCTTGCCGTCGAACGCGCTGGCACCGGAACGCCGCGAGCAAAGCGGCCACGGCGCATCGCCTGGCGCGCTGTGGGGGGGTCCGATATACTGGGCCGGCCGCGTCTTGACCGGAACGGGATCGCCGCGACGGCGGGGTTCCCGGCCCAACCAGATTGGACTGCTCCCTTGCAGCATCACAACCGCCTCGGTACGCATTTGGCGTCGTCGCTCGGGATTGCGGCGTGTCTCGCCACCGGACTCCTGGCGGGATGTAAGAAGGAAGAACCGACCCGCCTTTACGAAAAGGTGCCCGTCACGCGCCAGGATCTGGCGGTCTCGGTGTCGGCATCCGGCACCGCGGAGCCGGTCTTGACGGTCGACGTCAAATCGAAGGCGTCGGGCGAGATCATCGACATGCGAGTGCAGACCGGCGACGACGTGCAGCAGGGCCAACTTCTCGCGCGTATCGATCCGCGGGTGCAGCGCAATACCCTCGCGCAGGCCAAGGCCAACCTCGAAGTTGCACAAGCGCGCCTGCAGAATGCCGAAGCGCAGAAGCGCCGCGCCGACCAGCTCTTCGAGAGCAAGAGCATCGCCGAGACTGAGCACGAGACGTCTAACTTGGCGTGGGCGACCGCCAAGGCCGACGTGGTGCGTGCCGCGAGCGATCTCGAGAGCGCCAACGACCAAATGGAAGACACGTCGGTCAAGTCACCGATGCGCGGGACCATTCTGGTGAAGAGTGCCGAACTCGGTACGGTCATCTCGAGCCCGACGAAAGATGTTGGGGG
>JANLSU010000075.1:0-28911 GCA_031362565.1 bacterium | reverse complement strand
TGGGGGGGTGGGGCCCCCCCCCCCACACCCCCCCCCGGGGCCGCGCCGCGCGCTCCGCGCTAAATTTGGCCGGCGCGCCCCCTTAAACCCGGGGGGGGGGGCCCCACACCCCCGAAGACGTGCTCCTACTCGGAAGCGGATCCGATCCGCGCCGAAGCGCACCGCGGGGCAGCGACCGACCGCAGCGCGTCGCACCGGGTTCTTGCTCGAGGCGGGTCAAACGAGGCTTCGAACAACGACGCGCGGACTGCTGAACGCGTACGGTTCATTCTCCACTGCGCAGCCCCGGCGCCCGGCGCGTGCAACGCGCTGTGAGGCACCAGCTCGATCCTGGAGCGAAGATGAACGTCGGCCCGGCAATTTTTTGCAGCCCGAGCTTCTCGTCTACGGCCTTCAGGAGCGGAAGACCGCCATCTGACGTCATCGACGCTCGTCAAACCGCACCAAAATCGGTCGCCGAAAAAGCTCTGGAAACAGAACACACTCTGTCGTAGGATTCGTACCCAAGAGAAAGCCTCCTGTCGTGCTGAAACGTGCTTTAGACACACTGTTTCTAGCACGCGGAGGCTTTTTCGTCGTCAACATTGTGAATACTCCGGGCTAATCAGCCCCAACCCACGGGCTTCGCGGGCGGGGCGGAAAGCCGGCAAAGAGGGACTCGATGCTCGACCTCCTGCCGCTCGGCGGCGACCTCTGACATGAGCCTAACCCGCCGCATTTCCCAGAACACGGCTGTCCAGCTGGTTGGAAGAGTTCTTACTACGGCGGCAAGCCTGGGAGTGGCGGCGCTGGTGACGCGGGCGCTCGGCCGCGAGGCCTACGGCCAGTACACCGCCGCCCTGGCATACTGCCAGTTGTTTGCCGTATTCGCCGATCTCGGCGTCAATGTCTACTTGATCAAACGACTGAGCCATCCGGAGGCGGACGAGGCGAACGAAGCCGGCAACATGTTCGGCTTGCGCCTGGCCAGCACGGCGGCGGTGGTGGCCCTCGGCTACCTTGCCATGTTCATCCTGCCGTATTCGAATACCGTGCGGGCCGGCATCGCTATCTTGCTTTGGTCCATCTTCGCGCAATCGGTGAACTCCCTTTTCGTCAGCGTGCTGCAAGCCCAGCTGAAGATGCAGTACGCCGTGCTCACCGATGTTGTCGGCCGCCTGGTGCTCTTGGGAATTACTGTCGCTGCCATGGCCGCCCACCGGGGTGTGCTCTGGGCGATGCTGGCCCTTACCGCCGGCTCCGTCGTGAACGTGCTGGCGACCTATGCCTATGCCCGCCGCTTCGTGCCGTTCCGTATCGGCTTCAACCTGGCGCGTTGGAGACAAGTCCTGCGCCAGTCCCTGCCGATCGGCATTACTTCCATTCTCACCTTGGTGTACTTCAAGGTCGACCAGGTGCTGCTGTCTATCTTGCCTCTCCACCACGGCCTGGCGAACGAAGCCCAAGTCGGCCTGTACGGCGTCGCCTACAAGGTGTTGGAGCTGCTGCTTATCGTACCTGGTATTTTTGTCGGCAGCCTTTTTCCGGTGATCACCACGTTCGTGGCCACAAAGGACCAGCGCCTGCCTGCGCTGCTGCAGCGCGCATTTGATCTACTCGCACTAGCGGGCCTCCCCATTACCGCAATGGTGTACATGCTGGCCGACAAGATCGTGCTGCTGATTGGCGGTGCCCAGTTTGCCGCTTCGGCCGCTCCCCTGCGAGTCCTGGCCTTTGCCGTGTTGCTAAGTTACTTTACCGGACTCTTTACCTATACGGTGCTGGCTTTCAACCAGCAGCGGGCGCTCACTGCGGTCTACCTGGTGGCAGCGGTGTTTAACATCGTCGCGAACGTCCTGTTGATTCCCGAGTATTCCTACATGGCCGCTGCGTATACGACGCTGGCCACCGAGTTTATCGTTCAGGCCGGGTCGTTCTATCTTTGTAGACGGCAAATGTCCCTGACCCTGTCGCTTCGTTCGTTGGCCCGCTTGGGAGCGGTGGTTGCCGTACTTGTGGCTCTGATGTGGCTGCTGCGATCGTTCAATCTCGTCTTGAACCTAGCCATCGTGCTGCCGGTTTACGCAGCGCTCGTGCTTGGCGCGCGGTTGATCCGGATGGGCGAGTTGAAGTCGATGGTCAGCAGAGAGGTTTAGCGGGCGGGCGGGCGAACCGCGTTCGAGAGCGCCCGCCCGGTCTCGGTGACTGCCGAGTTCTGTCGCGCCCGAAGCGGCCACGGCCGTAGGGCGAAAACCGATCGCAGGATCGGCACGAGCCAACGGGCCCAGAGCCGCGTTCGGGCGCGGCCCCGCGGAATAGCGCGAGAGATACTGTCGGCGCGGACCCGGTAGCGGATGCCCACGACGTGGAGTCGGGCGAACGGCGCACCGGCGAGTTTGGCGCGAACCCAAAAGTCCCAGTCTTCGAAGTTCATTCGGAGGTCCTCGTCAAAACCGCCGAGGCGCTCCCAAAGCCGGCGCCGGAACATGGCCGCCGCGGGGATGCGGTTGCCACGGAGGATCCGGTGGAACCGAAACGGGTTCGGCCCCGGGTCGATGATCCGCTCGTCGTCGCCGAAGAGCTGGATGCGAGGAACGACGATCTCAAGATCGAGGCGCCGCATGAAGAGAGCCCGCCCCGCCTCGAGATAGCCCGGCTGAACGGCGTCATCCGAACCGATCGTGATGATGAGCTCCGCGTCGCGGACGGCCGCGATCCCCAGGTTCATGGCGCCCGCAACCCCAAAGTTCCGCCCGAGCCGCAGAAACTGGTGCGCGGGTTGACCGCGGAGGCGGGCCTCGAGTGCGTCGAATCCGCTCGGGTCTGGAGATCCATCGTCCACCCAAAGCACGACGTCGCCGGGCGCCGGCTCGCGCGCCAACGAGACGGCGAGCTCCGTGAGGTAGGGGAGCGGTGTCTTGTACACAGGTACGACAACAGCGATGTGCGTCTCCACCGAACTCCTCAGCGGGCTCAAGTAACCTTCGCACCATACTAAAGCGAGCAAAGCGCGGCTTCAATGCGGGCGGCGACCCTTAGCGAAGGCCACCGGTGACTTCGACGTCGAAGCGTGCCACCCGCACCCGCGGCGTCGAATCCGCGTATGCAATCAGCGGATCGGAGTGAGCAAACAATGCGGCCTGCGCCGCGAGCTGAGGCACCGGATAGGGTCCGCTGTCAGCGTGGACTGGAGCCGCGATCACTACAACGGCAACGAGACCGTACAAGATTCTCATAGTTCCCTACCGCTAACTCCACATTGGCGCCAGCAGATCTGCAGGTGGCCCCTCCAGTTTGGAGCACGTCTTCGGAGGTGTGGGACCCTCGACCGCGAGTTAACGGGCTCGCGCCTCGCATATGGCGCGCGAAGCGCGCGGCGCGGCCCGTTCTGTCTGAGTGGGCGGGGGTCCCACACCTCCGAAGACCGCCCCGCACTACCGCGACTCGACGTGGCGTTGCGTGGCCGCACAAGCCTACTGCGTCGGCACGAGCGCGCCCGGCGTTTGTGCAGCGTCGCGGAGGGAGTCGGCAAGCGCGAGCCCCAAGGCTTCTGGAGTCGCCGCCGCAGCCGTGATGCGGCGCAGGATCTGTTGAGTGTGTGCATCGTAGGCCGTCACACACGCTTCAACGACGGTGTCCGAGCGCGTCACCGCGCCCGCCAAGCTCAGGTGCGCGTTGAGGGGCCGCACTGCGTGCATGAATTTTTCGGGGTCGGCGGCGATGCCGATCCCGGCGGCGCTCAAGCGCTGTGCGACGCGCGCCGGATCGATGACCGAAATCGCGCCGCGGACTTCGAGGGCCCGGCGCATCGCGAGCGAGGTGCGCTGCGCGGCGTCTTCGCAACCCGAGCCGGCGGTCCAAGGGCCCAGAACGACGCGCAAGCTCGTGGTATGGGTGAACAGGCTCGTGCCACCCGGGGCCAAATGGATCGCGAACAACAGGAGCCACGTAGCGGCCGCGAGCCCCGGCAGCCACAGCACGGCACCGCGTTCGCGGCTCAAGATCCGCAGCCACCATGTGGTGCGATCGAACACTTCGCCTCCGAATCAGCGTCCGACAATTCGCTCGATGCGCCGGACCCAACCGGGCATCGCTTCCCACTCGGCACTGAGCGCCGCCAGCTCGGCGGCTTCCGCGGCGTTCGTCCGGCGGGCCCGGACTTTCTCGACGCATACGGCGACGATCCCGACCCAGGCCGCCGCCGCAAAAGCCGCGATGACCACCAGGAGCATCTTCCGCGGATAGACCGGGTGCTCGCCCGGCGCCGCCCAATCCAGCACCGAGAGCACCGGCGTGTTCTTCTGTTCTTCGATCCTGGCCTGTTCGAGTTGCTGTACCAGCAAAGTGTAGAGCGTCTCCTGTACTTTCAGGCTGCGCATGAGCCGCAGGTATTGCATCGCCAAATCCGGCACGGTGTCGAAGCGCAGAAAAATGTTGCTCGCATCGTCCGGAGCCGTCGCGTGGAGTTTGGGCTGCGACGCGGAAAGGTCGTCGTACTGCCGCTGCATCGCGGTCAGCTCGAGTTGCTTCTGGCGCACTTCGGGCGCGGTCGGCAGCGCCTTGTCGCGCAGCATCTGCAATTCGACCTTCGACGCCATGATGCGGGCTTGCAGCGTCGCGGCCAAATCGACCGCGCCTTCGGTCTGGGTGTCGATCTGGACCGCGTGGTGTTCGCGCTGGAAGTCCCGCAGGCCTTCCTCGGCCTTCCGTAAATCGCCGCTGCAGCGTTCGATCTGGCTTTCGACGAAAGCCCGCGTCTGACTGGCGCGGCCGGCGTTCACTTCCTGAATGATCGTGTCCAAATGCCGGACGTACGCATTCGCCACTTCGGCGCCACGTTTCGGGTCGGCATCCTGGAATCCCACCAGGAAGAGGCCGTCGTCGGTGTACTTGAGGAAAGTGCGAGCCCTGAGCGCCGCGACGGCATCTTCCTGGCCGGTGGCCCCGAACTCGGCCGCCAGATGGAACTCCTCCAGGATGATCGCCGCCATCTTGCGGCTCGAGACGATCGAAGCGTACAAAGTCGGCAAGAACGGCGTGTGGACGCCACCGGGAATCGGGATCTGATACTGCTGCAAGAGCGACGAGAGCCCGCCGAAAGCCGCCGAGTCATCGTTGGGTGGCAGAATGGATGCCTGGGCGAAGTAGCGCGGCTTGGCGGTCCAGGCGTAGATTGCGGCGCCCAGCGCCGCGAGAAGCGCCAAAGCGACGAGGGGCCGATGCCACTTGAGGAGAATCCGTAACACATCCAGCATCGTCAGGCGCGCCCCAGCACGACATTGTGTAGCACGTCCAGGTACTGCGCCGCGAGCTTGTCACGGCAGAAGTTGCGACGGACGAACTCGCGTCCGTTACGGCCCATGGACTCGCATTCGGCAGGGTTGCGGTAGAGGCCGAGAATGGCCTGCGACAACGCCTCTGGGTCCTCCGGACGCACGCAGACGCCGGCCCGCGCATCTTCGACCGCGGCACGCGCCTCACCTTCGACGCCCAGGATGAGCGGCCGCGCGCATCCCATGATCTCGAAGATCTTCGACGGCAGGACCTTTTCGAACAGCGGCTTGCGCCGGAGCGGCACCAACGACACATCGGACGTCGCGATATACGACGGAATCCGCTCCCGCGGCTGCACACCGACAAAGTGCACATTGGCGAGTTTCTTTTCGCCGGCAACGCGCTGCAGGTGGTCGCGCCGCGCTCCGTCGCCGACAAACAAGAATTGGATGTCGTCCATGTCGCGCAACCGATCGGCGCTCTCCAAGACCGTCTCCAGTCCATGCGCCATGCCGTGCGTGCCGACATACGACACCACGAACTTGCGTCCGAGGCCAAGGCTTTCGCGAATGCCGTTGTATTTCTCGAGTTCGCGGAAAACTTGTGAATCGGCGCCGTTGGGGATGATGGCGATTTTGGCGGGATCGACGCCGCGCCGGATCAATTCGTCGCGCGTCGAGTGCGCCACACCGACGATCAGCCATGCTTCCCGGTACAACATCATTTCGATACGCCGCAACGCTTGCAGCACCAGGCCTTCGCCGAGTGCGTCGACCGCCGCGATGGAATCCGGCCAAAGGTCGCGGACCTCGAAGACGAACGGCACGCCGCGCTGGCGGCTCGCCACCCAGCCGGCGATACCGACGAGAAACTGCGGCGAAGTCGCGATCACAACGTCGGCGGGGCCGGCGCGCCGGCAGCCGAGCGCGAGCGAACTGAGGAGGAACGACATGTAGTTCAGGCTGCGGCGCCAGAACCCGCGGTTGGCGGCCGCGTAGATCCAGGTCCGAATGACACGGATGCCGTCGATTTCCTCTTCGAAGAGCCGCCCGTGGCGGTAGGCCGTGGGGATGATGCCGTTCGGATGGTTGGGAATGGCCGTGACGACGGTGACTTCGGCGCCGAGCGCCACCCAGCGGCGGGCCAATTCGTACGTACGCGCGGCCGGTGCGCCCATTTCCGGTGGGAAGTACTGACTGATGAAGAGGATGCGCATGTCCCTGGCTTCCTTCAACCGCACACTCCCAGCGCCCGGCTCGGACCCTAGGGAGGGTGCCGGGGGGGTGTCAAGTACGGTGTGGCGGCGGTGCTCTTACGCGCCGTGCCGCGTGCTTCGATAGCCAGGAACCGTGACGCAGCCCTTTCGCAGTTGTGGCGGGCCAAGCCCGCAGTGGCAGACCCTCATTCTACTTGAATAGCAATCGGGCTGCCAAGCGATGTTCGGACTCAAAAAGTCTGGACCGAGAACCCCACGGTGACCGCGACATCGTTCTGGAACTTGGTCCCCGCGGTCGACGTCGTGCGATAGAACTCGGGTCGCCGGAACAGGATGAACTGCGACATCTCCGGATCGACAAATTCGTTGTCGAACCTGAAGTTGTACATGAAGTCCCGGATCTCACCGAAGATCCGGAGCGACTCGGTCGCGTGGATGACCAATCCGAGCCCCGCAACGATAGCGCGGTCGTGCACCGCGTCCGGGTTGACGACGCCTTTACGCCGCAGGTCCAAGTCATGATTCCCGAATCCGAACGTCAGGGACGGCTGGACGCGCCGGGACGGCATCGGGAAATACGACAGGCTCAAGAAGTACTGGAAGATGCGCGCGTCGAGCGTCGTCGTTTCATATTGCGGCAGCGATCCGGGGGCAGTGTCGGCGCGAATTTCCAGCTGCCGAATCGCGCACACCGCGACCGCGAAGTCGAATTCCGCGTCGAGCGTCAGGCGGCGCGACAGCCCATACCCGAGCCGCGCGCCGGTCAACAGGCCGGGGTCGAGCTTGATGTCGGTCACAACCGGGTTGTCGGGGTCGGTCGTGCGCGGCGTCGAATAGATCGCGGTACCACGCAAGAGCTCGTTCCGCGCCACGAGCGGGCCGAAAACCGGCGTCACGTAGAACCGGCCGGGCACGACCTGCGCTCCGGCCGTTGCCGGGCCGAGGCACAGAACGAGCGGCAGGAGCCGCAGCAGTCGCTTCACCGGACAGCCTCCTCGCAACGGTGCGCCCGCACCTTTGGGTCCCGCCACGGTCCCAGGAGCCCCTTGGAACGCCGAAAGATGGCACAGAGTGCGCAGTTGCGCAATGCCTGGGGCGCTTTTACTGGCACGCCGCGTGTATCAGGAACGCGATCGCGAGGGAGGCCGACCCATCCGGAAACTGCGCTCTATCCTGACGCCGATGGTGCTTGCGATCTCGCTTGCCGCCATCGGGCCGATTGCCGCCGCAACGCCCCTCGAGACTCAGCTCGAAGCCGAGTTGATCGCCCGGGCGGGCGAACGCTATGGCCTGGACCTCCGGAGCGACCCCGCGCTGCGCGAGGCCGCGCGCGAGCTGACGGTCGTGCGTGCCGCGGGCGCCGACATCGATCCGCACGAGTTTCTGCGGGCGGCCGAAAGCGCCCACGGAGTGCTCGACCCGTTTCCGTACGTGTTGCTCGGCGAGGCGACCCCCAAGCGGCTCGCGACCCTGCCGGACGACCTCCTCGCGGCGCTCGGCCGAATGCCCCTCGAGGAGCGCCGTTTGTACACCCACGTGGCAGTGGCACTGCTCGAGACCGGCGAGCGGCGCCCGGCGATCTTCGGTCCGCGCGTTTGTTTTGCGACTCTGCTGCTCACCCAGCGGGCGATCAGCTTTTCGCCCTTGCCCGATGACCTTCAGGCCGGCGAGCGTTTCCTTTTCGACGGCGAGATCCACGCCCCGTTCCGGGAGCCACAGGTATTCGTGACCTGGCCGGATGGCGCCTCGGAGGAACTCACCAATTTGGCGCTCGAGCCCGGACACTTCCGGTGCTGGATTCGGCTCGAGCGCGGTGACGGCGAATACCAGATCGAAGTTCTCGGCCGCAACGACATGGGACCGCGCGTTCTCGGCCTCGGAAGTCTCATGGTCAACGCGGCCGGCCGCGCCACACCGCATGCCATGATCCTCGCCGCAGCGCGCACCGGGTCGCTCGAGATTCGCCGCGCCGCGCGGCCGGAGTCCAGCACCGTGATGACGGTCGACGGCGCCGAATCCCGCCTGCTGACGCTGCTCAATCGGGACCGGCGACACGCCGGATTGGCGGAACTCTGCATCGATCCGGCGCTGGCGCAAATGGCGCGGGCCCACAGCCGTGACATGTGCGAGCATCGATTCTTCGCACACGTCTCACCCAAAACGGGCCGCCTCCTCGAGCGTGCCCAAGCGGTCGGGGTGCGCTTCCAACGGCTGGCGGAAAACATCGCCACCCACACCGATGTCGATGAGGCGGAGGCGGCGTTGCTGCGCAGTCCGGGCCATCGCAAGAATATTCTCGATGCCGATTTCACGCGCGTCGGCATCGGTGTCGCGTTCGCGACCGATGCGGACGGCCAGCGGCGCGTCTATGTCACGCAGAACTTCATGACCCCGATGCCGTGACCTCACGCCAGGCCCAGATGCTGTCGCAGCGCCGCCGGAGTGGCGGCGATCTCGGTGCCGGCCGGGGGCGTGACCCCGGCAAGCGGAAACCAGCCCGCAAACACCGCCGCAACCCCCGCGGCCCGGGCGGCCTGCACATCGAGCGGTGAATCCCCGACCACGAGTGCGTCCGCGGCGCGGCACCCGAGGCGCTCGAGCAACGCCAGAACGCCATCGGGCGCCGGCTTGGGGCGCAGGCCGGAGTCCCCGGCGACGACTGCATCGAAGAGCGCGTCGAGGGTCAAAGCGCGGAGTAACAGCTGGGTCGAATCCGCGCCGCGCCCGGTAAAGAGCGCCAGACGCCACCCCGCGCCGTGCGCGGCGTCCAGTACGCCGCGCAGTTCAGGATGCACCTGAACCATATGCGCCTGATCGCGATAGAAAGCCTGTAGACGCCGATACGCCGCACCGACCGCCGACGCGGGGACGAAAGCGGTGAGAATGGTCGACTCTGGCGGTCCAAACCGGGCGTGGATTGCCGCATCCGTTGGCGCCACGCCCCACGGCGCGCACGCATGCCGAATGGCCGCGAAAGTGTAGGCGTGGGAATCGACGACCGTCCCGTCGAGATCCAAGATGAGAGCCCGAGGGGTCACGCGGGCGTCGCACCGCCGGCGCGTGCGCCGAGCCGCAGACGCTCGACGATCTCGCCGCCGAGAATGTGGCGGCTGAAGATCTCGTCGACATCGGCGACCGTGACGGCGCCATACCACACACCATCCGGATAGACCACGACCGTCACGCCGGATTCACAGTGGTCGAGGCAACCGGCCATGTTGGCGCGCACCCGGCCCTTCAGCCCATGTTCCTTCACAAGTTGCTTGAAGCGGGCGCGCACCGCCGGTGAACCCTTGGCGGCACAGCAGCCACGCTCGTGCCCGTCCGGACGCACGTTCTCGCAGACGAAGATGTGCTGCTCGTACCCTGCCACCGAAGACCTCCTTGCCCGCGCCACCCGGTCACCCAAGGACGTGGAACGCTCAAGCTCGCTAGAATGTCGGGCATGGCTTGGCTTGTTGCAACCGCCGTCTTGATTCTTCTGGTGCGAATGCTCGGACGCCGGCTGCTCGGTGCCGAGCGGCCGCCGGCGGAGCCGTTGCCATTCGCCGCCGACCCGGACCTGCCGCCGATCGAAATCGGCTCTGAACTGGACTTGCATGGCGTCCCCGAGTCCGACGTCGACATGCTGGTCGACGCTTTCATCGATGTCGCGGTCGAACGCCGGCTTGGGCGTGCCAAGATCATTCACGGCAAAGGCATCGGGGCGCGCCGGCAACGCGTCCGGGCGCGCCTCGCGCGCCACCCCCAAGTCTTGGGCTGGCACGACGCCGAAACCCCCGGCAGCGGCCGGGGTGCGACGGTGGTCCATTTGCGAGATCCCGCCGGTACGCTTGCGAACGATGGCCCTCCCGCCCTAGGGTGACACGCGCCGCGCTGCGAGCGCGCACCGCAGTCCTGTGGGAGAGTGCCGTGAGCCTGACGCGCGCCGTCGCCTGGAACACCGCGATTCAAGTGGCCGGCCGCGCCCTCGGCCTGTTGGCCTCGATGGCGGTCACGGCGATTCTCGTGCGCCATTTGGGACATGCGTCTTACGGCCAACTCATCACCGCCACGACGTACACCGGATTCTTCTCCGTGCTTGGTGACGCCGGACTCTATCTCTCGATCGTGCGGCGGGCGGCACAGGATCCGGAACGCCGCGCCGCGATCCTCGGTGCCGGTCTCGGCTTGCGAGCCATTGTCGCCGCCGTGCCGCTATTGCTGGGCTATGGGCTGATTCAAATGGTGCCCAGCACCGTCTTCCCGACCTATGTCGCCGCGGTGAAAGTCGCCGTGGCCGTTTGCGCCTTGAACAACTACGTGACGCTGCTGAACCAGTTGTACATCGCCGTCTTCCGGTTGCACCTGCGGATGGACCTGGCGGTTCTCGGCGAAATGCTGGCGCGTGTCACCATGCTTGGCGCGGTCGCGCTCGTGGTGCATTTCGGCGGCGGTGTCGTCGCATGCTGCTGGGCGCTGGCCGCCGGCACCGCGTGTACCTTCGCCTATGGGGCTCTCGTCACGCGCCGTTTCGAAACCATTCGGCCGCATTTCGACTGGCCGCTGTCGCGCGCCTTGATGTCGGAATCCGTCGCGCTGACCGCCGTGACCCTCCTCGGACTGGTGCATTTCAAAGTCGACACGTTGATTCTGTCGGTGCTGCGGCCGCCCGAAGACGTTGGGATCTACGGCGTCGCGTACAAGCTGCACGAGGTCCTCATCACGTTTCCAGGACTCTTCGTCGGGCTCTTGTTCCCGGTGTTCTCGCGCCTGGCGACCCACGACACGGCACGCCTGCAGCAGGTGTTCCAACGCACCTTCGAAGTCTTGCTGCTGGCATCCGTCGGCGCGGCGCTCCTCTTGATCGTGCTGGCGCCACCGTTGGCGGCGATCTTGGGAGCGATCGAAGCGACCCAAACGATGCGCATTCTGGCACTCGCGTTGCCACCCGTGTTCGTGAGCCTCGGATTCACGCATCTCTTGCTCGCCGAGGGCCGGCAATCCTGGCTGGTGCGGATGTACGTCTTTCTCGTCATTGCCAACATCGGCGGCAATTTCATCGCGATCCGGCTGTGGTCCTACCGCGGCGCGGCAGCCGTCACCGTGTTGACGGAGAGCTTGGCCCTCGCCTGTCTGGCGGTGTATTGGCTCGGCCGCCGCCGCTGGTCGCTCGAGCTGCGGGTCCTGCTGGCGATCCCAGTGGCGATACTGCTCGGCCTCGGTGGGGATTTCGTCCAACGGCACTTCGCGATCGCTACGGCCCCGCCGGTCGGACGCGTCCTCGGCACCGGCCTGCTTGGGGTCGCAATCGCAGCGCTGTTCGCGCTGACGATTTTGGGACTGCGCCTCGTGCCCGTGGCGACGTTGCGTCAATTGCTGCGGCGCGATGCTGCCGCCACCGATTCGATTCTATGAACACCCGGCAACGCGCCGAACGAAGCGGCCACGGCACGCGACGGCTTCCATCAGGCGTGGCGCGCAACCCGTTCGTACACCGCCAATGTGCGTTCGGCGGTCGTGCGCCAATCGAATCGGCGCGCTTGCGCCAAGCCACGCTGCACGAGCCCCGCACGCAACGCCTCGTCGTTGAAGGCGCGCTCCATCTGCTGGCTCAAGTCGGCAGCATCCAGCGGGTCGACATAGAGTGCGGCGTCGCCGGCGACTTCGGGCAAAGAGCCGGCCCGCGCCGCGACCACCGGTGTGCCGCACGCCATGGCTTCCACGACCGGTAGGCCGAAGCCTTCGGACAGCGACGGACAGACCAGAACGCGCGCCCCGGCATACAAGAGCGGCATGTCGCAGGCTCGGACCGCGGTGGTCAGCCATTGCACGACGCCCCGCTCGGCACCCGCAGCTAGCGCCGCCGAGATGGCCGGGAATCGCGCATCCGGCGCGCCGCGCACCACGAGCCGGGTGTCCGGTCCGAGACGGGCCGCACAAACCGTGAACGCCTCCACCAAGCGCTCGACATTCTTGTGCGGGCGCAGCAGGCCCACGAACAAGGCGTAACGTTTTGGCAAGCGGTGCCGGGCGCGGAACGCCTCCACCTCCGGCACCGGCTGCGGCCCGTAGATGGCATCGAGACCGGGAAATGCGACGGCGACGTTTTGTGCAGCACCTGGAAACAACCGTTGCAGGTCCCGGCGCGTCGATTCCGAGTCGGCCAAAATCGCCGCGCTGCGACGCACGGCGCGCGACAGCAGCAGGCGCGCGACCGCCGCCCGCCCCCGCCCCACGACGAATTGTGGAAACAACACGTGAATCGCGTCGTGCAGCGTGACCACCGTCCGGCGCGGCGGCCACCAAGGGATGTTGTAGTGCGGCACATGCACGACGTCGCACCCGGCCCGTTCCAGGGTGCGCCCGAACCACAGACGCTCCGCCACGCCATACACCGGAACGTTCACCGGCTGGACACGGACGCGCGGGTCCGGCGGGACATGCAATTCGCCGCCCGGGTTCACGAACAATACGTATTCGTTTTGCGTGTCGACGCGCAGCAAGCCCTGCAAGAGTCCCCGGGTGTAGGTTCCGATCCCGGAGTGGGCGATCATTCTCGCATCCAAGGCGATTCTCACGGCGCACCTCCGCGCCCCGACGGCACGTCGGCGCCGCCGGCCGGCGCCGAAACCGGGCCCGTGAGCCTCGGGCCCCCGGCCCGCCGGTACACGGCACGCACCAGTCGCACCAGGCGGCGCGACGCGGCGGAACAACCGATCTCGTGCAGGAAATAGTCTTGTGACCGGTCGTAGGTCTGGCGCTGCAGGCGCGATACCGGGTGGCTCGCGCCGCCTTGGTGCACAACGCCGGCGCCGCTCTGCAAACGGCGGATCGAGCGGCCGAGCTGCCGGCGATAGCGCCAGCAGAGTTCAACGTCCTCGTGGTACATGAAAATTGCTTCGTCGAACCCGCCGCTCTGCATGAACTCCGCACGCCGCACGAGACAGGCAACGCCGGACACCCAATCGGGCGATGGGTCGTTGCGCCGGGCGCGCGTCCGGCGCAGCAGAATTCGCCATGGGGTTGGAAAACGCCCGAACGCATCCGGCTGCAAGGTTCCGTCCGGCTGATAGACCGGCGGCGCGACGACGCCAACACCCGTATCGGCCAGCGCGTCGATCAACGGCTGCAGAGCGCCCGGCTGCAGGGTCGCATCGCTGTTCAACAGGAAGAGATAGGGCAACGTCGCCTGTGCAGCCGCGAGATTGGTCCCGGCGCCAAAGCCGCGATTCACGCCCGCGGCGACGAAGCGCACCCGATCGGCGTGCTGGGCGGCGAAATCGCGCAGCCGCGGCACGCTCGTCGGATCGCCGGGGGCCGCATTGTCGACGACGATGACTTCGCCCACCCGCGGGTCGTCGCAGGCAGAACCCGCGGCGGTCAGCGTCAGGTCCGGCGTCCCGTAGTTGACGATCAGCACCGCAACCGAGCGCCCGGAAGATTGGGAGACGGGTGTCGTGTTCAGCGCGCCCTGCCTGACTTACCGCGCAATCCCGCGCCGTATCCCTGCCATAACGCCAGAACGAAACGCGGATGCGTGCAGTGCTTCGCGCTCTGGCGCACCAACTTCCACGCCAACTGTAGCACGGCCCGGCGATAGGATCCCGGTGTCGCAAAGCGTAGGCGCGACAAGAGCAGCGTGTCGGCCTTGAAATAGATGAAGCCCAACACGGTCGAAATGCCGACCGGCAGCGCCTGTGCAAGTGTGCCGCGCCATTGTCCCGGTTGCCAAAGGCGTGCCCAGCGCACGATGCGCACCGCCGCCAGACCCGTCCACCCGAGCTGGATGCCGGCACCGGCTGCCTGTGCGAGCAACACCGCAACAACCCCGCCGCCGGCGCGCAGGACCGCGAAGGACAGTCCGAGAGTCGTGAGCCGGCCCGCTACTTCCGCAAGAGCCGAATGGTGCGATTGCAGGCGCGCCTGTAGAACAACCACGAAGAGCGAGTTCACGCCCTGCACCGCGGTCGCGAGCAGAGCCGCCAGAATGGCCCGTCGCATCGGGGCGTCATACCCCATCACTGGCGCGATTGCCGCGGCTCCGAGCACGAATAGCGCCACTGTGACCAAGCGCAGACCAAGCGCCATTCCCACCCATTGGCTGTCATCACGCTGCGGTGTGGCGAGTCGCTTCAAGACGATGACGTTGACACCCAGATCGGCTGCGAGGCCGAACAATTGCGCATAGACCAGCGCGACCACATACGCGCCGAACCCCAGCACCCCCATTTCGCGCGTCAGCAACCGGACGAGCAATAAGCTGCAAGCCAGTGCGGCGAGCTTGCCGGCGAACAAGACGGCGGTGTTGCGAGCGATCGTGCCGGATTGAGTCATGCGTTGGCCCTCGCCGATGCGAGCGGCCGCGAGCCGGGGGTGAGCGCCGCCGAGGCAGGCACGCGATGGGTCTGGGGAGTGTTTGGGCTCGACACGGGCGCATGGTAGCACTTGGGCGGGGCGCGTGCCGCCAACCGGCAGGCCAACCCGGACCTGCAGCGCCTTGGCACCGCCAGGAGTTGAGACTGCCGCGCCGCTCTGCTAGCGTGCGGCCACTGCGATGGCGCACCAAGATCCCGCATCGCCTGGAGGTGAGCGCACGTGTCCGATATCCGCTCGCTGCTGCGCGAGGACCGCGTGTTCGTACCCGATCCGGAATGGAGCGCGCGGGCGCGCGTCCCGAGCTTCGAGGAATACGAGCGCACCTACCGCCGGTCGGTCGATGCTCCGGACGAGTTCTGGAGCGAGATGGCGTCCCAACTGCACTGGTTCCGGAAATGGGACCGGGTCCTGGACTGGAATGTGCCGTGGGCCCAGTGGTTCGTGGGCGGCCAAACCAACCTCGCTTACAACTGCCTCGACGTGCATCTCGCAGCCGGACGCCGGAACAAGGCGGCGCTCATTTGGGAGGGCGAGCCCGGCGACGTCCGGACGTTCACCTACGGTGCCCTGCACCACGAAGTGTGTCGGGCTGCGAACGCCCTCGGCCGCCTCGGGATCGTCGCCGGCGACCGCGTCGGCATCTACATGCCGCTCATTCCGGAAGCGGTCATCGCAATGCTCGCGTGTGCGCGCATCGGCGCTACGCACAGCGTCGTCTTTGGCGGGTTCAGCGCCGAAGCCTTGGCCGATCGAATGAACGACATGCAAGCCAAGCTCATCATCACGGCCGACGGCGGCTTTCGCAAAGGCGCCACGGTGGAACTCAAGAAGGCGGTCGACGCCGCGGTGCAGCGCATGCCGAGCGTCCAAAACGTCATTGTGGTGCGCCGCACGGGCCAGCCCGTGGCCTTCCACTCGGGGCGCGACCACTGGTGGCATGAACTTCTCGATGGAGTCTCCGCCGACTGCCCCGCCGTGCCGCTCGACGCCGAGCATCCGCTCTTCATTCTGTATACGAGCGGTACGACCGGCAAACCCAAAGGCGTCCTGCACACGACCGGCGGTTACATGGTGGGCACCTGGCTCACGACGCGAACCGTCTTCGACCTGCGCGACGACGATGTGTACTGGTGCACCGCCGACATCGGCTGGGTGACCGGGCACAGTTATGTCGTTTACGGACCGCTCGCCAACGGCGCCACCGTTTTCATGTATGAAGGCGCGCCGAATCAACCGCAGCCGGACCGCTGGTGGAAGATGATCGACACGCACCACGTGTCGATTCTCTACACCGCACCGACCGCCATTCGGACGTTCGTGCGCTGGGGCGAACAGTGGCCGCTGCAGCATGATCTCGGCAGCCTGCGCCTTTTGGGCACGGTCGGCGAGCCGATCAATCCCGAGGCCTGGATGTGGTACCAGAAGGTGATCGGCAAGGAGCGTTGCCCGATCGTCGACACGTGGTGGCAGACCGAGACCGGCGCCATCATGATCTCGCCACTGCCGGGTGCGACACCCACGAAACCCGGTTCGGTGACCCGGCCGTTCTACGGCGTCGTGCCGGATGTCGTCAATCGCGACGGCAGTTCCGTGGGTCCGGAAGGCGGCGGTTTGCTGGTGTTGCGCCGTCCTTGGCCGTCGATGGCCCGAACCCTCTACGGTGACCCGGAGCGTTTCGTACAAAGTTACTGGACCGACTTCCCCGGCATCTACTTCACGGGCGACGGTGCACGGCGTGACGCGGATGGCTACTACTGGATCATGGGACGCGTCGACGACGTCATCAACGTCAGCGGGCATCGCCTCGGCACGATGGAAATCGAGAGCGCCCTCGTCAGCCATCCGCAGGTGGCCGAAGCAGCCGTCGTCGGACGGCCCGACGAAATCAAAGGGCAAGCGATCACGGCGTTCGTGACCTTGTCGCAACACGGCGTGGCGAGCGACGCCCTGCGAACGGAGCTACGCGCCCACGTCGATAAGGAGATCGGCGCCCTGGCGCGCCCGGAGGAGATCCGGTTCACCGATTCCCTGCCGAAAACGCGCAGCGGCAAGATCATGCGCCGGCTGCTCAAGGACATCGCCGCCGGGCGCGAAACCGCCGGCGACACGACGACACTCGAAGACTACTCGGTGCTGGCGCGTCTGCGCGCCGCCGAGGAAGATTGACCGCGGCGCCGCAGCGCCGAAATCAGGCGTGCACCGCCGCACGCCCGAGCGGCTCGAGATGCGCGGCCGCGTGGCGGCGAATGTTTGTGAGTTCGGCGTAGGGTTCGATCCCGGCCTTGGTGCTCGCCACACCGTTGGCGATGCGGACGCTGTCCGGCGTCGACGCGCCCGCCAAGCGCGCGTATGCGAAGGCAGCGCCAAACACATCGCCACAACCGGTTGGAAACGGCGCCGGCCAGCGGTGCGCCGCCGCGAGCCGCAACGACTGCCGCACACCCGCTTCTTCCCAGCACGCGAACACCCCGTGCGCCGCCAAAGTGACGAGAACAACACGTGGCCCGAGGTCCAGCAGGCGCGCGGCGAACGCCTCCGGCTCGGCCCCATCTCCCAAAAGCCGCGCTTCGGTCTCGTTCATCTGTACCCAGTCGGCACAGCGCACCCACTGGCGCCAATCTTCGGGCCGCCGCAAGACGCGCAGACCGTCGGCCGCGAACCCGAGTGTCAGACTGTGAATGTCGAGCTGGATGGTGCCGTGAAACTGGCGGCGCAGCGCTTGCAGCGTCGCGAGTTCCACGTCGAGCCCGGATGTCAGGTTGACGAGGAAGTGATCGGCTTGAAGGGCCGCCAACGCGTGCGCCAGGTCGACCGGCGGGACGAGTCCAACGAGCACCTCGTCACGCGTTTCGGCGTCGCGATACGTGAGGTACACGTGGTTGTTGGCAACCGGCACGCGCCGCACGAGAGCCGTGTCGACGCCCGGGAGCTGAAGGGCGCGTTCGACTGCGGACGCGAGGTCTTGGCCGACATTTGCGACCGGCAGAATCCGGATCTTGCCGGCCGACAGGTGCGCCAGCGTCGAAAGCGTGTAGAGCAGACCGCCGAGATTCTCGGTGCGGCGGCCGTCGGCGTACACGGTGGTGTCGCGCGTCAGCGTCCCAAGCACCGCGATCGTCTGGCGCGGTTGTGTGGCGCGACGCGGCAGAGCCTGGCGCGTCACGGCGTTGCGGCCCGGCTGCGCAACTCGGCGACAAATGCCCCGACGTGCGTCTCGATGTCGGCGAATGCACGTTCGTAGGACCGCCGTGACCCGCCATAAGGGTCGTCGACCGGCCAAAGGATAATGCCGACGTCGCCGGCCAGAATCGCGATCTCCTCTTCGACCACTTCGTCGAGCGCGATCAGATACTCGGCTTCACGTGCCATCTCGACCGTGAGGCGGCGGGCGCGATGGGTCGAAACGTCGAGTCCGTTGGCGGTGGCGACGTCCTGTGCCAGCTTCGGCACCGGTGTGCCCGGCTGGGCGCCGACGCCGGCGGACCGCACCAGGAAGCCGCGGTCCAAACCGGTTTGCCGCAGCGCCTGCTTGAGCAACGCTTCAGCGGTCGGACTTCTGCAGATGTTGCCGTAACAAACCACAACGATCCGCTTGCGCGTGCCGGCACCAATCGGGTCCACGTCCAGACTCCTCCCCAACGCTCTGCCTCGGGCCAGCACACAGAATGCCACAGTCCGTGGCCCTTGCGGGGACTTGCTTGCTGGCCCGGCGCCTTGCGGCTCGATCCGATCGCCTGGACGCACGCTGGCGTCGATGCTACGTTGTCGGCCGTCGCCGTCCGCACCAGTCCTAGCCAACGGGGGCTTGCTCGTGACGTCTCGTCCCAAGCCGTTCGCGGCCGCGAGCGCCACGCCGCGGTACGCTCGCTCGCGCACCTACGATCTGCAGCACATCCACTTGGCGCTCGAACTCGACCCCGTTCGACGTTTCGTGCGCGGGGTCGCCACGCTGCGCCTCGCCCCGCTGCACAGCGCGCTCCGCCAAATCGACCTCGACCTGGCTCCCAATCTCAAGGTGACGCGGGTCCAGGTGCCGGGCGGCGCGGCGCTCGGCCACGAGCGCGACGGCGAGCGCCTGCGGGTCCTCTTCCCCCGGCCGGCGGCCGCCGGGCGCGCCGTCACGATTGCCGTCGCCTACGAGGGAGAACCCCGCCGGGGCCTGTACTTTGTCGGGCCCGATGCGGCCCACCCGGATCGACCGTACGAGATTTGGTCGCAGGGGCAGGACGAGGATTCGCGGCACTGGTTTCCGTGCTTCGATAGTCCGCACGAAAAAGCCACCAGCGAAGTCGTCGCGACCGTGCCCGTTCCGTACCGCGTCGTCTCCAACGGCAAACTGCTCGGGGTGCGCGACGGCCGGCGTGTCCGCACCTTCCATTGGCGTGAAGACGTCCCACATCCGGCCTATCTCTTGTCGATCGTCGTCGGTGAGTACATCGAAGTGCGTGACGAGGCCGACGGTGTGCCGCTCGTGTACTACGTGCACCCGGGTGACAAGGCGGCCGTGCGGCGCACATTCGGCAATACGCCGGCGATGATGCGTTACTTCAACAACGCTATCGGCTACCCGTATCCGTACGAGAAATACGCCCAGACGGTGGTCGGCGAATTCATGTTCGGCGGCATGGAGAACGTCAGTGCGACGACGCTCACCGATGCCGTGTTGCTCGACGCGACGGCGGCGCTCGATTTCCACAGTGACGGTCTCATCGCCCACGAATTGGCCCACCAGTGGTGGGGCAACCTCGTCACCTGCAAGGAGTGGTCGCATGCGTGGCTGAACGAGGGATTTGCGACCTATTTCGAAGCGCTCTTCGCCGAACACCATCGCGGCCGCGACGAATTCCTCTGGGAGATCCAGGAGTTCACGCGCGACTACTGGCGCGAGGACGAGGATCGTTACCGGCGCCCGATCGTCGAACGCCGCTATTCGAAGCCCATCGAAATCTTCGACCGCCATCTGTACGAGAAGGGCGCCCTCGTTCTGCACATGCTGCGCAACGAATTGGGTGACGAACTCTTCTGGCGGGCGGTGCGCCACTATGTGCGCAAGCACCAATTTCAAAACGTCGAAACGGCGGATTTCAAGATCGCCATCGAGGAAGCCACCGGCCGCCATCTCGATGCGTTCTTCGACCAGTGGGTGTATGGCGCGGGTTTCCCGGAGATCGAAGCCACTTGGAGCTGGGACGAGCCGACGTCGAGTGTGAAGTTGCGTCTCCGGCAAACCCAAGAACGCGACGCGGGCCGGCCGCCCTTTGCGTTTCCGCTCGACATCGAACTCGGTGCGGCGCGCGGCAGTGAGCGGCGCCGGATTCAAGTCGAACGCGACGAGCAAACGGTGCACCTGCCGGCGGCGGCACGGCCGCTGTGGATCCGCCTCGATCCGGGCCGCTGGATCCTCTGCCGTTGGCGTTTTGAAGCATCGCGGAGCGAGTTGCTGGCGCAACTTCAACACGACAAGGATCCCTTCGGGGTCGCTGACGCAGCCGAAGGGCTGGTGCGTTTCGTGCACGACAGCGAGGTCGCCCTGGCCCTCGCCGCGGCGCTGCCGCGGCCGCGCTATTTCGTCGCCAAACGCGCCATCGCCGCCAGCCTCGGGCGTTTGGGGGGCGACGTCGCGCGCCGCGCCCTCCTCGCCGCCCTCGGCGATCGAGATCTGCGCGCCCGGCGCGGCGCCGTTCGCGCTCTCGGGGAATTGCGCGGCGATAAGGCGGTGGCGGCGGCGCTCCGCCAGCACTGGAAAAAAGAAAAGAGCTACTTCGTACGCGCTGAAACGGTCACCGCCCTGGCGCGTGTCGAGGGTGCTGTGGCGTGGCCGGTTCTCGCGGCGGCGCTTGCGACCGATGCGTTTCGCGACTTGATCCGCGCCGCCGCGTTGCGGGCCATCGGCGACCTCGAGGACGAACGGGGGTTCGAAGCCGTGCTGCCCTACGCCGGTCCGGGACAGTCGCGGTGGGCGCGTGACGCGGCGTTTCGCACTCTCGCCGTACTCGGGCGCGCGTTCCCGGCTCGCGGCCGCAAGGTGCAGGACCTGCTCGAAGCAGCGCTCCGCGAGACGTCGTTTTTCACGGTGCTTTCGGCTGCCGATGCGCTCGGCAAGTTGGGACGGGCGCCGGCGCTTGGCGCATTGCGCCGGCTCGAGGCGGCCGAGGTCGATGGGCGGCTGCAAAAAGCGGCGCGTGACGCGATCCAGGCTTTAGGAACAGACGCGACGCCGGACGCTTGGAAGGCGCTGCGCGTCGATCTCGATGCGCTCCGCAAAGAGAATCGCAGCCTCGTCGAACGTCTCGAACGAATCGAGGCTCAAGGTTCGCCGGCGGCCGGCAAACGCCGCAGTCCCGCGAGACGCTCCGGATAGTTCGAAATCACGGCTGCGACCCCCGCATCCCGCAGGGCTTGGGCCCGTGACACATCATCGACGGTCCACGCCCACACCACCGATCCTTCGGCATGCCGTTCGCGCACCCACGCGGGAACAATGTGATCCTCGGCCAGTACGAAGGTGCGGATCCGCGCGTGGCGCCTCTCGGGCGGCCGCACGGACAAATAGCCGAACTGCAGTTCCGGAGCCGCGTCCGCCAGAGCTTCCACCAAGCCCGCGTCGAACGACGTCAGGAGAACCCGCGCCGCGGCACCCATGCGCCGCACCGCCGCCACGACGTCGAAGCCGAGATCTGGGTGGTGCTCCGGCGATTTGATTTCGAGGTTGAAAGACAGCGATTCGAGCCGCAGTGCCGCTTCGAGTGTCGGCGGCGCTTGGCCCGCGAAGTGCGGCGCGAACCAACCGCCGACGTCGAGCCCGCGGACCGCGTTCCACGGCGTCGCCGCAATGGCTCGGTCGAGGCCTCCGGTGCGCAACCAGGTGTCGTCATGCACGAGAACGAGCACTCCGTCGCTGGTTCGCTGCACATCCACCTCGGCCCACCGGGCGCCGGAATCGATCGCCAGCTCGAGTGCCGCAAGGGTGTTTTCCGGCGCGCGGCCCGAGGCGCCACGATGGGCAATGACTTCGAAACCGGCGCCGGCGTCGTTCGACACGTCATCTCTCCCCTCGAGCTCAGGGCGCTACGGCACCAGGTGAACCAGGATTTCCGGCGTCTTGGGGAAGCGGTCGAGCGCCAATTTGCTGAAGACCGTCGACCCGTCGACGCTGACTTCGAACGCACCGCGCGCCCCGGGACGCAATTCGACCTCGGCGCCGGCGGCCTTCTTCAGTTCGGCCGCCAAACTGGCGGCCCGGGGCAAGTAGTTTCAGACGACGCAGTATTCGATGATGACATGCTTCGCCATGCGGTTCCTCCTCGATCATGAGCCGCGGCGCGGCCGCCGCAGTGCGCTACGTCCGGGGGCTGCAGTCCTCGCCGCCCGCGCTGCGAACAAAGCCTGCAGTTGCATCACGACCGGCCCCGGGCGGCCGGTGCCGATGCGGTGGCCGTCCACCCGCACGACCGGCAAAACCTGCTGCATCGTGCTCGACAAGAAGACTTCGTCCGCCGTCCGCAGCGTCCCGAACCGGAACCGCGTTTCGCGGACGCGAATGCCCGCGGCGCGCGCGATTTCCAGCACCACGCCGCGCGACACACCCGGCAGGATTTCGCGGCCGAGAGGATGGGTTTGCAACGTCTTGCCGCGCACGATGAAGACGTTCGCGGTCGAAGCTTCGCGCACCGCACCATCCGCCCCGACAAAAACCGCGTCGTGTGCCCCGGCTTCCAAGGCGTGTTGTTTGGCGAGCACGTTGGCCAGCAAGCCGACGGCCTTGATGTCGCACCGGCCCCAGCGAAAATCGGCGACCGTCACGACGCGCACGCCGCGCACCGCAAAAGCCGCCTTCACGGCCGGAATCTTTTCGGCCCAAACAACGAGCGTCGGCCGCGCCCGGCGCGGGAACCCATGCTGGCGCGGCGCGACGCCGCGGGTGACCTGAACGTAGATGCGGACATCGCGGTAGCCGCTCCGCCGGTGGAGCTCGAGCACGACGTCACGGAGTGCGCGCCGCGCCATGGGCCGCCGGATCCGCACCCGGCGCAGGCTCTGGTCGAGGCGGTCGAGGTGGGCATCGAATTCGAAGATGCGGCCGCCGTACGTGCGCATGACTTCGTACACGCCGTCACCCAGCAGGAAGCCACGATCTTGGACCGCCACTCGCGCCTGTTCCAGGGGGCCCACCCAGCCGTTGACATAGGCGACATCGGCCACGCAATCTCCCTTTCGGCACCGCGACACTAGCCGAATCCGGCGCGCGCTGCCAGCGCTGCCGCGCCCGGTTGGCGCGGCGCCAGAACTGTTCAGGTTCTGTCATCCGCACATTCGAACTTCGCGGCGCGCGTGGCGCCGACTGCAACAGGAGGCTTCGCATGCGAGTCACATCACGGCACGGTGTCCGGGTCCTTTGCTTCGGACTGGCATTCACGCTGGCTGCCGGCGGATGTTCAGGCGCCAAGAAAGGCGCCGGGATCGGCGGTGCGGTCGGCGCCGCAACCGGCGCGATCATCGGCCACCAGGGCGGCAAGACCGGCACGGGTGCGGTGGTCGGCGGCGCGGTCGGTGCGGCGGCCGGCGCCATCATCGGCGACTATATGGCGAAGCAGAAGAAAGACCTCGAGCAGGTGCCGGGGGCCGAGGTCGTGCAGGACGGCGACGAACTCAAGGTCAAGTTCCAAAGCGCCATCTTGTTCGACACCGATTCCTACGCGATCAAGACGACCGCCAAGGACAACATTCAGGGAATGGCCAACGTCCTCGTAAAGTATCCGGACACGAACTTGGTCGTGGTCGGCCATACCGACAACCGCGGCAGCGACTCGTACAACCAGAAACTCTCCGAGCAACGCGCTTATGCGGTGAAGGACTACTTGGTGACGTACGGTGTCGCGGGCTCGCGTCTGGTCGCCAAGGGACTCGGCGAAGCCCAACCGGTGGCCGCCAACGAGACCGCCGACGGGCAGCAGCAGAATCGCCGGGTCGAAATCCAGATCGCGGCGAACGAGGCGCTGCGCGCCAAGGCGGAGGCGCAGGCGCAGCAGCAACACTAGTACGCGCGGCGGGGAGCCGCCGTGCGTCCGGCGGGGTGCTTCTGCGGCGGCGCGGGCGCGCGCCAGACGAGCGTCCGGGCTCGCGGTCGTTCGCCGACATCCTGTCGGCTCGCTCCCTCACTCGGGGCCCTCTCGGCCCTCCGGGCCTCCGGGCCCTCGTGACTCGCCCGGCCACTCGTCTGGCGCGCCCCCGCGCTTTCGATGCGCAACAAGACGTCCAACGAAACGGGCTCCGGAAAACCGGAGCCCGTTTCTCGGCTGCTTTCTCTCACCGCGGCGACGTCGCGCCGACTTCCATCAGGATTGGCCCCAGTTGGGTTGGACGGTGATGAATTGAGTGCGGCCGCCGCGTTGCACGAAGAAGACGAGCTTGCGTTTTTGCTTCGTCACGGCGTCGGCGAGGACGGTCTTCACGTCGCCCGGGGCAACGATTTCACGATCGTCGACTTTTTGAATGATGTCGCCGGTCTCGAGTCCGCCGACGCCCGCCCAGCCGCCCTCTTCGATCTTGTTGACGAGAACGCCCTTGAAGCCCGGTTTGAGATCGAAATTGCGATAGTCCTGGAACACGAGTTCGCGCACCGTGAACTCGAACTCCTCGCTGTGATAGATCTCGGCGTCGAGGCGCGATTTCGGCGCCGCCACCAGATCCACCGTCGCTTCGATACGGCGTCCCTGGCGCACGACTCCAAGCCGCATCTTGCTGCCCACCGGCCGCGAGCCGATCTGCTCGACGAAGATCGGTACATGCTCATCCTGGTTCACCGGGATCTTGGCGCCGTCCATGGTCACGACGATGTCGCCCTCTTGCAGTCCCGCCGCCGCCGCCGGCGACCCGGCCATCACCGAATTGACGATGATTCCGGTCGCGTCTCCGAGCTTCCAGTATTCGGCTTTGTCCTTGTCGAGCGCCTGCAAGGTGATGCCGAGCCACGAGCGGCGCAATTCGCCCTTGCGCGGCGGTGCATCGACGAGACGGGCGATGGTCGGCAAATCGACGATGAGACCCGTGGTGCGATCGTTGTCGCCGCCGAGTCCCTGCGCGAACGAAGGACCGGCTTCGCCGAGTTCCGACAAGACGCCGAGCAGCGTGCCATTTTCGGTGAAGACCGGGCCGCCGAGTGCATCCTCGACCGCCAGGTCGGTGATGACGAGCGCTTTAGGCCGTTCGACGGTCGCGACGATGCGGCCTTCCGTCAGGCGTACCATGGGCTCGAGGTTTTCGGGCAGAAGTCCGAGCGCATAGACCCGCTCCCCGACCGCGGCCGTCTTCTTGCCCCCGAGCGGCAGTGGCACGGCGCCGGCCGGCAAATCGCCCGTGAGTTCCACGAACGCCAGGTTGGCGAATTCATCACGGCCCACCAACGTCGCGTCGCGCTCTTCACCGTTCGCAAACCGCACCCGGAAGTCGTGCGGCTGCGCGCCGGTGGAGGAAGACGTCGCGACGGTGCCGTTCAGGAGCACGAGCCCTTTGCCCACCAAGACTCCGACGTCGCGGCCCGCGACCTCGCGGACCTCGCGCATGACATTCGTCTCCACCGAATAGGTCACCGCGACGACCGAGCGCCGGTACTGTTCGAACCCACTGTGCGGGCTCGCTATCGCCAACCGCGCGGATGAGACCGTTCCGATCGTGAGCGCGATCGTGATCGCGGCTCGAGTGGCGCGCATTTCAGCTCCCCTCGCCCTTG
The DNA here is from genome assembly GCA_031362565.1 of bacterium. Lineage (GTDB taxonomy): Bacteria > Krumholzibacteriota > Krumholzibacteriia > JANLSU01. The sequence goes on along the minus strand of JANLSU010000075.1, from coordinate 3,355 downwards.
GCGGGCGCTAGTTTCAGCAGCACGAAGCGCCCCGAATCGCGGCGCCGCACCTGCAGCATGATTCGTGTCGCGTGACCATCGACGCGCTGCTTGTAAACGTCACGAAATCCTTCCAAGCCGGGGACGCCAGCCTCGTCCACGGAGCGCACGACGTCGTTCGTCGAGAGGCCGGCAAGATCGGCCGGTCCGCCGGCCTTCACACCGGCGACGAGAACCCCATCCAGAGTTTCGAGCCGCTGGTCGAGCGCCATCTGCTTGGTGATGCTGCGGACCGCAAAACCCCAGTCTTTGACCTCGAAGTCGATGCCGCTCGGCCGGCCGTACTCTTGGGTCGTGATCTGTACCCGCACGGGGGCGCCGTCGCGCCGCATTTCGACTTCGATCGTTCTGCCGGCCGGCAGATCGGCGATTTTCTTGTAGAAGCGCGGAATCTCTTCGTAAAAACGCGCCGACACCGGTTCGCCGTCGATGCGGGTCAGCAAATCACCGGCGCGCAAGCCGGCAGCGACCGCCGGCGAATCGGGTTCCACGTCGCTCACCAGCACGCCCTCGCCGACATCGGCACCAAAGACGTCCTCGAGTTCTTGCAATGGCTGAACCTCGGCGCCGATCCAGCTGCGTTCGACGCGGCCGTTGCGAATGATTTGATCGACGACTTCCTTGACGACGCTCGACGGAATCGAAAAACCCAGGCTGTTGGCGAGCGCGAAGGCGCGGGAGTTGATGCCCACCACCTCGCCCGATAGATCCACCAACGGGCCACCGCTGTTGCCCGGGTTGATCGCGGCGTCGGTCTGAATCCAAGTGTTGAAGAAACCGGTGCGTTCCCCGGAGGGCAGGCGGAAGTCCGACGACAGGTAGCGATCGGTCGTGCTCACGACACCAAAACTGAGCGACCGCGACAGTGCGAACGGGCTGCCCATGGCCATGACCATCTGGCCGGTCTGCAGAGTGCGTGAATCACCGAAGACGGCCGGCCGCGGCGGCGCGCCTTTGTAGTCCGACAGGTCGAGTTGCAGGACTGCGAGATCCGTCAACGCGTCGCCGCCCACGAGGCGGGCTTTGACGCGCTCCTTGTTCCAGAGGGTGCAAATGACCGCCTCGGACTGGCCGGCGACGTGATAGTTCGTCACCACGTAGCCGTTGTCGCGAATGACGACGCCGCTGCCGGTAACGCGCTGCTTTTCCTTCTGCCCGGAGCTGAAGTCGCTCAACACCGGTTGGACGTTGACGAGTGCCGGCAGGACCCGGTCGCGCGCCAAATAGATCTGGCGCTGCAGCTCGCCGCCGCCGGCGGCGAGCAGCGCCGCCTCGTGCGAGGCGCTGGGCGGTTTCGCGGCCGGACGCCGGGCGGCGTCGGCGGCAAGCGGTCGCAAGAGCACCAAACCGGCGAGAGCGACATCACGCAGTTTCATAGTCCAGGCACCTCCGTGCCTCGTTTCCATGTGACGACGCTCGCGCCGTTTGCTTCGCAACGCGTCGATGGGCTTATACTGACGAACAGGGGAAAAGCTCCCGAGCCTTCGTCCGAGGCGCAACGAGCCGCCGCACCTGCGGGTTGAAACTGCCGATTGGATGACCTGCACGCTAGTTGCCGCGGTGAGCTCATGGATGTTCTGACGCTCGCTCTCACTCGACCGATCGGTGGCCCAAAGCCCATGACCTCCAGGCGCGAACTGTGCAGGACGCACCCAGCGGCCCACAACCTTTTTCGCGGCGCCGCCGCCGCGCTCCTGATGCTTGCCGTCCCGCGCTGTGCGCCCTTGCCGCGTGCCGACGCAAATGCCGTGCGCGCCGACCGGTACTGGGACCCGGCTCTCGCCATCGATCCGGTTGCGGGGCGAAGCTACGCCGTGGCCCTCACCCAAGCGGTCGATGGTGCGCCCCGCTTCATGTTCGCGAGCGCGCCGGCACCGGGCGCGCCCTGGGAGGTCGCCGCACCGGCACCATTCGGTGCGGGCCCGCGCGGCAGGCGCCGGCCACAGATCCTCGTCGGCGCCAACTCCGCGGTTTACGTGCTTTGGGAGGACGGGCGGTCCGGGCCGGTGGACGTGTATTTCAACCGCAGCCGCGACGGCGGCCGGACGTGGCTCGCCGATCAGCGGATCAACACCAACCCGCCCGGCCTGTCGCATGTCGTCGGGCCGGTCTTCGCGGCCGGCTCGCGTGACGGTCTGTGCGCCGTGTGGCGCGACGACCGGGATGGATTCGACGCCTTCTTCGCCAACTCTTCGCACGACGCGGGCGTCACGTGGGGTTCACGCGATGTGCGTATCACGGCGCTCGGTCTTGGACGGAAACTGACGCCACGTCTGGCGGCGGACACGTTCGGCAACGTGTACGTTGCCTGGATCGAATGGCGCGACGGCGCGGCGCGTGCCTTCTGCAATGCGTCGCACGACGGCGGGGAAAACTGGTCGCTGTCCGACGTGCAATTGCCAACCAACGAGGCGGCACTCACCATCGATGTCGCCGCCTTCGATGACGGCATCGTCGTTGCCCTGTGGGTCGAACGCGGATCACGCGGCCAGCAAGTGTACTGGAGCCGTTCGACGAACCGTGGTGACTTCTGGGAGCCCGCCCGCCCGCTCATCGCGTCGGGCGTCTTCCCGGAGGCCTCCGCCCCCACTTTACGCATTGGCGATCGCGATCATCTGTACGCGGCGTGGACGTCGACCGCCGCCGATGGATCACCGTGCGTCGTCGCCGCCGCTTCCGACGACCGCGGCGCGACTTTTCGCACGACCGTCACGCCGACCGGGGGCCCCATTGCACCGTACGCCGGGCAGGATGTTCATCAACTGCATCCGCCGGTGCGCCTCGCCGCCGACCGCAACGGTAACGTCTACCTCACCTGGACCGAGATCCGCGCCAACGCCTACCGCCCGGGCTTCGCGCGCCTGTCCGACTTTGGCCGCGTGCCGTCGCGCTTGCTCGCGTCTCCCGAACTCGACTCCTACGCGCTCACCACCCCCGAACCGCCGCAGATCGCCGCCGACGAATCAGGCCACGTGACGATGTTCTGGAGTGACGGCCCAACCCTGCACGTCGCCACCTCAGCCTTCTACGGCGACGCCGGCTGGCGCCAAGAAGAATTCTAAGCCCCCGCCTCGAGCACCCAGCTCGGCGCCATACGCTGCCGTAGGTCGCGCTGCGTTCCGGTGCTCAGCTGTGTGACGGGGAGGGTTCGCCGGCGATCCGATCCGCGTCCGAGTGGGAGCACGTCTTCGGGGGTGTGGGACCCCCGACCGCGGGTTTACGGGGGCGCGCATGCAATATTGCGCGCGAAGCGCGCGGCGCGGCCCGGGCTGGCTGTGTGGGCGGGGGTGCCCCACCCCCGAAGACCGCCACGCTC
>JANLSU010000029.1:0-68925 GCA_031362565.1 bacterium | reverse complement strand
CACGTCTTCGGGGGTGTGCGACCCCCCGACGGCGTGTTAAAGGGCTCGCGCATCGAATATTTCGCGCGAAGCGCGCGGCGCGGCCCGTTCTGTCTGAGCAGGCGGGGGGTCGCACGCCCCCGAAGACCGCCCCGCCCTGCGTCCGTGGGTACGCGCGATCGCTACAACCGCACCAACGGCCCGAGTCCAATGAGCACGCTGGCGTCCTTCCGGAAATACTTCTCCAGCATGCGCATCACATCCTCGGCGCTGATCGCGTCCAGCCGCCGCAGCACTTCCTGAGTGAGGATCTGCCGCCCGTAGTACATCTCGTTCTTCGCAAGGCGGCTCATCTTGCTGGCGACGTTCTCCATGCCGAGCAGCATGCTGCCCTTCAACTGGTCGCGATTGTCGTTCAGTTCCTGCGTGCTGATGCCGTCGCCGCGGATCTTGTCGAATTCCTTCCACACGAGGTCCATCGCCGCCGGCGCGTTCTCCGGCGACACCGCCACAAACGTGCCGGTCAAACCGCCATCGCGGGAAAACTCCGCGAACGTGTAGATGGAATAGCAAAGGCCAGCGTTCTCGCGCACGCTCTGAAAGAGCCGCGAGCTCATCCCGCCGCCGAGCAACGTCGAGGTCAGGAGCAGCGGGAACCGGTCGTCGTCCTCGTACGACAGCGACGTGCAGCCGAGCGTCAGGTACTGCTGCTGCAACTTGTCGTCCTCCTGGAAGAACTGCGCTTCGCGCGTCGTCGGCATCGGCGCCCGGCGGTGCTCGAACGTTCCGGCCGGGAACGGGAACGACGCCGCGATCTTCTCGAGGCTCGACTCGACGTCGATGTCGCCGGCGACCGCGATCACGACGTTGCCACCGACGTAGGCCTGGCTCATGAACTTGCGCAACTCGGGTTGGCCGATGCTATTGACGCTGTCGCGTGTGCCCAGAATCGGCAGCGCCATGGGATGGCCGGCATAGACCTTTTCGCCCAGGATCTCGAAGATCCAGTCCTCGGGATTGTCGAAGACGTTGTTGATCTCTTCGATCACCACACCGTGTTCGAGGGCGATCTGGTCGGGCGGAAACGTCGCGTGCATGACGAGATCCGACAGCACATCGAGTGCGAGGTCGAAATGCTCGCGCAACACACGGGTGTAGAAACAGGTGTATTCCTTGGTCGTGTGCGCCTCGATCGAGCCGCCGACACGTTCCAATGCGAGGGCCAGGTCGAACGCCGTGCGGCGCTCGGTGCCCTTGAACACCATGTGTTCGATAAAGTGTGAAATACCCGCCGCGCTCTGGTGCTCGTCGCGCGAACCGACGCAAACGAACACCCCGAGGACGACCGAGTACGTCGCCGGTACATGCTGTGCGAGAACCCGCATGCCGTTTGGCAGCAGGCGTTTTTCGAAGGCTTCCTGCGTCGTGTAAGAACCGACTTGCATCCCCTCACCACCTCCGGTCCACCAGGGGTTCGAAACGAGCGCCGCGGCAGCGCCTCACGCCAGAGCGCAATCGGACTCAAAGCAGGAAGCCGGAGGCGTCGTGCCTCCGGCTTCCGATCGAACGTCAGAGCGACGTCGGGGTCGGCCGCTGGTACCGGCGCCGCCGGTGGCCGCCGCCGCCATGGTCGTCACGGTGGCCGCTGCCGCCGCCGCCCGAGTGCCCGCCTTGGCCGCTGCCGCTATGCGACGGCTCGGCCGCATCGTCGCCCTCCGGCCTCGGCAGGAGCACCTTGTGCGACAGGCGCACCTTGCCCTCTTGATCGATGCCGATGACCTTCACCTTGACCGAGTCGCCTTCCTTGAGCACGTCGGCGACGTTGTTGATGCGATGATGCGCGATCTCGGACACGTGCAACAGGCCGTCCTTGTTGGGAAGGATCTGCACGAAAGCGCCGAAGTTGGTGATGCGGCGCACGATGCCCTCGTAAATCTCGCCCATCTCGGGCTCCGCGACGATTTCGCGAATCATCCGCAGTGCCTTGTCGCCGGACGCCTGATCCACGGCCGCGATCTTCACCGTGCCGTCATCGTCGACATCGATCGAAGCGCCGGACTCGGCGGTGATGGCACGGATGACCTTGCCGCCAGGCCCGATCAATTCGCGGATCTTGTCGACCGGTATCGAGATCGACGTGATCTTCGGCGCATACGGCGACAGTTCCGTACGCGACTTGCTCATCACGGCGTTCATCTTGTCGAGGATGTGCACGCGGCCGGCACGGGCCTGCTCCAGCGCCTTGCTCAAGATCGCGGTCGTGAGACCGCCCACCTTGATGTCGAGCTGGAACGCGGTGATGCCTTCCGCGGTACCGGTGACCTTGAAGTCCATGTCACCCAAGTGGTCTTCGATGCCCAGGATGTCGGACAGGACGACGAACTTGTCGCCTTCCAACACCAGGCCCATGGCGATTCCCGCCACCGGCATCGCGATCGGGGCGCCGGCATCCATGAGCGCCAAGCTGCCGCCGCAGACCGAGGCCATGGACGACGAGCCGTTCGACTCCATGATTTCGGAAACGAGCCGCAGCGTGTACGGGAATTCCTCTTCCGTCGGGATGATCGGCTCGAGCGCCCGCTCGGCCAGCGCCCCGTGGCCGACCTCGCGCCGGCCGGTGCCGCGCAACATACCCACTTCGTTGACGCTGAACGGCGGGAAGTTGTAGTGCAGCATGTAACGTTTCGACCACTCGCCATCGAGCGAGTCGATGCGCTGTTCGTCCTTGCTCGTGCCGAGCGTCACGACGACCAGCGCCTGAGTCTCGCCGCGCGTGAAGAGCGCCGAGCCATGGGCTCGCGGCAGTACGCCGACCTCGATCGAGATCGGCCGGATCTCGTCCGGACGGCGGCCGTCGGCCCGCACACCCTCCTCGAGGATGCGCTTGCGCAGCACTTCGCTCTCGACAGCGTGCACCGCGTCACGGATGGCGCGCTCGGACTCCGGATAGTCGACGAGCAGTTTCTGCACCGTCTCGTCGGTGATCTTGTCCATGGCGCCGTAGCGCTCGAGCTTGATTTGGATTTTGTTGATGTCGCGGATCCGGTCGAAGGCCAGATCGCGCGTCTTCTGCGCCAAGCCCTCGGGGCGCACCGGCGGCACGAATGCCTTCTTTTCCTTAGCGCCGAATTCCTGCACCAAGCGGCGCTGCAGGTCGTTCAGTTTGCGGATTTCGACATGCGCGAACTCGAGTGCCTGGAGCAGGTCCTGCTCGGTCACTTCGTCGCAGCCGCCTTCCACCATCATGATGCTGTCATCGGTGCCGGTGACCGTCACGTCCATGTCGCTCTCGTCGATCTGCGACAACGTCGGGTTGATGACGAAGCGGCCGTCGATGCGGCCGACCCGCACCGACGAGAGGACGGCGGTGAACGGGATATCCGACAGCGCGAGCGCCGCCGAGGCGCCGGTCAGCGCCATGATGTCGGTGTCGTTCTCGTGATCGAAGGACATCACCGTGGCGATGATCTGCGTTTCCTTGCGGTAGCCTTCCGGGAACAACGGCCGCAGCGGGCGGTCGGTGAGCCGCGCGGCGAGAATTTCGCGCTCGGCAGGACGGCCCTCACGCTTGAAAAAACCGCCGGGGATCTTGCCGGCGGCGTAGGCCTTCTCGCGGTATTCCACGTAGAGCGGCAGGAAGTCTTTGCCCGGGGTTTCCTTCGCGGCCGAAACCGCGGTCACGAGGATCATGCTGTCGCCGTAGCGAACGATGACCGCGCCGTTGGCCTGCTTGGCAATCCGCCCGGTTTCCAGGCTGAATGTGCGGCCTCCGACTTCCATGCTGACGTTTTTCTGCATTTCGCTTTTTTCCTCTTCTTCGCAATAGAGCGGTCGCACCCAACAACACACCGCACCCACTTGGGCCGGTCGGGCGACCGCGTTGGTGCGCCGGCGCCGGACGGCCCGGCGCGGCGCAGCCCGCACTTGCGGGCATCAACGGCGGAGTTCGAGCTCCTTGATCAGGTTCTTGTAGTGCTCGGTGTTCTTGTTCTTCAAGTAGTCGAGGAGGCGTCGACGTTGGCCGACCATCTTGAGGAGCCCGCGCCGTGAATGGTGGTCGTTCTTGTGTGTTCGGAAATGCTCCGTCAAGGTTCGAATTCGTTCCGTGAGCAGAGCGATCTGCACCTCGGGCGAACCAGAATCGTGATCATGGAGCCTGTACTTATCGATGATCGACTTCTTGCTTTCTTTCGACAAAGCCATCGTCGTTTCCTCCTTACGACTCGCACATCGCGATGGCTGCAGGCGAGGGCAGAGTCCCCAACACCCGCGGATTTTGGATCGGAGCACACTAACACAGTGTCCCGGCCCGGCGCAAAGGCCCTCCGGCCGTCCGGGGCGGTCGCGGGCCTTTCGAACCCACGCCCCAGGGGCCTTCAAGGGACCCGTGCCTTCGCCGCCCTAGGGCGCGGCGGCGAGCGACACCGTGCGGCGCACGGCGTCGAGATCGACCTGAATCTGCTCTCGGAGCGCATCGACGCTCGGGAACCGCTGTTCATCGCGCAACCGGTGCAGCAGGTCCAGTTCCAGATGCTGCCCATAGAGGTCCCCGTCGCAGCCGAGCAGGTGGACTTCCACGCTGCGTGGGCCGTCCGGGGCGAACGTCGGGGCAACGCCGATGTTGAGGGCCCCGGCCCAAACCCGCCCGGGCGCCTCGACGATGCGGGCGCGAACCGCGTAGACCCCGAGGCGCGGGATCAGCTTGTCGGCGTGCAGTTGCAGGTTCGCCGTCGGAACCCCGAGGGCCTTGCCGCGTCCGGCGCCGTGCACGACCACGCCACGCAAGTCGTAGGGACGGCCCAGGAGCTCGGCAGCGGCTTCCACGGTGCCGGCGTCCAAGTGTTGCCGCACCGCCGTGCTGCTGGCGATCTCCCCCGCTACCGTCACCGCGTCGACGAGATCGACCCCGTAGCCGAGCCGGGCGCCGGCCGCGGTGAGGGTTTCGGGCGTGCCCTCGCGGTTCCGCCCGAGGCGCACGTTGTAGCCCAGAACCAGGTGTTTGGCCCCCAGCGCCGTGACGAAGACGCGGGCTGCGAAGTCCTCGTAGCTCGTACGCGCCATTTCGGTGTCGAAGCGCAACACGGCGGTTGCCGCAAGCGGCCACCGCGCCAAGTGCTCCAGGCGCTCTTCGATCGGGGTCAAGAGGCGATTCGGCTGCGGCGAGCCCAGCACGGCGCGCGGATGCGGATCGAAGGTGATGACGCAGGCCGGCTTGCCCGCGGCGCGTTCCAAGAGCCGCTCCAGGATGCGCTGGTGGCCGCGGTGGATGCCGTCGAACACGCCGATGGCCACCGCCTCAAACGGCCTGCCTTCAATCGGTTCGTGCGGGAAGTTCCGAAAGACTCTCAAGCGGGCGAGGCCTCCGGTTCGACCGCCAGCGGGGTATGAAAGACCAAGTCGAGGCGAAGCGGTGCGCGCGGCGCTTCATTGCGCGCCAGGGCCAGCATGCGGCGCCCATCGCCCGACAACACCCGATGCAGTCCCGCCGCCTGGGGCAGATCGACGAGCGCCTGCGCCGACGGCTGGCTGCCGTTCTGCACTCGCGTCTCGAAATCGCTGCGCACGTGCACGGCCGGCAGGAAGTCGAGAGCGCGAGCCAACGACAAGACCGACTCCGCGGGCCACTTCGCGTCTCCCGCCGCCATCGCCGCCAGCTGCTCCAACGACAGGGCGTGATCGACGTGCAGACCGCCGATCGCCAGCCGGCGCAGCGCTTCCAGATGCGCCGGTACCCCGAGCGCGCGTCCGAGATCGTGGGCGATGCTGCGCACATAACAACCGCGCCCGCACCTCACCCGCAAGTCGGCGAAACCGTCGCCCAGCTCGAGCACATCGATGCCGTAGACGCGCACCGGCCGCGCGATGCGGTCGATTTCCTCGCCGTTCCGCGCCATCTCGTAGAGCCGCCGCCCGCCGACCTTGAGCGCCGAGACCATGGGCGGCACCTGGTGGATTTCGCCTTCGAAAGCGCCGAGCGCCGCGCGCAGCGTGGCGGCGTCGATGTCCGGCACCGGCGCCTCTTCGGTGACCCGGCCGTCCGCATCGTAGGTATCGGTGGCGCGCCCGAAGCGCACTCGTCCCAAATACTCCTTGGGTTGATCCACGAACAGCGAGGACACCCGCGTCCCCAAGCCGGTGCAGACGATAAGGAGCCCGGTCGCGAGCGGATCCAAGCTGCCGCAGTGGCCGACCTTGTCGAGCCGTCCAAGCGAGCGCACCCGTTTCACGGCGCCGAACGACGTGATCCCCGGCGGCTTATCGATCAGAATGACGCGATCGTCGAGGTTCATGCGACCGGACTCCGGACATTCGCACCCAAGTGCCGGAGCGTCGACTCGAGGACGCGGGCCCGCGTCGCCGCGATGCCCGCTTGCAACGTCAGGCCTGCCGCGTTGCGGTGCCCGCCGCCGCCGAACTCGTTGGCGACCCGCGCCACGTCGATGCGCCCCGAGGCACGCAGGCTGACCTTGGTGGTAGTGGCGTCGACCTCGCGAAAGAGCGCCGCCGCATAGACGCCTTCGAGCGAACTCGCGTAGTTGACGAAGCCCTCGGTCTCATCGAGCCGGCCGCCGGTTGCTTCGAGCATGGCGGTTGTCAGCACGAGAGTCACGAACCGGCCTTCCGCGTGGGTCTCGAGCGAACCCAGAACGGCGGCCAGGAGACGCAGCGACTCAGGACGCCGGCGAAACATGAACTCCTCGGCCAGGCTGCCGACGTCGGCGCCCAGCTCCGCGAGTTCCGCGCCGACACGCAGCGCCGCGGCATTAGTGTTCGAGTGCCGGAAACAGCCGGTGTCGGTGACCAAGCCCAGATAGAGCGCGGTCGCTTCATCGCGCCCGATGCGGCCCGGATAGGCTGCCTGCAGCAAGAGATAGGTCAGCATGGTGGTCGAGGCAACCGTGGTGTCGAGCAGGTTGAGCAATTGGCACGGACGGTCGATTCCAGGACTACCCGGATGATGGTCGATGTTGACGACGATCGTCTCGGGCCCGACGGCGTCGGCGACCGCGCCCACCCGCTTGAAACTGCCGACATCCACCGCGATGACCATTTGCGGACGGAAGACCGTGTCGAGCCGGTCGACGTGCACCATCTCGCCGGCATGCGCCAACGCTTCGTAGGCAGGCGGGAACGGCGGCTGCCGCACCGCGATCACTTGCTTGCCGAGCTTGCGCAACACGCCATAGAGCGCCAATGCCGAGCCGATCGAATCGCCATCCGGTGCCTCGTGAACACTGACCCAGATGCGGTCACAGGTATCGAGCCGGGCGCGCAATGCTGCCGCCGCTTCGGCAATCACCAGTTCAGACATCCTCGCCCTCCTTGGGCTTGCCGTCGCGCAATTCCCGCAGCAATGTGTCGATGTGGGCGCCATACTCGAGCGAGGAGTCGAACTCGAAGCGCAATTGTGGATACGTCCGCAGCCGCATGCGCTTGCCGATCTCGCGCCGCAGAAACCCCGCGATGTGCGCCAGCCCGCGTTCCGCGACCCGGCGCCGTTCGGCATCGCCCAAGACGCTGAAAAACACCTTGGCGTAGGCCAGGTCCTGGGTCACTTGCACACCCGTGACCGTGACCCCCGCAACCCGCGGATCCTGCACATCGCGTCCCAGCACTTCCGCCAACGTATCGCGCATCCCGTCATTGATGCGCGCCCGGGTGATCGGATCCATAAACTCCTCAGAGCAATTCGACGCGGACGTCGACCACGTTGATACGCGGGTCGCCTTCCACGAGTTGCTGCGCATGCGACAGGATCGAGTGCACGACCGCGGAGTCGTTCGAGACGGTCACGATGCCCAGCGTGGCGCGCTGCCAGAGATCGTGGTGTTCGGTCTCGCTCACCGCGACATTGAAGCGGTTCCGCAAGCGGTCCATGAGACTGCGCAGCAGGCCGCGTTTCTCTTTGAGCGAGGAACTGCCCGGCAGGTGCAGTTCGACTTCGAGCGACCCGACGACCATGCTCCGCCTACAGCGTGCGGCTCACTTTTTCGATGCGGTAGACCTCGAGAACATCGCTGACCTTCAAGTCGTCGAAATTCGCGACGCCGACGCCGCATTCGAACCCGGTGGCCACTTCCTTGACGTCGTCCTTGAAGCGGCGCAGCGAACTCACGGTGCTGTCGTAGACGACGACCTGGTCGCGAATGACGCGGACCTTGGCGTTGCGCGTCAGGCCCCCTTGCGTCACATAACAACCGGCGATCATGCCGGCCTTGGGCACCCGGAACGTGTTGCGCACTTCGGCCATACCATCGATGATTTCACGCGACTCGGGTTCGAGCATGCCCTCGAGCGCCTTCTTCACCGACTCCACGACCTCGTAGATGATCTCGTAGAGCTCGATGTCGATTTTCTCGCGCTTGGCGAGCTCGCGCGCGCTGGGCGTCGGGCGGACGTGGAACCCCAGCACGACGGCATTCGAAGCAACCGCCAACTGGATGTCGGAGTCGTTGATCCCACCCACCGCCTTGTGGATGACGCGCACCGCGACTTCCTTGTTCGAGAGTTTCTCCAGCGATTCCGCCAGCGCCTCCACCGAACCGTCCACGTCGGCCTTGAGAATGAGGTGCAGCTCGCGAAGTTCGCCTTCCTTCAACTGCTTGTAGAGCTGTTCCAGCGTCACCCGCGACTGCGACTTGGCTTCGCGGGCCCGCTCGGACTGCTGGCGACGGCTGGCGATCTCGCGCGCTTCACGTTCGTCGGCCACGACGGTCACCGGATCACCGGCCTGCGGCACGCCGTCACAGCCGAGGAGCTGCACCGGGGCGCCGGGAAACACTTCCTCGGTGCGCCGGCCGCGCTCGTTGAGTAGTGCCCGGACGCGGCCCGCATGGCGCCCCGCCACGAACACGTCACCGGTCTTGAGGGTGCCCTTTTGCACCAGCACCGTCGCGACGATGCCGTGCTGGGCCGACTTCTTGGCTTCCAGCACCACGCCCCGCGCCCGGCCATCGCGCGGCGCGCGGAGTTCCAACAATTCCGCCTGCAGGTGGATCATTTCGAGCAAATGATCGACGCCTTTGCCGGTCTTCGCCGAGACTTCGCAGGCCACGACATTGCCGCCGAAGTCTTCCACCACGATGCTGTGCTGCGTCAGCTGCTGCTTGACGCGGTCGGCGTTGGCATCCGGCAGGTCGACCTTGTTGATGGCGACCATGAACGGCACCGAGGCGGCCTTGGCATGATTGATGGCCTCGATGGTCTGCGGCATGATGCCGTCGTTCGCCGCGACCACGATCACGACCAGGTCGGTCACCTGGGCACCCCGGGCGCGCATCGCCGTAAAAGCCTCGTGGCCCGGCGTGTCGAGAAAGGTGATCTGCTGGCCGTTCGGCGTCGTGACTTCATAGGCGCCGATGTGCTGGGTAATCCCGCCGGCTTCGCCGGCAATCACGTTGGCCTTGCGGATGTAGTCGAGGATCGACGTCTTGCCGTGGTCGACATGCCCCATGATGGTGACGACCGGCGGGCGCGGCTGGCCCTCGCCGGTGACCTCTTCCTCGGCTTCTTCCTCTTCGAATTCGCTGACGAACTCCACCTCGAGGCCATAGTCGGTGACCAGGAATTCGAGCGTGTCGCGGTCGAGCCGCGAGTTCATCGTCGCCATGACGCCGTTCTTGAGGCACTTCTGGATGAGGTCCTGCGGCTTCACGTCGAGCTCCGACGCCAGCTCGTGCAGCGCCATCATCTCGACGACCTGCACCACATTGTCGTTTTCCTCGACCGCGACGCCGTTGCCCTGCGTCCGGCGCCGCCGGCGGCGTTTGCCCGGCCCCTGCAGTTCATTCATCGTCTGTTGGAACGATTGCATGACGGCGCGCTGATCGACCTGCGGTTTCTTGCGGTGCTTGCTGCGCCGGCCGAGCATCGACTGCATTTGCGGCGCCGGGGCGCCCGGTGCGGGGCGCGGCGGACCGCTGGGAGCTGCCGGCGGACGCGCCGGCGCGGCGGGCGTCAGTGGCGCGCGCACATGGATGGACGGCGCGCCACCCGGGGCATTGGGGCGCGATCCGAGCGTTGGCGATCCGGAGCGCGAACTGGGTGCGGCAGGTGCTTGCGGGCGCGAGCCGGCCAGTGCCTGGCGCTGCGGTCCTTCGGGTGCAGAACGTGGCCGCGGCTCGGGAGCCGCCTTGGCCCGCGCCGCCGCCTGCGCGGCTGCCGCCACGCGCGCTTCATCTGCCTTGTGCAGTTCGATCGCGGCGTGGAGTTCGCGACGCTTGGTTTCTTCGACCTTCGCCTGCGCCTGCGCTTGCGTGAACCGCTGCGCGATCGACGCGAGCATTTCGTCGCTCATCGTGCTCATGTGGTTCTTGACTTCGTACTTGTGCTCCCTGAGCACCTTGATGACGGCGTCGCTCGATACGTTGAACTCGCGTGCCACTTCGTAGATGCGCTTCTTCGGCGCCATTCTGCTCACCCCCTCGTGCCCGCGCCGGTGCGGCGCGGTCGCATTCTCAAGTCTCGTCGACGGGCGGCGCGTAGCGCGCCAAGCCCGCGGCGAGTTGTGCGTCGGTGATCCCGAGCGCCGCGAGTTCGCCGCGGCCCACGAGCTCACCCAACTCCCGTTTGTTCAGGCCGCACCGCAAGAGCGGCACGCCTGTCGTGGCGCCGCAATCGCGCGCCGCGCTCGCCCCGGCGTCGGTTGCCAACAGCAGCGCGAAGAGCTCGTGCTGCCGGGCGGCGCGTTTGCAGGCCTCGCGGCCGAGGGCCGCGTGCCGGCTGCGAAGCGCCAGTCCGACGAACGAGCGTACTTTGTCCGCCGCGCTCATCGCCGCTCACGCCTCGCGGTCGGGATCGCCTCCGGCGACGGCATCCGGGGCCGCCGCCGTACCGTCTTCCACTGCGGCGTCACCGTCCGGCCCGGCATCGCCCTGCGCCGCGACGCGATCCGTCTCGACATCGGCGGCATCGGCGTCCAGAGCCGCCTCTTCGTCCGACAATTCGGACTCGGGACGGAACGTCAGGAGCGTCGGCCCGACGGCTTCCGGCGTCTCGTCGATGACGCGATCGAACATCGCCTCGTCGAAGAGCTTCGACTCGGACTCGCGGCGCTCGGCGAACGCGGCCTGGATCTCTGCGGCCTTCTGCTGGCCGAGGCCGCGGACCCGCGCCACGAGATCTGCATCGAGGCCGCGGTCGTTGACGAGCAAGTGCTCGTCGGCGGACAAGAGATCCTTGAGGCTGTGCAGGCCGGCGCCATTGAGCGCCACCAGATCCTCGGGCGTGAAGCCTTCCAGGTCATCGAGCGCCACACGCATTTCCTTGTCGAGACGCTCGCGTTGCACCATCTCCGACGAACTCACGAGATCGATGCGCCAGCCGGTGAGCTTGACCGCCAAGCGCACATTCTGTCCTTCGCGGCCAATCGCCAGCGACAATTGCTCGTCGTCGACCACCACGATCATCTCTTGGCGGTCACGATCGACGCGCACGCTCTGCACCCGGGCCGGCGACAGTGCCTTGGTGACAAAATGCTGCGGGTCTTCGCTCCACGGCACGATGTCGACGCGCTCGCCCGACAATTCCTTGACGACCGCCTGGACGCGCGAACCCTTCATGCCGACGCACGCACCCACCGCATCGACGCGATCGTCGGTCGAATGCACCGCGATCTTGGAACGGCCGCCCGCATCGCGGGCCACGGTCTTGATTTCGACGATGTCGTCGTAGATCTCCGGCACTTCGGCTTCGAACAGTTTCTCGACGAGCCCCGCATGAGTGCGCGACAGGATGACCTGCGGCCCCTTGGTGACGTCCAGCACTTCGAGCACATACGCCTTGATGGGCAGACCTTGGTGCCAGCGCTCGCGGCGGATCGACTCTTTCTTGGGCAGGAAGCCCTCGGCGCGCCCGAGCGACACCAGGACGCCGGTGCGATCCTGCTGTTGCACCGTGCCGGTGATGATTTCGCCGACCCGGCCCTTGTATTCGTCGAAGATCTTGCCGCGCTCGACTTCGCGCACGCGCTGCACGAGAACCTGCTTGGCGAGCGCGATCGCATTGCGTCCGAACTCCGCGAACTTCAATTCCTCGCGGATCTCGTCACCGATGTTGAGTTTTGGATCCTGTTCGCGCGCGTCCACCAGCGTGATCTGACACACCGGATCTTCGATCTCGTCTTCGTCGATGACAACGGTGCGCACCAGATACGGGTGCAGCGTGCCCGCCTCTTCGTCGATTTCGACCGCCACGACGGCGTTGTTGCCATATTTTTTCTTGATCGCTTGCGACAGCCCGGCCTCCAGAGTCTCGTACAGGAGCGACTTGTCGACCCGCCGCTCGCGCGTGATCTGGTTCAGAGCTTCCATGATGCCGTAATTCATCGTTTCCACCTTCGTTCCGCTGCGGCCGCTTCGGCCGCCGGATCCGGCTTGCGCGCCGCCCGCAAAATCGCGTCTACATCCCGGTGCAACCGCGCGCGTGCGACTCGATCGAGCGGCAGCAGCTTGGTTCCCACCGGCGTCTCGATCGTCAGCACGTCATCCTGCACGTCGCGCAGAATACCCGTCATCGTCAGGCCACCGTCCTGTTTGTCCTTGAGGCGGACCTTGACGGTCTCCCCCAAGAACCGGCGGTAATGTTCGAGCTTCGTGAGTGGCCGGTTGATTCCCGGCGACGACACCTCGAGCATGTAGCCTGCGGGCAGTTCTTGGATGCCATCCAGGACCGGCCCGAGCGCCCGGCTGACCACCGCGCACTGGTCGAGCGTGATCCCGTCGGGCCCGTCGAGGGTCAGGCGCAGGACACGCCGCCCCCCTTCACCGCCGAATGTGACTTCCAGCAACTCGTACCCGAGAGCCGCAACATGCGGCTCCAGAGCCGTCTGGAGCTGCTTCTCGACCACCATCTTTTGCGTCCGTGGGCCTCGGATGAAGTCGAAAAAAAAGTGGGTCCGCGACCCACTCCAGCCTGAATAGATGTACACCACCTTGGCCCACGGTGGCAAGGCCGCTCTCGGACGGGCGCCGGACCGCGCCCCGTTGCCCCCCCGGAGGGGCAAGGGCGGACGCACCCAAGGTAGATCCGGTCTCAGCGGCCGGGGACGAGACGCGGCAACGAGTTGAGGACGACGCGGGCCACCGCCGCCAAACTCTGCGGCGAGCATTGGTCGGGCAGGTCCCGGGTCGTGTGCCAGGCCGGATAGTCGAAGTCGATGAGGTCGAGCGACGGGATGCCGGCCTGCAGGAACGGGTAATGGTCGTCGTAGAGCGCCGGCCCCGTGGTGCGAACGAACTGCCGGACGCCGAGCGACTCGGCGGTCGAAAACACCGCGTTGACGAGCCAGGGCGCGGCCCGTGCCGAATTGCCTTCGATCGGAATCCGCAGGTCGCGATCACCCACCATGTCGACGAGGATGAGGGCCCGCGGTCGGTAGCTCCCCATGGACGCGGCGAAGGCCTTGGCGCCGAGGCAATAGGCCGCCAGATCGCTCTCCTTGCCATAGTCCTCGCCGTCGAAGAACACCAGGTCGACCCCGATCCCGGGATCCCAGGTCGCGAGGATGCGAGCGATTTCGAGCAGTACGGCGACCCCGCTCGCGCCATCGTTGGCGCCCGGACAGGGCTGGTCGCGCAGCGCCAGGGAATCTTGGTCGGACCGCGGCCGGGTATCGTAGTGCGCGGCGAGCAACACGCGCGCCGGACGATCGACGTAGAAGTTGGCCTGCAGGTTGACGAGTCGCAGGCTGTCGGTGCCGTAGGGATCGGCGACCGCAAACGCCTGGCTCGCGACCCGCGCCGCATACGGGCGCAGGGCGTCGAGAATGTAACGCCGGCAGCACTCGACGCCCGGGCTGCCCGGCACCCGCGGCCCACACCGCACTTGGGCTTCGAGATCCCGGAAAGCGCGTGCAGCATCGGGTTCCGGCGCCGGTAGAACCCGCTTCGCCCCGCAGCTGGCACCGGTTGCCAGCCCGACGAGCAGCGCTAGAAATGCCCGTTCCCAGCGGCGGATCCGCCTCAAACACGCGCTCCCTGCGGCGTCGCACTGGTGGGCGCATCGCCCCAAGTGCCGAGCCGTTCTTGCAGCGACAGCACGTGCACCTCACCGGCGCGCTGCGAGCGAATCGCGCGCCCGAGCGCCAACGCGCCGGCAATCGTCGTCACCATCGGCACGCCGAAGCGCAGCGCCGCCCGGCCGACGGCATTCTCGTCGTAGCGCGATGCCCGTCCGAGCGGCGTGTTGACGATGATCTGCATGTGACCCGCGGCGATCTCTTCGACGACGTCCGGATGGTCCTCGTGCACCTTGTGAATGCCGCGTACTGCGAATCCCGCTGCGCGCAGCACGTCCGCCGTTCCATGCGTCGCCAGCAACTCGAATCCCAGGTCGGTGAAAGCGCGCGCCACTTCCGCCGCGCGCCGCTTGTCGTGGTCGTTGAGGCTGATATACGCATTGCCCGTGTGCGGCAGCTTGCAGCCCGCCGCCACCCAGGCCTTCTCGGTGGCTTGGCCCATCGTCGGCGCCCACGCCATGACTTCGCCCGTCGACCGCATTTCAGGCCCCAAGAAGACGCTCGCATCGGGAAACTTGTTGAACGGAAACACCGGCTTCTTGACGGCGTGCCCGAGCATGCTGCCTTCGGGCGGCAGCGCCAGATCGCGCAACCGGGCTCCGAGCGCGAGATCCGTCGCGAGCCGTGCCAGCGGCACGCCGGTCGCCTTGCTGACAAAGGGCACGGTGCGCGACGCGCGCGGATTCGCTTCGATGACGTGGACCGTGCCGCGGTGCAGCGCGAACTGCATGTTGAGCAGCCCCCGCACGTGCAGCGCCAGCGCGATGCGGCGCGTCGCGTCGGCCAGTTGAGCGCTGATCTCCGGGGTGATTTGATACGGCGGCAACAGGCACTCACTGTCGCCCGAATGCACGCCCGCCTCTTCGATGTGCTGCATGATGCCGGCGATGTAGACCTGTTCGCCATCCGCGAGCGCGTCGACATCGAACTCGTAGGCGTCTTCCAGGAATTTGTCGATGAGCACCGGGGCGTCCGGCATGGCGGCCAGCGCCCGCTCCACGAAGGCTTCGAGCGAGCGTTCGTCGTAGACGATCTCCATCGCCCGCCCCCCGAGGACATACGACGGGCGCACCAGCACCGGGAAGCCGATGCGGCGAGCGATTTCGAGCGCTTCTTCTTTACGCGTCACCTTGCCGTACTCCGGCCGCGGGATCCCCAGTTCGTCGATGAGTGCCGCGAAGCGGCCGCGATCCTCGGCGACGTCGATATCCTCGGCGCTGGTGCCGAGGATCTGGAAACCGGCGGCAACGATGGCCCGTGCCAACTTGAGCGGCGTTTGCCCGCCGAACTGCACGAGCACGCCCTCGGGCTGCTCGTGCTCCAACACATCGAGCACCGACTCTAAATCCAGCGGTTCGAAGTACAGCTTCGTCGCGACGTCGTAGTCCGTGCTGACCGTCTCGGGGTTGCAGTTGATCATGATGGCTTCGTAGCCGCGGGCGCGCACCGCTTGGACGCTCTGCACGCAGCAATAGTCGAACTCGATCCCCTGGCCGATACGGTTCGGACCGCCGCCCAGCACCACGACCCGCCGGGCGGTGCCGCGCAGCGACTCGTTTTCGTGCTCGTACGTTCCATAGTAATACGGCGTGCGGGCCGCGAACTCGCCGCCGCACGTGTCGACGACCTTGTACACCGGCCGCAGTCCTAATTCCTGGCGCAGCGTTCGCATGTCACTCGGACGTGTGCCGGCCAACCGGGCGATCTGCGTGTCGCCGAAACCGTCGCGTTTGGCGCGTTCGAGAAGATCGAGCAACAGTTCCCGTTCGCGGCCGTCGAGCGTCGCCGCGACGCCGCGCCGGAACCAATCCCCCGCGGAGCGCAGTTCGTCGCGCAGAAACGCGATCTCACGCATTTCGTTCAGGAACCACGGGTCGATGCCAGTTTCGCGCGCCACGTCGTCGACCGGCAGCCCGCGCTGTTCGATGGCCTCGGCCACTTCTTGCAGGCGGCGCGAATGCGGCTCTCCCAATCGCAGCGGGCCGTCGCCCGCCGGGTCGAGACCTTGCAATCCGATCTCGAGGGAACGATAGGCCTTCTGCAACGCTTCGCGGAAGGTGCGGCCGATCGCCATGGCCTCGCCCACCGAACGCATCTGCACGCCGAGGATGTCGGACGCGCCGCGGAACTTCTCGAAGTCCCAGCGCGGAATCTTGACCACCACGTAGTCGATGGACGGTTCGAAGGCGGCGCACGAGGCGCCGGTGATGTCATTCGGGATCTCGTCCAGCGTGTAGCCGAGCGCCAACTTCGCGGCGACGCGGGCGATCGGGAAGCCGGTGGCCTTCGACGCCAACGCCGACGAGCGTGAAACCCGCGGGTTCATTTCGATGATGCGCATGTCGCCGGTGGCCGGATGGACCGCGAACTGGACGTTGGATCCGCCGGTCTCGACGCCGATCGCCCGCAAGCAGCGCAGGGCCTGGTCGCGCATCATTTGGAATTCGCGGTCGGAGAGGGTGAGCGCCGGCGCCACCGTGATGCTGTCCCCGGTGTGAACGCCCATCGGGTCGATGTTCTCGATCGAACAGATGATGATGCAGTTGTCGGCCCGGTCGCGGATGACTTCGAGCTCGAACTCTTTCCATCCGACCAAGCACTCTTCGACGCGAATTTGATGCACCGGCGATTGCCGGAGTGCGTCCTCCACCAGGAGTTGGAACGAGCCGTGCGAAAACGCCGTGCCGCCGCCCGACCCGCCGAGAGTGAACGACGGGCGCACGATGACCGGCAGGCCCACCGCTTCGAGGATCGCCTCGGCCTCCTCGACATTGCGTGCCATGCCGCCTTTGGCGGCTTGCAGGCCGGCGCGGCGCATCGTCGCATCGAAGAGTTCGCGGTCCTCGGCGCGCTGAATCGCATCGATTCCGGCGCCGATCAATTCGACCCCGTAGCGTTCGAGAATGCCGCCTTCATGCAGTTGAATCGCCAAGTTGAGGGCCGTCTGTCCACCGACCGTCGGCAAGATAGCGCGCGGCCGTTCGCGCTCGATAATGGCGGCGACGTAGTCGGGATGCAGCGGTTCGATGTACGTACGGTCGGCGATTTCCGGGTCGGTCATGATCGACGCCGGATTGCTGTTCACCAGGATGACGCGGACGCCTTCTTCGCGCAACGCGCGGCAGGCTTGGGTTCCCGAATAATCGAACTCGCACGCCTGGCCGATGATGATCGGACCAGCGCCCAGTACCAGAACCGAGTCGAGGTCCTTACGCCGCGGCATGCGAACTCCCGCCCAGGCCTTGGGGGTTCGGAACACCGGACGTGAGCGGCAGGCCCGCCGCCAGCGCTGCAGCGCGCAGGAAGCGATCGAAGTGGGCGTCGTTGTCGTGTGGCCCAGGCGACGCTTCCGGGTGGTATTGCACCGAAAAAACCGGCAGCGACCGGTGCTCCATCCCTTCCAGCGTGCCGTCGTTGAGGCTGATCTCGGTGACGTTGACACTGCCCGCCGGCAAGGAATCGGGGGCGAGCGCGAAACCGTGGTTTTGCGACGTGATGCGCACCTTGCCGGTTTGCAGGTCGTGGACCGGATGATTGACACCGCGGTGGCCGAACTTGAGTTTGAAGGTCGTGCCGCCGAGTGCCAAACCCAGAATCTGGTGCCCGAGACAGATGCCGAAAATCGGCACGCGTCCCAAGAGCGTCCGCACCGCTTCGATGCCATAGCCAACCGCCGCCGGATCGCCGGGGCCATTCGACAACAAAATGCCGTGCGGCTGCAATTCGAGCGCTTGCGCCGCCGGCGTCCCGGCCGGGACCACGAAGACCTCGCAGCCGCGCGCTACCAAGCGCTCGAGAATATTGCGTTTGACGCCAAAATCGTACACCACGACGCGCATGCCATCGCCGCGGACACCTTCGGAGCAAGCCGATTCGTAGGTGCGGTACCGCAGGTCGCTCAGTGACTGCGCCACGGGATCGGGCGCCAAACGGTACATCTGCTTGCAGGTGACGACCTGGGCCAAATCGGCGTTGTCGAGCCCCGGCCAGGCGAGCGCCCGGTCGCGCAGTTCGGCGGCGGACGCCGTTCCCGATGCGAGTACGCCGCGTTGCGCGCCGCCGGTGCGAAGCAGCCGCGTAATCGCCCGCGTGTCGACCTCATAGAGACCCGGGATGCCCCAGCGCTCGAGATATTCATGCAGCGTTTCGATGCTCCGCCAGTTGCTCGGCTGCGAGAGGGCGCGAACCACGAAACCGGCTACCTGCGGCCGCGCCGATTCCTCGTCGTGCGGCGTGATGCCGTAGTTGCCCATCTGCGGCGCCGTCATGACGACGATCTGGCTGGCGTAGGACGGGTCGGTGATGACTTCTTGGTAGCCGCTCATGCCAGTGTTGAAGCAAACCTCGCCGAGCGCTTCGGTGAGTGCGCCGAAGGCGCGGCCACGGAAAACGCTGCCGTCTTCGAGGACGAGTCGGGCAGTCTCCGGCCGCGGCAAGGTCCAGGTCACGTCGTGCTCCGGGGGCCATGCGGGTTGATGGTTTGCCTGGCGGGTCCCGGTTTGGTCGGGCCTCTCGCGAGCATAGTCGGAGGCTCGCCCGTTTGGCAAGCCGACGCGCCCCCCCAAGGGCGCAAGCCCGGCCGCCGCCGCCGGCAGTGAGGCGGGCGGCCGCCACGGCACAGAGCCGGACGGCGTTCGGCTGGCGGTCAGAACAAGAAAGTGAGGTTGAACCCGAGCCGGACCGTGTTGACGGTCTGCTTCTGAATGTCGTCGCGCGATGTCCGCGTATAGCCGACTTCCACGCCACCATTCATGTTGCGGGAGAGGGTGTAATCGCCGCGCGTTCCGATGTTCAGCGAGCTGCCGTTGGCCTCGATGATGGGCTGGCTGCCGGAGTTGAGTCGCTGGCGGTCATCGGTATTGAAAGTGCCGTTCACCGACACGTCCATGCCGCTCTTCAGACTGCCATGCATGAACGGCAGCCGCAGACCACCCTTCGGTGCCAGTTTGAACCGTACGCCGGCCTGCACTTGGCGCGTCACTCCCTCGCTACGAGTGCCGGGTGCCAGCACCGTGTTGTTCGTTTGATTGAGGCTCATGGTGCTCGACATGCCGCCGCGCCACTGCCCGGTCCAGCTTGCCGTCATCGTCGTGCCGTCGGTTTGGTTGCGGCCGGAACCCTCGACCGCCGCCCGGCCTGGAGCCTGGTCGAGCCGGAAGCTCTTGTTCGTGGTGCGTGCGAAGTTGAGCGACAAGGTGGAGCGTTCGAGCCGCTTCGTGAACAGGCGCAGCTTCTGCACGTCGTTGATGGTGAGGTCGAGGCTCGGGAACGTCGTCTCGATCCGGTGGTCTTCGTTGGTATTCGTCAAGGTTTCGACAGTGCGACCCGTGGGCACGGCAAAGGTGCGTGATTGCCCGACGCTGGCGCGGCGCTTGTAGCGCGCCGCCATCCGCAGAGCGCCGCGCAGCGGAATCGCGGTCGACAGATCCAGGTTGTTGTTGTTGCTCTCGGCGGGCGGCGTCTCGAACCGCGCCGTGCCCAGCAAGCCGCTACGTTTGGCGAGCAAGTAACGGAACGCGCCGGTTGGTGCATCGGGCAAGCCCACGTATCCGACCCCTTGCCCGACTTGATAGTCCACCTTCACGGGCTCGATCCCCGCCATGACGTTCAAGATCCCACGCATGAGATCGACGGGCGAGGGTGCCTTCGGACGGGTGCGAGTGTGCGTGCTGTCCTTGGCGGCGATACCGCCCGGCACCGGTTGGGCGCCGGCGATGGGCAACGCCGGCGTCCTGCCCACGAGAGTGTCGGCCGGACTCCGAGGTGCGGGCGGCGCGAATCCTTGCGAAGTTCGCAACGAATCCGGCGCGTCGATCTCGAGAGGCGTCGTCGGATCCTCTTGGTTGTTGTCGCCACCTGCCGGCGTTCGGCTGCCGTCGGCCCCGCCGGGCTGCCGGTTCCCGTCGATGGGCGGCGGGGAGCCGTTCGTTTGCGGTGGTCCGGCCGGCTTCTTGACGGGCGCCAACGCGCGCAAGTGCCCGAAGACCCAACGATGGAATCCGAACACGAACGAGACATGCGCCGACCGGTCCACCTTGGCGTTGTGCAGGTCCGGCAATGCCACGTGCTGCGGCGACGCATCGACTTGCTGCACGCGGCTGTCGCCGAAGTTCGTGCTGCCGCCCAGCGTCAGGCCGCCCGGCGACCACTCGGCCGAGTAGCCTTCGATACGGCTGCCGACCGGCAGGCCGAAGTCGTAGCCGAGGAATTTGATGCGTTCCCGCTCGTTGTCGGGATGGGCCAGACGGAAACCGCGCGGTTCCTGAAACGAATAGCGCAGGGTGAAATCCGGCACCGGGTGGAATGCCGTCGACGCGTTGACATTGATCGAATGCGACGGGCTCGTCACCTGGCGTGCCAGACTGTCGACGCCGGCAACGCGCCGCACCCGGTAACTGACGGCGTCGCCGGCGTTCGACTGGAGCGAGAACTTCAGGTTCGTGGGCACCAGGTTGAGACGGGTTTTGCCCCACAAAGCCAGGGGGCGTTCGCGCAACGGCAGGTCGTAGGCCAGATTCTGAGTCCGCGTCGTCGACGTGTCGCGCGCCGTGAATGTCCGGGCCTCGGTCCGGCCGGAGCCGAACGAATACTGCAGGCGGTCGAGGGTGAACTTGCTGAGCCAGAAATGCGACGGCTTCTTGCTGACCCCGAAGTTGTAGCTCTTGCGAACGTTCTCGTTGCGCTGGTCGAGCTTGCGCTCCGGTGTATTGCGCGTATCACTTTGCTCGAAGAACTTCGGCAGCGACCGGTTCCATTCGTATCCGTAGCCGACCGGAATGGAGAATCCCAGCGTCGGCACGAGCCGCGACAAATCCGCGACGCTCAACCGGGCGTTCCAGCCTTGGTCATCGCGGTTCGACCCGGTGCGCTGCCGCAAGGGGCGGAATTCCCCGTCGGTCTTCCGGTACCCGCCGGAGATGTCGAACAAGTCGGAGATCTTCAACCCCAGGCTGTAGCTCTGGGCGTAGCCGGGAGTTTTCTCCACCTCTTCGAGACGCACGTTGTCGAACCAGTACTCGCCGGTG
The DNA here is from genome assembly GCA_031362565.1 of bacterium. GTDB lineage: Bacteria > Krumholzibacteriota > Krumholzibacteriia > JANLSU01. The sequence continues at coordinate 47,904 of JANLSU010000029.1, read as the reverse complement.
GCGCGCGGCCCGCCCGGCACCACGCCCTCGACCAAATTCGGTGTGCCGCGGTTGCGCACGCCCACGAACAAGCGGAGTACGCGCTGGAAGCTCGGGGAACCACGCACTGTCACGCGCACGTCATTGCCGAACTTCTTCTCTTTGGTGAGCGCTGACACCTGGATGATGCGTTGGGCGCCGAACGCCAGAATCGTGTCGCGCGCGCCGGGATAGTCCTCTGGGAACTTGAGCCCGGTGAGTTGCTCGAGATCGACGCTCACATGCAGCCAGCCGGGGTGTACGGCACCCGGAGTCGCGACCTCGTAATAGTTGAGCGTGTCGGTGCCGACGCGAAAGAAGAACTCCGTGGCACCGCTGTCCGTGGGCGCAATCGGCGGTGCGTGCACGAAATACGTCAGGCGCTTGTAGAGAGTGAAGTCGGTGCCTTGGGCGCCGCCGCCGAGGCTTCGCTCGGCCACGACCTCGTGCCCCGGCGCGAGGTTATTGTACCCAATGCGCAACGACTGTTGGCGCGACTGCACACCCGTCTCATCGAGCTCGATGCTCGCCGGCGGCAGCTCGTAGTTCGCGTCATCCTTGTTGTTGATGACGCCGATCGTGAACGACTCGGCCGTCTGCGGCACGACCTTCGTGCTGTCGACTCCGAAGAACCCCAGGTCGAACCATTGGTTCTTGGTGAGACGCAGGCCGAAGATTTCGATATTGCGGTTGAAGACCGACTGGGCGGCCGGCGTCCCCGGCGTATCCTCGAACCAGATGCGAATGTACGAAATGCGCCGCAAATTGGGATCGGTCTCGGCAACGTCCCGAAACACTTGCGGGACCACCCGGTCGAGATCGAGCCGGTACTTGCGCCACGCAATCTCCGGATGGCCGGTGATGACCGGGCCGTCGGCGACCACGAACGTCGGGTCGCTCAAATCGAGGCTGAGACTGAAATATGAACTGGTATCGTCGAACTGGCCGTTGTTGTTGAGATCCTCGGTGTCGTACGTCTGGTTGCCTTCGCTGCCGTTGGCCAGAAAGAATTGCTGGGTCACCCGGTTCAAGACGGAAGGCCGGTAGCACTCGCTGCCGAACGGCAGGTCCTCGGCTTCCGAATCCTTGAGGCCGCTGCAGCCGCGGTCCTGATGGTCCCATCCGAAATCGTTCTCCGAGACAGTGAAATGACCGGCCTCGGCTTCGCGGTTGAAGTGGCTCGGGGCATTCGCGAACTGGGTCTCCGGAAAGAAAACGAAGTCCTCGCTCAGCTTGCCGAAGTCGATGTGCATTCGCCCCGTGCGCCCCGCCGCGGCTCGCTCGCCGTCATTCAGCCACAGCTCGATGCTCTTGGTGCGTGTCATGTCGATGGGTGTCGCGCCAAAGGAGTGCATGATCCCGGACCATAGAGAATCCCGTTTGGCGATCGGCAGGCTGTCTTGGAGGGCCGCCAGTTTGGCGCGATCGAACCCGACTTCGAGAACGGTCAAACCGTCGTTGCCCTCGCGCTCGTTGAGGTTCGGAATGAGATGCGAGCGTTTCACCCGGGTCGGCGGGTTGTAGAACGCCACCGGCAGGCGCAAGAGGGTGTCGGCGCGCGTTTTGGTGCCGGTCCGGTCGTCGATCGGGATCGACGCCCAGGACCAATTGGTCCGTGACAGATTCTGGTCGTCCGAATCGTCGGCGCCTTCCAAATCGTCCACGAAGGCCTCTTTGCGGGTGTTCGGATTCGGCACGCTGGTAGCGATTTCGGCCGCCACGTTGAGGGCGCTCGCGGCCGTCGCGTTGGTGAACGGCAGCGCATTCACGAGCTTGGTCAGCCAGTTCGGTTGGAAGCGCATGGTGCCGTTCAGGTCGCCGACGACGGCGCGCGTCGGTTCCTCGCCCAGCTTCGGGCGGCGCGTGAATCCACCCGTCGACTCGTACAGGAGCACCGACGCCAGTTTGCCGCGATTCCCGAGCTGGTATTCACCCGACACGCCGAGCAGCGTCGATTTGCCGCCGCCGAACAGCGGCCGGAATTGGTACGCGACTTCGATACGGGACGTCGGGCTCACGGAAGCGAGCGCATCGCCTTTGAGCGTGATCTTGCCGCCCGCGAAGTTCTCGATGTCGTAGTCGATGCCGCGTGTCAGGGTGCGGCCGTCGAGCTTCACCACTTCGGAACCTTCGATGATGTCCTGGGGAAGGGTAATTTCGGTCTCGGTACCGGTGATGACCACGTCGAAGTGGTAATTGAGGCGCGGCAGGTTGCGATCGTCGTCCTTGAGAGTGTAGAGCGTCGGCGAAATCCGTTCTTCCTGAGAGAAAAGAGAATCGATGGGCGCGTTGGCCCGGTTGCCGATCTGCGGAATGGTTCCGACGCGCCGCCGCAAGACGCTTTCCGGCGGACTGAACGGGCGAATGCCGGGCATGAAGAGAAAGCCGCTGTCGCGGTCGAGACGGTTGATGTCCGTCAGATCGAACTTGCCGTCGGGACCGACGCTGTTCTGGTCGCCAAACTCGTCGAGCCCGAACATGTGCAGATAGGTCGAGTTCTGCAACAGGATCGGCACGTCCGGCGGCTGTCGCGCCGGATTGTTGCTCACGACCCGAAGGTCGAGGTTGGTGATGCCCGCCGAACCCAGATAGTAGACATGGCGCATCATGTAGGCGGCGCTCGGGTAGGTCGAGAAACTAGCGTCCTGTTCCGGATGGCGGAGGAGGCGCAAGCGCACCCGGGTCTGGGGATCGTCGGTGACCGAGCCCCATCTCGCGTTCGGACCGGTGACCACGACACCGACCGCGTCGCGGTCACGGACCCGGCCGGTGCGAAAATAGAAGCCCAGGATCTTCCTGGTGTTGCCGAGTGTCAGCACCACGAATCCCAGGTCGTCATGATCGATTTCCTTCCAATAGCCGTTGTCGCCCGGGACGGTGCCGGCGGCGCCGGGGACCGGGAAACGGGAGTTGCTGTTGGCGTTGTTGTAGGCGTCGACCATTTGCGTTTCATTCGACGTCGCGAGGTCGGCGACGGCGAATCCTCGGTAGTTGCGCTGCGGCTGCGTCGTTGGATCCTGGGTGTCGACGAAGACGCGGATATTGGGCGCCGTCGAGTCGAGGAACAGGCTGTCGGGGTCGATGCCGTAGGTGCCTTCGAACGTCTCGCCGGTCGTATCCGGCCGCGAATAGAAGAAGAACTGATCGCGCAGGAAACTGCGCTCCTCGATCTGCACCGGACGGGCGGCGCCGCCCCACGGCGTCACGGTACGCGTCTCGACGTCCGCCTCTTCCTTGCTGGCGATCATCGTCAAGTCGAGCCCGCCGAGACGCATCGTCGTTTTGATGCCGAACAGGCCCTGATGCCCGCCGGAGAACGACACCAGATTGGACCCGGGCAGCGATAGGTTCGTGCCACCAAGATCGATGCGGCGCAGAATGTCGTCGTCGTAGCCCTCGTAGTAGATGTTGATGCGGTTGGCGTCGGCACCAAATCCGGCGCTGTTGTGATCCACCTGAACGTGCACCTTGTCGCCGATGGTGCCGTCCAGTTTGACCTGCAGCTCCTGCTTCATGTCGAGGCGCGGAAAGATGCTTTGGCCGCGGCCCTGTTCACCGGCCAGGAAGGGACTCACGGTGCGCGACTCGCCGGCGAAGGAGATGTTCTCGCGCCCCGTCACCTTGATGTTGGTGGCGCCGCGGCCGAAGAACTCCGACAACACGCCCGGCATCCGAATCGGCACCGTGACACTGACTCCGGAGCCCGCATTGAAGAGGCCCTTGTGCTCGCCGGCAAATGCCGCCGCCTGGCGCGACGTATAGAGGGCGTGTTCAGCGGCATCGAGCTGAGTGCGCTCGGCGGTAGCGCGCCCGAAGGCGCGCACCCGTACCGACGGATCCTGAAAATTGGGCGGGTCGTACGTCAGGTAGGCGCCGTCGACGACGTAGTACTCCGGTTCGCGCGGCACCCAGCCGGGTCCCGAAATTTCGAACACGGTATCGAGCCATGGGCTGTAGACCGTCGTGGGGACGCGCTGCGGTTCGTCGGTGAGCCGGAACGGGCTCGGCGTGTTGGGGTTCAACCCAAACGTCACGGCGCGGCCTTCGGCCCGCGCCTTTTGGCGGTCGAGCATCTGCTCGAAAGTGGCGCGCAGGCCGATCCGGATGGGCGCCGGTGCGACGGCTGCACCGAGCGTCAGCGACGTAAAGGCGACGAGACCAAGGATCCGGCCCAACCAACGCCCGGCGCGGCCGACGCGGCCGGCACGCTGCGTCGCTCTTGCGGGGCTGGGGCGCATGATCCGCTCACCTCGTTCCACACACGCCGGGTGCGGACGCGGCGCGCATGGCGATCGAACGTTTCGAACTCAGGGGAATGTCCACGAAGCTGGACAGAGAATCCACAAAAGAGGTCGGACGAAAGCGCACCTCTCCCACGGCCTGCCGGCCGTCGCGACCAACGGGGCGCAACGAACTCAGGGTGTGTCTGGCGTTCGGCGAGCGCCGAAACGGCTCGGAAAACCCTTGAGACGGCGGGGTCGCCGTGTTAGCGTTCGCGCCTGCACCGTCCACCTCAAGTTCCGCACTGCCAAGGCATTAGCGCGATGAAGCTCCTCGACCGTTACATCCTCCGCAACCACGCCGGGCCGTTCATGTTCGGCTTCTTCGTGATTACCGGGGTGCTGTTCCTCGAGGTCTTCAAGGATTTTCTCGACGAGTTCCTGGCCAAGGGAGTGTCGCCACTCACGATCACCGAGGTCCTCGCGTTGAGCCTCGGCCATACACTAGCACTGTCCATACCAATGGCCGTGCTGGTTGCGACCTTGATGGCGTTCGGCCAAATGGCCGCCGACAACGAAGTCACCGCGCTCAAGGCCGCCGGCGTCCACCTGTATCGCATCCTGCTCCCGGCGCTCATCGTGGCGGCGCTCTGTTGCGCCGGCATGATCGTCTACAACGACCGCATCTTGCCGGAGTCCAACCACCGGCTCGCGGGCCTTACCGCCGACATCGCCCGCAAGCGCCCCACCGTCGATATCGAACCGGGGCGCTTCGTCGACCAACTCAAGGGCTATCAGCTCATCATCGGCGGCAAGGACGAACGAACCGGCGACGTGCGCGACGTGGAGGTGTACGTGTTGCACCAGAACCGCTCGCCCGATCTGATCGTCGCACCCCGTGGCCGGATCATCCCGGTCGACGCCGGCAACACGCTGCAAGTCGACCTGTACGACGGCGAGATGCACCAGCTCCCGGAGGCCGAGGCGCGCAAGGATCAAGTCTATCGAGTTACCCGCTTTACCGAGCATACGGTCCTCATCCGCGATGTCGGCTCGCAGTTGATGCGCACCGAACGCGAATACCGCAGCGACCGCGAAATGAGCATCACGATGATGCGGGCCGAGATCGCCGAGAAGCGCGTTCAGAGGGCGCAGGTCATGCAACAGTTCGCCCGGCCCGCGCACACGCTCGTGCAGAAGAAACTGGACCTCCTCGATCCCGAGAAACGCGGCGTGCACTTCGCCAAGACGCGGCCATTGCCCGCCGGGCAACTGACGATCGGCGCCGAAGAGCGCGTCCGCGACGACGTGCACATCCAGGCCACTTCATTGCAATCGTACGAACACGAGATCGAATCTCTCGAAGTGGAGATCCAGAAAAAATACGCGATTCCGGTCGCCTGCCTGGTGTTCGTCCTACTGGGCGGCCCGCTGGCAATCCGCTCCGGGAAGGGCGGCATGACGACCGCGATCACGTTCAGCATCCTGTGTTTCTTCGTCTACTATTTGTTCCTCATCGGCGGGGAAAAGCTGGCCGACCGCGGCCTCTTGTCGCCGTTCCTGGCCATGTGGGCGGCTAATATCGTGTTTACGGTGCTGGGACTCGTGCTGGCCTGGCGCGCCTCCATCGAGAGTACGCCGATCGCCTGGGAACGGCTGCACCCGCGCCACTGGCCGGGGTGGTTCCGGCGGCGGCGCAACCGCCGCACGTTCGTCCGAGGCTCGTCCGCATGACGCTCTTCCGCCTGCATGACCAGCTCGTGCTCCGGATGTGGCTGCGAGTGTTCTGCATTTGCGTCGTTGCGTTCGCCATCCTCTTCGTGCTCGCCGATTTCTTCGAGCGCATCGACGACTTCATCGACCACCGTTCGCCGGTGTTCACCGTTCTGCGCTATTACTTTTTCGGGCTGCCCGAAATCGTCCGCCTGACCCTGCCGGTCGACGTCGTCCTCGCGACGCTTTTCACCTTCGGCGCGATGGGCCGGAACAACGAGACGATCGCGTTGCTGGCGAGCGGGGTCAGTATGCTGCGCATTACCCGGCCGGTGATCCTCGTGGCACTGCTCTGCGTCGGTTTTTCGGCGCTGCTCGCCGAAAAGGTGGTTCCCGACTGCAATGCGCGCGTCAGCCGGATCAAGCGCGTCGAGATCGAAAAGCGGCCGCCGATCGACGACCCCATCCGGACCGACTTCAAGTATCGGGGTGCCAACGGCTATTTCTACTATGTGCGACTGCTCGACACCCGCAGCCAGCATATGAACGGCGTCGTGCTGCACCAAACGCGCGACGGCCGGATCATCCAGCGGCTGGACGCCGCAACCGCCGACTGGGTGCGTGATCACTGGGAGTTCCACGACGGTTTCCGGCGCACGTTCCAGGTCGAGCGTGGCCCGGCGGCGGATTCGGTCCGGACCTCGCTCTTGCCCCGCCCGGGCGACAAGACGGAGCCGTTCTATGTGACCCGCGTTCCCGACCTCGAGGAAACGCCCGAGGCCTTGGCGCGTGTCGAACCCGATCCCAACGCCATGAACTACGAACGGCTGCACCATCAGATCCAGATGGTGCGCGAGAGCGGCGGCAACCCCAACGACTTCGTCGTCAGCATGTACACCAAGCTCTCGTACCCGTGGACGAGCCTGGTGCTGGCACTCCTCGGCATCGGACTTTCGGCGCAGAAGAAGAAGGCCAGCATGGCGTCGGGGTTCGGTTTGACGCTCGTGATCTGCTTTTCTTACCTGGCGATCGAGCAGATCGGTGCCGCGCTCGGCAAGAATGAACGGTTGTCGCCGCTCGTGGCCGCTTGGATCGGCAACTTGATCTACGGTGCGGTGGCGATGGCCCTGTTGACGCGTGTCAACCGCTGATCCTATGTTGTGCCGGTGCGATTCTCAGCGCCAAAAACCGCCGGACTGGATCCGCAGCAGCCGCTGCACGACGCGAACGCGCGCCGCTGGGTGTGGTGCGTCGGCCTCGCTGCGCTGTGTTTTTTCACCGCCAACGCCGGCAAGCTCACCCTCCTCGCGCTCGACGATTGCTTCTACGCGCGCAAGGGCGTCGAGATGGCGCGGCACGGCCTTGGCCTGATCCCGGCGTGGGACCAGACGCCCAGCCTCCAGAACCCGCCGCTCCCGTTCTGGATGCTCGCGGCTGCGAATCATCTTGTGGGTGAAGGCAATCTGGCAGCCCGAATTCCGAGTGCGTTGATGGCGTGCGGGATTTTCTGCATGACGTTTCGAATCGGCAAGCGCTTGCTGGACCGCGACACCGCGGTGGTGGGCAGCGCCTTGCTGTTGGTGACGCCGCTCTTTTTCCAGAACGCGCGGCGTTGCATGCTCGAGATTCCCAACGCCTTTTGGGTGACGCTGTTCATCCTGTTGTATGTCGAGTCTCGCCAACGGCCGCGATGGGCCCTGGCATTGGGCCTGCCGCTCGCGGGTACGCTCCTCACCAAGAGTGTGCTGGGACTCTTGCCGGTGTTGGTCGTGGGGGTGCATCACGCAGTCCTGCAGCGCGGCAAGCGTCCCGCCGCCCGATACGCTCTGCTCGGTACGGCCGCCGGACTCGTCCTGGGGGCCATTTGGCCCTGGGCGCTCTTCCGGTTCGACGGACTGAACGGCCTGCGGGCGCACTACGGCGGCGAAGTGGCAACGCGTTCGACGCAGGCGTGGAGCCTTGCGGGCCTGTTGTTCGACTACCCGCGGATCCTGCTCGTGGAATTCGAGCCGGTGGTTCTGCCCGGGTTGATCGGCGCCGGGTTGGCGCTCCGCCGGTGGCGCGCCCGCCGGCCGTGCGAGGATCTTCTCTTGGCGGTTTGGGTCCTTGTGAGCGTGGTCTGCTGCAGCGTCTCGAGCGCGCGATCGGCGCGCTACATCTTTCCCATTCTGGCGCCGCTCTCGCTGCTCGCCGCACGCGTGCTCCTGGGAGTCCATCGGCGTGGCATGCTGTGGTTCGCGCGCTGGGTGGTACCCGCCGCCTGCGTCGCAGGTGCCGCGATCTACTGGATTCGCCCCGCCCTGATGACCCGCAACGAGAATGCGGTCTTTGTGAGCGCTGCCGCCGAGGTGCAGTCGCTCGTGCCGGAAGGACGGCGCATCCCGATCCTGGGCGCCGGTTCTTGGCGGCTGTACAACCCGTTGTTGTTCTATGCCGAGCGCGCCGCTCTGCCCAATGATTCGCTGCCGGTGGTTCTGCGCCAGGCACGAGAGTTTCCCCGCCCCGTGTTCTTGGTCGAACGCACCCGGCTCGACGACCTGCGGAACGCCAAGATCGCCTACCAACCGCATCTCAAACTCGGCGACTGGACGTTGGTCGAAGTTCCGCGGGGTGCCCGGTGAACGGCGCCAACCAAGGCGGGGCTGCCTTGGCGCAACGTCAACGCAGCAGGTGCGGGGGCACGATCTCCAGGAAATTCTGCAGCATGCGCGACGTCGCGCCCCAAATGATGTCGTCGCCGAAACGGCACGAGCGCAGCACATACGTATGATCGTGCCACGTTCGCACGTCTTCGAACCATGAAGTCGGGTCGCGCAGGTGTTCGAGCGGGACGCGCAACACGCGTTCGACTTCCCCGGGGTTGGGACGGAACGGCCGATCCGGGTCGACGGTCGCGACGACCGGCGTCACGACGAAACCCGTCACCGTGACGAGTTCGTCGATTTCCCCCAGCACGGTGACATGCGCCGGATCGAGCCCGATTTCCTCGTGGGCCTCCCGCAGCGCGGTGGCGCGCGAATCGGTATCACCGGGATCGCGCATGCCACCCGCGAACGAGACTTCACCTTTGTGCAGGTCGACGTTCGTCGTGCGCTTGGTCAGGACCACGCGCCAGGCGGGACCGCGTTCCAGGAGCACCAGGACCGACGCCGCCACCAGCGGGCGTGCGTCCGCATCGGCACGGCGCGGGTCGAGATCGCCGCCGCGCCGAATCTCACGCCGCGCCAAAAGCGCCGCCAGTTCGGACTCGTCGGTCTGGCTCGGGTGCGCTTCAGACACTGCGCTTCAGTTGCTCCACCCGGTCGAGCTTCTCCCACGAGAAGCCCTCTTCCTCGCGTCCGAAATGCCCGTACGCCGCGGTCTTCTGATACATGGGATTGAGCAGCCCGAGCGCCTGAATGATGCCACGTGGCGTGAGCGGAAACGTATCGCGCACGGCGCGCACGATGCGCTCCTCCTCCACCTTGCCGGTGCCGAAGGTATCGACCCGCACCGAGACGGGTTCGGCGACACCGATGGCATACGCAAGTTGGACTTCGGCGCGATCCGCGAGTCCCGCCGCCACGACGTTCTTGGCGATGTGGCGCGCGGCATAACTCGCCGAACGGTCGACCTTGGACGGGTCCTTGCCGCTGAAGGCGCCGCCGCCGTGGCGGCCCATGCCGCCGTAGGTGTCGACAATGATCTTGCGGCCCGTCAACCCGCAGTCGCCCATCGGCCCGCCGGTCACGAAGCGGCCGCTCGGATTGATGTGGAAGATGACGTTCGAGGCGTCGATCTCCTCGCCGGCGAGAACCGGCTTGGCGACGTGTTCGATGAGATCCTTGCGAATGCGTTCCTGAGTCACCTGCTCATCGTGCTGGGCCGACAGAACGACCGTCTGCACCCGCGCCGGGCGCACCCCGTCGTACTCGATCGTCACCTGCGACTTGCCGTCCGGCCGCAAGTAAGCCAGGGAACCGTCCTTACGGACTTCCGACATGCGCCGCACGAGCCGGTGCGCCAGCATAATCGGCATCGGCATGAGCTGGCGTGTCTCGCGGCACGCGAAACCGAACATCAGCCCCTGGTCGCCCGCACCGTCGCGATCGACGGCTTCCTTGATGTCCTTCGACTGCGAATCGATCGCGACGACGACGGCGCAGGTGTCGCAGTCGAAGCCATAATCCGAGTGCGTGTAACCGATGCCGCGGATCACTTCGCGCACCAGCTTCGGAATCGGCACGTAGGTATTCGTGGTGATTTCGCCGGCCACAAAGGCCACGCCGGTCGTCACCATGACCTCGCAGGCGACCCGGCTGGTCTCGTCATCGGTCAACATGGCGTCGAGGATCGCGTCCGAAATCTGATCCGCGATCTTGTCCGGGTGTCCTTCGGTCACCGACTCGGACGTGAACAGGTGCTTCTCTGCCATCGCAATTGTCTCCTGTGTTCGTGCCCTGTGCGACTAATTGAAATCGAGTTCGGTGGAATCGCCGACATTGAGCCGCGACGAACGGCCAAGGACGCTGGCGCGATTGCCGATGACGCTGGCGTCCAGAAGCGCGTTCTCCACCGTGGCTTCGTCGTGAATGATCGAATTGCGGACGATCGAGCGCTCGACGCGCGCCCCTTGTGCGATCGAAACGTGCGGGCCGACGATCGAATCGACGAGCGTCGCCGTCTCGTGAATGGCGACGGGCGGTACGATCAGGTTGCCGGCACGTTCGTAGCGCTGGCCACGCTCTTCGAGCAGGAACCGGTTGGTGGCCAGCAGTGTCTCGATGGTGCCGCAGTCGAACCAGCCCTCGATGGGTGTGGTGCGCATGTCGATACCGCGGTCGATCATTTTTTGCAATGCGTCGGTCAGTTGGAATTCGCCGCGCGTCCGCACCCCTTGGCGGACGTTCTCATCCAGCGCGTCGTAGAGCGGCGTCGCATCCCGGAAGCGATAGATGCCGACGACCGCCAGATTCGACACCGGCGTGGCCGGTTTTTCGATCATTCCCGTGATGTGATCGCCTTCGACGAGACAGACGCCGAAGCGGCGCGGATCGTCGACGTGCTTGACGCCGATGAGATTCGCGTCGCGCTCGACGATGCCGCGGAAATCGGCGCGCACGATCGTGTCGCCGAGCAGAATCAGCAGCGGGCCGCCGGCGCCGAAGTCACGGGTCCGGTGAATGGCGCCGCCCAACCCATCCGGGGTGGGCTGCGGAACGAATGTCGCGTCGAGATCCGGATACGTCCGGCGCACCCACTCGGGAATGGTGTCACTGTCCACCACGAACGCCATCGCCTCGACCCCTGCGGCGCGCAGGTCGTCGATGATGTGCGCCAAAATGGGCTTCCCCGCCACATTCACCAGCGGCTTCGGAATCGTGTGCGTGTGCGGGCGCAACCGGGTGCCTTTGCCCGCCACCGGAATGACGGCCTTCAACGACGTCCTCCATGTGGGTTACAAACGCGAACGCGAACGAAACAGCTTAACACGAGCGGCCACGAATGGTGGAGGCACCCAGGCCATGTCGTGGTGCGGGCGGCAGGCGGCTCGGCCGGCCACCGACCCTCGGCCTCAGGCTGGCTGAGCGGCGGCGGCCGCTGCCGCCAAACGGCTTTTCAGGACGTCGATCTCGGCGACGGGAGTCGGATCGACGCCGTAGAGGAACGCCAGGTAGAGGCTCGCCCAGTCACCGAGCCACGCGGCACCCAGCATGCGCTCGAGCACCGTGTCGCCGGCCGACTCGATCCACTCGACGGCGCCCACCCGCGGTGCGAGGATTTCGGACGTGACGCGCATGCGCAGATCGACCGCACCGGCGTCTTGGGCATCGCGCAGGAAGACGAGCGCCACGCGGCGCCGCACCTCCGGCAACGCGGTCCAACCCATGATCTCGTTGTGGTCGAGTTCGGGCAGCACGGACGCGACCGCCAGGCTCTTGGCGTTCTCGTTGATTTGACCGCGCCAGCGCACTCCCACCGGCTGCATGCATCCGGAGCCCGTGTAAATGACCGGCAGGTGTTCGTGCCAGCGCCGCGCTAAACGCTTCGCTGGGTTCGAAGCTTCGGGGACGTTGGGACTGTAATGGCCCGCCAGGGTTCGCAAATGTGCCGCACTGCGTTCGAGATCGGCGACCGGGTCGGGCAGCACCCCGGCATGGTGCAGCTGCACGAGCTGTGCGACCAACGAGTGGCCCAGGGCCGCTCGCGGCTGCAGGCCGCCGCTTGGGATTTCGACGAGTGGTGCACCCGCGGCGCGCGCCCGCACGGCGAGCGCCCCGCCGGTTGCCAACGAGCGCCGGTCGGCGCCGTGCGCCGCCGCCGCGTCGAACGCCGACAACGTTTCCTCGGTATTGCCGGAATAACTCGAGAAGAGCACGAGCGTTTCACGCCCGGCCCAAGCCGGGAGCCCATAGCCGCGGTGCACCGCGACCCGCACCCCATGCGTCGCCGCCCAGGCCGCCGCCATGTCGCCGCCGATCGCCGAGCCGCCCATACCGCACACGAGCACTGGGCGCGAGACCGGCGCCGCCACCGGGCCGGCCGACGCGCCAAGCGCCGAGCGCACCACGGCGCCGCGCGCCAACTGCTCGGGCAAGCCCGCGACCATGCCGATCATGCCGCCTGGGTCGGCGGCCGCGAGCGCGCCGCTGTCGTCGAGGTTGTTCATGGCCGGTCCTCCGCCACCAGATCGGGGAAACGTTCGTGCATGACACCGTGCACCAGGCGGCGGATTTCGGCCGCGGTGGACAGTCCCATGGCTTTTTTCACCAGCATCTTCGCTTCGTCGTAGGTGATGCTGCGAATGATGCGTTTGACTTCCGGAATCATGTACGCACTGATCGACAATTCGTCGAGCCCCAAGCCGACCAAGAGAACGCTGTAGAGCGGGTCGCCGGCCACTTCGCCGCACATGCCGACCCAGATGTCGTGGGCGTGCCCCGCTTCGACGGTATTGCGAATCAGGCGCAGGATGCTCGGATGCATCGGCTCGTAGAGATAGCTGATGCGCGCATTGCCGCGGTCGACCGCCAGCGTATACTGGATCAGGTCGTTCGATCCAATGCTGAAGAAATCGGTCTCGCGGGCCAGCAAATCGGCAATCGCGACCGCGGCCGGCGTTTCGATCATGACTCCAATCTCGGCGGTCGCATCGAATGCGTAACCTTCCTCGGTGAGGTCACGCTTCACTTCCTCCACGAGCGCGGTCGCGGCCCGGACTTCTTCGAGCCCGGTGATCATCGGGAACATGATCTTGAGCTTGCCACCGGCCGAGGCCCGGAAGAACGCCCGCAACTGGGTGCGAAAGATATCGTGCCGCGTCAGCAAGAAACGGATGCCGCGCCAGCCCAGAAAAGGGTTCAGCTCGCTGTGGCCGGGGCCGAGATAGCTGGCGAACTTGTCGCCGCCAATGTCGAGGGTGCGAAAGATGACCGTCTCGGGCGCCATGTCGCGCATGACGCGCGTGTAGGCATCCACTTGTTCGTCTTCCGACGGCAGGTCGCCACGCATCAGGAACAGGTACTCGGTACGGTACAGCCCGATCCCCTTGGCGCCTTTGGCGATTGCGGTCGTGGTCTCGTCCGGCGATTTGATGTTCGCCGACAGTTCGATCGTGCGCCCGTCGAGGGTGATGGCCGGAAATTCCTTCAGGGTCAGCAACTGGCGCTCGAGCTCGATGAAACGCTGGCGGGCGTGTTCGTATTCGCGCACCGTCTCTGCCGTGGGCCGCAAGATGACGACACCCTGATTGCCGTCGACGATGATCTGATCGCCGTGCACCGCCTGTGCCGACAGGCCGTCGACGCCGACGACGCAGGCGATGCCGTAGCTGCGCGCCAGGATGGCGGCGTGCGAGGTGCGGCCGCCCAGATCGGTGGCGATCGCCAAGACGAAGCGGCGGTCGATCATCGCCGTGTCGGATGGCGACACATCGTGCGCGACGATCGCCGATTCCTCGTTCGGCGCGCCGAAGGCCTGCAATTCCTGGCCGGTGAGATTGCGGAGCACGCGCCGGCGCACGTCCTGGATATCGGTGCGGCGCTCCTTCAGGTACGCATCGCCGATGCTCTCGAACGATTCCAGAATCCGGCCGATGACGCGATTGAAGGCGAATTCGGCGCACATGAGGCTGTCGCGAATGAGTTGCTCGGTGTCCTCGATGGCCTTCGTATCTTCGAGAATGAGCAGATGGGCGTCGAAGATCTCGGCATGGTCTTCGCCCATGCGGTCGGCGAGCTGCTGGCGCGTCGCCTCGATTCCTTCGCGCGTCTGGCGGAGCGCGGCATGCAGACGCTGGATCTCGGCTTCGACTTTCGAGGCGTCGACCACGAAGTTCGGAACGACGACTTCTTCGGGTTGCCGCACGTAGGCTTTGCCCAGCACGATGCCCGGGGAAACAGCGACGCCGCGCAATCGCAGTTCATTCGACATCGGCTTACTCCCCGAACCCATCGTTGACCAGTGCCGCGAGTGCGTCGGCGGCTTCGACCTCATCCGGACCGTCGGCGGTGATGAACAGCGCACAGCCGCGCGACGCTCCCAGCGTCACCAAGCCGAGGATGCTCTTGCCATCCACCGCGCCGACTTCGGGAGTCGCGACACGAATCTGCGCCTTGAACTTGGCCGCGATGCGCACGAAGGCACCGGCTGAACGCAAGTGCATGCCCAGTTCATTTCGTATCGTCACTTCACGCCGTGTCATGGCAACCCGGCCGGGCTGTGAAACAAGCGCAGGACGCCCAAGAAGGCGACGATTCCCAAGAACACAAGCCCGGCGGGCAGCTGGCGTTTGCTGGCAGTGTAACCCACGGCGAGGGCGCCCGAGAGAAGGAAAGCCGCGCTGGGCGCGACGCGCCACGCATGGATACCGCCCGCAACGCACCAAGCACCTGTCGCGAGTCCAAGGATGACGTGCGCGGCTCGGGCGACGGCGCGGGATGGCTGCAACGCCGGCAGCTTGCGCGCCAGGTCGGCTCCGGCCGCGGCGCCGGCCGCAAACCCGTGCCACGTATGGACGGCGAGCACGGCAATGTACACACCGAGCGCCGTGAGCAGGCCCACGACCGGCGAACCCACCAGCACGCCGGTCACTGCCAGAACCAAGCACGCCGGACGGCAACGGCTCCAGACGAAAATATCGCCGATCCCCGACAACACCGGCGAGACGATGTCGCGCATCCGCACCGCTTCCGCGCCGCGGCGTTCCGACTCGAGGCGCGCCATTGCCGCCAAGAGCGCCGGCGCCATCCACGTGTTGGCGTTGAAGGGCGCGGTGTGCCGTTCGAGCGCTACACCGCGTTCGATATTGCGCTCGAGCAGCGGCCGCAGCGCGAACAACACACCGAGCGCTTGCATACGCTCCGCATGCCACGACGCATCGAGCGTCCAGCCGCGCCAGAACACCGGCCAAAGATCTCGCTTCACCTTCAGGTCCGCCTTACGAAAGAACCCAGAGAGCGCCAAGGGCCGCTCCGGCCACCCAAGTCCAGCGCCGGCGACTTGGCGCCACGCGGCCGAGCGCCACGATGCCAATGCCGAGCGCGATCCAGCCGCCGCGGACGTCGGGCACCGCCGCGGTCACCAACGCGGCGAAGCGTGGAGCCATCGCGAACACCACCGCGACCGACGCGGCGCCGCGTACCGCATGAGCGCCAATCGCCGCCACGTGCAGGCGTGTTGCGGCACTCGCATCGCCGGCCGCCGCGCGCTCGATGGCGCCGCCGGCGCACAACGCCACGATCCGCCGTTGGAAGTCGCGGAGAGCGCGCCCCAGGAACGCGGCAACGATGCCGGCCGCGACCGGACCGGTGAGCGATGCAGCCGAGAGCCAGTCCAAGCCGTCGAACGACACCTCCGGCGGCAGCGCCGCGACCGCCGCGGCGGCGCCCAGCCAGCCTTCCGGGGCCCGCGCCCCGCCAACTCGCAGCGTCACCATCGACAGGCATTGCAGGAGAGCACCGGCCGCCACACCGGCCGCGAAGCGCCCGGAGAGCAGGCCAAACACGGCGCCCGCAAAGACTGGTTCGGAAATCAGCAACGACACCCCAGCCGCATCGTCGAGCGCCAGCACCGCGCCGGCGAGCACCGTCCATCCGAATGCCGGCACTTCACTCACCATCGTTCGACGCGCTGCACGACGCGCACCGTCCATGGCCTGCCCGGCTCGAGATGCAACGGCCACTGGAACATCACGGCCGATCCCTGGAACACGCGTTCGAAGCCGCTCTCCGAATTCGACACCGTTTCGATCGGCATGCGCCAGACGCGCGCCGCGCCGCGCGTCTCGAGGCAGGCGCGGAGCTTGAGCCACTCATCCACCAAGTCGACACGTTGGACGGCGTCGAGCGCGCCGGCGCTCACCAAGCGCCGGTCTTCGAGGACCCGGCCCGGCACCTCGAAATAACGATCGGGCGCGTCCCCGGCTTGGAAGTTGACCGCGAGTTCCACTCCGAAAGTGAACTCGGCCGGCTCGGGACCATCCACGACCAGTTCGTAGTCCGCCGACAACGTGTCCCCCGCCAACCGAATGCGCTTCACGACGTGCAGGCGCGGCGTGCCGGGAACAAGGAGCGGCGTGGTGCGTTCGAGACGCACGCCCTCGTCCTCCTGGGTCCACACGTAGCGCGCCCCGGCCAGATCGGCGACCTCCGGCAAGGTCGCGGCGACGAATTGCTCGAATTGCACTTCCGAAGCGAGGGCGTGATCGATCAAGCTGCCGCGCCGGTACACGTCCTGGAACAAGCGCGCCTCGAGGCCCGCTTCCTTCACCGAGACGACGTCGTGAATGCTGACTGCGCCGCCTTCGGAGTGGGCGGCCGCGGCCGCGGCGGGCGCGCCAAGGCTGCGCAGCCGGTCGTGGTACGCCTCTTCGCGGCGCGCCATCGTGTCGAGCAGATTGAACGGCTTTCGGCGGTCATCGAGTTCGAAGACCGCGCCGCCTTCGTCCGGATCCAGGATCGCCTGCAACGATGGCGTGCGCAGGATGATCTCCAGGCGTTCGTCGGCATCGATGTCCAGGATCTCGAGTGCCGGCAATGGTTCGATGCTTTCGAGCGCCGCCTCGGCGCCAAGAATCTGTTCATAGACGGCGCCGCGCAAGTGCGGCAGATAGAGACCGCCGAACAGCCCGTGCCAATAGGCGCAATTGCACTGGCTCTTCCACAGCGCCTCGCGCGCCTGGCGCACCCCGGCGTGATCGGCGCCCCAGCGCTCGCCATACGCCGCGACCCGCCGGCTGACATCCAGCATGCGCTTGTGCATCCAATTGCTTTCGGGGTACTTGGCGAGGAAGTTGCGCCAGAAGCCGCCGCGCACGAAGATTTTCAGTTCAGCGTCGTTGGCGTGCGGCGAGTCGGCGGCGCCTGCGACACGTATCATCGCCTGGTGCAAGGCGCGTTGCGCCGCCGGGGGCAGCGCCCACTCCATCATCTCGGCGTAGGACGCGGTCGGCAAATACGTGCGGCCGCGCGGTGCGGTGCGATCCATGACCTCGGAAAAGGTGCGGGTGCGCAGCCAATCGGCATTGGCTTCGAGAGCGAGAAAAAACCGCTCGAGCCACCCCTGCTCGTAGCACAACGCAAACGTCGAACTCCACAGGCCGAATTTTTCGCCGTCGTCGGCAAGGACGAGAACCGGCGCTTCGGCGCGCGACGGCGCCTCGGAGGCGAGTCTCAGCAGGGCGATCGTGTCCTCGGGCGGCGCGAAAGGAATGAGATAGCGCAGTTTCTGGCTGATGGGAAACACCCGCAGCACCAAGCCATCCTCTTCGGTGACGTAGTAACCGTCGAGCTGGCTCTCGGGAATGCCGGCGCTCTTGAAATGTGAATCATCGAGAATCGTGAACTGCAGGCCGGTTTCGGCCAGGGTCTGCGCGAGATGTGGTTCCCAGACGCGCTCCGCGAGCCAAGCACCGCGCGGCCGGACGCCAAAACGCCGTTCGAGCCAAGCGTTCAGTTTTTCGAGCTGGCCGCGGCGGTCGCGGGCCGGAATCACCGACAAGATCGGCTCGTAGTAGCCGCCGGAAAGCAATTCGACCTGGCCGCGTTGCACGAGGCTTTCGACCTGGCGCAGGTATTCCGGATGCCGCGCCTCGAGCCATTCCCACAGGATGCCCGGCTGATGGAGCGAAAACCGCACCGCGGGATGGCGTGCCAACACCTCGAGGAACGGCCGGTAGGCGCGCTGGTACGCGTCTTCGATGACGTGGTCGAAGTTGCCCACCGGCTGGTGGTTGTGCGCCGCGAGCACGAGATCGATGGACGGCATTCCGCTCCCCTTCAGCCCCACACGGCAGCCAGCGCCGCCGCATCCAACACCACGCCGCGGCTCCCCGGCAGATCGCGCGCCTCGACGCGCACGCCGCGGTCCAGGAGCGCCTGCAAAGACGCCGCATCCTCCGGCGACAAGTACACGTAGTCCAGCAAACGCTTCTTGGCTCCCGAACGGTGCATGCCGCCGACGATGACCGTCGACAGCGGCGCCCCCAGATCGACGATGCTGAGCGCCTCGGCGGGGCTGGCGCAGACCGCGAACACCCGCCCCTGATTCGCCAACGCCCGAGCGGCTTCCGCCAGCGTGCACACGTCGATCGCGAAGTCCTCGTGCGGCAGCTCGCCGTACAAACTCCGGCGCTCCGGATCGCCGGCCACCGCATCGCTCGCCAAAATGATGCGCTCCGGATGCAACGCCGACGCCCACGCCAACAGCACTTGCCCGTGCAGGAGGCGGTCGTCGATTCGCAGCCAACGATCAGTGGCGGGAGCCGTCACCGGATCTCCTGGATGGAGGACACGCCGCGCTGGAGCAACCGTTGCACCATGGCGTCGGAATCCAGATCGGCGCGGCGCAGGACGAAGTCCACGAGCATCGGCAGGTTGACACCGGTCACGAGGCGGGTCGCTGGAAAATCGCGCAAGACCGACTGGCAGGCTGTCGCACAACTGCCGCCGCCCATGTCGGTGAACACGATGCTGCCGTCGTTGCCGGCGGAACTCGCGCGCTCGAGCGCCGCACGCACGCGCACCCGCAGTTCCTCCGCCGACAGGCCGTCGTTCGACACCACGTCGACGCCGGTGACATCGCCGGCGATGTGCGCCGCCGCAGCGCGCAGGGCCTCTGCAAGACCCGCATGGGTGACGATCACGCCGGAAAGCAAAGCGTTATTCCTCGTCGTTCTGCAAATATTCTTCGAGGTGAACGCGCATCTTCGAACTCTCGAGGATGCGCTGCTGGAGATTTTCGGCGGCATTGAATCCGTACGTCCGCAGCATGTGATCCAGCGCGACGACCTCGGCCAGAACGGTGATGTTCTTACCCGGGAAGATCGGAATCACGACGGTCGGGATTTCGACTCCCAGGATCGCCGTCGTCTCGCGTTCGAGCCCATGCCGGTCGTATTCGCGGTCTTCGCGCCATTCCTCGAGACGCACGATGACCTCGACCCGCTTCTGAATGCGAATGGCGCGAATCCCGAAGATCTCGCGCACATCGATGACGCCGATGCCGCGAATCTCCATGCAATGTTCCAGTAACTTGCGGCCGCGGCCGATCAGCACGCCCTCGCCCTTGCGAAACACCTCGACGACATCGTCCGCAACCAGACGATGGCCGCGTTCCACCAGATCGAGCGCCGTCTCGCTTTTGCCGATGCCGCTGCGGCCCATGAACAGCAGGCCAACGCCGTACACATCGACGAGCGATGCGTGCTCGGCTTCACGCGGCGCGAAATACACCGTCAGGTACTCGGTCAGCGAATGGATGAACGGCGTCGTCGACTGCGGCGTCCGGAAAACCGGCACCGCGTGCTCGTTGGCCTGCTGCACGAGATTCGGCGGCGGGTCGAGCCGCTTGCAGACGATGATGCAAACGAGCGGAAACTGGAACAGCCGGTCGATCGCCCCCTGCGCGTCGGCGAGGGTCAGGGTGCTCAAGTAGTGGATTTCGGTCTCACCGAGGATCTGGATACGCTCGTGCAGGAAATTGCCGGTAAAGCCGGCCAAGCACATGCCGGGGCGGTTGATCTCCCGCAGCGTGATCGGGCGCGCCGAGGCGGCGGTCTGGGTCAAAAGGTCCAGTTCGTAGACGTCGCGCTTTTCGGCAAAAAAACCGTCTACCGGCAGGCTGCGCATCAACTCCACCCCCCGCGGCTGGTACCGCACCGCCGGAGATTGTAGTCATATGGCGCCGCACCGCGCCACCGTTTCGCCACCCAGGCACGATGCGCACCCTTCGGGGCAAGGCCGGCAGGCCCGGCACGCCCGCGCCCGCGGCGCTCGAGCCCGTGCGCGGCATGCCGCCGAACCCCGGCACTCGCGCCGGGACCCCAGGCGGTCCGCTACGCGCTGGCGTGCAGGTTGAGGACCCCGAAGTTGCCATCGGGCCGCACGTAGACGACATGCAGGTCAGCCGAGGTCTGGTGCAAGAACACCACGAACGGATCGCCCGTTTTCTGCAGTCGCGTGATCGCCTCTTCGACGGTCAGATCGATGAGCGGGTAGTCGAGCGCCTCCAGCAAGTCGTGCTGCAACGTGCCGTTCCCCACCGTGTCGGCGCGCAGGACCCGCAGTGTGCCGAGTTTCGCCTGGCCGTTCGGGGCCGCCTTGATGCCGTTCTTGCGGGCCGTAGTGCGGCGATCCTTGAAACGGCGCAGTTGTTTTTCGATCTTGTCGACGACGCCGTCGACCGCCGCGTACATGTCGTCCGAGACGTCCTTGCTGGTGAACTCCTTGCCGCCGGCGTGCAGGACAATCTCGGCCCGGTTCTGGAGCTTCTGCGCACTCAGCATGACGTGCGCGGACTCGATTTTGCCGACGTAGCGGAGCAGCCGTTCGAGCCGTACGTCGAGATACGAACGCAGCGCCGGCCGGACCTCGAAGTGCCGACCTGTGACCGTCACTTGCATGGTGTCGCCCCTTTTTGCCTGCAGGACTGCGTGGATCGGGAGCCCAGGAGTGTGCGGCGTGCCGGGCCCCAAAACGAAGCGGCCGGGCACGCCAAGCGCGTCCGGCCGGTTCGATCTGCGAGTTGTGCGAACCTGAACAGCGTCATGGCCTCACCGAGCATCGATGTGAGCCGCTGCCGTCGCGACGAGCGCCGCTGCCGGTCAGTACTGCTTGCGAAGCCGCGCCGGCAGGATCTTCAGTTGTTCGCGGTACTTCGCTACGGTCCGGCGCGCGATGATCAGTCCGTCTTGCTTCAGGATGTCGGCGATTTTTTGGTCCGACAGAGGACGCCGGGCGTCTTCCCTCCCGATGATGTCCAGAATGCGCGTCTTGGCTGCCTTCGCCGAAACCTCGTCTCCGTCCTCGGTGTCGAGGCTGGAGGAGAAGAAGTACTTCAGTTCGAACACGCCGCGCGGTGTCTGAACGTATTTGTTGGTCGTCACGCGACTGACCGTACTCTCGTGCATCCCGATTCTACTGGCGACTTGCTGCAGCGTCAAGGGTCGGAGCGCCCCGGGCCCCTTTTCGAAGAACTCGCGCTGCTCGTCGACGATGCATTCCATCACCTTGACCATCGTCTTACGGCGTTGTTCGATGGTTTGAATGAGCCATTTCGCAGACGACAGCCGGCCGAGAATGAAATCCCGGGTTTCTTTCGCGCCGTTGGTGGTCTGGCCCTTCTCGAGTTCCTTCTTGTACGCATTGCTGATGCGCAAGCGCGGCACATTCTTGTCGTTCAGGAACACGACGTATTCTTCGCCGACGCGTTCGACGATGAGGTCGGGCGTGATGTAGCGCGCATCGTTGGTCGTCAGCTCGAAGCCGGGCTTCGGGTCGAGATCCTTGATGACGTTGGCATGCTCCTGGATTTCCTCCACCGTGAGGTGCAGGCGCTTGGCGATCTCCGAATACTTGCGTTGCTTGAGCGAATCGAAATGGTCGCGGATGATCTCGGCCGCGATCGAATCGGCCAGGCCGCGGGAGCGCAGTTGGATGAGCAGGGATTCCTGCAAGCTCCGGGCCCCGATGCCCACCGGATCCATGGCTTGAATGATCGCCAGGACGCGTTCCACGACCGCCAGCTCGACGCGAAACGTGTTCGCCGCTTCTTCGAGGTTGTTGGTCAGATAGCCCGACTCGTTCAGGCTGCCGATCAGAAACTCGCCGATGCGCTGCTCCAGCGGGTCGCTGGTCGCGATGCGCAACTGCGACAACAGGTTGTCGATAGCGGAGGTCTTCGCGATCGGCACCCGCTCGTAGAACTCGTCCTGCTCGTCCTCGCTGCGCTTGTATCCGAGATCGAAGCCGTCATTGAAGTAGTCGTCCCAGCTCTGGTCCGGTTCCTTTTCGGTCGGCCCGTCCTCGGCGGCCGCCGTGTCCCGGCGCTCCGCCTCGTCCGATTCCGCCGTCGTCGGCAGGGTGTCGGAATCCGGCGCCGCCTCCTGTTCGGATTCGGGATCGTCGGCGCGTTCTTCCTGTTCGTCCTCGATGTCCTCGATTTCCTCGAGCATCGGGTTCTGCAGAATTTCCTGCTTGAGGATCTGTTGCAGTTCGAGGGTCGGAACCTGCAACAGCTTCAGCGCCTGCTGGAGCTTGGGCGTCATGACCAAACGCTGGGTCTGACGCATCTGAAGGCCGAATTTCATCTCCATGTGCGACTCCCGTTCCTCCGTCCAGCCTTCAGAGCTGGAACCGTTCCCCCAGGTAGATCTTGCGCGCTTCGGGATCGGAGGCGAGGGCCTCCGCCGTGCCCGACAGCAAGATCTTCCCGTCGTACATGATGTAGGCGCGATCGGTGATTCGCAGTGTCTCGCGCACGTTATGATCGGTGATCAGGATGCCCATGCCCCGTTCGCGCAACTGGCTGACAGTCTGCTGAATGTCCGCCACCGCGATCGGGTCGATGCCCGAAAACGGTTCGTCGAGCAACATGAAGCGCGGCTCTGCGGTCAGCGCCCGGGCGATTTCGACGCGCCGCCGTTCGCCGCCGGACAACTGGCTGCCGAGATTCTTGCGCACGTGGGTCAGCCGCATTTCGGTCAGCAGTGCTTCGACACGTGCCCGGCGCGCTCTGGCGGTCATCTGCCGCGTCTCGAGAATCGCCATCACGTTCTCCTCGACCGTCAGCCGCCTGAACACCGACGCCTCTTGCGGCAAGTACCCGACACCGCGCCGGGCCCGCTTGTACATCGGCAGTTTCGAAATGTTCGCGCCACCCAAAAGCACGCTGCCCGAATCGGGCCGGATCATGCCCACCAGCATGTAGAACGTCGTCGTCTTGCCGGCCCCGTTTGGCCCCAAGAGCCCGACGATCTCGCCGCTCTTCACGTGGACGTCGATGCCGTCGACCACCCGCCGTGAGCCGTAGCTCTTGCCGAGCGCCCGGCCTTCGAGCGCGATCGGTTTCGCCACGACCCGTGCCGCCGGCGCCGCCACGCTCATGGCTTTTCCTCCGACTTGTCGAGTACGGTCGTGCCCTGCACGTTCGAATCGACCTCGATGAGCGTCAGGTCCGGATCCGTGGTCAGCCCGGTGCCGGTGAGCGGTTCACCCTTCTCGACGATCTTGAACGCACCGTCCGCACGAATCTTGTTCTTGCCGCGATCCCAGTAGAGTTCGTCGGTCGTGAGTACGGCGCCTTCGGTCGACGTCACGACGACATTCCCCACCGCTCGCAGCCGGCCATCGCCATCCACGAACCCTTGCTTCGAGCGCAGCAACGACACCCGTTGGCCGCGCTCGAAGAACTCCACTTCGACGTCGTCGGCGCGGGTCACGTCGCCGGAGTAGAAGCGCGCCACCTTGGCGTGCAACACATAGCGCACGATCCCGCTGTCGCTTTCGGTCGTCGTGAAGCCCTGCGTGATCTGCTGCGGCTGGTCGCCGTCGTGTGCCGGGCCGGGAGGCTGGTTACGGGAGCACGCGGCCAAGGCCGCAATCCAAAGAACGCACCCGAGACCTGCGAGCCCCCTGCCTGCCACCCGAACACGCACGTTCTCTCCCCTTGGTCTGGTGCGGCGGAACCGCGCCGACCCCGAGGTCTTCGTCCGGTGGTCACGCAAAGGCTTGCCGCCCGGTCCCGCTGTCGCTTTGGTCCTTAGGGCCGCACGAGGGCGGCGCCGCAGGTCACCTGAGTTTCGACGCAAGAACTAGCAGAAGCCGAAGGCGGAGTCAAGCAACGTCCATGCCAACGAAATTTCGTCGTCGGGCGTCGCTGGAACTCGTTTTTTTACTGGTGGTTGCAGACGAGGCCGCGCTCGCCCCCGAGGCGTGATTCGAACCGTGGCGCGGGATCTTGTCCGGAACGAGGGCACTTGGCGGGAAGTTTCGTGCCAAACGTTCCAGAACCGTCCGCGCATCCGCCTGGAGCCCGAACCAGTCCTCGACTGCGTCGTCCAGGCGCGCCTCGAGCTCCGGATCCGCACCACATTCGAGTCCCGGCACGAGTTCAACGAGGTCGCGCGGCGCCGGCCGAGCGGGCCACGGCAGGGCGCGCAAGTACGGCGCGTTCAAACGCAGATACCCGCCGGACTGCGCTACGGCGCCGAAGAGTGCCGCGTACAGAACGGCATACAACCGCGAATTGAGCAACGCGAGCGCGGCACAGCGGTACGCCTCCCGCTCGGTGGCTGTCGTGCCGCAGAGCGGCATGAAATAAACCCGCCCCAGCAACGCGCCGCTCGCGTCATACGCTGCACACAGGCGCCGAAACATTCCCGGCACGACGATCTTCGGGGCGTCGAATCGCGCCAGTTTGTGCGCTTCGATTCCGGCGCGCTCGGGTGCGAATGGCCGCGCTGGAGCGACGCGAAAGCGCCCGACGTCGGCGGCGGTCAGAATCCGCGCCGCGCCGTGGCCGATGGCGCGTCCGAAGCCGCTGGCCGCGATGCCGCAGTGCACCGTGGCGCGATCGCGCAGTCGCGGCTCGGCCAACACCGTGCGCACGATCGGCAACAAGTCGGTGGGCATGCCGGCGGGAATGACCTGGTCCGGCAACTCGGCCAGCACCCGCTGCGGCCATCGGGCGCGCCCGGCGCCGTCCGCGCCGAGCACTTGCGTTTCATGCCCGGGCGCCGCAGCAGTGCGGCGGGCGACAAGAACCACCGGATACGCGCCGTGGCCTGGGAAAACGCGCCGGTCGGACAGATCCCAAAGTGTTTCGAGACACGCGGTATCGAGCAACTGTTTGCGGAGCCGCGCCGCGTATCCGGTCACCAGCAGTTTGTTCGGGACGATCACCACCATCCGGCCCTCGGATCGCAATCGCCCCAGGATGCGCGCCACGAACAGCGCCGCCATGTCTCCGGTGCCGCACTCACCGGCACCGGCCGTTAACCGTGACCGCGCCGCCGCGCCGAGCGCCCGCAACGGCACATACGGCGGATTGGCGATGATGGCATCGCAATCCGCTCCGCCGCCGGATGCCGAGAGGAAGTCGGCGGCGTGAACGCGCCACGCGGTGACCGCGGTGCCGGCGCCGGCGCGCACCAGCGGCGCCAGCGCTTGCGTCCAACGCGCCGCATCGGCGTCGACGTCGACGCCGGCGCAATCGACGCTGAGACCGCGCTCGGATGCGACGCGCGCCACCGCCACCAAGAGCCGCCCATGACCGCAGCCGGCATCGAGCACGCGCAGGACGCGTCCCGGCGGGTGCGCTTCGAGCAGCAACTCCGCCATGCGGGTGGCGATCGCCGCCGGCGTCGGTACGACGCCGCGGACGCGTTCGCCAGCCGCCACGCGCTCCGCCTGCGTCTGCAGACGATCGATCCATTCCCAGGCTTTGACGGGATCGGCTTCCAGGCGCCGGGCGAGATCGTGCAATGCACGCGGCGCCTGGTGTGCATCGAGTGTCGCGCCTGGCGCGACATTCCAGATCGCCACGTCGTCCTCCACACATCCGCCCCGCCCATCGCGAGTAAAGGAAGCAGGCGCAAGACTGTCAAGGAATTCCGTGGCACGGCTCGTGCACGAACGGCGTCCGAACAGCAATGCATCGCCACGAACGACCCTTCATTGCCCAAGGCCAGGTCGAGTTGCGACAACGGCGCGTCGATACGCTCGTCACTGCAGCCCCCGGCCACGGTGTAGCGCGCCGAACGGCGCGGCCGTCGGGCGGCGCGCCGGTGTTCTTACGGCGCGCGGCGCGCGAATCGCGCCGGCATCGCGACCGCAACCACGCCGACCTCGTCGTGCGCTTGGTCGATGTCACGGATCTCACGGCACTGGCCCAAGAAATCGGCCGCGGGGCGCGCACTTTGGCGCGCGCCGTCGGCTGCGAATTGGTGTTGTGGCGTGACCGCGACGCAACGCGCGCCACCGTGAAGGGCGTCGCGCGCCGGCGCACGACAACGAGCCGCTCCCAGGCGCGCGGCCGCCGCGCCCCCGAGGGGCACCTGTTCGCCGCCGGCAACCAGGGTGAGTCCGCGCTTCTGCTCGGCGTTCGGCATGGGGGAAGAACTCTGGCTTATGTGCGCGTCGCCTTCCGGCACGTGCCGAGTCCGGCCCGGATCGAAGCATTGCGCCGTTACCTCGCCCACGCCGGCGCGGCATTGGCGCGCATCGGCGCCGAGGAACGCTTGCATCGCCAGCGGCGCCGGTACGGCGCATTGCTCGACAGCCTCCCGGACGCGTGCTTGCTGGTGCTGTCGCCGCAGGCGACGATCACCGACGTCCGCGGCCGCGCGCCGCAGCTCGTCGGCGACGACCCGGCCCGCTTGGTCGGCATGCCGCTCGCGAGCGATGGACGGACCGGATTGTTGCGCATCTCCCGGCCCCGTTTGCGCAGCCTGCTCGCCGCAGCGCGCGACAGTGGGCGCTCGGAGACCGAATCGGTGTTGCGCGTCGGCGAACGCGACGTATTCGTGTCGCTCACCCTCGTCGACCTGGGATCGGGCGGCGAGTTGGTGGGTGTGCTGCGCGACCTCACTGCGGTCAAGGCCATGGAAAACGCGCTCCTGCTGCGCAACGACGAGCTGACGCGGGCCGCGGAACGGCTGCGCGAAATGGACGTCCTGAAAAACGAGTTCTTGAGTAACGTGTCGCACGAACTGCGCACGCCGCTGACCGCGATCATCGCCTACACCGAGACACTGTTGGTCGCGGCGCCGGATCCAGCGACGCAACGCGAATTCCTGCGGGTCGTCTGCGAACAAGGACAGAAGCTGCAGCGCCTCATCGCGGGGTTGCTCGACATGTCGCGGCTCGAATCGCTGGCCACCGAACTCAAGCTCGAATGCGCCTCGCTGAACGACGTGGTTCGATCGGCGATCGTGACCGTGCAACCGACGGCCGACAAGAACCGAATCGGGCTGCGAACCGAGCTCGATCCCGCCCTGCCGTCCGTCTACCTCGACGAACTGCGGGCCCAGCAGATCGTGTGGAACTTGCTGACCAACGCCATCAAGTTCTCGGCCACCGGCACTACGATCACGGTGCGCACGTGGTCCGATTCGGACAGCGTCTGGGCCGCCATCGCCGACCAAGGTGTCGGGATCGCGCCCGAGCATCAAAAGCTCGTGTTCGAGAAATTCGTCCAGCTGGACGGTTCGTCGACGCGCCGCCAAGGCGGCGTCGGGCTCGGACTCGACCTGGTGCGCCACCTCGTCGATCTGCACGGCGGGATCGTCAAAGTCGACAGCATTCCAGGCGAGGGTTCGACGTTCACGTTCAACATCCCGCTCGAAAAACGCCGCCGGCCGCGTCTGGACGGCATCAAGCGGGTCGTGACTTCGACAACCGGCGCCTGAGGGCACGCGGGTTGCTTTCGATCCAGTGTCATTGATGCGGCGACTGGGCACGCCGCCGCGCCCGCGGACTCGTAGCAATCTCGGGAGCTTTGCATGCTGCGCCGACACCTCACTGCCTTGTTGCTCGTCACGTGCGCCGTGATCGCGGCAACGAGTGCCATGTCCGCGCCCGATCGTGCCGCATCGGGTGACAGCGATCCGCGCCTGGAGCGGCCGCTCAGCCTCGACGACTGTGTTCAGATCGCTCTCGAGAACAACATCGACCTGCGCATCGCGCGTCTGGGCAGCGAGGCGGCCAGGGCCGGGATCGGCGCCGAGTTCGGCGCCTTCTGGCCCGAGTTCACCCTGAGCGTCAATCGATCCGATCGCGTCGTATTTGGCGAGACGCCCGAGGGCGTTCAGTTGTTGCGCAATGGCACCTTTGGAATGGTGCAGAAACTGCCCGTCGGTTCCACAATCGGCGTCGACTGGGTCGTCCAGCACGACCGGCTGCGGCCCGATCCGCACGACACGCCGTCCCAGAACATCGTTCTCAGCTTCGTACAACCGCTCTTGCGCGGCGCCGGTTGGCGCACCAACATGAGCGGCGTGGCCACGTCGCGCTACGCGGCGCGCATTTCCGACGCGAGCACTCGCAGCCGTGAATTGGCCGTCACCGTGCAGACCAAGACGGCGTACTATGAAGTCATCCGTAACTACAAACTGATCGACGTCAACGAGCGGGCGGTCGGGCGCGATTCGCAACTGGTCCGCCAGTCACAAGGCAAACTGGATACCGGCCTGGGCACCAAGCGCGACGTCCTGTCGGCCGAGATTCAGTTGGAACAAGACCGCGGCAGCCTCGTGGACGCCGTGACCGCGTACCAAGAAGCACTGGACACGCTGGCCCGCGTGCTCGGCCTGCAGATCGGCGTGCGGACACTCGAAATCGCCGACCACGACGTAACCCTCGATTCGATTCGGATCGATGAATCCCGCTGGATCGAGAAGGCGCGCCGCGACAATCCGGCGCTCACCTCGGCGCGGTTGTCGGTCGAGCGCAGCCAGGTCAGTAAGGACGTCGCCCACAACGCGCGCCTGCCACAGGTCGACGTGACGGCGTCGTGGGACCGCTTCAATGACCCCGACCTCAACGAAGCCAAGAAGGAAGAGAACTTTTTCCGCGCCATCGCCGGGGACAGCATCAAGACGCTCAAGCACACCGGAACCCGCGGCTGGACCGCCGGCGTCGTGTTGTCTTACCCGCTCGGCAACAGGACGCTCGGCAACAACTACCGGCGCGCCCAACTGAACCTCGAACAGACCGAGCGCGCCGCCGACAACGCCGAACGCCAAGTTGTCTTCCAGGTCCGCTCGGCGGTGCGGGCGCTGCGCAACAGCACGGAACGGCTGCTCATTCTGCAGAAGAACATCGCCGGCGCCCGCGACAAGCTCGAATTCGCGTCCGTCAACTTCCAGTTGGGACGCGCCTCGAACCTCGACATCACGGACGCCCAGAAGGACTTGCTGGACGCCGAGACCGGCTATGTGAACGAGGTCATCGACTACCGCATCCAGGTCGCGACGATCGAGCAGCTCATCGGCGGATTCGAGTAGAGGCCGCAGCGCGGGGCTTGCGACCTCTGCCATGGTGCCGCTACGGTGGCCCCGGAGGCGCGCCGCGTGCGTTCGGAAGAACGCTCGGCAGCTCGATGAATCCATGAGCCATCGCTACCGCCTGCTGACCGGCGTGATCTTCGGCGCCCTGTTTTGCGCCCTGTTCGCCTTCGGGCCGGGATTCGACAACGGATTCTGGCGCGACGATTTCGTGCTTCTGGAACACTCCGAGGCCGCCCGCCACCATCTGCCCGAGCTGTGGTCGCGCTGGGTGGAGCCCTTCAATCGCCCGCTCGCCCAAGCGGTGTTCTATCTCGAGTACGAGCTGTGGGGCTTGGATTCCGG
The DNA here is from genome assembly GCA_031362565.1 of bacterium. Classification (GTDB taxonomy): domain Bacteria; phylum Krumholzibacteriota; class Krumholzibacteriia; genus JANLSU01. The sequence continues at coordinate 18,345 of JANLSU010000029.1, read as the reverse complement.
ACACTACATCTTGGCCAACACGCTCTTGCATATCGTCAACTGCGGCCTCCTGTTCTGGCTGCTCCAGGGCCCGCTCGGAGCCCAGGTCGCGGCCGCGGCAGCGTTTCTCTTCGCCTTGGGCTTCGGGTTCTATGGCAAAGCGATTCTGTGGGCCGCGAACCTTCCCGACTTGCTGGCGACGAGCTTCGTTTTGGCCACCGGCATTGCAGCGACGCGCGCCCAACTGGCGCGTCTCGCACCGCAACGCGCCGCCTGGATGGGCGTCGCCGGCATCCTCTTCGCGATGGGGCTCGCCTGCAAGGAAAGCGGCATCATGGCGATCGTCATGGTGGCTGGACTCATGTGGCCCCACCGGCGCAGCATCCGGTCGGTGGTCCGCAAGATCGGCGTCCTCGTTCTGGTGTGCGGGCTCTATGTCGTGCTGCAATTGCTCGCCGACAGCGGCATCGCGCGCGTTGCCGGTGATCCGGGCGCTTGGCTGGCGCTGCCGATGCGCGCCCTGCGGCTCGCCACGCTGATGATCTTGCCGGTGCAGGCCGATTCGCCGCTCATCGCCTCACTGGGCCCGTTGGCGGCGCGCCTGGTGACACTCGTCGACCAAGTGCGCCCGGCACTTGGGCTGGCGCTCTTGCTCTTCGCGGCACTGTGGTTTTGGCGCGGCTCGGGTGCGCTCCGCTGGCTGCTCGCGTCCTACTTCGCGTTTCTGCTGCCGTTCGGGCTCATTCACCTGCCCGAAGGCTGGCTCGACATCCGCTATGCGTACCTGCCTGCGACCTGCTTCTGCGGCATCGTGGCCTACGGATTCCGTTCGTTGTGGCTGCGATCCGGCCGCGTCCGGCGCACGGTTCTCGCACTCGCGCTCTTCGCGCTGGTGAGTGCCGATATCACCCTCGTGCACCGCCTCGAGGCAAAATACGACGGCTTCGGGCGCAGCCAAGAGAGCCAGGACCGGCTGCGAACCCTGCAGCGCCGCCTCTCGACAACGCTTTAGCGCTCGCCGGCGGGCGATTCGTAAATCAACACTCGGTGATCCGCGCCGGTGCTCGTGTGCACGAGCCGTAACCAGGGCGGCGCCATCTTGGGGTCGAGAAGCAGCGCGAGGCCCGGGTGCGACTGCGGCAAGATGTAGTCATCGACCACCAGGTGCGTCGTGCCGCTCTGGGCCAGAAACATCTCGAGGTCATTCAGGTCGCGCGCCGCGAGCGGCCGGAACTCGGCGTTCGCATAAAAAGCCGTCTCGGGTTTCCGTGCCGCGACGACCAATGGACGCCGCGTTCCCGCCTGACCGCCGAGCCATTTGCCGGCCGCGCGGTACAGAACGGGCGGCCGCTGGCGGGCGAGTGAAACCTGCCCGGAGATCGCCAGCGCGGCGAGCAGCGCTACGGCCAGTGACCGCACCCGTCGCCGGTTGAAACGCGCCGCAAGTTCCTCGCCGCCAATCGCCGCCCAAAGAACGAATGCCGGCAGCGTTGCAACAAAGAACCGCCGGTACAGGAACAACGGTGCGAACGAACCAACCACCGCCAAGATCACCAGAACCAGCATGACCTCGAAACGCCGGCGCGGGATCGCCCGCCGCCACCCGAGACCGACCAGCGCGATCAAAAACACGGGCCAGCCGGCGAGCCCCGGGACTTTGTCGAAGAGCGCCCGCGGCACATTGGCGGCGGCATGGCGCAATACGAGGCCGGCGCGTTGGTGCAGAAACGTCCCGATTCGATAGTCTCCGGCAACGCGCGGCACCTGCGGCGCCGTGATGGCCGCAAAGTCCGACGCCCGCACCGCGAGCCCGTCCGCGGCATACGTATCGCGGTAGGTGAGATAGAAATTGAGCGCGCCCTTTTCGCCCAGCGTCCAACGCCCCTCGAGAGCGGCGATGTGAGCGAGATACGGCAAGGCGACGGCGAGGAAGCACGCCGCGCATGCTGCCACCGCGGCGGCCGCGTTGCCGGCGCGGGCGCGGCGCGACACGGGCACCGGCACTGGGCCGCTGGGATTCAGGGCATCCCACCCCAAGAACAATACGGCCGCCAGCAACAGGGCGATGGCCTCCGGCCGCGCCAAGAACGCGAGTCCCAAGCAGACGCCGGCGAGCATCAAGCCACGGCGCGAACCCGGGCGCAACGTGGCGCGCGCCAGCAACGCCAGCGCCCAACTGACGAGGAATACATAGAGAGCTTCGGTCAACACCTGCTGTGAAAACGCCACGAGCTTGGGATGCACCGCGGCGAGCCAGGCGGCGCCACGCTGCACGCGCGGCCCACCGACGGCATTCCCCAGTGCCGCGAACGTCAACACGCAGGCGGTACTGGCGGCAAACGAGACCGCGATCCCGGCCGCCTCGGCCGGAACGTGGATGCGGAGCAAGAGACTCATGAGAAACGGATAGAAGGGTGGCCAGACCGGATCGAACGCCTTCTCCCAGTGTCCCGAGGCGAACCAATGCGCCACGGCACCATAGTAGGCGCTGTCGGTGTCGATCATCGGATGATACAGAAGCGCCACGAGCCGGAGAACGACTGCCACCGCGAGCGGCCAGAGCAGCCGGCGTTGCCAGACATTCGACAGAGCGGCGGCACGCATGCGATCTCCCCCGCCTCGCCCATCGGGCGCCGGCGCGGCGAGACTAACATGGCGCGGCGGGTGCGATCAGAAGTCGTAGCCCAGAGCGACGTTCGAGCCCGGCGAACGTTCGCCGGTTCCGGTGTCGTAACGCTGTGCCCAATCGAGCTTCAGCACGATGTAACCGAGCCCGATGCGGGCGCCGAAACCGATGCTGGCCTGCGGTGCTTTGCCCGGCACTTCGCCGCGCACGGCGCGGCTCGTGCGGAACATATCGTTGTCCCAGGCGCTCGCGGCGTCGGCGAACAGCACGCCTTGAACGTTGCCGAGTTCGAGCGGCAGCGGCCAGCCGAGCGCCAGATGGCGGACGAGCGGAAACCGGAACTCGAGATTCGCCAACAGCGCGTTGTTGCCGACGAGGGCGCCATAGTCGTAGCCGCGCAAGCTCTGGGCGCCACCCACGTAGACCGTCTGGGGCGTATTCCCGTGGCTCGTCGAACCATACATGCGCGCCGCGAAGGCGTACCACTTGTGCAAATTCCAGTACTGGCGCACGTCGGCTTCCAGGGTCGCGTAGTCGATCTGGCCGATGCCGCCGTCCAGTGCCAGACGCATGCGGCGGCCTTTGATCGGACCCGTCGCGCCCCACACCGACGAATCGAACACGTAGGCCAAACCGGGGCCGACGAAGTTGCGCGTCGCCGTGATACTGGCATCGGACGCGGCCTCATCGGTGGTTTCGCCGAGGAAAAACCGGCCCGCGACGCCGGCTACCTGCAACGAACCTTCGAGGCGCGAGAAACGGTCGAATGGATGTGCGGCCGCGACTTGTAGGCCGCGATACGTTTGGTGCTCGATCTCCAGCCCGTGGTTACTTCCCAGCGATCCGTAGCGTTTGCGGAACTGGAATCCGGACACCGACCAATTCGTGCGGCCGGAGCGATCCAGGTACGACAAGAAGAGATCCGAGTCCTTCAGCGACCCGTAGATGCCGAGGCCGACGGCTAGATTGTGGTCGCCCAAGAGATCGCTGAAATGCAATTGCGACTGGCCGCCGAAACCGGCTTCGTAGCTCGCCACGCCACCCACCGACGACAGGTCGGGCGACAAATGCGGCCGGTAGTTCTTCAAACGGAAGTGCGCCGGATCGTCGCTCGCGACGGCGCTATCGATCGCTGCAGCCGCGGCGGCAGGCGTCGCGGCACTCGTCTCGATCGAGGCCGCCGGCGCCGTCATGGCGATCGCGCCGTCGGTCGCGGTCGCTGCCATGCTCGCCGCGACCGATGCCGTCGCATCGGCTTGCCGGTCGGCGATCCACTCGCCTGGTTCCATCTCGACCGGCCGCATGGCGGCCACCGGATCGTCGATCCGATAGACGTCCCATCCCGACTGGCCGAAGGCCGCAAACACCAGGCGCTTCGTGCCTCGCGCCCATGACAAGGCCGGACTCGTAGGCAGGATTCCCGAAATCCCGGTCGTCGAATCGGTCAGGCGGAACACCTGGCCAGTGGGCAGATGCAGCAAGTAAATGTTCGAGATGCCATCGCGGTCGGAGACGAAGGCGATGTACTGGCTGTCGGCAGACCACGCCGGGCTCACGGCCTTGCCGTTGGTGAACGGCGTGATGTCGCGCTTGGCGCCGGATTCGAGATCGAACGCCATGAGGTGCATGCGCTCGAATTGCAGCATCATGAAGTCCGTCTTCGGCCCTTCATCGCTGACGTACACCAGGGTGTGGCCGTCGGGCGACCACTGCGGATCACGTTCCGCATAGCGATCATTGGTGAGCCGGTGCAAGCCGCTGCCGTCGCGGTGGACGCGATACAAGTCGCTCTGCCCGCCCGACAAACCCACAAAAACGATTTCGTTGCCGTCCGGCGAAAAGGTCGCGGTCTGCACCTCGTCGAGACCGAAGCGCAGCTTGCGTTCGACGTGGCCTGACGCGGCGTTGACGAGGTACAACGCATCCTGGCCGCCGCATTGGGCCGCGAAGGCGACGGTGCGGCCGTCCGGCGTCCAGGCACAGCTGGCGTTGAAGAAGCGCAGGGATTCGAAATTGCCGCTCATCTCGCCTTGCACGACGCGATGCGCGGCGGGCACGCCGTCGATATTGCGCAACCACAGGTCGCGGCTCAGTTTCTGGTCGCTGACGTACGCCAACTGCGTGCCGTCCGGCGACACCGCCGGCGAGAGCAGCAGCCACGCCTCTTCGGATTTGCGAGTCACGACGGACTTGGCGAATTCGCGCGTCGTCTGATGCGCGGCGATCCCCGGCAGGTACTTGCGCCGCATCGCCATGCCCCAGCGTTCGGAGAAGTCCGACATCGAGGCCTTGGTGACGGTGTCGAAAGCCTTTTCGAGGCTCTTCTGATCGCGCATCGCGCGCAGCATGTCGCCCATCTTGTCGCTGCCGTACTCCTGGGCGAAGTACTGCCACACGCTCTGCCCGAAGCGATAGACGCGAATATCACGCGCAAAACCCAACTGTGCGACGGTCGGCAGATCGCCTTCGAGGCAGGCATCCCGCACCCACATGTCGGTGTGCGTATCGGTCGCGCCGCGTGACACGACTTCCGCCATGCCTTCCATGACCCACAACGGCGGCGCAAAGGCGAACGGGCTCGCCGGATCGGTCGCGTCCGGGTCGTACAAGATATCGAGTTGGAATGCGTGCGTGAGCTCGTGCGTCAAGACGTGTTCGAGTTCGGCATAGGAACCCGTGAACGGCAGGAACACGCGCCGCCGCAACATTTCCGTGACCCCACCGGTGCCGACGTCGATGAAGCCGTCGGTGATATTCGTCTGTTGGAAGTCGGAATGCGAGGCGTACAGGATGAGCGGAATGCGCTTCGCAAACTCGTGCGCGAGCAGTTTAGAGAGCTTGCCGTACTGGCGCTCGGCCATGCGGGCGGCGTCGTGGACGACGGTTTCCTCGCCATCGTAGAACAGGATCTGAAAATGCGGGGTTTCCAGGACGTGCCATTTGAAGGCTTTGTATTGGACCTTGTTCTTACCGAAGTAGGACGCCTGGGCAGGAAGCGCCACGAGCAGCATTGCGGCGAGCAAGAGACGGACGCGCACGGTGTCCCCCAATGGGAGGGCGAATGCACGCAACGCATGTGCGTCGCGCACGGCAGGAAGGACACCGACGTGAGATTAACACACTCGACGCAGATTCAGAAGCACGAACGACGTCGCACGCCGCGGAGCGGCGTGCCTCCGGCCGTTCGAGTTACAAGCAGAAACGATGCGGCACAATGCCGACGCTCAGTTGGTTTTCACCCGGCGTTCGTCGACATCGAAAATGCGCAGCAGGCCGTCGGCGCCGACGCCCAGGATCTCGGGCTTGCCGTCCCCGTCGATGTCGTACAGGTCCATTTGGGTGCCGAACCCCGCACTGTAGGTCCACTCGACTTCGCGAAACACGGCGTCGAGCACCTTGCCGGAATTGACGACGATCTCCAGTTTGCCGTCGCCATCCACGTCACCGATCGCAATCTCGGTGTCGGTATAGCGGTCGGTACTCTGCCATTCGAGGACATCCTGCATGGCGGAATAGATGCGCAGCAGGTCGTCGGCGACCATGACGATTTCCGGCTGGCCATCGGCATCGACATCGCCGACGGTGATTGCATTGATACTCTTGAAGCGCCCGGGGGGCGAGACCCAGATATCCTGCAGATCGGTGCCGCGCAGCACGAAGAGACGCGCGCTCTGCGTATAGGCCACGATCTCGTCTTGGCCATCACCGTTCAAGTCGGCGGCCAGCATCTGAACGACCGGCGACTCCAGGATGTAGCGTTTCTGGATCTCCGCGAGCTTGCCGTCGCGGCTCTCCACCAGCATCAGCGTACCGTTGTGGGTCGCATAAGCGAGCCGGCGCACCGGTCCGAGCACGAGGGTGAATGGTTTGTACTTGGCCGCGAAATCGGTGGCGCGGGGGTGCAGAATTGCGGCGTCGGCAGCGCCCGCGACGCCGAGCATGCAGAGAGCGAGCGCAAAACGTCGAGTCACTGGAACTCCTCGCGAAGGGCCGATCGGGGCGGCACACGAGGAGTCTAGGTTGGGGTCCAGGCGCGGTCAAGTCGGCCCGCGGTGCCCGGCGTCACTTGAGGCGGCGGAAGAAGTTGAAACCGACATCCTTGCGCGCCAGATACTTGACCAACTCGTCTAGAGCCGAGACATCGAAGAGACCCAGCCGGTCTTCGGCCTTGGCGGCGAGCAAGAGTGTGCCGATGTCCTTCCAGCGCAGCGATCCCACCAGCGCGGCACTGCGCGCCAGCGCGGCCTTGTCGTCGCGATGCGGCAGCGCTTCGATGATCCGTTCCGGGCGGTCGTGATAGCGCTCGACGAGCCGCGCCGTTTCGACGTTCAGAGTCCGAGTGTCGGTTGTCACGACGAGGACGAGAAAGGGCCGCTCACCTGCCATCCAAGTGCCGGCATCCAGCAGCCGCACGACGGCGTCGCGGTGGGCGTCGAACGTCGTGTGCCGGCGCAGGTTGCTGCGATACACGGCCTCGATCCCCAGCACCCAATCCGGCGTCTCGATGCACAGTGGAATCTCGACGGGCTCCTCGAACGGCAGCCCGGCGGTCAGCCGGCGCTGCACTTCGGTGCGTTTCTCCGGAATACTGTGCGGGGCGTAGTGTTCGAGCGGCAACGTGCCGCACAACGCCGCATCGCGCAACCAGGCGTGCCGGGCCGGCGGCAGGTCCCACCGCCGCCACCAATGGAATTGTGATTGCGAGAGGTCGGTCGCGAGCAGTTGGCGCAAGGCGCCGCTGCGATCCGCTGCGGGGAGCGCATGCCGCACGAGGCGCGGCAGCCAAGTGCGCGTGTCGAGCCGCTGCAGGGTCCGAAACACGTTCCACAGGAGCGCCGCGTCGCTGTGCTCGCTGCGCATGTCCGCGGAACGGGCGCGTACGAGTTCGCTCTGGACATCGACGGTCAGATTGTCACGGTGATCGTCGAAGATCCGTGCCCCGGTTCCCGAGCGTGGCTCCTGCATCACAAGGCCCCCATTGGAACGAACCCGCGCTTCCAAGGAAGTCTGCGAAGCAACGGACATGCCGTGGCGGGAATGGCGTCGGGAACCGCGCCGGTGCGCCGCCGCGACTCGGGGCGAAGTCCAGATGGGTGGAAACCATGCATCCACCCGCACCGGTCCGCCGGCGGCCGCCGGCGTTACGAGGCGCCGTCAGGAGGCTTGGTTCACAATGCAACGAGAAGCGAACCGGCGTCGGAGGTGAACGCCGGGTAGGACGTGCGCACGGCACCCACGTCGTCGATGTCGCTTTCGCCGTCAATGGCGAGTGCCACGATCGCCGCCGACATCGCCAGGCGATGATCACCGCCGGCGTCGAAGCGGCCCGCATGCAAGCGCGCCGCGGGCTCGAGGCTGAAGCCGTCCGCAAACTCGCGCACCCGGCCACCAAACGCCACGAGCAGGCGCACGGCGGCGGCGATCCGGTCGCTTTCCTTGGCGCGCAATTCGGCGGCGTCGCGAACCCGAAATCCGGCGCCCGCGAGCAACGCCGCGGCCGCCAACGCCGGAATTTCGTCGATGCACTGCACCACGTCCGGGCCGCGCAAATCGATTCCCCGCAGGCGCCCGCCGCCACGGATTCGAATCACGCCCCAGGGCTCGCCGAGTTCTTCGCCCTGAACCTCGAACGCGAGCGTCGCGCCGGCGGCGCGCAGGATTTCGAGGTAACGCACCCGCCCCGGGTTCAGTCCGACGCCGTCGACGCGCAAGCGCGCCCCCGGCATGAGCCCGAGCGCGACCCAGAATGCGGCGCTCGAGACGTCGCCCGGAATGCGCATCGTAAATGCATTCCAGCCGATCCCTTGGGTCGGGAAGAGTTCCAAGCCGCGTGCATCGCGGCGCAGGTACACGTGGCAGGCGCGCAGCAACCGCTCGGTGTGATCGCGGCTCGAGCCCGCGGGCTCGAGTCGAGTCGGCCCGGTCGCGTAGAGGCCGGCGAGCAGGATTGCAGTTCGGACTTGGGCACTGTCGACACCGACGCGATGCGTCATGCCGCTGAGTGCGCGGCCGGCGCGCCGCACGACGATGGGTGGCCGGCCATCCGTTCCTTCACACTCGATGTGAGCGCCCATCGCCGCCAGCGGCACCGCAACTCGTCGCATCGGCCGGCGTGACAGGGACGCATCCCCCACCAACCGCGAGTCGAAGGGCTGCGCCGCCAACAGGCCGCACAAGAGCCGCATCGAGGTGCCCGAGTTGCCACAATCGAGCCCGCCGGGCGCCGGATGCAAGGCTCGGAGGCCGGCACCCGCGAATCGCCAGGCTTGCGAGTCCGGTTCGATCTGCACGCCGAGACTGCGCATCGCCGCCAACGTGCGTCCGACATCTTCGCCATCGGGAACGTTGCGGAGTTCGGAGACGCCACGCGCGAGGGCGGCGAACAACACGGCGCGATGCGCGATCGATTTGTCGCCCGCCGGGCGGAGTGCACCGTCCACACGGTACGGGCCGCGTACGCGCCACGCCTCACGGCCGTGAATGCGCCGGGCAGAAATCGGTGCGCGCTCGGCCATTTCTGCTCTGCCCCCGTTGGGTCAAGAGACGCGATTCGCCCCGGTCTGCGGTCCACTCTAACCAACCACGCGCTTCACAGGAAGGACGGCGCACGACGCCGGGGTCGTGCGGGGCTCCACGGCGCCTGCAACACGGCGGCGCCGCCTTCCTGGAACCGGCCTTGCAAAGCGCCGTCGTCCCCCTCTGGTGCGCCACCGCGGAATCGCGGCGCCGGTGCGCGCCAAGAGGCTCCGACCGGACGAGACCAGCGTGAGGAGTCTGCATGGAAGCGCCGGACATTGCGGCAGTCGAACAACGGTCTCTCGTGCGTTGGTTTCCGAGCGCATTGCTCGACTTGCCTCCCGCCGAACGCGTCAGTGCGGTGCGGACGCCGCATCGCGTCGTTCTGCAAGCCCTCCCGGCCACCAAGGACGTGCTGGCGTCGCTGTTGCGCGCCCAGCCCTTCGAATTGACGCTCGAGATCGAAGACGACACGGCGCCGCTCCGCCACGTGCCGGTGCACGAGGTGCATGAAGCGCGTCTGACTCCGGATCTCCCGCTCGACTGGAGCCATTACTACTGGCTCGGGGACGGGCTGCTCGATGATTTGGCCGCCGTGCCGAACGATCCGGCGGCCGGCTTCATGCGCGGCCGGTTGCGCCTGCAAGTCGCCGAAGATCTGTTCCGGCAAGCCAAGCGCGGGCCGCAAGTCGACCTGGAAGCACTCGAGACCGCTTGGAAGGTGCCGCCGGGCGTGCCGGCACCGGACGTCGAGCGGCACGGCGAGCCGCTGCAGGCGTTGCAACAGTTCGTGCGCGGCCTCACCGGACATCTCGTCGAACATGCATCGTCGCGGCCGTTCGTCGACGAAGCGCGCGCCCTGCTGCAGTGGGCCGAGCACCGCAACGACATCGGATTGCCGGCCCTCGGCGGCTTCGAGCAGAAACTGCTTTCCACGTACGCGCAGCATCGTCTGGTCGGCAGTCCGTGGCTCACGGCACCGGCCGGCATGATCGCCGGCTGGCACCTGCTGCTCTCGGCGCACGTGCTGGCGGTGTGGTACGCGGGACTCATGGTGCAATCGAAACGTGTGCCGCGCTTGCGCGATGCACTGCTCACGGCGCTCTGGATGCTCGACCAGGGTTTCTGGAGCGACGAACCGCTCCTGCACGACGTGCTTCGGAACCTGAATGCGAGCGAATACACCTCGGCCGAACTCGCCGCCGGACTGACGGCAGCACTGCGCGGTGCACCGGTCGGCGCCTGAAGCGTGCGGCTCACAAACCGAGCGCTTGACGCCAACCCTCGGCGTACTTGTACCAGCCGCCGGTATTGAACAACACGACGGACTCGCCGTCACGCAACCAGCCTGCGGCACGCAGCTCGAGAGCGGCGGCCCAGGTTGCCGCGCCTTCGGGCGACGCGAACACGCCTTCCGTCGCGGCCAGTTCGCGGCCGGCGCGCGCCATGCTCGCATCGCTCACCGCGATCGCGGTCCCATGACTGTCGCGCAGCGCCCGTAAGATGAGGAAGTCGCCGACGGCGCCCGGGACCCGGAGACCGAGCGCGAACGTCGTCGCGTTCTCCCACATCGCGGCGCGCTCCGTACCGGCGTGAAAAGCCCGCACCATCGGTTGGCAACCCGTTGCTTGTACGGTCACCATGCGGGGCCGGCGTGCATCGATCCAACCCAAACGCTGCATCTCGTCGAACGCCTTCCACATGCCGACCAACCCCGTACCGCCGCCGGTCGGATAGACAATGACGTCGGGGAGCGTCCAATTCATCTGCTCCGCCAGTTCGAGGCCGAGCGTCTTCTTGCCTTCGAGCCGGTACGGTTCCTTGAGCGTCGACATGTCGAACCAGCCGTGCGTCGCGCGCCCGGCGAGGACGCGCTCTGCGCAGTCGTTGATCAGCCCATCCACCATCTCGACCTCGGCGCCGAGGACGCGGCATTCGTCCGCGAACTCGCGCGAGGTGTCGGCGGGCATGAAGACGGTGGCGCGCAACCCGGCGCGCGCCGCGTACGCGGCCAGCGCGCAACCCGCATTACCGGCCGACGGGATCGCCAGATGCTCGAGTCCCAATTCGAGAGCCCGCGAAACCGCCGTCGCCATGCCGCGCGCCTTGAACGAGTTCGTCGGATTCAGGCTTTCGTCCTTCAAGGCGAGCCGCAGGCCGGCGCGCGCCCCAAGACGTGGCAGATCGAGAAGCGGCGTCATGCCCTCGCCGAGGGTCACGCAATACTTCGCCTGGCCAACGGGCAGTAACTCGCGATAGCGCCACAGATCCGCCGGGCGCTCCGCGAGAGCCGTGCGCAGCAACAGACGGCGTGCTGCATCGAGATCGTAGCGGGTCGAAAGCGGTGCGCCGCAGGTGCACAGGTTGTGCGGTGCATCGAGCGGCAGGACGGTGCTGCAGCGGGTGCACTCGAGGTCGAGTGCCGTCGAGTGCCAGACCGAATCAGTGCCGGCGGTCACGCAATTCGCCTCCTCGGGTCGGCGGTTCGTTGGCGGGCGCACGAAGCCCGCGTAGTGTACACTTCCGCCGGTTTTACGTGAGCCGGAAGGAGGTCGGGATGAAGACGAGGCGCTGGCTCCTGGGACCTGCCGTACTGATTGTGATCGCCGTCGCATTGGGTCTGTACATCCGCTCGGCTTTGCCGCCCGAACGATTGCGCGGGCTCGTACAAGCGCAGCTTTCGACCGCCCTCGGCCGGCCCGTGCAGTTGTCGGCAGTGCACGTTTCGATGCCACCGCTCGCCATCCGCGTCGACGGTGTCCGCATCGGTGCGCCGCCGGGCTTCACGGCGCCCGATCTTTTGAACATTGCGCGGCTCGACCTCGAGCCCCAGCTCTTGCCGCTTCTGCGACGCCAGATTGCCATTCGCCGCATTCATGTCGTCGGACCCGAAGCGTGGATCGAACAACGCGCCGACCGGATTTGGAACTGGGCGGTCCCCACCGGTGGCACTGCGGGCGGAGCGCCTTCCCAACGATCCGAAGGCGGCCTCGATCTGGCGATCGAGAGCCTCGAGATCGACCCGGTGGCGGTGCATGTCGCAAGCCTGCCGTTCGGCATCGACGTCACGCTGCCGGTGGCCGCGGCCATCCAACTCGCTGCCGACCGGGGGTTGCACAACGTGCACCTTTCGGGCTGGATCACGGCCGACTCGGCCGCCGTGCACGGCAAAGTGCGCGGCTTGCGCGTCCCGCGGCTCAGGATCGAACCCGATGTCCATCTCAATGTTGCCGACTCGAGCGCCACACTCGACCGCATTCGCTTGTGGATCAACGACGCGGTCGTCGATGTCGCTGGAACGGCGCGGCAGACGCACGGCAAACCGGAATTTCATCTCCGGACGCGGAGCGATGGCGTCGACTTGGCCAAGCTGCTCGCCGCGTTGCCACCGGAAACAACCCAATCGACCGGGCTGCGCGCCCAGGGCAGCCTGCGTTTCGACCTACGCGCCGATTGCGTGCCGCCCGGGCTGCCGGTCGCCCACGGGACGCTCGAACTGCACGATGGTATGGTGCAAGCAGCGGGATTGCCGGAACGCGTCTCCCAACTGGCGGCGCGCGTCGAAATCGCCGGCGATTCATTGCGCATCACCGCACTCGGCGCCCAAATCGGTTCGTCCCCGGTGCACCTGACCGGACTCGTGCTCGATGCGGCCCAACCGGCCCTCGCCCGTTACGACGTGCGTCTAAACGCCAACCTTGATTTGCGCGAGCTGACGCGGGTCGCACCGATGCCGCCCGGCACGTCGCTCGCCGGCCGCGCCGAAGTCGATCTGCGTCTGCGCGGCCGCACCGCGCGCCCCGACAGCGTTGCACTCGAAGGACCGGTGGCGCTGCATGACGTCGAGATTCGCAGCGCCGACTTGCGGCAACCGGTCCATGCCGAGGCGCGTCTCGTAGGTGCGGGCACGGCGTTGCGAATCGAGTCGGCCCAACTGCGCGCCGGCAGCTCCGAAATCAATCTCACCGGATCGGTCTGGCCGGCGCTGCCGCCGCGCTTGCCGCGCATCGCGCTCAGGGGCACGACCCAGCGGCTCGATCTCGTGGCGCTTCTGCCCGTTGCGACAACCACGGCGCACGGCACGGCGGGTACCACCGCTGGCACCGCGACGGCTGCATCGAGTGCCCCCGGCGCCCCGCCGCTCTTGCCGGTGTTGCCGGCTGCCGACTACACGCTCGACCTCACGGCGCGCGAAGTCGCATTCGAATCCGGCACGCTGCACGACGTCGTCTTTTCGGCAGAGGGCGATCCGCAGGCCGCCGACGTCCGGGTCCGCGCCGGTGAGTTGCGCGCCGACCAGACGGTGCTCCGCAGCGCCGATGCAACGCTACATGTCGCCGGGCAGCACGGCGTGGGTTCATTGCGCGCCGAGCATGCGCTGCTGCAAAAAATCGAAGCCACGGCGCTCACCAGCGATCTCGAAATCGCCGGCACCGAAATTCGCTTACCGAACATGCGGGGCGCGGCCTACGGCGGCAAGCTGGAGGGCAAGGCCATCCTCGACCTGGCCAATGCGGCAGAGCCCAAGTACGCGATCGATGCCACGGCCAACAGCATCGACGCGAACACCTTCTTGGGCAGCGTGACGCCGTTGCGCAACGTCATCACCGGCAACATCGATCTGAAATCGAACTGGCTGTTCGCCGGCGCGGAACCCGAGCAGATTCGCCGCACCCTGAGCGGCGGCGGCCAGGCGATGTCGCTCAACGGGCACATTCAGGATCTGCCGGTCGTAACCGAACTCGCATCACTTCTCGGCCTGCCGAGCTTGCGCAACCTGCCGTATCGCGATCTCGGCATGCAGTTCGCCATCGAAGCGGGCCGGCTCGCGGTGCGCGATTGTAAGATTCACGCCAACGATCTCGACGCCGTCGTGGGTGGCAGTCTCGGTTTGGATGGCAGCCTGGATCTGACTTTGGACCTGGCGTTGTCGGCCGAGCAATCGCGCCGGGCGATGGCGGCACGCGGCGTGGGGGCGCTGTCGTCGTTGTTCACGAACTCCGATGGACGACTGGTGTTCGACGTCAAAGTCGGCGGCACGGGCCGCGCTCCCAAACTCCAACTCGACATGCAGAAGACGGCCGGGCGGGCGGGACTTTCGGCGCTCACCGAAACCACCGCGCGTCGCCTCTTGGGCGGCCTTTTGGGTTCCATCCCCGGAGCTGCAGCGGGGCCGGCGGGCTCACCTGCGGCGCCTGCAGTGCCCGCGACTCCGGCCGACGCCGGCCGCAAGGCACTCGAGGATGCGAAGAAGAAACTGGGCGGCAAGCTCGGCGGCCTTCTCGGTGGCCAGAAGGCGCCGCCGGATTCGACCCCCGGCAAGCACTGATTGACAGAAAGTCAGACGCCGCCCGCCACGCCCGCAACGGCGCACCCCTATAAGATGTCATGAGGGGCGTTCAGCGTTGCCCGGATGAGGCCTGCCGCGTATACTCGACCCGCGCTGCTGCCCTGCGGCGCACGGGAGAGTTCATGACATTGTCGCACCTGCCGCGCGCCGCGGAACGGCGTGAGCGTGTCCTTGAGCGCTTGGGCCCGGCTGCCCTGTTGCTGCCGGCCGCACGTCTGACGCTCCGCAGCGCCGATTCCGAGTTCCCCTTCCGGCAAGACAGCGACTTCCACTATTTGACCGGCTTCGACGAGCCCGATGCGGTCTGCGTGCTCCGCCAGGCGCCCGAACCGCGCTACGTGCTGTTCGTCCGCCCGCGGGACCGCGATGCGGAGATTTGGAACGGCCGCCGCGCCGGTGTCGAAGGCGCCTGTGCGAAGTATGGTGCCGATGCCGCCTATCCGCTTTCTGAACTCGAAACCCGCTTGCCCGAGTTGCTGCAGGACTGCGAGACGCTCTGCTACGCGCTCGGGCGCGACAGCATCATGGATGCCCGCGTTCTCGGGCTCGTGGCGGAACACCGGCGCACCCGTCCGCGGCGTGGCCGCGGCATCGTGCGGATCGAAGATCCGGGCCCGGTCGTGCACGAGATGCGCATCCTCAAGGACGCCTATGAACTCGACCGCATGCGCGTCGCGGCGCGGGTGACCTGCACGGCGCACGCGCGTGTCATGCGCGATGCGCGTCCGGGCATGCACGAGTTCGAAATCGAGGCGATGCTCGAACACGAGTTTCGGACCTCCGGTGCCAGCGGCCCGGCCTACGGCAGCATCGTCGGCACTGGTGACAACGCCACCATCCTGCACTATCGGGAGAACCGCTCGCAGCTCCAGGAAGGACAAGCGGTGTTGGTGGACGCCGGGTGCGAGGTGGACTCGTACGCGAGCGACGTCACGCGCACTTTTCCGGCCGGCACGCGCTTCACATCCGAACAGGCGGCGCTCTACGACTTGGTTCTCGACGCCCAGCTTGCAGCCATCGAGACGGTGCGGCCGGGGGCGCGTTTCAGCGACGCGCACGATCGCGCCGTCGATGTACTTTGCGCCGGGCTCGTGGATTTGGGATTTCTCACCGGCCCCGCGGCGCGCGTCCGCGAGAGCGGCGACTATCGCACCTATTACATGCACCGGACCGGACATTGGCTGGGCCTCGACGTGCACGACGTGGGCTTGTACGACGTCGGCGGCGCGTCGCGCGTCCTGGAACCCGGCATGGTCGTCACCGTGGAGCCCGGCCTGTACGTGGCCGCGGATGCGGAGGGCGCACCGGCGGCTTTCCGCGGCATCGGCATTCGCATCGAGGACGATGTCCTCGTGACGGTGGACGGGAACGAAGTTCTGACCGCGGCGGCGCCCAAGGGCCGCCAAGAGATCGAAGCGTTGCGTTCGGTTGCAGCCGGCGTGGCGTGATCATGACGGCGGCTTTGTGCCGCACTTCACTGCACAGGGGGGGAGACGCCGCCAGAGCGGCGTGCACAGCATGAATGAACACAAAAGAATCTTCACCATCCGGGAAGCCCAGGCACTGCTACCGCAGGTTCGCAACATCACGAATGCGGCGGTGACCCGCGCCGAAAAACTCGCGGCCCGGATCGAAGAAATGGCACCGAACAACGAGCGCATGCAGCTCGAAACTCAGTACAACGCGCTGGTGCGCGGCTGGGCCGAGCAAATCATCGAACTGGGGTGCGAGGTCAAAGGCCTTTGGCTCGTCGACTTCGACAGCGGCGATGGACTCTACTATTGCTGGCACTACCCCGAGGACAGCCTCGACTACTTCCATGACTACGACACGGGGTTCTCGGGCCGCCGGCCGCTCGGGCCTCTCATGGTGAGCTGAGCGCCGCCGCGGCTGCGATCGAGAACCGCGAGGCCCACGCCGGTAAAGACGCCGGCGGCAGCGAGCCAAAAGCGCCCATCCGGCCGTTCGTGCAGGAACGCCATCGAGAGCGCGGTCGCGATCGGCGGCTGCAAGTAGATGAAGAGCGCCACCATCGACGAGTCGGTGTGTGCCAGCGCGTAAGCGTTCAAACCGTAGGCCAGCACCGTCGCGAAGACGATCGCGTAGGCCGCCAGGGCCCAGAACTGCAACGGCACCGCCGCGTAGTCGACGTGCACCAGCACCGGCGCCCCGAACGCCAGAATCCCCACCGCACCGAACCCCAGGATCCAGGTGATGGCGCCGATCGGATCCATGCGCCGCATCGCATTGCGTGAGATCACCAAGTAGATCGAGAACGCGGCGCCGTTGGCGAGCGTCAACAAATCACCGGCCACCCACTCCTCCTCGAGGCGGAAGTTCTCGACGCGCAAGAGCACCAGCACGCTCACGAGCGACACGGCGAGGGCGAGGATCCTCAGGCGCGTGACGCCTTCCTGGCGGGCCACGAGCGCAAAGGCGAGGGTCATCACCGGGATGAGACTGTTCAGGATCGCCGAATGGGACGGCGTCGTACGCGCCAAGCCCTCTGCGAACAGGATCTGGTTCACGACGATGCCGAAGAAGGCGTAGAGCGCCAGGCGCGGCAAATCGCGGCGCGCCGGGTTGCCGCGGCGGCGGATCAGAATCTGCCACGCGGCCATCACAACGGCCGCGCCGGCGATGCGAATCGAGGCCCAAGCGCGCGGTGGCACCATGCCGAGCGCCAGCTTGGCGGTGAAATAGTGCACGCCGAAGAAAATCTGCACCGCGACGAGCGCGGCGCCGACGCGCGGTCGCAGCACGATGCCATCCTTCGCGAGTGGGATCGCCTAGGGCGCCGGCGAGAAGTCGTATTGGAAGCCGAACGACCACACCCGCCGGTCGAGCCGGCTGAAATCGAAATCGCGCTCGTGCCCGTAGCCAAAGAGCGCGTAGCCCCAGCGCCCCTGCATCGACCAGTTCACGACGCCATCGGTGCGCGGTGCAATTGCCGTTTCGATGAAAGCGTGGCCACGCGCCCAGCGGTTCGCGAAACGCAGTGTCGTCCCGGTGTTGGGCCGCGGATCATACACGAGCCGCAGGGAAACAAAGGATTCGTTCCGGTAGTACACCTGCACGCCGCCCGAAGGCACAAGGAGCAGATTGCTCGTCTCCGGCGCGTCCGGCCAGAAGGCGCGCACGCCCCCACCCAAAACGGTGCGCCGGAAGCGCTGTTCCGTGCCCAAGTCGAGCGCGGTGTCCGAGAGCCAGCCGTTTTGGCGCCGGCGAAGCGCCATCTCGTACGTGGAACCACGCCGGTCACGCAAGTAACCGCCCCATTCGGCGCCATTCGCAAAACTGCCGAGGGTGAGCGTCAGATGTTGGCGCGGCCAGACGACGTAGAATGACGAATCGAGGAATTCATCCTGCCGTGCGACCGGCGCGTTGCCATCACGGGCAACCTCTTGCACGATCGCGAAGTGCTGGACCGGAGACGCGCTGGCGCGCGCCGCCCAACAGACCAGAGCGAAACCAAAAGCCCACCACCGCATCCCAGCCCTCCAGAGGCCAAGATCCTAACGGCGCAGCCCCTGAGCCGGCTACTGCAGTTTTCGGTTCGACCCCGGCATCGGTCCGAACGGGAAGCAGCGGACCTCCTGAGCCCTAAGCACGTCCGCGAGTGTCGTCACGAAGTCGCCCCGCTGCCATGGGCTCGACAACCCAGCGTCCGAGCCACTGCTCCCCGCCCCAAGGTCGCGGGACGGATAACGTCGGGACAGTCAGCGGTTCGATCTCGTGTCGCTTTTCAGGACCTTTCCCCCCACGTTTTCAGAAGCATTCCCCCCCTGGTCCCCGTCGGCGTAGCGGTTTGAGTCTGTCTTACCTCCGCGGTTTCTGTCCAGCCGGCGGCGCTGCGGCCGGCGCTTGATGCGTT
>JANLSU010000066.1:0-7454 GCA_031362565.1 bacterium | reverse complement strand
CCTCGCCCGTCGAGTTGGCGGCGGCGTGAGCGTTGCCGGCGGTGGCGATCAGCAGGGCCGCAACGGTGAGGCGGTTGGTCAGGAATCGATCCACAGTTCGGGGTGTCCGCATCGCGGCCCTCCTCTCGCTTCCAAGTCCGTGTTGCCGTTTCTAGTGAGTGGGCGGACCTGTGGCGAAGAGACCGCGGCCGGTCGGTCCGGCCAGGGTTCCGTCGACTGCTTCAACGGGCTTGATTGCGATACGGACGAGTGCGGTGTGGAGGGGTTGGTGGAGCAGAAGGGATTCGAACCCTCGACCCCCACGTTGCGAACGTGGTGCTCTCCCAGCTGAGCTACTTCCCCGTAACTCGCGTAGCCCGCGAGTTGTATCACCCGTGTGCGGAACCTGTCAACGGGCCGCCAAGTGCCCGCCGTGTCACACGATCCCCGCCTGAATCGCCTTCAGGACCGCCCGGGTGCGGTCGCGCACCCCGAGCTTCGAGAGAATGCTCGAAACCTGGTTTTTGAC
Organism: bacterium; assembly: GCA_031362565.1. Classification (GTDB taxonomy): domain Bacteria; phylum Krumholzibacteriota; class Krumholzibacteriia; genus JANLSU01. The sequence goes on along the minus strand of JANLSU010000066.1, from coordinate 6,946 downwards.
GGTGCCTTCGGCGGTTTCGAGGGTCGTGGCGATCTCGCGATTGCTCAAGCCCCCCGCCATGAGCCTGAGCACGTCGCGTTCGCGATCGGTGAGCGGGGCGAGGATTTCGTCGGCGTCTTGGGCGCCGCTCCGATCGCGCCCCGCGACGCCGCGCCGGACCGAGTTCGTGAGCACCGGTTGAAACCAGGTGGCGCCCGAGGCCACGGCGCGAATCGCGGCCAGCAGTTCTTCGAGCGACACATCCTTCTGCAGAAAACCGCGCGCTCCCTGGCGCACGGCTTGAAGCAAGAGTTCCGCATCGTCGAACGTTGTCAGAACGATGATCGGCGGCAGCGCGCCGCGAGCGCGAAGCGCCGTCAGCACACCGATGCCATCCAGTTGCGGCATGCGAACATCCAATAGCACGACGTCGGGTGCTCGAGCCGGGATGCGTTCGACGGCCTCGATGCCATCGCCCGCTTCCCCGACGATTTCAATGTCCGGCGCAAACTCGAGCAACTTGCGCAACCCGTGGCGCACGAGCATCTCGTCGTCGACCAGGAAGACACGCGTCATGCCGGCGCACCGCCCGGCGCCGGCAGTGAGGCCCGCACTGCGAATCCCGCCCCTGCGCCGCTCTCGACGGCGAAGGTTCCACCGAGTTGCTCGAAGCGCCGGCGCATGCCGGCCAATCCATCGCCGGGCCGAACTTCCGCCACCCCTTGCCCGTCGTCGCGCGCCACCAGATCCAAGCGGCCGCGATCTTCCTGCAGCTCGATCCAAACGTTTTGCGCTTGGCCGTGGCGAATGGCATTCGTCACGACTTCTTGCGCGCAGCGCAGGAGCGCATGCGAACGATCCGAATCGATACCTTGGACGTTCGAATGCACCGCGACGTGAATCGAGGGCGCCGGCACTTCGGCCGCCATGCGCCCCAGTTCGTCCCGCAGGTCGAACTCGCCGGCCGGCTTCCAGGAGCGGACGATGTCGCGCACATCGCCGAGCGCCAGACGCACGAGCGATTGCGCCGTGCGCACATTGTCATGGGCCGGGCCCTGGGTCTGGTGGGCGGCGACTTCGAGATTCAGGCTGAGCGCCGTCAGCCGGTGCCCGAGTGCATCGTGCAGTTCTTGGGCGAGGCGCACGCGTTCATCGAGCCGGCTTTGCTCGGCGAGCTGGGCCTGCAGGCGCCGCAGTTCGAAGTTCGACACCGCGAGCGCGCGGCGCGCCGCCGTTTCGCGGCGGAGCGTGCTGAAAACCAGGAACGCGAAGATTTGAAATCCGAGGTAGGGCGGCGTCAAGAGCCAGGCCGGACGCGCCGACCAGTGCAATGCAATGGCGGTCGCGAGTGCGGCGGTCTGCAGCGCGAACGGTCGACGGAGTGGCGCCACCGACGCCACCGTGAAGGCGCCGCCGAAGGCGAGCCATGCCACGAGCCAGGCGGGAAAGCGCGGCGATCCGGAGGCCTGCAGAACCGTCGGCGCCGAACACGCGACCCAAATCGCCAGACCCGCGACCCAGACGGCGCGCGGCGTACGTGTTCCCTGTTGCATCGACTGCCTCCCTCTTCATCGTAGACCTCTCCGGGCGCCGTGCCCATAGGCCGGAAGTCATACGTCGCGGTAGTGCTTCCGGCACATGCGCGCCATGCGGCGCGCTTCTACACTCGGCACGGCTCGCAATGCTGGAGGTCGATGTGATGTTTCAGACCAGAACTCTGCTCGCGCTCGTACCCGTGGCTCTCGTGACTGCGCTCGGTGGCAGTGCGGCGTGCGCCGCGGAGGGTGAAACCGCGCCATTCTTCGCGGCGATCACTCACCAGGATGCGGCAGCGGTCACCGGCCTGCTCGATGCGCATCCCGAATGGGCCAACGCCAAGAACGAGAATGGGCAATCCGCCGTGCGCGCGGCGCTCTTTCTGTCGGATGAACAGGGTTTCAAAGCCCGCGACCGGAACCCCGTTCTGCAGGCGATTCTCGCCAAGTCGCCGGCCCTGGCGTTCTTCGACGCCTGTGCCGTCGGCAGTAGCGCCGACGTCCAACGCTTCCTTGCCACTGATCCCAAGCTCGCGACGAGTTGGAGCGACTTCGGATGGAGCGCACTCCACTTTGCGGCTTTCGCGGGCAACGGGGCCACCGCCCAAGTCCTTCTCGACCATGGCGCCGAGGTCAATGCGCGCGCCAAAACGAAGTTTCGCAACTCGACGCTGCAGGTGGCGCTGCTCGTCGGCCATGCCGATGTCGCGAAGCTTCTACTCGATCACGGGGCCGATGCCCTGGTGCGGCAGTCGAAGGGCTTCGCGCCCATCCACGAAGCCGCGTTCCTGGGCCGGCAGGATCTCATCGATCTCCTGCTCGCCAATGGCGCCGAGATCAACGCCCGCACCAATGACGGCCGTACCGCGGTCACGGAGGCACTGCGGCGCAAACACTCGGAGACGGCGGAGTATTTGCGCTCGAAGGGCGGCACCGGGGCTGAGATCATCGGGGATTTGATGCAAGACCCGAAGTAACGGGCGAACGGGCGTGACGGCATCACCGCACGAGCTGGATCGGCACGGTCCGGCGCGGGCCGGCGCCGCGGACGATGGCGACATAACGGCCGGCTGCGACACCGCGGCCGGCTGCATCGGTCCCGTTCCAGTGCCATTCGACCGAATTCGTCCCGGCGACGGGCTGAAGGCGCTGGATCCAGCGGCCCACCACATTATAGATGTCGGCGCGGAGCGCCGGGCCGGCGAGCGGCGTGTCGGACTCGAAGCGTAAATGCAAGGCGTCGCCACTGCGCACCGGATTGGGATAGGCACGCAAGCGCGTTCCCCATCGCGGCAAGCCGGCGACAGGCGCCCCATCGCCCACATCGACAGTGGTGCCACCGTTCAGAAACACGAACAACTGATCGGACTCTTCATCGACCACCGACAGGTCCAGGTCCCCGTCGCCATCCAAGTCGTGGGCCCAGGTGTAGGACCCGGCGATCAATGTCTGCAACTGGGTCCAAGGCGTGAAATTGCCGGCGCCGTCGTTGCGAAACAAACTCACGCTTGCACTCACATAGTTCGATGCCATGGCGTCGAGATCGCCGTCGCCATCCAAGTCGGCGGTGAATGCCGCGAGCGGCCAGGCGCCGGCGGCCAGCAGTGAACGGGTCGGGAATTTCCCCGTCCCGTCGTTGCGCAACACCACGAGCTTGTTGGCGAAGGACGCGGCGCAGACGAGATCGCAATCGCCGTCGCCGTCCAGATCGTTGCCGTGCAAATCCCAGGGGCCGTCGCCAATGGCGTAGGTGCCGGAGCGGACGAATCCACCCAGGCCATCGTTCAGAAGCACGGTGAGACTGTCGGCCGTCTGGCAGCCGACGGCGATGTCGACGTGGCCATCGTTGTTCAAGTCGAAGCAGCGGATGGTGAACGGGCCGCGCGACACGGTGTTGAGCGCTTGGCTCGTGAAGGTGCCGTTGCCGGCGTTGGTGAACAAGTACACTTCGTTCGAACCGCGCGACGTCGCACAGAGATCGACATCGTTGTCACCGTCGAAATCGGCACCAGCCACTTGCCGGGCTTCGTTGGCGATCGGATAGTGCGCCACGAGCGAAAACGCGCCGTTGCCGGCATTCCGCAGCACCGTCACCGTACTGCCGTTGATGTCCGCCGTCGCCAAATCCTGGTCCCCATCGTTGTCGAAATCCTCCCCGAACACCGACGACGGACGAGTACCCACCGGGTAATCGGTATGGGCTGGGAACGCACCGATGCCGGCGGTGTTGCGGAACACTGAAACATCGTTCGTGCCTTCGTTCGGGACCGCGAGGTCCGGGCGGCCGTCGCCATCCAGATCGCCGCCGTAGATATAGTACGGGATGATCGATGCTGGATACACCGTGACGTTCGTCCAATCCGGTGTGCAAGGGCCCGAGGCGATCGTAAAACTGAACATGCGCCCGCCCACGAGTGTTGCGCCACCCGTCGCAGCGTGAATGGTGGAGCGCAGGTTGACCGTCACCACTTCACCGGGCAGAAACGCCCGGGTGAGGTTGCGGAGCGTGAGCGTCGTACCGGATGTCTCGAGGGTGCCGCCATGCAGGCCGGACATCGAACCTGCAACGCGAAACGCGGCCGTCACCGGCAGCCCAACCGGCACATCGAAATTCACCACGATTGTCGCCAGAGTCGGCTGGATGGCACGTGCGAAACGCGCCGGTGTGCAGGAGACCACGTCGAGAGCAAGTGAAGGTGCGGCGATTGCGACCGCGATTGCGGCGGCTAGGGCGGCGGCCATCCGCGCAACGCGATGCAAGTGTGGATCGGCGGCCTCTTGCCACCACTGCGATTCGGGCACGCAGCGGCGCCACGTACGGCCCGGAAGCCGCGGTACAAACCCCTGGCGTGCGGTCCGTGGCGGCGCGGCCCGCGCCTGTGGCTCGTGGGCGTGAACTGGCACGCAGCGCCTGCGGCACGCCGACTGTGCGATGGACCCCCGTCGCATGTGCGGCCCCTTTCCGGCGAGGTGCAGCAACCGGCAACGTGTGGGGCCCCCGAGGCGGCCCCTTGGAGAGCCGGAAAGTTATACTGCGGGCGAGCGTTGCGCCAGAGCCGGTCGAAAATTGAAAGGGACCTGTTGCCGCCCGAGCCCTACCCGATTGCCTACGACGCGGAGTTTCTCCGGCAGGTTCGCGACCTCCACGCGGGCTCCGAATCGCTCCCCGGCTACAATCACTGGATCCACGAGCACATGGGGGGACGGGTCGTGACGTTCCGCGCCCGGCTCGTGCCGCACATCCACGCGTTCACGCCGCTCCGCAATCTTGATGTGCTCGATTTCGGATGTGGGACCGGGAGCAGCCTGGTCGTCTTGGGTGAAATGGCTAACGGCGGCACCCTCACGGGCATCGACGTCGACCGGCGCGGCATCCAGATCGCGGCGTTGCGGGTGCGCCATCATGGACTTGCCGATCGCGCCGTACTGCAGGCGATCGAGCCGGTCCAGAAGCCAGGCGACCTGCCGTTTGCATCCGAATCCTTCGACTTCATCTTGGCCAACGGCGTGCTCGAACACGTGGTGCCGTTCTCGACGCGCCCGGCCGTCATTCTCGAGATGTGGCGCCTCTTGCGGCCGGGTGGACTGCTCTATCTCACCGAAACGCCGAACACGCTTTGGCCGATCGATCGCCACACGACCGGCCTGCCGTTCATTCCCTGGCTGCCGTCCGGAGTCGCGGCGCGAATTGCCGTTGCCGCCGGGCGCCATCGCAAGGGCGCCGACTTCGACGCCCGCGGGCGGCGCGGGATGACGTACTGGGGCGTCGTGCGGCCGCTCCGCAGAGCCCGTCTCGGGTTCGAGGTTCTGAATCTGACCGTCACCGCAAACCGTTTGCTGCCGGGCGGCATCGAACGCAACGCGTCTGCAAAACGCCGCGGCGCGATGCTCGCTCTCGAACGCGTCGCGGGCCGGCCGCTGGCTGCGCTCGGCATCCCAACCGTCGCCTTCGCACCGTTTCTGGAACATCTGTGCCTGAAGAAATGCTGACAACGGGACACCCTGCCGACGGCCTGCGCCGCAGGTCTTCGCTTCACCTCCCGCGAGTCGAAATCCAATTCGGATCGCCCCCGCTCGAGGCCATCGCGTGCTTGCCTCGGGAATTATTGGACCTGTAATGTTCGACGGCGTAGCGCCTGGTGGTGGTGGCGGTCGGGAGGGTGTGACCCGCGAGTATGCACAGCGTCAAACGGTATTGTGGAGCGACGGTCTGTCTCATGGCGGGATTCGCACTGGTGTCGCGCGCGCCGGCATCCACGCGCGTCGTTCAGTTCCATCAAATCACGACTTCCGCGCCCCAGCAGGGTGGGCATCGGCAGCCGGCCTGGTCGCCGGACGCAACGCGCCTGGCGGTGACCACCTCCATCCGGCCCAATCCGCAAGCGACCGGCGTGGACAAGGTCGAAGCATACGATCTGGCGGGCGCCATTCAAACCTGGCCCCCCGTGCCGGCGAACTCCTCGGATCCCGCGTGGTCGCCCGATGGTGCGCAAATCATCTTTCAGCATCACAGTAACCAAGGTGCCGGCGTGCATGTGATCACGACGGGCAATCACAACGCGCGACTCGTGTATCAAGGACCCGGAACGCGTCCGAGCTGGCAGCCGCAAGGCGCTTCTTTCGCGGTGTCGAATGCGCATGAGCTGCGAGATGTGCCCATCAATGGCGACCCAACGCTCGTCTTGCCAAAAGACGGCCGGTTGCCCGGCCGTCTCTGTGGAGGAGCTCGTTTGCAGCGTTCGGCCTAGCGCTGGCTATACAGCGCTTTGACCTCCGTCCAAGTACCGGTCTGCACCGGCACCTGGCCGTCATGCGAGAACGGCGTCTTCCAAGTGGTCTCGTGGCCATTCACCGTGTTGATCGTCACGCCATAGCCGTCGAAGTGCACCTTGTTCCAGCCGGTCACGTGCACCTGATAGGCATTGACCTGCCCGTCGTCCGGGAAGGACGCGGGGAATGCCGGTGTCCCACTATAGTCACCGATCGGTGAATCGGTCGCGGTCATATCGCCGATCGCGAAATCATCCCAATGATGCAGGGTTGCGTCGTTGAAAATACCGTGTGCCGGCAGGATCGGGTGACCGCTGGTGCCGGTCGATGCGAGCGTCGGAGCGCCTGGCGTCGACGGATCCGTGATCAAACCGGCGGTGGTTGGCGTAATCGTCATGGAGCCGCTCAAGCCAAAGTAGGATGCTACCAACTTGACATTGTGAATCGGCCCCTGCGCTTCGACGTCGCCGACGACCCACAGCTTGAAGTCACTCTGCGACGTCACCCACGTCTGGGTATTGGTGTCGTAGGTGGCGCCTTCCACGTAAATCTGCAAAACCGGAATGGCCTGGGCACTCGCAGCGAACGCCACCAGCACCCCACCAGCCAGGGCGTGTTGCAATTTCATCGATTTTCGCTCCTCGTTCGTTATGTAGGGGTCA
>JANLSU010000060.1:0-20711 GCA_031362565.1 bacterium | reverse complement strand
CCTTTGGCCCGCGGCGACCGTCGCAAGTCTTTGACGCAGTCCACTCGGCCAACGAATGTCGATGCTATCGGCCTGGGCCGCATCCCCGAGCCCGAAGTGCAGCTCGAGATTCTGGCTATTGTATCCCGAGAGCGGCAGAGCCTGTTGAGTTTGCCAGCGCGGCACCCCGCCGATCCGTGCCAGCAGGCGTACCCGGGCACCGATCGCCGACCGGTTGGACACCGTTCCTTGCAGCCGCAATGCGAGCCACGCGCCTGCCGGTCCATCGTTGCGATACAGCGCATCATCCTGATTCAGACGATTGGCGACAAACGCATCGAGGTCGCCGTCACCATCCACATCCGCGAACGAACACCCGAACGAGAAGCCGCCGCCCGACACCAGGGGTCCACTCGTAATCCGCGTGAACGTGTAGCTGGGTGGACCGTTGTTCAGGTACAAGGTTTCGTTTTCGCCGTTGTCGTTGGCGACCAAGAGATCTTGGTCCCCATCGTTGTCCACATCGCCCCAGGCGCTGCCGACGGAGTTGCCCGGAATCACCGGCAAAACGCTCGCGGGCTGCGGCGTCAAAGCGAAGCCCGGCGAGCCGCCGTTGCGATACAGAATGCTCGTCTGACCGAGGAAATTAGCGACGAAGAGATCCAAGAAACCGTCGTTGTCGTAGTCACCCCAACTCGCGCCGAGCGACGACAGCCCATCGGGAAGGATGCGGCGCGCGAACGCCAGGCCGCCGCCATTCACGTACAGGTAGTCGTTCTGATTGCCGGCATGACCGATGAACAGGTCCAGGTCGTTGTCGTCGTCGAAATCCGCCCAGGTGCCGTGAATCGAGAATTCCACCCCCGGGGTCAGCGACGGCACGATCGTCCGCGTCAAGGCATAGGTGGGTGGGCCGCCGTTCACGTAGAGAAAGTCTTCGGCCTGAAAGTTGACGACATAGAGATCCAGGTCGCCGTCGTTGTCGATATCCAGCCAGGATGAACTGTTCGAGTTGCTGCGGTCCGTATCGGGCGCGATGCCGGTCAGCCGTTGGAATACCGTGTCGGCCACCGTGTGATACAGGAAGTTGCCGAAGAAGTTGCGATTGGTCACGAACAGGTCGGGCCGGCCGTCGCGATCGAAATCACCCCAGGCGCCGCCGATGGAACTGCCGCCGTCGTTGACGACCGGACCGGTCGTCAGGCGGTGAAACGCCATCCCGCCGTCGTTCAGGTAGAGCGAGTTGTTCTGGCTCACGGTATTGCCGTGCGCCACGAAGAGGTCGAGGTCGCCATCGCCGTCGACGTCGATCCACGAGCCGCCGCCGCTTTCGCGCCCATCGTGGACGACAGGATTGGTCGCATCGAAGATGTGCGTGAAGGTCTGGGCCCGCACCGGAACGGCCAGCGCCGCGGCTGCTGCAGCAACCAGGACGAACGAAGCAATCGGTCCGCGCATGCCCTTATCCCCCTTTTGCAGTCAATCCACGGCGATAGAACGAAGGTACGCGGCGCGGTGGCGTGGTCCAACTGCCATGGTTCGAGCGACCGGGATTCAGGGACGAACGACCACCGGGAAGGGGAGAAGACACGAGGCTCGCGAGCCCGCCATTGACCGGCCGCACGAAGGGGCGTACCATGCTCACTGTCATCCCAAAGTGTCCAGTGGACCCTGGAAGTGCGCGCGACCGACGCGCCCGGGCAATGCTGGTCTGTCTCCCTGCCACGGTGGAGGACGACTGTGCAAACGCGTTCGTCATGGACCGCCCTCGCGTCCTTCGGCCTGCTGGTATGGGCCGGGGCCGCCGGTGCTCAAACCTTCGAAACGACCTGGGGCGCGTTCGGAACGCTCGCCGGGCAATTCCGAGCCCCCAGAGGCGCGACCGTCGATATCGACGAGCCGACGAAGCCCACGGGACCGGACGCAGGGCCCGGCACCGATTGCTGCAGCCTGCCGCCGACCGGCAACGTCTATGTCGCCGACACCGACAACAACCGGATCCAGAAGTTCGACCACAATGGCCTCTTCCTGTTGCAGTGGGGGACACTCGGGTCCGGAACCGGCCAGCTCAACCACCCGGAAGGTGTGGCAGTGCGGCGCAACGCCGCGACGGCGGGCGTCGTCTACGTCGCCGATACCGGCAACAACCGGGTGCATGCCTTCTTGAGCAACGGTGCCAACTTCGTGGTGTTCGGCTCGCTGGGAGCGGCGAACGGCCAGTTCAACTCGCCGCAGGGCATCGCCGCACGTGCGAACGACATCTATGTCGCCGATACCAACAACAATCGCATTCAGCGCTTCGATAGCCTCGGAACCTTCGTCTCGACGTGGGGGACGTTCGGCAACGCCAACGGCCAGTTCAACCTCCCGCAAGGCGTGGCCGTCGATGCGTCGGGATTCGTGTACGTCATCGACACCGGCAACAACCGCGTGCAGCGCTTCACGAACACCGGCGTGTTCCAGAACGCGTGGGGTACGGCGGGTGCTTTAACCGGCCAATTCAATGCCCCGGAGGGCATTTCGGCGGTGGGTGGCTCGGTCTTCGTGGCCGATACCGGCAACAACCGGATCCAAAGGTTCAACGCCACGGGCACGTTCATCAGCGCGTGGGGCACTGCCGGGGCCAGCAACGGGCAGTTTCAGGGCCCGGCCTCGGTGGCGGTCAATTCGGCCTCCGAGGTTTTCGTGGCCGACACCGGCAACCACCGGATCCAGCGATTCAGTCTGTTCCTGACCGGTCCGACGCTCGGTGAGTGGGGCACCATCGCGCTGTTGGTCTTGATCGTCGGTGCCGGAGTCATGGTGTTCCGCCGCCGCCAGGGTGTAACGGCGGCGAGCTGATCCGGAGTCGATGTGCCCAGGCGCCCGGGGAGACAACGGATCGACACGACGACGCGCGGCTTGATCGTCCGCTTCGTGGCGCTCGTCGCGATCCCGTTCGTCGCGTTCCATCTGGCCGGAATGTCGCGCTTCTATGAAGCACGTTTCTTCCCGGCCTACCTCGCCTGGAACGCGCGAGTCTCCGCCGGCGTCCTGGGCCTTTTCGGGAATCACGTCCGCGTCGAGGGCAACCGCATGGTCTCCGGCGTCTCGGTGTTCGAAGTCCGCGCCGGGTGCGACGCCATCGAGCCGGCGGTTCTGCTCTTGCTCGCGTTTCTGGCCTCACCGGTTCGTTGGCGCGCCAAGGCGGCGGGGATCGGGATCGGCGTGCCGGCACTCTTGCTCTTGAACATCGTACGGATCACAACGCTCTGCGTCGCATCGCAACACTCGCGTTCGTTGTTCGAGGTGCTGCACGTCGACGTGTGGCGGCCGGTCTTCATGCTGTTTGCGGTGTCGCTTTGGGTCGGCTGGGCAATGTGGGCCCTGCGCTCATCGCCCAAGCATCATGCGGCGTGAGTGGCGCGCTTTCCGCGGTTTGGTGCTCCGATTCGCGATCGCCTACGCGATCCTCATCCTCCCGTGGCCCCCGGTGCGACAGATCTACGGATCTTGTTACCGGGTAATCGCCCGCATCTGCTTCGCCCAGTTCCACGCTGCGACCGTCGAGTTCAAGGCCGCGGCCGGTGAGAACGACACCCAATTGACGATGCAGCCACAGGGTTCGCCGCGTGTCGCGCACCTGAACCTCGACAGCCGGCGCGACGGCTGGCGCGCGACGGCTTTCATGTTGGCGCTCGTGTGCGCGTCACCCGTGCCACGCGCCCGGCGCTTGCGGGCCCTGGGTTGGGGCTTGCTCGCGAGCCAGGCATTCGCGGCGGCACGCATCGGCTGCACGCTCGGGTTGTTATTCGCGCCGCTCGTGACCTCGGGAGCCCCGGCGCCGGCCTGGGCCGTCCTCGGCTCGCGGGTTCTGCGGTCGGATGTTGCGGTACCCGTGCTGCTCTGGATCCTCGTGACGTTTCGCGCCCAAGACTGGCAGGCGCTTCGCGCGCGCGTGCCGGGCGCTTAGCGTGGGCGCGGGTTGCGAACCGGTGCCCGCCCACGGCGGCCGCGCGGCGGCGGCCCCGACCCGGGCCTCGGCCCCTGGGTGCCGGATGGCGTGCGCGGGCGTGGCGGTGCTTGACGCGAGTCGCCTTGCCGCGACTTCTGCATGCTGCGGGCGCGCTCCGTTGCCTTGCGGGTCTGCATCGCGGCGATTCTCTGTCCCACCGGGATTTCGAGACGCTCCGACGGGCGTGCGTTGTAGTCGAAGTCGGGGACGATGACGCGTGGCAGGCGCTTGCCGACCGCGCGCTCGATATTCTGCAACTCGTGCTCTTCCTGCGGCGAAACGAACGTGAAGGCCTCGCCCACGGCTTCGGCGCGTCCCGTGCGGCCGACGCGATGGATGTAGTCGTTCGGCGCCATTGGCACGTCGAGGTTGACCACGTGCCCCAACTCCGAGACATCGATGCCGCGCGCCGCGATGTCGGTCGCGACCAGCACCGGGAACTTGCCGCTCTTGAAGCCCTGGAGTGCGGCGGTGCGTTGCGCTTGCGAACGGTTGCCGTGGATGCGCTCGCTCCTGATGCCATGGCGCACCAGAAACTCGCTGACGCGGTTGGCACGGTGTTTGGTGCGCGTGAAGACCAGTGCCTGCGTGATGTCGCCGCGCTTCAGGAGTGCCACTAAGAGTGCGGCCTTGAGGTCCTGCGTCACTGGGTAGACGGCCTGAGTGATGCCGACCGCGGGTGCCGACTTACGCTGCGCATTGATGACCTCGGGGTCGTTCAACATCTCGCGGCTCAAGGCGACGATCGGTGACGGCAGCGTGGCGCTGAAGAAGAGCGTCTGGCGGCGCGCCGGGATGTGGCGCAACACGCGGCGGATATCCGGCAGGAATCCCATGTCGAGCATGCGGTCGGCTTCGTCGAGCACCAGGAACTCGACACCCGGCAGGCGTGCGTAGGGCGCTCGGAAGTGATCGAGCAGCCGGCCTGGGGTTGCAATGATGACATCGACGCCGCTCCGGAAGGCGTGTTCCTGCGGTCCGAATCCAACGCCGCCGTAAATCGCTGCGGCCGAAATGGGGGTGTGCGTCGCGAGCTCGTTCAGGCTCTCGAGCACCTGGGCCGCGAGTTCGCGGGTCGGCGTCAAAATGAGGGCGCGCGTCGTGCCGCGCGGCCGCCCCATGAGCCGGTTGAGAATCGGCAATAGGAACGCGATGGTTTTGCCGCTGCCGGTCATCGCGCAGGCGAGAACATCGCGGCCAGTGAGCGCCGGCGGGATGGCTTCGGCTTGAATCGGGGTCGGTCGGGCGAATCCGAGGTCCTTGAGGCCTTTGAGAAGATCGGGGTGCAGATCGAGAGTCTTGAAGGGCATGCAAATCCTGTCATGAGTGCTTTTCGTACCGGCCGGAATTCGACCGAATTCATCAGTGTACACGAAGAGCGTTGATTGGCGCTACGAAGGGGCCGTGGGGGGCGTGCTGCGGTACGCGGCGATCGTCCGCCGCAATCCGTCTTCGAGCGGCACCGCGGCGCGATAGCCGAGCCGGTCGCGCGCCTTGTCGTTGGCGCAGTAGAACTCCCACGTTTCACCTGGGCGGTAGGGGAGTTTGCCGAATTCGGCCTGCACTGGATTGCCCATGAGATCGAGGACCAAGGTCGCGACATCGCGAATACGGCGCGGCTCCCCGCAGCCGAGATTGAAGATCTCACCTTCGATGCCCGGAGTATCGCCGGCTCGCAGCATGCCGTCGACGATGTCGTCGACGTAGTTGAACTCGCGCGTCTGTTCGCCGCCGGTCATCGGGAAGTCGCGGCCCTCGAGCCCGGCGCGAATGAGTGCGGGGATCATTTGATTGGCGCCTTGCCCGGGGCCGTACGTCAGAAACGGCCGCACGATCACCGCCGGCAAGCCAAACGACGTGGCCAGCATGCGGACGAAGGCGCTCGCCGCCGCCTTGGCCGCCGAATAGGGCGATACCGGAGCGGGGTTCTGCGACTCGCGAAACGGCGCCGGGCCGTTGCCGTATTCCTCGCACGTTCCGACGTGCACCAAACGCTCGACGCCATGGTCGAGACAGGCCCGTGCCATGTGCACGGCCGCCATCTGAGTGGATTGCACCTGTTCGTCGAGGAGGGCGAGATCGCGCCGCACGTCGACGGCACTCGCCAGATGGTAGACGCGCTCGGGGTGTAGTGCCGCCAGCAAGCGCCCCGGCGCCGCAGGGTCGGCGAGATCGGCAACCTCGTAACGGACGCCCGCCGGCAAGAGCGGTGCCGCGGACTCCGCCGCCCGGCGTCCGGCCACGGCGACTTCATCGCCGCGCCCGGCCAGTGCCGCCACCAAGTACCGGCCCATGAAGCCCGTGCCACCGGTCACCAGGATGCGCACGAGGACCTCCGAAGCCCTTTCCCGCTCGTGGTCACGATTCGAAACGCGCCCGCGCCGAAGCAAAGAAGTCGCGGTACCACGCGACCGTGTCGCGGAGCCCACCGTCCAAATCGAAAGCCGGCTTCCAACCGAGCACGCGGCGCGCTTTCGCCGCCGACAAATACTGATGCGGGATTTCGGCCTTGGCCTCGTTCAGCACCGAGGGCTCGATGTCCAGGCAGTTCATCTCTTTGCGGATCGCATCCACCAACTGCAGCACGGTGATCTGAATCTCGTTGCTGAAGTTGAAGGCCTCGCCCCAGAGCTTGGAATCGTCCATGCGTTCGGCGAGCGCCAAGTAGGCATACACCGCGTCCAGCACATAGAAATAGTCGCGGATGAAGGTACCGTCACTGCGGATGACCGGCCGTTCGCCGCGCAACAGGCTCTTGATGGTTCCCGGTACGATGCGGTTCCAGTTCAAGTCCCCGCCGCCGTAAAGGTTGCCGCAGCGCGTCACGGTCACCGGCAGTTGGTAGGTCGTGTGGTAGCTCTGCGTGATGAGATCGGCGCACGATTTCGACACGTCGTAAGGATGCTGGCCCTGGAGGGCGAAGGTCTCGTCGTAGGGCAACTGCTGGTGCTCGCCGTAGGCCTTGTCGCTGGACGCCACGACGACGCGCTTCACGCTCCGCGTCCGGCGCGCCGCCTCCAACACCACCCAAGTGCCCTTGATGTTGCTCTCGAAGGTCGAAAGCGGGCTCCGGTTGGCCGTACCGACGATGGTCTGCGCCGCCAGATGCAACACCGTTTCGATTTCGTATTCGTTGAGGGCCCGCTCGACGACGTCCAAGTCTTCGACGGCGCCATGCACGGTCGCGACCCGGCTCCATTCGGGCGTGTTGACGACCAGCGACTGCGGCACCCGGTCGCGCACCAGGCCCACGACATTGGCGCCGCGGGCCACCAATTCGCGCGTCATCCACGATCCCAGGATTCCCGTGCAGCCGGTTACGAAGACGTTGCGATCGTCCCAGAAGGCCACGAGCTACCACACCTTCCAGGGCGTCTCGCCGCGTTTCCACATGTCGTTGTATTCGACGAAGTCACGGTAGGTATCCATGCTCTTCCAAAACCCCGGGTGGCGGTAAAGCGACAGTTGCCCGTCGTCCGCGAGCCCCGTCAACGGCGCCTGCTCGAGCACGCAGTTCGCATCCAGCCGGGCGAAGAAATCGCGCCGGAAGACGAAGAATCCACCGTTGACGATACTGTCCAGCTGCGGCTTCTCGCGGAACCGGTCGACACGCTTGCCACTGGCGCTCTCGATGACGCCGAAGCGCGAATCGGGAGCGATGCCCGTCACAGTTGCCATGCGGCCCTCGCGCACATGGAAGTCATACAGCTTGGCGATGTCGATGTCCGCCAGCCCGTCGCCATAGGTCGCGAAGAAATGCTCGCTCTTGACGTAGTCGCGAATGCGAAACACGCGCCCGCCCGTCATCGTCTCGGCGCCGGTGTCGGCGCAGGTGATCTCCCAGTTTTCGCCGGCGCTCGAGGCGTGCAATTCGACGCGCGGGTCGGCGCCCAAGTGCATCGTGAAGTCGTTGTCCATGACCCGGTAATTGAGCACCCATTCCTTCAAGACTTCCATCTTGTAGCCCAGGCACAAGATGAAACGCCGGCAGCCGTGCGCCGCATAGATCTTCATCAAATGCCACAGGATCGGATGCGGGCCGACTTTGACCATCGGCTTGGGTTTGAATTCGGTTTCGCCGGTCAAACGCATGCCCATGCCGCCGCACAGGATCACGACCGGCACGTCGGCGAGGGTGCGGCCCTGGGGGTCGTTGGAAGCGGACAACGCGACGGGCCTCCGGAGTCTTTGGCAAGGCGGGCGTGCAACCCAAGAGCCCAAGTATACCAGACGCGCCCTGGGGTCAGGCAGGCCGCGCGCGCGCCTGAAGCCGGTCTCGAACCTGGCTATTCCAGACTCGCAGCACGTCGCCGCGCAGCGCCGGCGACGCCACCAGGCTGCCGAGGCCGCCGACCAGAATCAGCACCAAGCGCATCGGGATGGTGGCGTGCAGGCCGGCCACGAGCACCGCCGCCAAGAGCACGTGAATCCACAGGTAGCTGCGGGCGCCGAGCTGGATGCGGCGCGCCAACACGGCATCGGTAATGGCGTAGGCGATGACGTTCCAAATGAAGTGCGCCCAGGCGGCGCCCATGAAGCCCCACCGGTGGATGAACACCACGTTCAGGCCGAGGCTCAGCAGGCTCGTCCACAGGTTGATGCGGACCGGCGTCCGCGAGTCACCGAGCGCCACGAACGTATTGCCGAGGATCATGCCGAGCGACGCGAAGGCCAAGCCTCCTAGGAGGAGCGGCACGGCGTCGGCGGCGACTTGATACGAGGCGGGTGCCAAGAAGCGCAGCACCTCGTGGCGGAAGAACGACATCACGACTGCCAGCATGGCGAAGCAATAGCTCATGAGCCGGAGCGATGCCGCCAAGAGCCGGAGCGCGGGACTCGGGTCTTCGGCCGCGAACAGCCGGCTCATGTTGGGCAAGTACACGAACACGAACGAACGCAGCACGAACGACAATTGATCCGGCACGCGCCCCGCGACCGTGAAGTAGCTCACCGACTCGGTGTTGCCCATGCCGCCGATGAGAATGGTATTGAGGCGGCTCGAGGTGTATGAAAGCAACGTATTCAGATAGAGCGGAAAACCGAAGCGGAGTTGCTCGCGTGCCACGCCGCGGTCGAAGCGCGGCCGCAACCCTTGCCGCGCCAGCAATGCCGAGAGCAGGATTTGCAATGCCATGGACGTCGCCTCGGCCAGGAAGAGGCCGCGGATGCCGAGGCCAAACGAACGCACGAACACCAGAATGAGCGTGAAACGCGCCGCACTCGTTACCAGCGCCAAGGTCGCAATAATGCGGAAGCGGCTCTGTCCCTGCAGGAAGTTCGTATACATCTCGCCCAAGTTCGTCAGGATGACGAAGGCGTAGAGATACACGTAACTCGCGGCCATGGCTTCGGCGCTGAAAGCTCGCAAGACCCAGGGCTTGAGCGCCCAAACGAGCCCGCATAAAAGGACCAGCACGGCGAGACGCAAAGTGACGGCCGTGTGCATGAGCCGTTGCGCCGCGGCGTGATTTGGCGCCAGCGGCAAATGGCGCACGATGCCGAGCCCAATGCCCAAATCGGCGAAGTTCGCGAACAGCCCGGCCACCGAGGTCAAGATCCAGTAGGCGCCGAGTGCCGCCTCGGGAATCGTGCCGGTCACCAGGCGGAGCGCAATGAGCCCGATCACGATGCGGCCGAAGTTGCCGATCCAGGTCAAGAGCACGCTCTCGACAAAGTGGGAGGCGAACCGTGGCCCACTCGCGTGCGGCGCCGCGGGCGTCGCATTCGTCATCGTGGTGGCACGCTCCAGGAATCGGGATCGGACGGCGCCGCAAGCCCGGCGAATCCACAAGAGAACCGGAAGACCGCCAGCGAGTCAAGCCGAGTGCGGCCGGTCCGGCGCTTTACGGCCCGCAATTCGATCGTACTACAATGTAGCATCCGGTCCCGGGCTGCGGAGGTCCGATGATCAAGCGCCTGATCAAGCACGGCAACAGTCTCGCACTCGTCATCGACAAGGGCGTCTTGGACCTTTTGTCGATCGATTCGGAAACCCAACTTTCCGTCACAACCGACGGGAATTGCCTCATCATCTCGCCGGTGCGTGATCCAAAACGCCAGCGAGCTATTCGTAACGCCCTCGCCAAGGTCAACAAGAAGCACGGGCGGGCTCTGAAACGACTGGCCGAATGAGGTCGACGCTGCAGCCGGTCAATTGGCGGCTCAGGACGATGGGTCGTCCGTCATGCCCAGGCGGCGCTTGAGGTCGGGGAGCGCGCGGCGTGAGACGGGTGCCACTTGGCCGTCGGCGAGCACCGCGACGGCGCCATCGTCCTCGAAACGCAGCGCGCGCACTTGGTCGAGGTTGAGGAGCTCCGAGCGGTGCACGCGCACGAAGCGCGGTAACCGTGCCTCGAGCATCGCCAGGCTGTCGTCGAGAACATATTCGTGCTCTTCGTGCTTGAAGATCGTGTAGCGATCGGAGGCCCGGAAACGCGCGATCTCGCGCGCCTCGAACACTCGCACGACGTTGCCGGCACGCGCCGTAATGCGCACCGGCTCGTCGCGCCGCAGCACATCGTTCAGCAAGCGTTCCAGGTGGGCGGGATTCGCCAGGGCGCGCTGGCGGACGCGGGCCAGCGCGGCTTCGAGCCGCGGCGCCTCGACTGGCTTCAAGAGATAGTCGACGGCACCGGTTTCGAAAGCGCGTACCGCGTATTCGTCGAACGCCGTCGTGAAGACGATGGGCGGCAGGTCACCGCCGGACGTCGCGAGCGCGATGCCGTCCAGGCCCGGCATGCGGACGTCGAGCAGCACGCAATCGGGGCGTAAGGTCCGAATGCATTCTAGGGCCTCGATGCCGTCCGCCGCCTCACCGGCGACCTCGACGCCCGGCAGGCGTTGCAGCATGCGGGCGAGCCGGCGCCGCGCCAGCGGCTCGTCGTCGACGATGAGAACGCGCATGCCACCATCCTCCACATGCCGTGCAACCCAACGCGGGGGCGCAGCGCCATTCAGTCCGTAGGAGCCACGATCGGGATCGACAGCCGCACGCGGCAACCGCCGTTCTCTCCCGTGCCGCTCACCAGTGTCGCCGCCGCGCCGTACGCCAATTCTAAACGCTGCCGCAAGTCGTCGAGCGCTGTGCGGGTGCCCTGGTGCAGCGAAGCTCCTGGCCCCGGGCCATCGTCCTCGACGGTCAATACCAAGGTCGCGTTCTCGCGCCGGGCCGAGACGTCCACGCGCCCACCCTCGCGCCGTGCCGCGATGCCGTGCAAGACGGCATTTTCGACCAGCGGTTGCAGCACGAGCGGCGGCACCGCCAGGTCTTCGAGTCCAGCCTCGACGTCGACCGACGACGTCAAGCGGGCGCCGAACCGCTCCGCCTCGACCGCCAGATAGGTGCGCACGGCCGCCATTTCATCCCGCAACGGCACGTGTTGCCGGCGTGAGCCCTCCAAGGCATAGCGAAAGAGCGACGCCAGCCGCTCGAGCATTGCTTCCGCCCGCTTCGGATCCTCTTCGATCAGTGACGCCACCGCATTCAAACTGTTGAACAAGAAATGCGGGTTGGTGCGTGCCTGCAGTGCTTCCAACTGCGCCGTCAACATGCCTCGCCGCGCCTGGGCTTCGCGCAGTTCTGTTTCCCGGGCCCGCCCGACGATGCGTTCATAGGCGCGCACCAGCAGGACGATCGTCGTGCACACCGCACCGCTGATCATGTACAGGCTGAGACGCGACACTCCCAAGTAACGCGGCGAGGCCAGCTGCAGCAATCGGATCGCCAACTCGCTGCCGCCGAAGACCGCACAGGCGATCGCCACCACGTGCGTTCCGACGCGCGCGACCCGCGATGTGCTGCGCTTGCGAATCCACGGCGCAACCCAGGCGTAGGTCGCAATCAGCGTGCCGCCGATGCACGTCGAGACGACGAGGTTGATCCACAGAACCCAGGGTGCCTGCTTGAAACTCAACATGTTGTCCGAGGCGACAAAAATGGTGGTCAGGAACAACGCCACGACTGGGATCAACCAGATCTCTCGCAACCCACGGCGCAGGCGCCCCCACCGGCCGGGGGCCGGCAGGTTCGGATGCACCGTTCCGCAGTAGTCATCGTGCTGCTGTGCCATGGCGCTTCCCGTCGATGGGCGCTCGAGTGGGGCCCGCGAGCGCGTTCCGATAGTACTCAACGATCGCCGCCCGTGCTGCGGGCCGTGCTCAAGTCCGCCGGCAGCGCGAAATGCACTCCGCGCGTGCTCTGGCTCGCCGCTGCGGCGGTCGCGAATTGCTGCCGGAGCGCCAAGGCCGCCAACCCCTCGAGGCGTGGCAATTCGAAGCGCGCGTGTTCGGCGCCGCGCAGCAGGACGCGCATCCAAAGGCGTTCGGGGCTCGGTGCGATGCGGCACGACAACCATTCGGGACGGTCGACATCGGACCAAGTGAGGGTGTCGCCGCTCGCACTCGTCAGCCGCAACGTGTGCCACTGCTCGCCCGCATCGCCCAAGCGGCCGCCTTCGGTGAACAACCACTCGCCATCCGGCGCCGGTTTGAAACGGAAGTCGAGCCACTGGGTCGGGCTGGACGCGGAATGGGCGTGGAGGCTGCCATCGGCCTCGCGTTCGAAGACGGCGGCGAAGGGTTGGGCGCCGAGCGGCGTCATGTTGTTGGCACCGGCCCACACGCCTTCCAGGCGCGCGACCCAAGCGGTGACCTCTGCGGGTGTGAGCGGCGCCCCGGCCAAGGCCGGAGCCGGCAGGGCCAACCGGCAAAGCGCCGCAACGAGAGCGACGAGGATCAAGCGGCGGGGTGACCGGGTGGCGCCCGTGGCCGGCGCGATGCGTGTCGAATGCGTTCCTGTCTGCATTGAGAGAGCCTCCGTAGAGAGAATCGACCCGCATTCAACCTATGGAGCCACGCCGTGCGGCGGGCCGCCCGTCCGGCGAACGGTCCGGTGGCGGGGACAGGCGGCTGGCCCCCCGGACCGAGCGGCCGGGCTGTGGTACCATCGACACGGCGCCCGTGGCCAAGCCCAAGCCCCCGACCACTCCAAACGCGCTTGGAACCCCGCATGTGTGGCATCGCCGGTTTCTTGCACGCTGATCCGTCACGCCCGGCGGATGCGGATCTGCTGCGCCGGATGTGCCGCACCCTCGTGCATCGCGGGCCCGATGGCGAGGGTCTGTACACCGCGGGTCCGGTCGGGCTCGGCATGCGGCGGCTCGCCGTCATCGACGTGTCGGGCGGCGACCAACCGCTCTACAACGCCGACCGCACGGTGGCGGTCATCCAAAATGGCGAGATCTACAACTACCTCGAACTGCGCACCGAACTCGAGGCCCGAGGACACCGGTTTCGCACCCACAGCGACACCGAAGTGCTCGCTCTCGGTTACGAAGAATGGGGCGATGCGCTCGTTCAGCATTTGAATGGCATGTGGGCCTTTGCACTGTGGGACACGCGGCGGCAGCGCTTGCTCTTGTCGCGCGACCGGCTCGGCATCAAGCCGCTCTGTTATGCGTCGGACGGCACGCGGTTTGTTTTTGGTTCCGAAATCAAAGCGCTCTTGGCGGCCGGCGTGCCGTCGGAACCGAATTGGGACGTCCTCGATGCCTACGTGGCGTTTGGTTTCGTGCCCGAACCGCACTCCGCCTATCGCGGCATTGCCAAGTTGCCGCCCGGTTGCAACTTGATCGTCGAGCCGGGCAAGGCGCCGCGCGTCGAGCGTTACTGGGAAGTGCCGATCGTCGACGAGCACGACTCGCGCCGCGACGAAGCGCGCATCCTGGCCGAGTTCGAGACCCTGCTTGGCGATGCGGTACGCTTGCAAATGCGCAGCGACGTGCCGTTCGGCGCCTTTCTTTCCGGCGGGCTCGATTCGGCCAGCATCGTCACCTTGATGTCGGAGCAGGCGCGCGAAGCGATCCGCACCTTTACGATCGGCTTCGAGGCGCCCGGCTACGACGAACGCCATCTGGCGCAGCTCGTGTCGAAGCGTTGCAAGACCCGCCACATCGAGCGCGTCGTCGAGCCCGCCGATCTCGAAACCGGCCTCGACCGGCTCGGCTGGCACTTCGACGAACCGTTCGGCGACGGCTCGGCACTCGCCGCCGACGCCGTCTCGGCGCTCGGGCGCGAGCACGTGACCGTTGTTTTGACCGGTGATGGCGGCGACGAAGTGTTGTCGGGGTACACGCGTTATCAGGGCGAAAAGCTGTCGCAAGCCTGGGGGCATGTGCCGGGCTTCCTGCGCACCGGTGTCGCGCCGCGCCTCCTGGATGCGGCGTGCGCCATCTTGCCGGGGACATCCGCCGATCGCATGGCGCGTGCGGCGCGGGTTCTGGAGAGCGCCAACATGACCTTCGAGGACCGGGTGACGCGCAAGCAGTCCTGGTCGCCGGCCTCTTTGCGCGCCACGCTCCTCTTGGCTCCCGGTGGACCGGTGCGCCCGGCGCGCGAATTCGTCGACGAAGCAATGCGCGACTGTCCGGCGCGCGACCCGTTTCATCGCTTGAGCTGGTTCGACTTCAAGATGATGCTGCCGAGCCAAATGCTGACCAAAGTCGATCGCATGAGCATGGCGCATTCGCTGGAAGCCCGCGTGCCGTTTCTGGATCATCGCTTGGTGGAACTCATGGCGCCGGTTTCGGCGGCGGTGAAGCTGCCGCGCCTGACGCGCAAGCATGTGCTGCGAGCGACGGTCGGGCGCCGCCTGCCGCCGGAACTCCTGCACGCACCCAAGCGTGGCTTCAACGTGCCACTTCGCGAGTGGTTCCGCGGCGGTTCGCCGATCGAACTGCTGCAAAAGCGGGTGGCGCGCGGCGCCCTCGACGGCGTCGTCGCACGCGAGGCACTCGGCGCTCTCGTCGAAGAGCACCGCGCGGCGCGTGCCGATCACGGCAATTTGTTTTGGATCTTGTTGCAGCTCGCCGGCTGGTGCGAGCGCGTCGGGGCGCCGGTGGGCCGCGTATGACGGGGGCCGTGGGAGTGCAGGCTCGAACGGCGGGCAAGGCGTCGCCGGTGCAGACGGTGCGGGTGCTGATGGGCGTGCCCGCACCGGGAGCGACGCGCGGCGGTCCGGCGTTGCACCTGCCCATGTTGGTCGAGGACCTGCGGGCCGCCGGACATCATGTCGACACGATGCCGTTCGGACGTTGGGGCGAGGGCGAGGCGCTGCCGCTCAAGATGTGGCATCAGTGCTTGGATCTGGCGCGTTATCCGGCCGTCGTGCGCCGCACGCGGCCCGATGTCGTCCACTTGAATACGTCCTTCGACCCGAAGGCGATTGCCCGCGACGCCCCCTTCGCCCTGATGACGAAGTGGCTCGGCAAGCCGTTGTTCGTGAAATGGCACGGCTCGGAACCCGCGTACTTGGCGTCCGGATCGCCTGTCTGGCGCTTCCTCGTCAAGATGCTGTTCGCGAATACGACGGCGATCGGCGTTCTGTCGCAGGAGGAAGCCGCCGCGGTGCGTGCCCGTCCACAGGCGCCGCCCTGTATCGTGGTCCGGAACGGGCTCGATTTGGCGCGCTACGAACGGACGCCGGATCTGCATGGCCGGTTCGGCATTCCGGCCGGTGCGCCGCTCTTGCTCTTCGTCAGCCGCCTCATTCGCGCCAAAGGATTGAACGACGCGATCACCGCGATGCGCATCTTGACCGCCGAACTGGGGGCGCATTTGATCGTTGCCGGTGATGGACCGGAGCGCGTCCATGCGACGGCGCTCGCGGCCCGGCTGGGGGTGGCCGACCGGGTGCATTTTCTGGGCGCCGTCTCCGAGGACGAGACGGCCGATTTGTACTGCGGCGCGGACATCCTGGTGTTTCCAACGTATCATCCCG
The DNA here is from genome assembly GCA_031362565.1 of bacterium. Taxonomy (GTDB): domain Bacteria; phylum Krumholzibacteriota; class Krumholzibacteriia; genus JANLSU01. The sequence continues at coordinate 4,962 of JANLSU010000060.1, read as the reverse complement.
AGGGGTTTCCCATGACCGTGTTCCAGTCGCTGGCCGGCGGTCTTGGCATCGTGACGACGCGCATTCGCGCCACCGCCGACTATTTGCGCGACCCGGAGAACGCGCGTTTCGTCGGCGCCAAGGATCCACAAGCGATCGCCAGCGCCCTCGAGGAACTGCTCGGCGACCGCACCAAACTCGCGGCGATGCGCGCCGCCAACCGGACGCTCGCGCGGCGCTTCGAACGCCGCAAGGTGGCGGGCGAAATCGCCGGCATCTACGCCCGCATTCTGGAACGCAAGGTGCAGGGCGCCTCGAGCCCGCGCCACGGAGAGGACGCATGAACATCGTCGGGATTCACGACGGACACACCGCCTCCGCGGCATTGTCCATCGACGGGCGCGTGGTCGCGGCCGTGCAGGAAGAACGCTTCACCCGCATCAAGAACTGGGCGGGCTTCCCGTCGAGCTCGGTGCAATGGATTCTGCAGTCGCAAGGCCTGACGCCGGCCGATGTCGACGCGGTCGTTTTCAACGGCCTGCAGATGCCGTACGCCAAGAGCCGCGACGAGATTTTGGCCGAATACGAACGCACCGGCAGCTTGGGCACGACGCTCAAACGCTTCGTCAAGCACACGGCGGTCAAGACGGTGCGCGACGAGAAGCGGCGTGCGGACCGCAAGAAGGCGGCCGTCAAGTTTGGTTTCCCATCCGAGCGCTTGCACTTCATCGACCATCACACGGCGCACGCGGCGTCGGCGTACTACGGCTGGGGGAAGTTCGACGAGCCCATCCTGGTGCTGACGAACGACGGCGCCGGCGACGGGCTGTGCGCGACCGTGAGCATTGGCGAAGGCGGCCGCCTGCGCCGCCTGGCCGAAGTCCCGGAGTCGGAGTCCATCGGCAACATCTACGCCATGATCACGTTCCTGATGGGCATGGTGCCGCTCGAGCACGAATACAAGCTGATGGGGATGGCGCCGTATGCCTCCGAGAAGTCGAGCCGCCAGGTCTACGACTTGTTCCGCAATCTGATGGAGTTCCGGGCCGACAATCCGCTCGTTTGGGAACGCCGCAACGGTTGTCCCGAAACGTATTACAGCTACGAGTTCTTCAAGGAACTGTTGCAGCTCAAACGCTTCGATGCGGTGTGCGGCGGCTTGCAGCTCTTCGTCGAGGACATGTTTTCGACTTGGGTGCAGAACGCCATCCGCAAGACCGGCATTCGCAAGGTCGCGCTGTCGGGCGGCTGTTTCATGAACGTCAAGGCCAACAAGATCATCATGGAGCTGCCGGAAGTCGACGATCTGTGGATCATGCCCTCCTGCGGCGACGAGTCGAGTGCCTATGCGGCTTGCTGGTACTGGCACGCGCAGGAGACGCTGAAAAAGAACGGCGGCGGCGGACCGGGTACGGTGGCGTTGCAGGACGTCTACTCCGGCCCCGAGAACTCGCGCGCCGACGAGGAGCGAGCGCTGCTGGCGTACAAAGCGTCCGAGTGGCTGGATGTGGAGTCGGAAGGCGACTTGGAAGCGCGCGCGGCGCAGCTGCTCGCCGCGGGGAAAGTGGTCGCGCGCTGCAAGGGCCGGATGGAGTTCGGGGCGCGTTCGCTCGGCAATCGCGCCATCCTGGCCGATCCCACCAAGCCCGAGGTCATCCGGATCATCAACGACATGATCAAGAGCCGCGATTTCTGGATGCCGTTCGCGCCTTCGATGCTCGAAGAGCGCGCCGCCGATTATGTGCTCAATCCCAAACACGTCGCCGCGCCGTACATGATTCTGTGTTTCGACACCACCGAGCGGGTCAACGAGTTGCCGTCGGCCATTCATCCTTACGATCGCACCGCACGCCCGCAGCTCGTGTCCCGCGAGTGGAATCCGGACTATCATCACTTGATTACGGAATTTCAGAAGCTCACCGGACGTGGGGTCATTCTGAATACGTCCTTCAATCTGCACGGCTCGCCGATCGCCTACACCCCGGAGGATGCTCTGGGGGTGCTCAAGAACTCGGGCCTCGAGCATTTGCTCTTGGGGTCGTTCTTGGTGCACAAGCGCCCGGGCGTGAAGGCTCCCGCATGAGCTTCGAGAAAGGGGGCGACGCGATTCGCGCCCCACGCGCCCTGCTTGTTTGTCCACGCTGCCAAGGCGGATTGGATCCGGCGCCCCTGGAATCCCCATCCGGAGCGGCTGATTTGCGCTGCGCGAACTGCCGGGCGGCCTACCCGCTTCTGGGCGGCATGCCGTGCCTTCTCGCGAGCCGCGAGGCGGTGAGCGTGACCGCCCAGGCCTTCGCACGGCAATGGAGCCTGCGCGAGTCGAGTCAGTTCGAAAAAGAAACGATCTACGGTGAAACGGCCGAAGAGGAGTTGCAGAGCTGCCTCGATCGCTTCGAGATCCGCTCCGGTGCGAGTCTCGCGGGTAAGGCAATTCTGGACATCGGCTGCGGCAGCGGACGCTTGACGCGGAACCTTGCGCTCTACGCGCCCGAAGCTGCCATCGTTGGTGGGGAATTGAGCGATGCGGCGCAGATCGCGTTTCGGCGCTGCGCGGGACTTGCCAATGTCGCCGTGGCGCAATTCGATCTCATGCAGCCGCCCTTGGCACCCGCTTCGTTCGACTATGTGTATGCCGACGGCGTGCTGCCGCACGTCCCGGATCCGCACGCCGCGTTGGCGCGCTTGGCGTCGTTGGTGCGGCCGGGCGGCAAGCTGTTCGTGTGGATCTATCCGCCCAGTTTCAGCCCGTATCGCCTGACGCGCGATGTCTGCGTGGGGTCGTACCGCTGGCCGCGTGCGCTGCAGGTCGCCGCGTCCTGGGGCGTTGGCCTGCCGCTGCACGCCGCCTTCAAGGCCTACGAACTGTCGACCGCCAGCGGGCGCGATGCAAATCGTGGTTCCCGGCGCGCGCCGCGTCGGCGATCGCTGCGCGAGGTCGTGTTCATGCTGCACGACAATCTCGTGCCGCAATACCAACATCGTGCGACGCCCGCCGCGCTCGCGGCGGAGTTCGAGGGCCTCGGCTTCACGGCGGTACGCCACGCCGAACCCGCCACCGGCATCGTCGGCACGAAGGTGTAGGGTCAGACGGGCGGCGGACCGAGCTCCCACGACGGCCGCAGGCTCTTTTCCGCCGCGAGCAACGCCGTCAGCGCCAAGAGCATTGGCGCTTCGCCCCAACGCACGGCCGGCAGCGTGTTTCGCAGCCAGCGGCCGCGGCTCATGATGAAATACCCCGCCTCGTCGTCGCCGGTTCGGGTGAAACGGAAGAGAGCCCGAGTCACTGCGCCGGTGACCGCGCGCGCCCGCGCCAATTGGGCGGGGTCATACCACGCGAGACGCGACAGGGTCTGAATCGCTTGGGCGCAGTTTTGCACTTCGATCGGAAACGTCCCGCTCGCTGCATACCGCGGCAGGTGATCGGCCGTGAAGAGCGTGCGAACGTAGTAGTCGATGCCGCGCCGCAACGCGGGCTCGAAGGCACCGTTCCCGGCCAAGACCGATTGCAACAGGGCCTCGAGCACATAGCCGGTGTGGAAGCCGTCGACCCATTGCCCCTCGGGGCCGCGCGCGTAGTACCACGACCCGTCGGGGTTCTGGTGCCGGACGACGAACTGCAGGGCGCGCGTCCCTTGGGTGTGCAATTCGGTTTCGCCCGTCAGGCGGGCGACGCGTTGCATGAGGGCTCCCGAGAGTGCGGCGACGTTATAGACAACGGCGTCGTGGCCCATGAAGTAGCGAAACCAAATCCCTGCTTCACCCTCGTCGACGGCTCCCAGGTCTTGGAGGATGAAATCGATCGTCGAGCGGGCAATGGCGAGATCCTCCGGCCGCCGCTCCAGCTCGTACGCTTCCAGGAAAGCGACGGCCGCATTCAGGGTCCAAAAGAGATTCGGTTCGCCGCCCTTGGAATCGATGTAGCGCGTTACATATGGAGTCGAGAGTGCCCAGCAGGCGCCCGAGAAGCCGGGCGTCACTTCTTGGCGCAGCGTCGCGAGGAAGGCGTGTGCGGCGGTGAGTGCCTGCGGGTCGCTGCCCAATCGATGGCGCCAGAGTGCCGCCGACGCCACATCGGACAGGCTTTTGACGAGAACGCGCGGCCGAATGCCGGCCAACGGCCGCAAGTTCACCGGGCTCTGTTTGATGATCTGAGTCACGGCGCGCGCCAAGAAGCGCTGCCGGCGCACGAGCGACGCGGGCCAGGCCCCGCTCAACCCATCATAGGGATCGTAGGAGCGGTACCCGACCGCTTCGAGCCAGCGCCGGAGCGCCCGCTCGACCCGGGCCGGATCGGGCGTGGCGCCGCGGTTTCGGTCCTCGGCCTCGATCACCAAAGCAGACCCCCGGGGATCGAGGCGGCAGGCGGCGCGTGATTCGCGCCAACCTACCACCCGTGCGCGGCCCGGCTCAAGCGGCGCTCCAAGACCGCAACCGTCACGGATGCCGTTCATTTTCGCGGTTCCGGGCGTTGTCCTCTGGTAGAGCCGAAATCGACGCCGTTGCTCGACTCGGGCGGCGGCCGGCCAACCGATGGGTGCGTTCGGGCGCCGTCACGCGGTCCGCCGCCGCGCGGGCGCGCATCGCCGCACGAGGAGTCCTCCCCCTAGGTGGCCGCCGCCGCCGTTTTCCGGCCCATCCCGCTGCGACCTCTGCAACCGCTGCGGACCCAGCCCTTGGATCGGCGCGCAAGACTTGCGTTTGAAACCGCCGCCGCGGTGGTGTGGCCGCGGATTCGAAAACTTAAAGTACATATTCACAAGCAACTGCACGCTCGGCGCCGGCTGTTTTCGGTGTGGCCTGGCGCCTGCAATACACCTCCCCAGAGACACGGATCCGGCGCGAGGCGCGGAGAAAATCTCCCACCTGACGGACCCACGAGGAGGCGAGAACAATGTTCCGGAAAGCATTCACGACTCTAGCGTTCGCGATGGTGGTTGGCTCGGCAGCTTGCAACAACTCGATCGTGGGTCCGAAGGACATCAC
>JANLSU010000098.1:0-11070 GCA_031362565.1 bacterium | reverse complement strand
AGGCACCGGCTGGCGGCGGTAGAGGAAATAGAGGAGATCCAGCACTTTGGGGTCGGAGGCGATCCGGCGCGAGTGGTCACTGAACTGCCAACTGTCCTGAATCCGGCCTGGGCTGGAATACGCCCCGCCGCCGCCGTCGCGGTAACGGCCATTCATGTCCTGAATCGTACCCTCGATGAGGCCGGGCGCGAATTCCGGGTCGATGATCACATAGCCGTCGCGCGCATAGCGTCGGGCGATCGCTGCAAGCTCCGCGGGCATTTGTTCGGCCGCGATCTGCTGCTCGAGGAACGGTGAATCACACCACGGAATGTTGAGTGAGCGGTTCCAGGGCACTTGGACCGCCGAACGCGGCTGCCGGTCCTCGGGCAAATTGTCGACGACGAGCCGCACATGCTGGCTCTCTGGAGCGGCGGTGGCGGTTGCGATGGTGAGCGCCTCGACCTCGGGTTCGGTAGTGACCTGCACGTGAATCGGCCTCCTCGCCGGAAAAAACGCTTCCGGGACCCCAGACAGCAACCGGCATGCCGCGCGCGGGCGGCGGACGGTGCAGGGTGCCTCCGAAGACCGAAGTCCGTGCGCGCGCCCAAGTTGTTGTCCCGGCTCCTCGCCGCTTGGGGTAAAGCCGCGAGCACCGTTGCCATACGCAGTATTGCCGGGCGGCGGCGTTGGGCGCTCCGTTGCCTATCAGCATCAAGAGCGATCCTACGATAGCGCGAGTATCGCGTCGGGCCTCTTTGCGGAGGCCCAAGCCCTAACGAAGCATCACAAGCTTGCGTGTCTGCTGCGTGCTGCCTGCAGTCAGGCGGTACGCGTAGAGTCCGGAACCGAGAGGCCGCCCGAACTGGTCGCGGCCATCCCAGACAACGACGTGCGCTCCTGCATCTTCTCGAGCGTGAACCAAAGAGCGAACCTCGCGTCCGGCGATGTCGTAGATCTTGATCCACACGTCGGTCTCCTCGCCGAGCGTGTAGCGGATCGAAGTAGACGGATTGAACGGATTCGGAAAGTTTGGCAAGAGCTGTGTGGCGTAGGCTGTTGTCGGTGGTTGCGCCTCGCTCGCAGCGATCCTCGCTGCACCAGGCGCTGCGACGTCCTCGTACACTATGGGCAGGTCACCCAACGTGACGTCGCCACCCGACGTTGCGAAGACCAAGGTGCCCAGTTCGATGTTGCCAGCCGCATCCGGCTCCACTGCGAGTGCGACCAACGCGAGCCTCCGCCCTTGCGCGTCCAGGGTATCCACGGCGACAGTTGTTGTTTCGTACCCGGTGCGGGGTATCCAGCGCCCACGCTGCAATTTGCTTGTGGATGGACGAAGCACTACCCCGAATGCCGTAGACCCCCGCAACCCCTCGAGCCTCAGCGCGACATTCAACGATCCTGGAGGAGTACCCGGCTCGATTCGCAGCTTCGTCACGGCGCCCGCTGCGCCGCCCGACTTGAACACTGGGTTGCTCCAGCTGTGTCCGAAGTGCGTGGCGAGGACCGACAGATCGCTCGCATCGACGCATTCAGAGGAACCCACAAAATTGGCGCACGGGTCGTAGCCCGCAGATCCGGCGCATTTCCCGAACGATATCGCAAAGAGAGGCATGTCCGAAGCATCCACGAAGCCGTCACCGCTCAGATCCACGTTCGGAACGAACGGCACCCACGCCTTTCCGACGGCAACACCATCCAGATAGACCCGAGCAGAATCCGACCCGCATCCTCCGACTTGTCGCTCTGTGATCGTCGTTTGGTACCCGCCCCCTGACGTCGCGTCAGCATCCGCGGGTTGAGGCACGCCTTGGGGAAAGAAGGCCAGCTTCCGAAGAGCGGGGTTTGTCGCCAGAGCTTCGAGCGTCATCCTCGCCTTAGGTACCTGCGAAACACAACTGCCCTGGAACTGTAGGTCGACGGTGTAGTCGTACGAAATCGGGTCCCCGGCCGGACACTTGGCGACGCTGCCGGCCGTGGTCGGCCAGTGTCCGAAAAGCGCCACGCTGGGTGCTACGAAAAACGTCTTTGCGTCGCTCGTGCGGCTCATGGAACAGCCACTGCGTTGGCTCTTCACGGTGTACGTCCAGAGACCCGGCGCGCACGGGATGCCGGCGAAGGTCAGGGCGTGCGTCTTCCCGTCCGATCCCCCACAGGTGCTGCACGGGTTGCTGGTGTACTGGACCCCGTTAGGCGACATGACGGTCACCTGGTCGGCAACCGGCGCCGGCAGGTTGGTCCCCCACTGCGACGTTACGGTCATAGTGCCGTTGCCATTGTTGACCGCCGCAATGGTCACGGAACTCTGTGTCACGCCCCAAAGGAGGATCGACGACACGTAGGGTCTGAATGCTGACTCCTGTGTGCGGTCGTCGGACCACACCGGGAAGACCCGGCCGTCGCCAGCGGCGATGCCGATGTAGTCATAGCCCGGTGTTGGGATCGTGGGCGTGATCATATGCGCGTCGCTCACTTTGAGTTCGGTCCAAACGAGGTCGTCCGCGTCCAAGAAGTTTCCACTAGAGTCGCGAGTTTGCGCGATGGCAATGTAGGTTTCTCGACCAGCCGGGTTTCTCAAGTCGAGCCACGTGACTGAGAGCATCCCGGTGCATTCGTCCCACGCAATCCAGGGTAAGCTGCCGTGCCCGGTACCCGGATTCACCGTCCCGATGTTCGCAGTGTCCCAGACGACCGCGGTAGCCTGGGGCGTCCCGGAGAACAAGGCAGAACCCTTCATGATCCGGATGAACGAGCCTGGCGTATAGGATGCCCACACTACGTAGAGGTGATCACGGGTCGGGTCGCTCTTGTCGACGGTCATCGATGGCAACCATGGGGCCGGGTGGGCTGCAGGGAGCTCGATCATCGGCTTGAGCTCGAAATCCGGAAGCACGTCCTCCTTCGACTCACTGAAGCCGAGGCCCAACGCGACGCGGGTGGCAATGACGTACACCCTGCCCGTTCGTCCTGTCTGAATATTGGCACCTTGCACGTCCGGCAGGTCGAGATCCTGTTGAATGGGCCACGTAGCACCATCGTTGATGGATCGCCTGATATGGACCACTCTCGTTGGGTTGCCTTCGACATCCTTGGCATCTCGCGTCCAGGCACCGTACATGTGGTAGCGATGAATCCCCGGCGGGCTATTCATGCTGTTGTCGACCCACAGATGCGGCTTGTCCAAATACGTGCCTGAAACAAGCACGTCGGAACTCCACGCATTAGAGGTGTTGTCCTTGTAGCGCAAACGCACGTCGTGCTGACTGACCTGATAAAAACCCGCGAGAAATCTTCCGCTGGGAGCTATGTTGCCGCTGATCGCGGCCGTAGGATCCGTCGACTGAAGAGGGGATACGAAGTTGCTTGCCCATGTCTTTCCGGCATCTGTCGAGATCCAGAAGTTAACTTGTGGTACTCCCGATGCGACCGTGTTGTTGCCGACCAGAATGACGTTCGGATCGAGTGGACTGACAAACACGGAATTCTCGAATTCTAGGGCAGCGCTGATCTGCACGTCGGTGGAGTCGGTGAGTGGACTCCGGGCAAACGAGCGACCTGAAGCGAACGCGAAAAGCGCGGCAGCGAAGATGCTTGTGCGAACCACGGCAGCCCTCCCTGTATGCACGACGCCAGCAATTCCGGAGTTGGCGATCGCGAAGCGGCGCGTGTTGCTCCTATTCATGTAGCCCGCAAGAGAATGTGCGATTCGTTCGTGGGGAGCGCGACAATATTAGCACGGAGCTCTTGCCCCAGCCGCCGCACAAGCCCCGAATTAGTACGCGAATCCTAGGCGTCTGATGGTTGGGTGTCAAGACCGTGCGTCCCCGTCCGGCGTGCTTCTTGACTCCCGCGGCAGTGGCCCGCTGCAAACTCCCGAAGCCTCTCGGCCGAGCAATTCCCCCTGGTGTCCCTGAGTCCTTGGGTCTATGCTGGTACTTGATGCATTGGTCGGGTTCGACCATTTCAACCTGAGCGGACTCCATGAATCCGGGCGTGACCTGGAGGCGTGCGACATGATACGCACGGCGCTCAACCGAACCACCCTGGTACTCTCGGCGTGCCTCGGTGCGAGTTCCGGGCAGGCCGCTGAACGAAGCGTGCTGCCTCTGCCAATCCATAGGTTCGCGCACGTGGGCCCAGCATCCGCGGTAGTCGCTTCCGTAGATACGTTTCCACTCACTCTGCTCGCGAACCTAGAGTTCTCCTATGCTGGCGCAATGGACTTCGGAGATACGGACCACGACGGCGCGATCGAGTTGGTGTTCGGGGGTGGCTCGTTGAACTCTTGGAGAATTTGGGAGTACCGGGGTCACAATACGTACGCCCTCGAGGACAGCGGGACTTCGGACCTGATTCCATATGCGGTGGGCGATCTCGACCAGGACGGACAGAGCGAAATCATCGGTCAGACATCCGGCTACGTGCAGGTCTTCGAGAGCGTCAACGCGTCGTCACACCCGTCGCAACTCGTGTGGTCCTCGCCTTATCTCTCGAACGTCGGTGGGTACACGACGATCGGCGACACGGACCGCGATGGGCGCATGGAAATCATCCAGTCAGTCAACGGCAATGGATCAACGAGCGGCCTCGCGATTTTCGAGAACACCGGCGACAACACTCTCACTTCCGTGTTCAACGGCACGCTGGCAGGCCCCTCCGCAACCGGCGAAAAGCTGATCGCGGACCTGGACGGAGATGGCAAGCTCGAAATTGCATTGTGCGGCAGCCCCGGGTGGCTGCATGTCTTCGAGTCTCCGGCCGACAACACCTGGGTTCTGACATTCCGCGGGTGGACGGGGTTGTACAACGCCTACACCATCGCCGGTGGCCAAGACACCGACGGCAATGGCAACCCCGAGATCTTCGTGACGGGGACCCGGTTCGCCAATTCGACGGCTTACTACTGCACCATCATCTATGAAAGCACGGGTGACAATACTTTCGCTGCCGTCGACACCCTGATCGCAGATGAAGGAGTGGGCTCGGGAGCGAGCGCTGTGTGCAACGTTGACGCGGTGGGAAAAGACGAGTTCCTGTTTAGAGCCGGTGGGACGGGGATCCGTGTCTTTGGCGCCAGCACGATCGGCAAATGGGACTGGGTCGCGATGGCCTACGGCCCGGGAGGTGGAGTCCACACATTCGATCTCAACGGGAACGGAATCCCAGAAGTGATCTGGCAGTACTTCACCACGCGGGTGTTCGAGTACCCTGGTACCATAACGGACACGGCTTTTGCGTGGCAGCCCAACACTCTTGACATCGTTCCTAACCCGTGTCGGGGTCAAGCGACTCTGCGGCTCACACGCGGAGCCGAGACCGCAGCCCGGCTTGCCGTCTTTGACGCTCGTGGCCGGATGGTCGAGCGACGAAGCATCGAGCCGTCGGGTAGATCGATTGTCTGGCGGTCGCAAGATTTGCCTGCAGGCCAGTATTTCGTCCGGCTCGAGGACCTTCGGGGCCGGGTTCTCGCGGGCGGCAGAGGGACGATCGTACACTGAACTTCATCGTACCCCTCTGTTTTCCGTCGTTCTACATCGCGATGAGGGCCTCGGGCTTGCTCGGTTGGCGGGTCTATTCTTGAACCTGATGCAGTGCTCGGGCTCGACGAGGTCCGCCGAGGCGGACTCCATGAATCTGGCGTAACCTGGAGGCGTGCGACATGATACGCACGGCGCTCAACCGAACCATCCTGGTACTCTCGGCGTGCCTCGGTGCGAGTTCTGGGCAGGCCGCTGAACGAAGCGTGCTGCCTCTGCCGATCCACACGTTCGCGCACGCACGCACAACTTCCGCGGTAGTCGCTTCCGTAGATACATTTCCGCTCACGCTGCTCGCGAACCTAGAGTTCTCGTATGCTGGCGCAATGGACTTCGGAGATACGGACCACGACGGCGCGGTCGAGTTGTTGCTCTGGGGTGGCTCGTTGAACTCGTGGAGAATCTGGGAGTACCAGGGCCACAATGCGTACGCCATCGAGGACAGTGGGGCTTCGGACCTGATTCCGTATGCGACGGGCGATCTCGACCAGGACGGGCGGAGCGAAATCATCGGTCAGACGTCCGGCTACGTGCAGGTCTTCGAGAGCGTCAACGCGTCGTCACACCCGTCGCAACTCGTGTGGTCCTCGCCTTATCTCTCGAACGTCGGTGGGTACACTACAATCGGCGACACGGACCGCGATGGGCGCATGGAAATCATCCAGTCAATCAATGGTAATGGATCAACGAGCGGCCTCGCGATTTTCGAGAACACGGCCGACAACACCTTCGCCCCGGTGTTCAACGGCACGCTGGTAGGCCCATCCGCAACCGGCGAAAAGCTGATCGCGGACTTGGACGGAGACGGCAAGCTCGAAATTGCATTGTGCGGCAGCCCTGGGTGGCTGCATGTTTTCGAGTCTCCGGCCGACAACGCGTGGGTTCTCACGTTCCGCGCGTGGACAGGGTTGTACAACGCCTACACCATCGCCGGTGGTCAGGACACCGACGGCAACGGCAAGCCCGAAATCTTCGTGACGGGAACCCTGTTTGCCAATTCGACGGCTCACTACTGCACGATCATCTACGAGAGCACGGGTGACAACACCTTCGCTGCTGTCGACACCCTGATCACGGACGAGGGCGTGGGCTCAGGATCCAGCGCTGTGTGCAACGTCGACGTGGCGGGAGCGGACGAGTTTTTGATGGCGGCGACGTACCCAGGCACGCGAGTCTTCCGCGCCAGTGTGCCTGGTCACTGGACCTTGGTGAGTACGATATACGCGCTCGGAGCCGTGAGCACCTTCGATCTCAATCAGAATGGCGTCCCGGAACTGATCATGGGATCGGTGCCCTCGCGACCGATGACTCGCGTTTACGAGTACGTCGGCACGGCCACGGACGCTGCCCTCAATTCCACCTGGCGACCGGTCATGCTCGACATCGTTCCCAACCCGTGTCGGGATCAAGCGGCCCTGCGGTTTGCCCGCGGATCCATCCCTGCAGCCCAGCTGGCCGTCTTCGACGTGCGCGGCCGGCTCGTCGAGCGCCGCAGCATCGAGGCCTCCAACGCGTCGATTCGTTGGCGGTCGCGAGATTTGCCTGCGGGCCAATATTTTGTACGTATCGAGGATCTTCGGGGTCACGTCCTCGCGGGCGGCAGAGGGACGGTCGTACGCTGAATTCGTCCACGTTATTGGGGCGCCCGTCCTAGTCCAACTTGATGTACACGTTGCTGGATTCGCTGAAGAACTTGAGAGAAAAGTCGCCGCCCCCGCGGCCAACGCCGCTCGCATTGCGCCGCCGAATGGCACTCGCAGATTTCGCAAGGGCCACGTGTTGACCCACACCTTGCCGGTATCGAGGGCCGCCACCACGTCGGTGGGCACGTCGCAGGTTGCGGGTCCACACCTACGCCGAAAGTCCGTAGCCCACGGCGTTCGCGATCCCTCCCGCTTCGTCGCGGAATGCATGCGCGGTTGCGACGGGTCCAAAGACTTCCTCCTGCGCGGTGCGGCAGTTCGGGCCGAGCCCGGTGACGACAGCCGACGGCAGGAATGCGCCGGCATCAAAAGGCGGCTCGTGCGTCGGACGCCTGCCACCCGTTATCGTTCCGCCCTCGGTACGGGCGAGTTGCAGATAGCCCTCGACCTTGTCGCGATGCGCCGCCGAGACCAGCGCGCCGAATTGCGTCGTTGGGCCGCTCGCGTCGCCGATCCGGAGCGCCCCGACGCGGTCGCGAGGGGTTGTCGAGCCGGGCAGGCGTCGCCTCCCAAGGCACGGTTGAAGGCGCGTAGGCAGTGTGGATACACTCGGCAGGTCTCGAACATGCTCACCCTGGGGGAGGGCACGCATGCCCACGGGGTCGCCCGGAGAACCAGGCCTGCCGGCGTCCGAGGATTGTCTCCTCGCGACGGCCGATCTCTTGCGCCTGGCCAAGGGCGGCGACGATGGCGCCAGAGCACAGCTCTTCACCCGCTGCGTGCCTCGGCTCCAGCGGTGGGCGGCCGGTCGCTTGCCGGCTTACGCTCGGTCGCTCTTCGACACCGGCGATCTGGTCCAAGAGACACTCATGCGAGTCTTCCAAGGCCTGGATCGGGTCCGGGAGAATGGCCCCGGGGGATTCCAGTCCTATGTTCGTCAAGCGCTGCTCAATCGTATTCGGGATGAGATCCGTTGGGCCGCGCGCCGCCCGGGTCCCGAGGGAGTTCCCGAGACCCTGGACGATCCGGCTCCGTCGCCGCTCGAGAACGCGATTGGCGCCGACGTGCTGGCGCGCTACGAGCGCGCCCTCGCCGGCTTGACCGAAGGCGAGCAAGAACTCTTGCACCTGCGGATCGAACTCGATTTCGAGTACAAGGAGATCGCGACCATGCTTGGCCGGCCGAGCGGAGATGCAGTCCGGATGGCTGTACAACGGGCGCTGGCGCGACTGGCGGAAGCGATGCGCTATGAGTCATGACGATGAGGGACATCCGTTCCAGAAAATCCTGGCGTCCATTTCCGACGGCCTGCCCGTGGACTGGGACGCCGCAGGCCGCTCCATCGAGCCGGACGAGCAGAGCAGCCTGAACGCGCTGCACGAAGTCGCCGACATCGCGGCCTTCAACCAGAGCCTGCAAAGTGCGCCGCGGCCTTCGGATGGCTTGGATGAATCGCAACGACTCGGGCGCTGGGGAAAGCTCCTGCTTCTCGAGGTGGTGGGAAGCGGCGCGCATGCCGAAGTCTATCGTGCGTGGGACGCAGCTCTGCACCGCGAAGTTGCGCTGAAGCTCATGCGCGGCGACCAGGCGGCCGACGGCATCGAAGCCCTGCTCGCCGAGGGTCGCGCCGCGGCCCGCATCAGACATCCGAACGTCGTCGTGATCCACGGCATCGATCATCACGACGGCAAAGTTGGATTGTGGATGGAGTTGGTGCGCGGCACGACACTCGAGTAGCAGATCGCGTCTCGAGGCCGCTGCGACGTCGCATTCGCGCTTCGCCTCGCTGCCGACCTGGGCTCCGCTCTCGCGTCCGTCCACGATGCTGGGATTCTCCATCGCGACGTCAAGCCGGCCAACATCGTATGCGACGCCGACGGACGCTTCGTCTTGGCTGACTTCGGTCTCGGCCGACGGGCCGCGATCACGGCGCGCACGCTCGGACCGTCGGGCACGCCGATGTACATGGCACCCGAACTCTTCGCCGGGGCACCTGCGACCACCGTTTCCGACATCCACTCGCTCGGCGCCGTTCTTTGGTTCGCGCTCGCGGGGCGGTCACCATTTCAATCCGAATCGTTGGCCGAGCTGATCGCAGCAGCGCGGGCCGGCCCCGCGCCGCAACTCCGCGCGCTGCGACCGGAACTTCCCGCCGGTTTGGCCGATCTGGTGGAGCAGGCCATGGCCGTCGACCCAGCGCAGAGAATCGGGTCGGCGCGCTGGTTCGTGGCCGCGCTCGACGCGACTGGCGCGCCCACGAGGAAGCGGTCGCTGCCCACGTCCGCCCGTTCCTTGCTCGTGACGGCGCTCGGGGTCGCCGGCGTGATTGCCATCATCGCGATCGTGCGCGACCTCAGTCCGGAGCGTTGTCTTCACGGATACCAAGAGCGCTTACGGCTGGAACGTCGTGACCGGTCAGGGCACGTTGTACTCATCTTCGCCGGCGAATGCAAATGGCGTCGAGATCGTCATGGTGGAGGACCCGAGTAGTTTCGACGACGGAAGTTTACTCATTTCTCCCACGCTGGCGGATTTCACGAATGGCTGGACGCCGCGACACCGGACGATCTTCCTGGATCGCGGCGCCGGTGACTTAGCTTGGGAGACATCCATCGCCCCCGATCCGCTGAACATGGTCGAGAGCGTCCCGCTCCTGGACAATCATACCTATGCCTTTCGGACGTACGACGAGCATTGGGGGAAGCTCCGGGTCACGGAGCTCGCGAAGAACGTCGAGATCCTGGTGCCCGGGAGGCGCCCCGTGTACCTCAACTCGGCGCGCTTCACGTTCGCGCTGCAGCTCATTCAGGGATACGGGCGGTTCAAAGCTGCGCCGTGAGCACTCGATGCTAAGCCTTTGATCGCTTCCGAGCGGCGATGGCGTAGACATCGAAGTAGCGCTGCAACGAAGCGTCGGTCGAATGGTACTGGTTGGGTCCCACGATGAAGTCCACCACGACCTCGCGAGCGCGAGCGATTTCTCGCAATCGGGCCACGGAACCGCGATGGCGGGGGTCCGCGAGGGTGAGATCGATCAACTCGAGCGCGCGCTGGAGTGCTCCATGCGCGATCGCAGCATTACGGTTCTTCCAACGCAGTGTCCGGCTGATCTCGCTGCCCACGTTCCCGAGTTGCTCGTCCAGTTGCAGGGTCCACCAGCGCCCGGCGGCCAGATCTGCGTGTCGCACGCCCGTCACCGCCGCACCACCTTCTGAACGAGTGCGGCGATTCGCTCTCGTACGGCCGGATCGTCGACACCACGGGTCGTGTTCCCGAAGGACGGACGCAGATTGATCATCGAATCGAACTCGAGCCATTCGCTCTCCGACAGATCGGGATACAAGTTGATTCCCCACATGTCGGGTTGAACGGATCCTGTGGCCAATAGCTCGGCTTCTTGGTCGGCGTGCATTTCGGCGTCGAGCAACAGAATGCCCCGCTCCAGATCGACGACGCCCTTCACCAGATCCCCGAACCGCCCCTCGGCCATGGACCGAAGCTCGTCCATGGAGACTGGGTCCTGCGGTGTCGCAATTCTCATGAACAGCATCGTATCATGGCGCCGTGTTGCGGTCGAGAACATCGCGTCACGTCCAATTTGCAGGCCAGGGTCGAGGCGCTAGGCCAAGCCCGTTGCCGCACCGTTGCGACCTGTGGTCTGACGTCAATGCGCTCTACCGATAGGGCATTCGCTAGCGAATCGTCAGCGGCACGGACTGATTCCCCGGCACCGCGAGCACCGGGGTCGTCGCCCGGGCGCGGCGGGCGTCAAAGTCGCGCCGTGCATCGCCGATGAGCGCCGGGTTGGAAAGCAGGTCGACGGCGGCACCGGCGAGAACTCGTGCGGCCACCATCATGCCCTTCTCACCGATCGAAGTGCCGGCGCACGCCACGATCTGCCAACTGTG
>JANLSU010000091.1:0-52966 GCA_031362565.1 bacterium | reverse complement strand
ACCACGGGGAGCCAGTTTCGTGAGCGAAGGCCCTGCAGTCACTTGGCTGTGGGGCCTTTCTTGTGATTCGAACCGGCACTCTCTCATCGAGACGCTTCCAGCAACGGCGTGCTTAGCGCAGCAGCTCCGGAATGTCTCGGTAGCCACTCAGGACGCGAACGACTTGAAGAGGTTTGGTCTCCGGGCGGTAGATGATCAGGTAGGAATGGACGGACCAGAACCGTAGTTCCTCGTCGGCGAGGTCGAGGCGGAGATGTCCCATCTCGGGCATTTGAGCGAGTTTTTCGAAGGCCGCCTTGAAGTCAGCGAGGACGCGTTCCGCAGCCGCAAGGTTATCTTCGGCGATGTACGAAGCGATTTCGATGAGGTCGGACTCGGCGAGCTCGGTGACGACGTAGGGGGTCACGCCCTCTTCCTACTGCGTTTGCGAATTGCTCGTACCGCTTCTCGCAGAACTTCCTCGCCATCTTTGAGCTTGCCGGCGTGGGCTTCGGCGAGGCCGTGTGCAATTTGCTTCCGGAGTTCCCCGAGGCGGGTTTCCTTCAACACCTCGCGCTCGGCAAGCAGCCTCAGCCCGTCGCGGACAACCTCACTTGCGGACGTATAAAGCCCCGAGGCGAGCAGGCGCTTCACGAAGTCTTCGAGTTCTGGAGTGAGCGAGACGTTCATACGGGAAGCCTACCCTGAATAGCAAAATTTGTCAATCTTTGTTATCAGAACGAAGCGACGGCAGGGCGTGGGCCAGCCCGTAGAAGCTCGAACCGCACGGTTCGCAAATCGTACAGACCGGGGAGCCAGTTTCCAAGCGAAGGCCCTGTAGCCAGTTGGCTGCAGGGCCTTTCTGTACGTTTCGAACCATCGGCACTGCCTGGCGACAACCCAGCCGGTCACCCGCTCCACCGCGGTCACATAATCTCCGACTCCGGTGTTCAAAAAGGCGAAGGCCTCCCCCCACCCGGGAGCGGAGGGAGGCTTAAACACGGGACATTCCAGGTCGGCTTCTCTCTAGCGATAGAGGTGTTTAACGGCGCCCCACGTGTCGGACTCTACGCCGACGACAGAACCGTCGAGTTGGAAATTCGGGCCAAAGAAACCACCGGTGATGTCGCCTCGCGTCCGAGACGGAAACGCGAATCCTTGGTTAAATGGCTGCTCAATGTCACGGCCCGTGCCATAGGTGATCTCCGGGGCATACGTCGCGGTTGTCCCGGCCCAGAACACGTCGGATGAGCTGAGCGTGATGTGGCTGCCGACGACGTACGATTGACCGGCTAGAAGCACAAGCGCGCTGCCCAAGGGCTCGAACCGAAATCCGTTCACGAGGTTACTCGCGGTTCCTGATTGAACCGTCTCAGAGCCCAACAGTGAACCCGCGGTGGTCCAAATCGCAACCTCGTGCGCCGTATTGAGCCCGTCCCCATCCTGATCGAAGAACCCGAGGGCTGACACGGTGATGTTTTGGGCTCCCACCGTGAAGCTCCAGCCAATCGTCGTGTTTGCGAGACCGCCGTACCGCTGTCCCGCGGTTGTGGCCACGCCACCCGAAAAGCTGGCCACCCCGCTGGTAGCATTGGCAGGCGCGACCACGGCAAGAGAGAAGGCAACCCAAGCCATGGCTCCCACAGCAAGGAGCGATGAACAGGTCCGGTGTGCGCGCTGTAATTCCGGATGACCCAGCGCCGTAAGCGACCGTTGAAATCCTAACTTGTGATTGTTCAAGAGGTGTTCCTTCTCAAGCCCACGAGTTCTTCGCGGGACGCAGGCACGACTTCCCATCAGCGCACGTAGATCATGCGGGCGCAAGTATCGGCAATTGGCACTCAACAAACCATGGGTACGAAGAAAAAAAGCAGAGATCGGCCGGTTCTGGTCGACCGAAGTCACCACCGCCTCGGGCTGGCGCGAGGCAAGCGACGCGAGCCATCGCAGGTCATCTGGGTCGTTTCACCCAGGCCGGTAGGGCGGTCGCGACGCGGTCCGAGTCGTGGTAGCTCGAAGCGAATGGTTCGCAAATCGTACAGACCGGGGAGCCAGTTCGCGGAAAGGCCGTTGGAGGCAACTCCGGCGGCCTTTTCTGCATCGTGCTTACCGCTGTAAGATCTCACCGCGCAAAGATCCGTGGAGGTTCGCGTCGTTCTATTCCCTGCGCCGGCTGAGTCCGAGGCCGTTGAACTGAGCTGGGGCCGGTCACCATGCCAACGAACTTGCTATCACTGGATGAAGCCCTCGCCGAGACAATGAACGCCGCATGGGTCCGAGTCACCCTTCTTCTTTGTCATCGGCGCCGGTGTGTCCGCGCCCACGATCCCGCTTGCGCAGCAGATCGGTGATGCCTGCATCAAGAGAATCGAGCACAGCGGGAGGAAGTTTTGCAACGCGCTCCTCGAACCGTTGTGCGCCCGCGTCGAGATGTGCCGCGACGATGCCGATCCCGCGTAGCGCGCGCTTCCATTTGGTACGACGGCAACGCTAGTCAGTGACGAGGGCTCTGTGACGCTCCCGATCCGGCATCCGATGCCCGGCGGTGATCATCGTTGGTGCTTCGCGACTCGCATCATCACGTGAATGAGATTCGCTTCCGGCTGCTCGACGCCCTGCACCAGGAAGATGTGCGTACCGTCGTGCGACACGGCAAGGCCGCTGCTCTGATTGACGCCACTGGGTGCGCGGCGCACTCCTTCGAACAATCGCTGCGGGCTGCCGAACGCCAGCGAGCTGCCCGAGCGCGTGACCGCGACCGACCACACGGCCGCACCGCGCGTGAACAGGATCTCCTTCCCATCGCCGCGCCACACCGGATCGATCCCATCTTGGTCGACAAGCTGGCGCCGGCCCGGACCTGGAAACGGTTGGACGTAAATGCCGCGCCCGGACGCATACACATCGTAGAGAACGAACTGGCCATCCGGCGAAAAGCCGAGGTCGGCGAGCGACTCGTCGGATCCAGCGAGTGGCGTCCATGAGCCTGCCGCGTCGATGCCGGAAAGGCGAGCCCAGCTTGCGGCTCCCGAGAGTTGGCGCGCCAGAATGAATTTCCCGTCGGGTGAAATGGCTTTGGGATGCCACGAGCCTGACGGGAACTGGCCGGCGGAGTCGACGCCACCCACGCTGTCGGCGGGTCGCGCGACGAGCCGGTTCTCCCCGCGCAAACCCAACACCTTGCCGCCGTCGGGTGACCAATTCCACCACTCCACGTCACCCGGGAGGAGGACGCGGCCGTTTTGGCCGACGTCGACCAGCCATGCATCCGGCCCTAGAACTAGCAGGCGCGAGTCGTCAACGGGCGAAACAGCGACGGTTTCGATCGGGCCCGCGGGGCCGGCGGGACCCACGACCACACCGCGGCGATCAAAGACCATCACTTGGGAGAGTGCGGCGCGACCC
This sequence comes from bacterium, assembly GCA_031362565.1. Lineage (GTDB taxonomy): Bacteria > Krumholzibacteriota > Krumholzibacteriia > JANLSU01. The sequence continues at coordinate 49,582 of JANLSU010000091.1, read as the reverse complement.
GGGCGCCAAGCGACCGTCCCGTTTTCGGCGACTGAAAAGTCGGCCCGTTGCAGGCCTGGCTGCGAGGCGACGCCTCGCACAACGAGCTCGGGCGAGCCCTCGACCGCGCGAGCGGACCTGTTCAGGTGTTGCGAGTACAGGTTATCGTTCTTGACGAACAGCACACGCCCACCATCCCACGACGTGTAGCTGGCCGCGGTGTCGTTCTTGAAGAGAACGGTTGGCCTCGTGACCGTATCCTTGTTCAGCGTCGCAAGCCACGCTTCACCGTCGCTGCCCTCGGGCTTGAACAGCGCCAGAAAATCTTCGCCTCCCGGCAGGAATTGTGGATACACGAGGTCACCGGTTCGGTCGCCGGGAATCGCGACCGTTGCGGTCGTGCCATCCGGGTGGCGCGTCACGAGGTGATTGAGCGCCGAAAGCAACAGTGTACCGGCATCGCTCCAACTGCCACTGCGGGAGAATGCATCGAGTGGCATCACCGTTTCTGGCGCACCGTCCGGAAGGCGGACGCTGAGAAGCTGCTGCTGCAGATAGGGAAATGTGACAGCGGCCGAGCCGCGCCAGAACGGTTCGTTCCGGACCACGTCCGAACCGGGCACCCGCAGGAGGTCGGGTGAATCGAGGCGGCGCACGTACAGAGAGTGATCGGTGCCGTTCAGAAACAAGACGGCAGACCCATCCGGCGAAATGTGCGGCGGCGAATTCATCGTTCCGACCGGTCGCAGACGAACACTGTCGGGCGGCACGATTGTCAGCATGAGCTCGCGAGGCGCGATGCTGGGTCCGCGTCGCTGGAGAGCCCGTCCCGAGAGGCCGGCAACAACCGCCGTGAGCAACACGACGGGCAGTACGACACGCAACGCCGTCCGACGCGAGGAGGGCGCGGATCGAGTTGGACTTTCGATCGCCAGGCCATCGCCTACACCGGCGAGCGCATCGTCGATCTCGAACTTCGCCGCCGCCGCGTGGGCCAGCCGGCGCTTGTGGTCCTTTTCGAGGCACCGGCGCAGCAGGCGGCGAATTGGCGCGGGTGTCGCGTCCGGCAGCGCCGTCCAATCCACTTGCTGTGTCAGCACTGCGGCGATCACATCGGTGGCGGTGTCGCCGGTGAAGAGGCGCCTGCCCGTCAGCATTTCCATCAGCACGACGCCGAATGCCCAGAGGTCCGTGCGTTTGTCCACCGCCCGGCCGCGTGCTTGCTCGGGACTCATGTAGGCGGCCGTGCCCAGAAGCACTCCGGCTTGCGTGGCTTCGATCACCGTGGGGGAGTGCGAGAGGTCGTCGAGGTCGCTCTCGCCGGTCAACACCTTGGCGAGGCCGAAGTCGAGCACTTTGACCTTGTCGTCGTCGGTCACCATCACATTTGCGGGCTTGAGATCGCGGTGAATGATGCCACGCTCGTGCGCGACCTCGAGCGCGTCCGCGATCTGCTTGGCGATCATCAGCGCTTCGTCGAGAGGGATCGGCCCCGCAGCGATACGACCCGCGAGGGTGGGCCCTTCGACGAGCTCCATCACCAGCGCGTGGATGTCACCGGACTCTTCCAGTCCATAGATCGCGGCGATATTCGGATGGTTGAGCGAAGCGAGCACCTGCGCCTCGCGCCGGAACCGCCCCAGGCGCTCCGAATCCCGGGCCACGGTTTCGGGGAGTACCTTGATCGCGACGTCTCGGTTCAGCTTGGTGTCTCGCGCCGCGTACACCTCGCCCATGCCGCCCGCGCCGATCGCCGAAGCGATCCGGTAGTGCCCGAGCATCGTCCCCGCGTTGATCGTCACGTGTTCGAGTCCGCCATTCCAGTTGAGAATCGCGCTCGGGGTGCGGGTGTGGATTCGTCGATCCGCACGCCGCGGTGATCGCCGCCAGGGAAGGTAGTAGAACGCTTCGAGTCTTGCCCGGCAATGGGGTGGCGCCCAGCGCCAGCTCAGCGCATCCGGCCGGTCGGCCGGATCAATGGAAACGGAACGGAGCGATCGCAGCGAAGCGCGGGGTTCGCCGGGGCCCATGCGACGGCGCTCGACACACGCGAGGCATGCCTGTTGTCGCCGAACCTCGCCACACGCTATGCTGTGTCGTGCAGACACCGTTTGGTTTCCGCACTTTGAGAGGGGTTCCGCTTGCAAGGCGCCGCCACCGCCGGTGCGGAAGGATTTTTTGTCTCCGGGGGCACTGTCCCACTCGACTCGCCGAGCTACGTCGAGCGCGGCGCCGACGCGGCGCTCTTCGAGGCCCTGTCCGGCGGCCGGTTCTGCTACGTCCTCAACTCGCGGCAGATGGGTAAATCGTCGCTCTGCGTGCGCACGATGGCGCGGTTGCAGGCGGCAGGCGCGCGCACGGCCTTTGTCGATCTGACGAAGATCGGTGGCCGCAACGTCACACCGGACCAGTGGTACGCGGGCCTCGTCGTCGAAGTCGGCCGCGCCCTCGGCCTGCGCGCCGAGATGCTGCGCAACTGGCAGGAGGAACAGGCGCTCAGCCCGATGCAGCGCTTCTTCTCCGCTTTGCGCGACGTGGCGCTCGAGAAGGTCGACTCGCAGATCGTCATTTTCGTCGATGAAATCGACGCGACGCGCAGCTTGTCGTTCAGCGCCAACGAATTTTTCGCCGGCATTCGCGAGTGCTACAACCTGATGGCGAGCGGCTCGCGACGAGCACGATGACCGGGTGGGTCCAGTTGTGGGACCTGCGCGCACGGAAGGAAATCAGCCGCGCCCAGGTGGCCGATCTGCAGGTGTACCATCTCCAGTTCTCCGCAGACGGGATGTGGCTGGCCGCCTCGTGTTGGGACCGTCTGGGCCGTCTCTACGACCTTCAGGGGCCGGAACCGAGACTTCTACAGACGTTTCCCGATGCCGGCCTTCTGTCGATCTCACCGGACAAGACACGCGTCGCCGCCAGCTACACCACGCTCCGCATTTACGATCCGGCGTCCTACGTCGAAACGCCGACGGCGCTGGGCGGGTCAGAATGGGCGGACGCGACGGCGGTGCTCACAGGGAACGCCATCGCCCGCGTAAGGTGTGGGAGCACGGCGTTCGAGCGCGATCCACTCCGTGGCGAATCACGCCGGATCGGCTGGTTCGCCGGGGTGCCGTTGGTCAACCCCGAGAGCGGCGAGAGCTGGGGGATCGTCAAGCGCGCCGCCGGCCGGCTAGACGTCGTGGATTTCGACACGCACGAATCCGTCATGACGCTTCCGGCGAACGAAAGGGTACCCAACGGCTTCCGGCAATTCCCCGACAAGCGGCACGCCATTCTGTATTTCGCGGACAAGACGTCTGAAATCTGGGATACCGGTGAGAGGCGCGTCGTCAAAAAGTTGCAAACACCGCAGAATATAGGGACTGCGAAGGTCTCACCGGACGGCCGATGGCTGGCGGCCGGTCTGTGGGGCAACGAGCTCTGGGTCTGGGATACCACGACATGGGCAGCGCGTGCCTTCCCGCGGATCGGTGGCGGCCTGAACAATGTGATGTTCTCGCCGGACGGCACTCGGCTCGTTGCGAGCACCTCCAACGACAACGCCGAGGTCTGGGACGTGATCGCAGGCCGCCTGCTGGGGAAACTGGTCGGGCACTCGCAATTTGTCGGGGATGCGGCCTTCGCGCCCGACGGCCGCCGCATTGTCACGGCCTCGGGTGACCGGACCGTCCGGGTCTGGGACGCGGCTACGTTTCGGGAACTGACGTCGCTTGTGGGCCACCGCGAGACGGTCTCCCGGGCGCGATTCACGGCCAACGGCGAATCGATCGTCAGCATCGACGGGCGCGGCAATGCCATGATGTGGCTGACGAAGGCGCCGCTGACGAAGGCGCCGCAGAACGCTGGAGTCAAATGAAGACGTCGCTCTCGCCCGGTACGACCATCGCTCACTATCGCATCCTTGCCGCGATTGGCGCCGGCGGCATGGGCGAGGTGTATCTCGCCGAAGACACGAAACTCGGCCGCAAGGTCGCGCTGAAGCTGCTGTCCGACGAATTCACCAAAAGCGAAGACCGCGTGCGCCGTTTTCAACAGGAAGCGCGCGCCGCCTCGGCGCTCAACCATCCGACGATCCTCACGATCTACGAGATTGGCCAGGCGGGCGACCGGCACTATATCGCCACCGAGTTCATCGACGGCGAGACACTGCGCACCCGCCTCGCACGCCAGCGCATGAGTCTCGGCGAGATGCTCGACGTGTGGATTCAGATCGCGAGTGCGCTCGTCGAAGCGCACCACGCCGGCATCGTCCATCGGGACATCAAGCCCGAGAACGTGATGGTGCGGGCCGACGGCCTGGTCAAGGTCCTGGACTTCGGTTTGGCGAAACTGACCGAAGCATCGGCTCCCGACGCGGACGCCGCAGCCGAGACCGCGCTTGGCGTCAACACCGACTTCGGCACCGTGCTGGGCACATGCGGCTACATGTCGCCCGAGCAGGCGCGCGGCGCGCCGGTCGATGCGCGCTCGGACATCTTCAGTCTGGGAGTCGTGCTCTACGAGATGATCGCGGGGACGGCGCCGTTTGCCGGCGAGACAAACAGTCACGTGATCGTCGCGATCCTCGAACACGAGCCGCCGCCCCTCGTCCGCGTCCGGCCCGATCTGCCCGCGGAACTGGAACGCATCGTGGCGAAGACGTTGCGCAAGAGGCGTGACGAGCGCTACCAGAGCGTCCTGGACTTTCAAGTGGATCTGCGGAGCCTCAAACAGCAGCTGGACGGCCACGACCGCCCCGCACCATCCGGTAGTGCGCCGATTGCAGCCGCGAGGCCGATTGCCGCGGCCGTGAAACCGCTCTCCATCGTGCTGCTCTACAAGCGGAAAGCGCAGCCGGACGAGCAGCTGATGCGTCTCTTGGAGGAGCGCCTCGTGGCGATGGGCCACGACGTGTTCATCGATCGGCATCTCAAGATCGGCGTCGAATGGGCCAAGGCGATCGAAGAGCGCATCCGGTCCGCGGATGCCGTCATCCCGCTGCTGTCGGATTCGGCCGCCGGCAGCGAGATGCTGGAATATGAACTGGAGACCGCCGGCGACGAGTCGCGCACCAAGGGCAAGCCGCGGATCCTGCCGGTGCGGATTGGCTCGGACAAACCACTCGGAGGGGCCGCTGGGGCGATCCTTCAGCAGCTCAACTACTGCCTCTGGCAGGAACCGAACGACGACGCGCGCGTGGTCGAAGAAGTCGTCACCGCGCTCACCGAACCGCTGAAGCAGAAGTCGGCGGACGTGGTGCTGGAACCGGTTGGCGGCGCGGTGCCGCCCGGATCGCCGTTCTACATGGAGCGGCGCGTCGACGCGGAGTTCCTCGATGCGCTCAAGGCCGGCGAAAGCATCATCCTCATCAAGGGGCCACGCCAGATCGGCAAGACGTCGCTCCTCGGGCGCGGCGCGCAGCTCGGGCGCGAGCTGGGGCTGCGCCACGCGAGCACGGACTTCCAGAAGATCGGCTCTTCGCAGCTTGCCTCGGAGGATCAGTTCTACAAGTTGCTCGCGGCGACGATGGCGCGCCAACTCGGGACCACGTACGACTTCGCGAACGAGTGGCTCGACGTCTTCGGGCCGGGCATCAATCTCGACAACGCCATTCGCGCCCTGATCGAGGCCTCGCCCAAGCCGCTCGTGTGGTTCATGGACGAGGCAGACAAGCTGTTCGGCACGCCGTTCGCCAGCGACTTCTTCGGGCTCGTCCGCTCCTGGCACAACGCGCGGGCCACCGAGCCGCAGGGGCCGTGGAGCCTATTCACTGTCGTGATCAGCTACGCGACCGAGGCGCATCTATTCATTCGAGACCTGAATCAATCACCGTTCAACGTCGGGCGGCACTTGCAGCTGCAGGGTTTTGATCTGAATCAGATGGAGGAATTGAACCGCCGGTACGGGGCGCCACTCGTTTCGCCGGGCGAAGTGCAGGCGTTGCGTGCCTTGATCGCGGGCCAGCCGTTTCTCACCCGGCGGGCGCTCGACGTCGTCAAACGCGGCGTGATGGATTTTCCGGCTTTGCTCGCGCAGGCCGACCAGGATGAGGGACCGTTCGGCGACCATCTCAAGCGGATTCTCGTGTCGGTCTCACAGATGCCCGAGGTCATGGACGCGCTGCGGGCCTCGCTCGAGAGCCCGCAGCTCAAGGACGCGGACGGGTTCCACCGGCTCCTCGCGGCCGGCGTGGTCTTCCAGAGCGGCGACAACAAGATCGATTTCAGTTGCGAGCTGTACCGACGGTATCTGCGGACGCATTTGGCACGTTGATGGCGCGCGCTGTCGCCCGCTCTGGGGGCCCAAAGCAGTTCCCATGCAGTCATCCCAACAACGCGATTCCCCGCAGAACCGCCCGCCGTCGCCCGTTCCACCAGTCTGCGTCTGCCACTATAGTTCGAATAGCGTCGGCCACGGGGAGCCAGTTTCTAAGTGAAAGCCCTGCAGTCAGTTGGCTGCGGGGCTTTTTTCATGATTCGAACCGGCGCTCTCCTCGGACGCCTCGATCAGGCGCGTGCCATACCGGCGCGGGAGCCGGTTCGCACAGATTTACCCGAGCGGGGAGGCCGGATGCTTACCAACAAGAGGTCGCCAGCGGGCGCCACGACCCGCGCCTTGGGTTTCAATCTCCCCCGCGTCTCGCATTTCACGGAGGACGCGCCGAATCAGTTCGCGACTGACACCCGGGCAATCTCGCTCGAGTTCGGATATCGAAAACGGGAGATTCTTGGCGCGCACCGCTCGGCGCACTTGCGCCGTTTTGGCGCCCCGCCCGGTTGTGACGTGTCCGACGCGATCTTCGAACTCACGATGAGCGCGAAGCAACACGCCCCAGAAGTAGTCGAGCCACGGGTGCGCGTCGTGTGCACCCTCGTGCCATCCCTGAGAGCTCGACTCCAGGGTCTCGTAGTACGATTCCTTGGATTCTTCGAAGATACGCTCCAAACTGATGTAACGTCCCACCTCGTAGCCGGAGCGATAGAGCAAGAGCAGCGTGATCAGCCGCGCGACACGGCCGTTGCCGTCTGTGAACGGGTGGATACAGAGGAAGTCCAGGATCGCCAAAGGTACGAGGACAAGCGAGTCGATGGTTCGGTCTTGCTGATCCTTGGCAAAGTGCTCGACAAACTCGCGCATGAGGTGCGGGGTTGCGACCGCGGGCACCGGTCGAAAGCGCACGCGCACGGACCCATCCGGGTCGCGCTCGACGATTTCGTTGTCGCTCATCTTCCATTGGCCGGCGCTGCCGGGTAGATAACGAAAAACCTGCTGATGCAGTTGCTGGACAACGCCGACCGTGAAGGGCATGTCATCGGCCGATTCATGGATGAGATTTAGTGCGTCGCGGTAGCCGGCGATTTCCTGCTCGGACCGGTTGCGAGGCGCTGTCTGATGCAGGACGATTTTTTCCAAGCGGTGGTGAGGAATAGAGATTCCTTCGAGGCGATTGGACGATTCGCTCGACTCAACAACGGCAACCGTTCGAAGACCCTCAAGGACCTCAGGGCGCTGTTTCCTGAAGAGGTCCTGTCGCCCGCGGCATTCTCCGAGCTGCCGAAGCGTGGCTGCCTCTTCTGGCGTAAAGGTCAGTTTTGATAGGAACTTACGATCTAGAGAGTGCATCAAAGCGCTCCCGGAAACGGGGTACAGAGAACAAGGATAGGGGTATTTTGGACCACTGCATACCCCATTTATTCTTCAAGGGAAGGCAGCCTCTCCGGTCCAGACGGGCATCGAAGCGAAAACCAAGCCTTGGGGCCAGTACCCCCGTCGGCCACGCGAGCGGAACCCGCTCATGGGTTTCGTGCGGCGCGACGCACCTCGAACCGAACGGTTCGCAAATCGTACAGGGCAGGGAAGCCAGTTTCGTAAGCGACGGCCCTGCAGCCACTTGGCTGTGGGGCCGTTTTGTACGCTTCGAACCCCTGCGCACTTGCCTTTTTGCGCCTGGCGCGATTCCCAACCGCTCACCACCTACCGGCGACCCGACGCCTTGAAGCCGATCTCCTTCTTCGGAGCATGCTCCTTGGATCATCAGTTCGCGGATAGCGTCGAACACGACCTTGAACTGATGGTCGTACCGCCGCTCCAGCACCGCGAGTTTGTCGGCAAGATCCCGATGGCCGGACAGCATCTCGCGCAGCTGCACGAACGCTCGCACGATTTGCACGCTGGCATGGATGGCGACGGGGCTGCTCAAGACCGCCGCCAGCATGATGGCGCCGTGTTCCGTGAAGGCTCGCGGCGGCGCCTTGGAGAATTTGAGGCCTTGGAGGTGGTCGCAATTTGCGACCACCTCTGTTTTCTCCTGCCTGGTAAGGCGGAACATGAAATCTGCCGGGAATCTGTCCTGGTTGCGTGTGACCTGCTCGTTCAGGCGCTTCGTCGTCACGCCGTAAACCAGAGCCAGGTCCACATCGAGCATGACCCGCTGTCCGCGGATCAACAGTATCGACTGGCGGATCCGATCCGAGGGCAGGGCTTCCTGAGACTTCGTCATGATCGCCTTGCGTCGGGGCTCACAACGCGCCCGTCGTCGTCGCCGAGCACTCCTCGTGCCTGCTGGAACACATTTCACGATTGGGTTACTGGACGTACCGCGGGAGCGGGCGGGGTGGCAAGACCGTTTCGCTCTTGTCCACCGTCTTCACACCCGATGTCTACGCGCGGTGCAGTGATCTGAGTCGTCACCGCCGGATGTCGAACCGGATGGTTCGCAAATCGTACAGACCGGGGAGCCAGTTTCGGAAGCGAAGGCCCTGCAGTCATTTGACTGTGGGGCCTTTCTTATGATTCGAACCATCAAGAACGAGTTCGGCGATGCGGCGATCTACACCGCGTCGGCTGGCCTCGAGGACCATACAGCCGGCTTCCTCGAGGTGCTTCTCGATCCCAAGAACGAGAAGCGGCGTCCAGTAACTTCTGCGCGACGATGACGAGCTAGAACGGCGCGACTGTGGTCGGCCGAGGGTATTTGCGTGGAATTCCACAAATCCCGACACTGAAGCATCACACCGACCCAATCGAACCCTAACACAGCAATGTTAGCTTAATAACGGGTCGCAACGTTCCCGGATGCCTCCCAGGCAGCACCCCGAGCGAAGGAGTAGTCATGAGGACGGCATTGCTCACCGACTTCGTGCTGATGGCGTTGTTGGGTACTGCGGGCGTCCTCACGGTGCTGTTTGTGGCCCAAAGGCAGGCGGACGTGTCGATCCTCATCGTCTTCGCGGCAGTCCTGTTCGTGCGCTCGGTGATCCAGCGGCGGCAGTTGCGCATCGCGCCTCGCAAAGGCTCGTCCCGGGCCCAACGCAGCTACCGTCGCAACGCGCTGCAGTTGGCGGCCGAGGATCAGGCGCCCTGGGACGAAGGGACGGACATCGTTGGCCCTGATCTCAGCCCCACCATTCCGGTCGACTCGCTGACCGAGTACCAGGTCGAGATTCGCCCCGGAATCTGGGGCTACGACGATGCCCTGCCGCCGGAGGTTGTCGCGCGCTTCCTCGCGAGCCGCAAAGTTCCCGCGCCACCGGAGCCCCAGGTCGCGTCGGAGCTCGCTCTTGAGTGCACGCCTGAAGGGCTCGCCTGAAGACTCTGGCCGCCGAGGCGCGGGAGCTTCGAAGTGGCCTGGAGCCGGCGCGTAATTGTGAATCGAATGGTTCGCAAATCGTACGGACCGCGGAGCCAGTTTGCGAAACGGTCGCTGGAGTCGGCTCCAGCGGCCGTTTTCTGCTTCTGGGCTTCGCCAGCAGCAGCAATCATGTCAGAGGTTGGGGGGAATCCTTACGGATCACCGTGCCGTCGCGCCGCAGCGCTCCCACCGCACGACCTGGTCGTTGCAGAGGCTCCACAGAGAACCGTCGCGCTCAGTCACGAGGGGAGAGCGCGTTCTTCGCGCCGGTATCGGCAACGATCGGAGCGATCGTGCTTCGGAGTCGGCTCGGCACGAGTCATCCCAACCCGTTCCGAGGCGGAAGCGTGGCGATCGCCTTCGACCTGGGCACCCGAGCGCCCGCCCGCCTCACGATCTACGACGCCGCCGGCCGCCGAGTTCGTCGCGTGGTCGATCGAACCCTCGACGCCGGACACCACGATGCTTCGTGGGATGGGCGCGACGATCGAGGCGTTCTGACCGCACCAGGCATCTACTTCTACCGGCTGGAGACCCGAGGCTTGACCGCCAGCCGGCAGTTGGTGCGCGTCCGATAGCGTGACCCTGCGGCAAGGGCCGTGGTGCCAGGTTCGCAATATGAAACTGACGCGGCACTCGACGCCCCGGTCGTGGTGGCGAGCGTTGCCAGCCCGCCTCGGTTTTCCAACCCGAGCCGCCGCTACACGACCGATGACTTCCGAGGCCCGTGTCGGCGGCAGGTCGAAGTCGCTCCCCAGAAAGTGCGGGTCGTTGCGCGGAAAGAGCGACCGTCACAGGGCGAGAACGACGCGCAGTCCTTCTTCGATCTGACGGATGATCGATTCGGGAAGGCGTCCGCATCGTTCGACAAGGAACGCCTTGTCGATCGTGATGATTTGCGACACGTTGGCGACGGAGTCCCGCTGTAACCCCGATACTTCGGCCGAAAGTTGCACGTTTCCCGGAGCCAACGCCAGGCGTGCGTTCGAACTGACGACTACGACCACGACCGTGCGGATGCGGCTTCTCGTGAACGCATCGGACTGAACGAGAACGACCGGGCGTCGAAATCCTGGACCGGATCCAACCGGCTGTGGAAGCGTTGCCCACCAAACGTCTCCCCGAAGCATCACCACTCCTCATCCGGGAGTGAGCGTTGCTGCAGGGAAAGCAAGTCGGCGTCGATTCCGCCCTCGGTGCCGGAGTACACGTCGTTCAATTGCCTGGTGAGCTGGTTTCGACGGTGTTTGGCGACGAACTCCGCCACCGCGTTCGCATAGAGGTGGCTGCGCGAAATCTTCAACCGCCGGGCCAAGGCCTCGGCGGAGCGGAATACGGGGTCCGGGATCGATATGGCGGTCTTCATACCACTAGTATAACTATGGTTATACCCGAAGTCAAGGGACGAGGGAACTGCGGGACGGTGTTTGACGAACTCCGACTGCTTGGTTCCGATCCTGAGCACTCAGGGAGCACTCACCGTGCCGTCCGGAACATGTAAAGCACCGGTGGGTGACTCGCCTGCCGCTCCCCGCCCGCGACGAATCGTTCACCACGGAATGGCTGCAGGAGTACACTTTGGAGTCACGAAGGCACTCCATCGCCCCGCGGTGCAGCTCACGGAAGGCAGATCGCCCGCCTGGTCGCCCGACGGCCAGACGATCGCGTTCGCAAGGTACCCAGGATTGGACTCGTCGTATTCGCAAGTCTGGGTCGCGACCGGTCTACCGGATTGGCGGATCGCAGTCGTGCCCACGAGTTGGGGTCGTGTCAAAGGCTTGTACCGGTAGCTACCGCGGGTCCGGGCATTCGTACGGCGATTTAAGCTTCAGCGATCGGGCGCGGCAACGCGGCGACGGCTGGCGATCCAGCCCTGGACGTACGCGCCCAACAGCATGGCGCCGAGCGCGACGAGGAGCGGCCAATTTCCGGCGCCGAGACCGGCGATCGCGGGACCGGGGCACACCCCACCGATGCCCCATCCGATCCCGAACAGCGCGGCCCCGCCGATCGTTTGCCGGCTCATGACCGAGTGATGCTTCCCGAACGAGTCGGCGAGCACCGGCTTCCGCAACAGTCTCGGGAGGAGCTGATACGTGGGTGTCGTGACGGCCACGGCCCCACCCAGCACGAGCAACATCCCAAAATCGCGCCAGCGCAGAAAATCGAGTACGACTTCGGGTCGCGTCATGGTCGAGTACGCGAGGCCGAAGCCGAATCCTATCCCGCTCACAAGCGCCACACCCAGAGTCGCCCGGCTCATGTGCCCCCGATCAGCGCGACGATGCGCGCCGCAATCATTGCGGTCAGCAGGAATGTAACGACTGCGGTGAGTGACGGCAGTTGGAACGAAGCGAGACCGCAGATCCCATGGCCGGAGGTGCAGCCGTTGCTCATGCGGGCGCCGAATCCGGCGATGAATCCACCGATCGCCAGCTGCCACCAACTCACGTGCGTTTGAAATGCGGATCCGCCGGTGGCCACGAACAACAAGCCTCCCAGTACGAGGCCCGCAGCGAGTGCCAGGCGCCACTGACGGCTGGTCGTGAATCGCGCCTGTTGGAAAAACGACCGATCCGAAACGTACGACCACGCGGCGCTGAAAACCGTGCTCATGCCGGTGACGAGGCCCGACATCGCGAATGCGAAACTGACGGCGACGCCGATCAACACGCCGCCAATCAGGTAGTGCGCGGCGCCGTTCGGGAACCAATCGTGAACCATGGAACCCCCAGTTAGCCCTTTGAAGTCCACCCCGGAATCCTAGCCCGAAGACGGGACCGCCGGTACTTGGGTCTCTTGCGCCCAAGGCCAAGCCCGGGCGCAAAGCTTGCGAGCGGCGCGAATTCTGCGTAGCACCACTGGGCCTCCTCGATCGCTTGCGTCAATTTAACTGTCGTTTGTGCAGCTGTTTGCGCTGTTCGGCCCGGGTGGCCCCAACTGTGCATGAGTCCAGAGAAAGGCCGCTTGCCGGCCATTACCGGAGGTGACTGAGATGACCCACAGAACCGTAGACTCGACGATGGAACAGAACTACCTCGGCTTCGCGATCCGCGAGCAAGCGGGTGTGTACGTTGGCGTGCCGATGGATGCGCAGGTGTGGAGGATTTTCGAAGCCGAGACGCGCAACGTTCTCGAGTACAAGATCCGCCGCTGGTGGGTCAGTCAACGGTGATGCTCGCACGCGGCTCGCGGGCTCATGGCAACCCGCGCCCGGTCACGAGGTAGGTCGCGAAGCTGCCCAGCCAGTGACCGCCCTCGTAGTGTTCGCCGGTCACGCGGGGTAGTGCCATCTCGCGGTGCCGGCGTGCGGTCTTGGAAAGCGCCGGAATGCGCCCGTCCCCCTTGGGGAGGCGTGCCGCAATGCCCTCCAGCATCCAGGCGCGCGACAGATTGAGCCCATCGAGATGTGCGAGCTTCGGGTCGGTGGGGTCCGTGACCACACCGGGATCGAGCCACGTGTCACTGCCGTCGGCCGGCAGATCCGGGAGAAATCGGGCCAGCCACGCCGCAAAATCCGGCGCCGTCAGCACGCGTCCGACCACATCCGCTTCGGCAAGACACGGTGACAAGAAGTCCTGCCCCGAGGGTTCGTAGCTCAGCGGACAGGCGTGATCACCGACGTAAAACCGGCGCACCGCGGCGACGAAGACCGCTTCGCTTGTCGAATCGTGCACCGTCCGCGCCCAATCGATCGCAAGACCGAGCGCGAATGCCGTTTGGTCGTGCTCGCCGATCCGGATCGGATGGGTGAGCTTGGGCAACCAGTTTGTGAGTCGCGCCGCGCCGAGCTGCGCGAGCGGTGCGAGCGCCCCGGCCCAGTCGCGGGCTTGCGGATCGTTCCATTCCGACAGTTCGGCATGCAACTGCAGCAGCCAGGCGAAGCCGTAGGGGCGCTCGAAGGAAACCCGGCCGGCGCCCTGCAAGTAGCGCACTTCAGCGGCGATGCGCTCGGGCGTCAAATCGGCTGCCAGCGCCGCGCGCGCCCGCGGCGTGAACGGCGCATTCGGATACGCGCGCGCGAGGCGGGCGAGCAGCCAGTGGCCATGCACGCTCGAATGCCAGTCATAGCAGCCGTAGAAGGCGGGCGTGAGTTCGCGCGGCGGTAGCGCGTCGGCATCGCTCGCCAACACGTGGGCGATCTTGTTCGGGTACTCCTGGTGGACACACGCGAGCGCGAGCGCGGCGAAGTGCTCGACAGCGGCTTCCGGGAGAACATCCACCGGCGCAGCACGCGCTCGTGCCCCGAACAATAGCGCCGAGGCGCACAGCCAAGCCGGTGCATTTGGTCGACGGTGCTTCATCCCGAGAGGGTACTCGGAACCGGGCGTGGCCGGGAAGCGTCTGCCGGACGAGCCCGAGGGCGCCGCGCGTCAATCTCATGACGAATATGTCATCGAGGATGTGTTGAAAAGCCGGGCTGCGACGCACTACGCTGCGAGTCGACGCTAGGACAAGAAATGCAGCATCCTGTTTGGCGCGGGGTCCCCGACTCAAAGGACGAATCTTGTCGTTTGACAGCGGCCCGTTTCATGCGAATTCTGGTGCGTGCAAATGTCACAGAGAGCCGGGGTGACTCCATGAAGTATCGTCGCTCGCCGTTCGACGCCGTGTTGCTCGGTTGCGTGCTGGTGGCCTGGGGGGGCGAACCCTGCTGGTCTCAGTCGCCGCCGACGAATATCGGTTCGCAAGCCTGTAAGGAGTGCCACGAGGACCAATGGAATCATTTTCAGTCGAATCCGCACACCCGCGCCGAAATGGATGCCAAACTCGTCGGTGATGTGGTCGGCTGCGAGTCCTGCCATGGGCCTGGTTCCGCACATGCCGAGGCGGCGGGCGACAGCAGCAACCCGGGATTCGCGACAATCCGGAATTTCAAGAAGGCGCCGGCGATGGAGGCCAACCAGGCCTGCATCACTTGCCACAACGGGGGCGAACAGGCGTTTTGGTCCCAAGCCGAGCATGCCAAGCGCGACGTGAAGTGCATCGAGTGTCACAGTGTGCACAACCCGAAGAGCCCGGGTGGCGCCGGCCTGCTGACGGCAAAGGACGCGAGCCAGCTCTGTCTCAAGTGTCACGTCGATAAACAAATCGCCATGGCGCGCACGGCGCACATGCCGCTCCGCGAAGGTGGCATGAGCTGCGTCGATTGCCACAACCCGCACGGTTCGGTGTCGCCGCACAACCTCCGGGCACAGACCACGAGCGAGCTGTGCATCTCGTGCCATGCCGACAAGCGCGGCCCAATGCTGTGGGAGCACGCCCCGGTGCGTGAGGACTGCTTGAACTGCCACGACCCGCACGGTTCCAACAATCCGCAAGTTCTAGCAGGGAAGTTGCCGTTCTTGTGCCAGCGTTGTCATATCACGACGCGCCATCCAAGCACGCTGTACGACTCCCCGGACCTCGGCAGCAATCGCTTGTTCAACCGGTCGTGCGTCAACTGCCACAGCCAGATTCACGGCTCGAATCACCCGTCCGGCAAGTTCTTCCTGAGGTAGGAGGTTGGCCATGAGCAACAAACGCTTCTTTGCCGCGCTCCTCGCTCTCGGGATGATGTCCGTCGCCGCGCCTGCGGGCGCGCAATCGGACACGCAGGGCGAGATTCGCTTCGGCGGCCAGTGGTGGAATCAGAATGCACCCGAAGCCAAGTTCCAGGAATTCCGGGACGTGCCGCAGGGCGGCCTTCTGGAGTCGTTCTACTTATACAACGCTCAGGGGCGGCACGCGGTATTGCTCCGCGGCGTGCATGCGTTGGCGAACGACCAAATGACGGCACTGACATATTCCAACGGCGCGCGGCTGCGGGTCGACGTGAGTTCCGCGCAGGTGCCGCACAATTTGAGCTGGGTGTCGCGGACGCCCTATACGCAAGGCCGGGCCGGCGTCTTTTCGCTGCCGGACTCGTTGCAGCGGTTGAATCAGGACAATCCCGCCGCCTATGTCGCGACAATGACGGATCTCCTGAAGGACGCCGGGCGGATCCCGCTCGGGTTCCGTACCGATGTTTCGAAGGCGCGGGTGCGAGCGCGGGCCGACAAGCACTGGAGTCTGGATGTCCGCGGCACGCGGCGCCAGCGCTCCGGCAGCAAGGCGTACGGAATGGCCTTTGGATTCAACAGTGCCATCGAACTGCCGCTGCCCATTTCACAGCGGATCATCGACGCCGATGCAGTGCTCGAGTACCGCCGACCGCGCGTTACCGTGCAGGGTGGCGCCGGCGTGTCGCAGTTCATCAACCGCGTCGATCGCATCCTGCTCGACAATCCGAAGCGGCTTACCGACCGCACGGGCCCAAGTTTCTACACCAACGGCGATGGCAGCGCCCAGGGGCAGCTCGACCTCGCGCCCGATAATCATACCGTGCGGGGCAATCTCCTCGTCGTCACCCAACTGCCGCACCAGACGATCTTCAGCGCTCAGGTGGCGGTCAGCCGGGCGGAGCAGAACGACAAGTGGCTGCCGTACACGGTCAACACCGCGATCCCGGAATCGGCGCTCGATTCGTTGCCGGCGCGCAGCACCAAGGGCGAGGCGACGGTGTTCACGCAGGACTACCGGCTCACGTCGCGCCCCTGGTCGCGCCTGTCGGGCACCGTCCGGTACCACTACGACACCTACGACAACACCACGCCCGAGTACACGTTTACCGGCGGTGCGCGCCTGGATCAGACGTGGAACGCCGGCCTGCGCACCAACGACCCATTCGGCAACACGCAAAAGGTCAGCGGGATCGATGTCGATCTCGATGTCGCGCGTCAGATCACTGTTGGCGGCCTGTACGAATTTCGGCGCCGCGACCGCACTTTCCGCGAGCTCGAGCAGGACGACGAGAACGTTCTGGGGGGCCACATCCGGGTGCGCCCAGCGAGTGGATTGATGCTGCGAGCCGACTACCGGCATGGCAAACGCGAGGGCACGGGCTTCGCGGTCGACGACTATCGGAATGGCGCGGGTGCGTTCGAGGAACAGCCAGGCTTGCGCCGGTTCGATATCGCGGACCGCATCCAGAACCGTTTGGGTACGGCGGTTTCGTGGACCCCGAATCCGCGCTTGGTCTTCGGTGGTGCGTACGACTTCGCGCACGACAACTACAACAAGTCCGCGTTGGGGTTGCGCGATGCGAAGCACCACCTTGTCGCGGCCTATGCGACGGTGACCCCGCAGGAGCGCTTCATGTGGACGCTGGGCGGCGGCTATGAACGCTCGGCGCTCGATCAAAAATCACGCGAATCCGGCGCCACCGTGGTCCTCTCCGACACGACAAGCTGGACCGCGGCGATTTCCGACCGCAACACCTATATGTATACGTCCGCCGACTGGTGGGCGAAGCCCGAGCGCCTCGATGTCGAGGTTTCCTACACCTTCAGCCGGGCGACCGGCGTCTATGACCTCGGGAACTTCAAGCACACCGCAGTCGACCTGCCGGACACGCGCTATGACCTGCAGGACGTAGCCATCGAGGCCCGCTATCACGTCTCGCACGATCTCGAGATCGCCGGGCGTTACGCCTTCGAGCGCTTCGATGTCAATGATTTCGCGAGCGAGAACGTGCAACTGCTGAACGTCGCCGCCGGCGGAGTCTCGAACGCCGTCTTCCTGGGTGACAGCTCGCTCGACTACCGTGCCCACCGCTTTGCGGTGTTTGCGACGCAGCGGTTCTAGGCGAAGCGGGCAACTGCAACAAGGGTTGGGAAAAGATGCGGGGCGGCCGAGAGGCCGCCCCGCCGTGTTGCAATCTCAGAAGGCGAGAAGCGACTTGAGAGCGTAGCGGTTCTCGTCGACCTTGTTGAACGACGAGTCGTACTTCACGTGCTCGTACTCGGCGAGCACGGCGGCTGCGAGCGGTGACTTCCCGGCCGCCTTGAACCAGTACGCGGCCCCGACCAAGGTGCGGGAGCGGCGCGCGTCGTTAGACGCTGGGCTGTTCCGGTTCGGGCGCAGGCTGTCGTAGCGCAGCAGCCCTTCGAGCCCGAACTTGGTCCGCGGGGTGATCCACCCCGAGTATCCATCCGCATCGATGATCGCCGCGCTGCCGTTCGCACGGTCACGGGTCCGCAGGAACTCGAAGCCGGCGTTGACGAAGCGATGCTCGAAGGTCAGCGCACCGACGGCCCGGTTGCGTTTGCCGCCACGCAGCGGCCGGTCGCGGTCGATGAACCCGGTGAGGCGGAGCCCCTTGAGTTCCGCCGAGCGCGGCAGCGGCCGCAGCGAAGCCCGCAATTGGATCGCCTTCTGGTCGTTGGCTTCCGGCTTGGAGTACGTCTCGCCGTTGTAGATGCCGAGGTGCAGGTCACCGTATTCGCGCGGCGCCACCCAACGGCCCGAGATGCCGACGTCGGACGAGCTCAGAAAACTCTCGCGATCCACGAACACCGTGCCTTCGAAGCGATAGCGGTACACACCTTCGATGAAGTCCACGTAGGGTGTCTGTTGCTGGCCGAGGCGAAGCCACGAGCCCTTCGTCCGCATCCAGCGGTCGAAGCTCATCTGACCGTAGGCGTACTTGAGGCGGTACGTGAGACTGCCGTCCAAGTTGGAGCTGACGCTCGCGCCCGCCGGCAGGTTGCTCGACGCCGTCGCTTGGCGCGCTGCGACATCGGGCGTGACCCGGTACGAGAGGATGTCCGAGATGTTGCCCGTGACGTTGATGTAGGCGCGGCGCACCTCGAAGGCAGTCTTGCGGATCGTATTGCCGCTCGCGTCCTTCTCGGCCGGGTCATGGGTGAAAACGTACTCCGAGAAGATCGTACCGCCGAGCTTGGCGACCGGTTCGGCGGCGGGCTTGGGCGGTTCCGCCGGCTTGGCGAAGACCTCGCCCGCCTTGTCGTGCTTATAGTTGTAGAGATTGATGGCGTCGTCGCTATCGAAGACCACCGTCTCGCCATTCGGACCGTAGCCGATCCGCGAGGTGGACTTCCCCATCTCGCCGTTCGCCTTTATCCAGTTCTGGTACGCGCTGGTCTGCGCAAAGACGTAAATGCGGCCGTCCCGCGCCTCCTCACGATAGAAGAATGCTTGTGCGTGTGCGGCGGCCGCCATGCAAAGTCCGGCCACAAGCGCCACCACGCCGCACAAAGCTCCTCTGCCGGTCATGCTTGCCTCCTTGAGCAACATTTTGTCGATTCCGCCAATGTTGGATGTTCTCGTGACTCGTTCATAATTCTATTGAAACACTGCTTTCACACGATGAACGGTTTGTTAACATCTCGTGAACATTGGGCCGCCGCGATAAGGCGCGACGCGGAATGATGCGATTGAATGCGACACCCGAAACACGGCCCGCAGGTCGCCCTTCATGTGGCCCGGCCGTCTGGAAAGAGGCTTAGGGGGCGCAGCGCCCGGCGGGTTGCGGTCTCGCGGTGATCTGCGGTGCCCGCACCGACGGACCCTTGGCCTCGTAGCGGATGTCCCGGCGATCGCCGTTTTCCAGAATTGTGATCACCACGGGCCGCGAGACGTCTCCGTATGTCACGCTCCAGGCGCTGACTTTTTGTCCTTCTTGGAGTCCGGCTCGGGCGGCAGCCGAGCCGGGCACCAGCCCGGTGATCGTGTGGCTTTGGCGCGCGCGGTCGAAATCGAAGCCCATTTCGAAGGGCGCAACCTCCTGCTCCTCGACTGCGAAACACGGCGCGAAGGTATCGGGCGCCAAGACCGGGGTCGCGCCATCGGCGACAACCGACCGCACGTGTGCAGCGGTTTCCGGGCCGGCCTCCGTCGCGAAGCGATCGAGCAGAAGGTCCGTGGAGACCTTCGTGTGGTGTGCCTTCGCGTCGCGTACCAGTTCACGCATGAGATCATCGAGGCTGCGCTTGCCACCGGACCGGATTCGGATCGCATGATCGACGATCATCGCGATGACGTCGCCGCGAAGGTAGGGCAGGCGTTGCACAGCCGGGCTCTTCCAGAAATCGGCTTGAATCCGTGCGTTCGGGGCAGCGTGTACTTCCGTAGTCCACAGTCCACTGAGCTTCTTGTTCACATGCGCGGCGAAATCATCGTTGGATACGAGCCCGTTGCGATGCAACAGGCGCCGCATGTAGAAATCGGTGAAGCCTTCCGTGAACCAGTAGCACAGCTCTTCGGGATCGGCCGGCACGATCGTGTGTCCGTCCCACTGATGGAACATCTCGTGGGCCAGCAGCGCCGCCACGTTCATACCGGCACCGAGATCGGCGTGCAATGGCGTATCCGGAATCATGCAGAGCGAAAATGAATTCGTGAGCCCCGTGCCACCCAACGAGTGGCTGCCGGTACCGGCCTTGCCGGTCGGAACGAGGGTGATCAAATAGAACGGATAGTTATAATCGTCGAAGAACTGGCGCTCCATCCGCACGATCGTATGCGACATGGCGGCGAACTCGCTCAATTGAAACGTCCACGGCCCACGCTGCGCTGCAATCCACAGCGGCCGCCCCTTGATGTCGCGGCGCATGACATCGATGTCGCCCGCCATCCACACCGAGCTGTGTAGTTGCGCGAGGCTGGTGGAAAACGTGCGCGGCCGCGTCCCGGTGCCGAATGAACTCGCGACGCGCCAACCCGCCGGTTCGAAATCGATCCATGCCACCGAAATGCGCCGCTTGGCGGCTTCATCGAGGCCGTCCGGCCACGCGAGTCCCACATCGCCGTACATGTGGAACAGGCGCTCGTTCACAATGGGCCGCCGGTGGGTCTTTGGACTGCTGTCGTCTTGATTCGCGTTGGCCGGAATCTCGTACGTGAAGCGAATGGCAGCGCCCGGCGCGTGCTGCACCCGCCAGCGGTTGGGTTGCGGGTGCGTCACGACAAGCGTCTCGCCGGCCGGCCCCCAAGCGGCGGCATTCGCGAGGTCGTCGCCGCCGGTGTCCACTCCGCCCCACTCGCGGGTCACGACCAGCCACGTTGCGCTGCTGTCCGAGCCCTGACACTGCAATTCCACGTGCACCGAAACCGCCGGCGAACGGACCAGCGTGAAACGGTAGGCGAGGCCGGCGTCGGCGCGCGACTTGGCGTGCGCCGGCACCGCACCGAACAAACAGAGCGCGATCAGAACCCTGCCGACCCGCTGCATGCCAAGCCCCTCTTTCGGATGCTCGGGGGAAAATCGCCGCGCGACGGCAGCTGTACTCGCGCGCCGCTCCGGCGCGCCGGAGCGTACCACCCGTGGCCCGTGCAGGGGACCCTTGGTGCGGTCTTCTGCTATGCTCCGCAGGGCTTCACACCTTTTCCCGGAGATTTGCGATGCGAATTCGCCTGGGCCGCCTCTTGATGATCGTGGCCGTCGCTCTCGCTGTCGCTTTGTCGGCGGCACAGAACCCTGCCGCGGACGCGTCCAAGCCACGCTGGGCGATCGCTTTGCACGGTGGCGCTGGCACGATTCCCAAGGACATGAACCCCGTGCTTGTCGAGGCGTACCGCGCGTCGCTCCAGCGTGGGCTCGAGTTGGGCCGCGGCATTCTGGCGCAGGGCGGGACGAGTCTCGATGCGGTCGAGGCCGTGGTGCAGTTCTTCGAGGACGATTCGCTCTTCAACGCCGGCAAAGGTGCCGTCTTCACGCACGACGGGACGCACGAGCTGGACGCCGCCATCATGAACGGTGCAACACTCGCCTGCGGATCGGTGGCAGGGGTGCGAACAGTGAAGAATCCCATCCATCTCGCACGGCTCGTGATGGAGCAATCGAAACACGTGCTACTCGTGGGCGAGGGGGCAGAGGCGTTCGCGCGATCCCAGGGCATACCGGCCGTCAACAACCATTGGTTCGACACGCGCCGGCGCCGGGAGGAGTTACGCAAGGCTTTGGCGGAGAACAAATTCGGCACCGTAGGTTGCGTGGCGCTCGACACGCAGGGGCATCTGGCCGCGGCGACCTCCACGGGAGGCCTCACGAACAAGCGCTGGGGCCGGGTCGGGGACGCCCCGATCATTGGCGCCGGAACCTACGCCAACGACCGCAACTGCGCTGTCTCGTGCACCGGCCAGGGGGAGCAGTTCATCCGCAATACCGTCGCCCGCGACGTAGCGGCGCTGGTCGAGTACCGCGCCATGCCGCTCGCCGATGCGGCGCACGCAGTCATCGACGGCAAGCTCAAGCCCGGCGACGGCGGCCTTATCGCCGTCTCACACAACGGCGAAATCGCCCTCGTCTTCAACAGCGCCGGCATGTATCGCGGCGCCGCCGATTCCAACGGCCGGTTCGAAGTCGCTATTTGGGAGCCGTGAGCAGCGAATTCAGCGGTACAGGCTCTTGACCTCGCTCCAACTGGCGATCGCCATTGCGGCTCGCAAGCCGGGCGCGTTCTGCGAACCAAGATCTTCCCAGCGGTACAGGCTGAACTTGCCTGCCGTGCCGACTCGCAACGACAAGTCCTCGACGACGACGAAAAACTGGACGCCGTCGGCTTGGTATTGCGTTGGACCCTGGGTTTGAAAAAACAGGGCGTTGCTGTAGTCGGTGCCGATCACACGCCACCGCACCGGGTCGAGACCGGTGGGGTTGGTGTCGGGGTCGAAATAGAATTCCGACATTTCGTTCCAGGGTCCGCCTCGGGTGAGCGCGGCAGTGATCGAGACGAGCCACAAGTCCGCGGGAACCGGGGTGTCGGCCGGCGCGACGTCCTGCGGCCGGAACATCCGCTGGTGAATGCGGAGTTCCTCGGTCACGTCCCACTCGGTCGTGCCATCGCTCGAGCGATGGAGGAAGTCGGGTGAAAAGAGTCCAGGGTAGTTGGCGGCGTCGCGGTGGGCGTACACCCATACGAGCTTCTCGACCAACTCCGTTTCGTCCCCGGGCGTGTCCGTCAGTGCGGTGGTTGGAATCGAAACCGGCGACGAGTTTCCGGCGTTGTCGTCGGTTCGAATGGCGAAGCTATACGTTTGGAAGGGCTGCAATCCGCTGATGACGCACTCCTGACTGGTTCCGCCGACTGCCGGAGCCGGAACGTCCGCGTCGGCGACCGGGAGCGCCGTGTCCCAAACCAGGCTTGAACCTGCCGCGTAACGCACCAGATAGTGCGTCGCCGTTCCTTCCACGCCGTTGTCGCCGGGGGCCGTCCAGGCCAGGGTGACCGTTCGCAGCGTGATGGCCGCCGGCCCGAGGTCCGTGACCTGCCCAGGTGCCGCTTCGTCGAGTGCAACCGCAAGGATCACGTTCGAAACGGCCGACCAGTTGCCGGACTCGTCCGCTGTCCGGAGCGCGAACGAATACGTGAAACTGTCGTCGAGGCCGCCAACGGTGAAACTCTCCGCCGTGCCTGCGGTCGAGGGGCGCGTGCGCCCGGTGGCTGGGGCCGCGCTGGAAAAATTCTGTGCGTCGATGGCAGTCGTGGAATAACGGATCTCGTAGGCCGTCGCCCGCCCGCTGCCGGCGTCGTCCCCCGGCGCGGTCCAATCCAAGCGTATGGACTGCGCGTCGACAACCGTGGCGCGGAGATCCGCTACCGTGGACGGCGCGGTTGCGTCGAATGTGCTGGGCGCAATGTCGTCCTCGCATCCCGACACCAGGCCGGCGACAAGGGCCACCCCGAGCGCCAGACGCAAGAATGAAGGTCGATATTCCACGCGATCCTCCCGCATGCCCAAAGGGGACAACGAGAAACAACAGCGACAGTGATCATGCAAATTCTACGCCCGGCGAGGCACACGGACAGGCTCGGGCCTGGCCGGCCCAGGCGTCAGTACAGCAATCGCGTCCGGATGGTGCCGTTGATGGCGTCCAGATCGCGGCGAAGCGTCCGGGTGTCGTCGTGGTCGGCAGGATCCACGTCGATGACGACGTAGCCGATCCGAGGGGTCGTCTGCAGGTACTGCGCCGCCACGTTGACGCCGTGGCGCGAGAAGACTTCGTTCACGGCCGACAGCATGCCCGGCCGGTTGCGATGGATGTGGAGCAGCCGGTGCTTGCCGGCGTGCGCCGGCAGCGCGACTTCGGGGAAATTGACCGACGTCAGGGTGGAACCGTTGTCGCTGTAACGGAGCAGTTTCTCCGCCACTTCGCGGCCGATGTTGTCTTGCGCTTCCTCGGTGCTGCCACCGACGTGCGGCGTCAGAATGACATTGTCGAAGCGGGCGAGCGGCGTCGCAAAGACTTCATCGTTTGATTCGGGCTCGTGCGGGAACACGTCGACGGCAGCACCCGCGATATGCCCGGATTCGAGCCCCGCGGCGAGGGCGTCGAGATCCACCACGGTGCCGCGCGAGGCATTGATGAGTGCGGCCCCGGGCTTCATGCGCGCGATCTGCTTCTTGCCGATCAAGAGCCGCGTTTGCGCCGTGTCGGGCACATGCAGCGTGATGACGTCGGCACGTTCGAGCAGAGCGTCGAGAGTCCGGACCGGCGTCGCATTGCCGAGTGCGAGCTTGCTCTCGACGTCGTGGTAGATCACTTGCATGCCGAGGGCTTCGGCCAGCAAGCCCGCCTGGGTGCCGATGTGTCCGTAGCCGATGATGCCGAGCACCTTGCCGCGCGCTTCACGGGCGCCGGATGCCGACTTGATCCACTCGCCACGGTGCGCGGCGGCACTCTTGGCCGGGATGCCGCGCAGGAGCAGGACGACCTCCGCGACGACCATCTCGGCCACGCTGCGGGTATTCGAGAACGGGGCGTTGAACACCGGGATGCCGAGCCCTTCGGCAGCCGCCAAGTCGACCTGGTTGGTGCCGATGCAGAACGCGCCCACCGCAATCAGCTTCGGCGCTTGCTCGAGCACCCTGGGCGTGAGCTGGGTGCGGGAGCGAATTCCGAGGATGTGGGTGTCGGCGAGCAACGCCACCAGGCGCTCTTCGGGCAGCGCCTTGGCGTGCATCTGGACGTTGGTGTAGCCCTCGGCATGGAACAACTCGACCGCACTCGGGTGTACGCCCTCGAGCAGCAGCACCTGGATGCGGTCCTTGCCCAGCGAAGTCTTGGGTTTCGAAGTCGGCGTCACCCCGCGAGAATGCCCGAGCGGAAACCTCGGCGACAAGGCGGTCGGGCACCCGGGGCCATCAGCGCAGGCGCGCCGGCGGATTCTCGACGGGATCGTCGCCGACGCAAGCGGCGCAAACGCGGTTGTACACCTGATAGCCCTGCAGTTCCACGTCGCTGGTGACGTGGTCTGGGCGTGCAGGTTCTTCCTGCGTGAGAGCGGTACTCAAGTACTTCTTGTTGCTGTCGCTGAAGACCGTGACCACGGTCGAGCCGGCGCCGAGTTCGTCCTGCACTCGCAGCGCCCCGATCAAGTTGGCGCCCGACGAGATGCCGACCGCCAGACCGATGCGCGCCAGTTTCTGCGCCATCCGAATCGCATCGCCATC
Source organism: bacterium (assembly GCA_031362565.1). GTDB lineage: Bacteria > Krumholzibacteriota > Krumholzibacteriia > JANLSU01. The sequence goes on along the minus strand of JANLSU010000091.1, from coordinate 24,711 downwards.
CGATGCGTCCACCACCGCGTCCAACTCGTCCAGCTTCACGACGGCGGGGATGAATTCGTCCGAGACGCCTTGAATGCGGTGCGATCCCACCTTGTAGCCGGTGCGCAACGTCGGCGACTCAGTGGGTTCGAGCGGGTGAACGCGAATGCCGGCCCTTTGCGAGCGCAGGAACCGCCCGACGCCCATCACCGTGCCGCCGGTGCCCACTCCGGCCACGAACGCATCGGGGGTGTGGCCGTGCAAACGCAACTGCCACCAGATCTCGGGCCCGGTGGTGGTGAAATGGGCGTCGACATTGGCGCTGTTGGCGAACTGCGACGGCAAGAACACCTGCGGCGTGCGGGCCGCGAGTTCCTCGGCGCCGGCGATCGCGCCCAGAAAACCGCCCGCGGCTTTGCTCACTGGGACGATGGTGGCGCCAAAGCTCGCAATCAGGGCCCGGCGTTCGGCGCTCATCCAGTCCGGCATGAAGATCGTGACCGGGTGCCCGAGTGCGGCGCCCAGAGCTGCGAAGGAGATGCCGGTGTTGCCGCTCGTGGCCTCGACGATCCGGTCTCCGGGCCGGATTTCGCCGCGCTCGTAGGCCTGCCGCAGGATGTGCAGCGCGATCCGGTCCTTGATGCTGCCGGTCATGTTGAGTTGCTCGTACTTCGCGTACACCAGGCGCGGTTGGCCGCGGTAGGTGCAGTGCAGCTCGAGGAGCGGGGTATTGCCGATCATGTGCCCGAGGGCCCGCAAACTGCGGGCGACGGTGGGCTCCAGCGCTGCGGATTCCATCCTCACCCTCCGTTCCTACCCCACTGGATCTTGACGCAAAAACGGCCCCAGGCCAAGCAACCAGCCAGGTCCGCTGAGTGCGGGCCGCATGGGACAGGCCACGGGGGGAGCGTGCTGGAAGGAAAGACCGTGCGAGCCTTAGTGCGCCGGTTGGACGGGACGGCCCATGGTCCGCGCCTTGAGGCGCCGGTTGGCTTCGCGGATGCTGACGAGGATGTGGCGCTCTTCATCCCACAACTGTAGGTTCAGCGTCCGCAGGCACGACCGCAGCGTGATGATGTTGACGTTCTGGAACCTGGGGTTGTCGTCGTGGCAACGCTGCAGGTTGTAGTTCGGAATGCGGTGGCTCAGATGATGGATGTGGTGAAAACCGATGTTACCCGTGAACCACTGCAGAACGCGTGGCAGCTTGAAGAATGAACTGCCGCGCAGTGCCGCCGTCTCATAGTCCCAGTCGGCGCTCTTGGCCCAGTAGGTGCCTTCGAACTGATGCTGCACATAGAAGAGCAGCATGCCGACGCTGCCCATCAGAGCCACAAGCGGCAGTTGGACCAGGATGAAGGACCTCCATCCGATCCAGTGGATGAGAACCCCGTAAATCGCCAACAGCAGCAGGTTCGTCCACAGGATGCTGGCGTTCTGGCGCGACCAGCGCCACGGCCCGTTCCACGGGAAACGCTGCAGCACGACGAACTGGACCACCGGCGCAATGAACAGCAGGAAAAAGGGCGTCCGGAACAGACGGTACTGGGCCTGGCGCCAGCGCGGTGCGCGAGCGTACTCATCGATCGTCAGCGTCCAGACGTCACCGGTGCCGCGGTTGTCCAGCTGGCTCGCGGTGGCGTGATGGATCGCGTGGCTGCGCCGCCAGTACGAGTAGGGCGTCAACGTCACGACGCCGCACGCGAAGCCGATGATGTTATTGGCGCGCTTGGACTTCGTGAACGAGCCGTGCCCGCAGTCGTGCTGAATGATGAAGATGCGAACGAGCATGCCGATCGCCGGCAGGCTGAATGCGAGGGTCAGCAGGTAGGAAACCCGCAAGCTGAGCGCCATCAAGGCCCACATCGCCATATACGCCAGGAAGCTCGTGCAAACTTGCCGCACGGCTTTACGCGTGCTGGGCACCTGGTAGGGGGCGACGAGGGTAAGCCAAGACCGTGAGGGGGCGGTCGCATTCGAGATGGAGATGCTGGTGCTCCTGTGAGAGAGGTCCAAGCCGGGCGTGCGTTCTGGGGCCCCGGCGCCGTGGCGAAGCACTCTGGCACCCGTAAGGTAGCAAGCGCACGCCGATGTGTCCACGAACTTCGCGAATCCGTTGAAACCGTCCGGGCGTCCGGACGCCGCGACGCTCCAGGCGACCGTGGGGGAGGCCCAGGGCGGTGCTCGCGCTCATCGGCCGATTCCCGACGGACATTATATGTACAGGATCCGTTGTTGCAGGTTCCGTTCCGGCTGCGGCGTCCAGTGGGCCTGCTCTTGCGACGAGCACGGGCGCGTGTTAGATGCGGCCGCCACGTGACAAATTCGTCATCAATGGCTCGCGCCGCAAAAGCCGCTTGACGAGCAAGATGAAAAGCCCGGTGCAGAGGAGATTCAACGCCAATGACAGCGTCGCAGCGGTGATCATCGCGCCGCTGATCCCAAACGACAGCGAGACCACGAGCACGCCGGCGCCCACTTCGCCGCGCGGCCACATGCCGATGCAGAGCGCGAGCCGCTCACGCCGCGTCGCCTCCCGCCCGTAACACAGCATGGGGAACATCTTCCCGGTATTGGCCAGCAGGGTGAGCGCGAGAGTGTGCAATAGCAGCCCGCCGGCCCCCGCGGCGCCCTGCAGAGACAGAACCGGAATGGACAGGCCGACCAACACCATGAAGGCGGCCGAGACCCAGGTTGCAACCCGTTGTTCGGTAGCGCTTTCTGGTCCCTCGAGATGGCCTTCCCGCGCATCGTCTTGGTGCGGATCGTGGCCTGCCGGGCGCGCCAACACGGTTCCGAGGATGAACGCCGGCAGCAGGACCTCGATGTGAATCGGCAACGTGCCATCGATGAGCCGGCTGGCGTGATCGATCGCTTCCAAGACCAGGGTGATCGCGCCCGCATAGCCGAGAACCCAAGGCCAGGTCACGGGGATCGGGACGCGGTGCAGATACTTCCAGCCGAGTCCGATCAGCCCCGCCATCACCACGACGATCACCCCCAGCTGCCACCGCAGGCCGACGATCATCATCTTGAGTGGGATCATCAAGAGGACCGTTTGCAGATCGTCGAAAATGGCCAGCACGCGCGCTTTCTTGAACAGCCAAGTCGACGACAAACCAGCCGCCGCCAGCATCGAAAAGAGGATGCCGGCCGAAGTGGGTGCCGCGAAGAGGCCCGCCAGCAGGGCTTCCTTCCACGGGCCGAACTCCGTGGCCGCGCCCCGCGGCGCCATCACGAACACGAAGTAGAGCGCGCACAGCAGCCAGGGCAGTGCGGCCGCAGTGCCAGCGACACCGTAGTCCACCGCGTACGAACGCAGCCGCGTCCGGTCGATCTCGAATTCGTAGCCGACGTGAATCATGATGAAGGCGAGCGCGAGCATCGTCAGCACGCGGATTGCGGTTGCCAAAGCGGGAAATGCGGCGCCGAGCGCGCTGGGAAGGAGTTGTGATCCGGCGAGCCCGAGGATGAGCAGGATCGAAAACAACAGCACGCGTCGCACGGGGCCCCTCGCGTTCGATCCGGCGAGCCCAAACGCGACACGCCTGGCGCACTACCGCAAAATCACCAGCCGCACGGTCGCGGCGCGATCACCGCACGCGGCACGGCCATAGTACACGCCGGCCGGCAGACGCTGCCCCGAGGCGTCGCGCCCATCCCAGAGGAAGGAACCGGCCGCAGGCCAAGGCGTCAAGCGCTCTGACCGCACGATGCGGCCCGCGGCATCGCTGATCAAGAATTGTCCCGAGGCGGCCCCCGGCGCCGGGCTCAAGCGGTACGAGATCCGCGTCGTCCTGCCGAACGGATTCGGGGCGCTTTGCAGCATCGATCGCCCCGCCGCCGCATCGGGTTCAATCGGCACTCCGGTCACCGGTACCGGCGTCGTATAGATCCCGATACTCCACTGGCCGTTCGCTTGACCGTCCACGGCGGCGATCCAATGGTCGCCTGTCCACCACGGATCGCAGGTGTGCATGCCATCGGCGTTCCATCCCGCGCCGCTGGCATTCAGAATCGGGCTGTCGGGAGAAAGGTTCTCGTGATACGTCTCCGGCGTCAGCACGTCGACTTCGAAGAGCCGCACCGCATGCCCATAGTTGGGCGTGTCGTTCTGCGCCAGGCGGAAAACCCGGTCGCCTTGCAGCACGAGCCCCCGGCCCGCCGGCCGGGCCCGGGCGCGATTGCCGGCGATGATCGGGCTCGCGGGGTGCTCGACCCAGCCGCTCTCGAGCGTGTCGCTGGAGTACAGCCAACAGGTATCGCTCGCCGCGTTGCTGACGAACATCCACCACCGGCCGTGATACCGGAAGATCGTCGGATCGGCGAAGTCGCGCCCGGTGACCAATTCGGAAACCAGCGTCCAGCCGCGCGGGAAGCTCGCCGCCCGATACAGGCGCACCGCGTGCCATGCCGTCGTTTCCGGCGTCATGTAGAACTCGCCGTCGGCTTTGAACACGCTTGGAAACGAGACTTGCGCCGTCTCGCGGAGCACGATGCGTTCGTAGTTCCAGTGCAGCGCGTCGTTGCTGGTCGCGACTGCGATCACGCCCAGCGGCACCGTCGCCTCGAAAAACAAGTACCAGATGCCTTTTTCTTGAAACAGGAACGGGTCGGCGACGAAGTAGGCGTGGGCGTCCGTGACGTCGGCGCCCGTGACCGCGGGCTGCACGACCGCCGCGGGTGCGAGCGGGAAAAAATTGGTGCCGACAGCGGTCCAGTCCGGCAGCACGCTGGTCGAGTCTTCCTGGGCTCTGCACGGAGCCGCGAGGGCGATCACTACGAGCGCGAAACAAACTTGCCGGCCTGGCATCGTTCGCCTCCCGTTCAACGCGCGACTGCGTCGCGAGCTTCCCGCCGCGCCGCCGACCGTGGTTTTCGGCAAAATTGGACTCAGTGGGTGCGATGATAGATGGTTGGGGTGACCGAAGGCAACGACGCTCCGAGGGCGGAGCGATTTTTCAGGCCACCCCGCCGAGGCGCTGCACTCTGATGCCGCCGGCTTCGAGTGCGGCGCGCACGGCCTGCGCGATCGCCACCGCGTTGGGGGTGTCGCCGTGCACACAGAGAGTCTCGGGCGCGAGCGGCACGCGGCTGCCCGTGACCGAGACGGCGCCGCGGCCTTCGACGACGTCCAGCGCCTGCTGCGCCGCTCCGGCCGGATCAGTCAGAAGCGCATCCACATGGTGCCGGCCGCGCAGGCTGCCATCCGGCTCGTAGCGCCGGTCGGCGAAGGCTTCGCCGGCAACGCGAAATCCGGCCTCCCGCCAGACGTCCAGCACCGGCGCACCGGCGAGTCCGACGAGAATCAGATCTTTGCGCCACTCTTCGAGGGCACGGCCGATCGTCGCGGCGACATCGGCGCTCGTGGCGGCGAGGTTGTAGAGAGCGCCATGCGGTTTCACGTGCCGCACCCGGGCGCCCTGCGCGCGGGCCACGTCGATCAATGCTTCGACCTGCGCGGTGATGGACGCCTGCAGGTCGCTCGGCGAAATGTGCATGACGTCACGGCCGAAGTGCGTCACGTCCGGATACGAAGGATGGGCGCCGATCGCGACCCCGAGCCGGTGCGCGATGGCCACCAGGGCGGCCATGCTGGCGGGATTCCCGGCGTGTCCACCACAGGCGATGTTGACCGAGGTCACGGCGCGCACCAGGCGCGCTTCGGAACCATCGGCGAGCGCGGTGGAGATTTCGCCGACGTCGGCATTCAAGTCGATGCGCCGGATGCTCATGAGCCCACCTCGGCCGGCAATTCGGTGGCGCGTGTTTCCGGTAAGAACAAGCTCGCCAACGCTCCCAGAACAAAGAATGCCGACGTGCACGCGAGAGCCAGGCCGAGGCCGGATCGATCGGCGACCGCCCCGATCAGCGACGGTGCGAAGGCGCTCACCCCGCGACCGGTGTTGTATGCAATCCCCTGGGCGGTCGCACGAATCCGCGTCGGGAACAATTCCGACAACATGGCGCCAAAGGCGCTGAAGTAACCATGTCCAAAGAAACCCACCGCCGGGCCCAGCAGGATCAGCACGGTTGGATTGCGGCCTGCGAGGCAATAGACGGGAACCAGAATCGCCGCGCCCAGCAGAAATCCGATGAACGCCGGGCGCCGCCCGAACCGGTCGGCGGCGAAACCGAAGAGCGTGTAGCCGAAAAAGGCGCCGATCTGCATCGGGATCACCCAGGTCGACGAACGAACGATGCTCAAACCGGCGCCGCCCTTTTCGATCGGTGTCGAGAGGAACGTTGGGATCCAGGTGAACAAGCCCCAATATGCGAAGAGCACGCAGGTCGTGGTCAGCGTGGCGAAGAACGTGCGGCCGAGAAGCGGCGGCCGGATCATCATGCCGAGCGCGGTGCGCACCGGCACCGGCCCCGATTTCGCCCGCTGAACGCGCCAGAGTTCCGGCTCCGGAATCGCGCGGCGGATCCACACCGTGACGAGGGCGGGCAGGATTCCGATCACGAACAGCATGCGCCAACCAAAGCGCGGCAAGATGGCCGCCGCGCAAAGCGCCGCCAGGATGTAACCGATGGCCCAGCCCGACTGCATGAAGCCGATCGCTTTGCCGCGATGTGCCGCGGGCCAGGTCTCGGAAACGAGCACCGAACCCGTCGACCACTCGCCGCCCAGGCCCAGCCCGACGAGGGCGCGCCACAGAACGAGTTCGGGAATCCCACGCGCCGTCGCCGTCAGCGCCGTGAAGATCGAGTACACGAGGATGGAGCCGACGAGGGCTCGCACCCGGCCGAACCGGTCGGCGAGAAAACCAAACACCGCTCCACCAAATGCCGATGCGACGAGCGTCACCGAAGCGAGTGCCCCGGCCCCGGCGGCGCTCAGCCCGAACTCGGCGCGAATGGCACTGAGCGCGAAGGCATAGAGCATGATGTCCATGCCGTCCAGCATCCAGCCCAGCAGTGCTGCACCCAGGCATTGCCACTGCCGGCGTGAAATCTCGCGGCTCCAGGCCATCATGCGCCCGATCCTCCGGTGAACAACGCATCGACGCGGGTTTGCGATTCACGACGCAAGCGCTCGGCCGCCTCGAATGAGACGAGGGTGAAGCGCACCGCGTCGCGAGGCCGCAATTGTGCCACGCGATGCAGATCGGCGCTGCACACATTCGCAATCTTGGGATAGCCGCCGGTCGTTTGATGGTCCACGAAAAGCAGGATCGGCTGCCCATCCAGCGGCACTTGAATGGCGCCCAAAGAGACTCCTTCGCTCAGAATCTCGCGTGAATCGCGGCGCGTAAGCACCGGCCCCGTAAGCCGTATGCCGACCCGGTCGGACTGCTCGGCGACCTGGAACGGCTCGGAGGTGAACTGTGCCCATGCATCGTCCACGAAGGAATCGGCTTGCGGGCCGCAGGTGACGCGAATCGGGCCCGGTGCATACAAGAGCCGCACAGATTCGCGGTCGATTGCCGCCGGGAACGGTGCGCCGCGCGGGGCCGGACCAATGGGCAGCACATCGTCCGCCTGCAACCGGCGCCCCGCGTGCCCGCCCAAGCCGCTCATGACATGTGTCGACCGGCTGCCCATCAAGGGCGGCACGGCGATACCACCACGGACGCACAAGTAGCAGCGGGCGCCGGTGCGGCTCGGGCCGATGTCGATGCGCTCGCCGGCGCCGACGTCGAGCCGTTGCCACCAAGGAAGCGGCGCGCCGCGGAATTCACCGGCGAACTCGCCACCCGTGAATGCCACGGTCGTTGCGGCGTCGAAAACGACCGCGGCTCCAAGAAGCGTCATTTCGATGCCGGCTGCATCGTCGTCGTTGCCCAAGAGGCGGTTGCCGGCACGGAGCGCCAACGCGTCGGCGGCGCCGCAGGCGGAAACGCCCAGATATCCGTATCCCGGACGCCCCAGATCCTGCACCGTCGACGAGAGCCCGGGTTTGACGACTCGAATGACCGCCATGCGACCGCAGCTCCAATCTCAGGCGTGGTGCTCCGAGGTGTCGAACGCATCGCGCGTGATGGCCTGGAAGCGAACGCGATCGCCGATCTCGAGCCGCACGGGCGGATTCGTGTCGGGCGTGAAAAGGCGCACCGGTGTACGGCCGATGAGATTCCAACCGCCGGGCGACGCTACCGGATAGATCCCCGTCACGGCACCGCCGATGGCGACGCTACCCTCGGCGACTCGCAGGCGCGGGCTCGCACGGCGCGGCGTCGCGAGTTCGGGCGGCAAGCCATGCAGATAGGGGAATCCCGGCGCGAACCCGAGGAAGTAGACGCGATACTCGGGCGTGCTGTGGGCGCGGATTACGTCCGCCGTCGTCACGCCATGGCTCGCCGCCACAAACTCCAGGTCGGGTCCGAACTCCGGGGCGTAACACACCGGGATCTCTACGAGACGCGGCGGCGGCAACTCCAGCGCGTCGAGACACTCGAGCCGGGCCCGAATCAGAGCCGCGATGCCGGCGTGCGAGATTGCGTCCGGATCAAAACAGACCAGCACCGAAGCATAGGCTGGATGCAGATTGCGAACGAATGGATCCGCATGCCGTTGCATCGTGAGGAAGAACCGATGCACCCGCCGGTGCAGGTCGAGGCCGATCGAATCCCCGAACTCGACGAGCACGGAGTGATCGCTGGCTGGCACGGCGCGCGGGAATGACTCCGTCATGCCCGGGAGCATACACCGGAGCGCCACGGCCTTTCGCCCCAGTGACGGAAGGCCGCGACACCCTTGGTGCCGTTATGCCTGCAGCACCTCGGCGGCACGGCGCATGTGCCAGGCCACGTCGACGCCGTGCGGGCAGGCAGCGTTGGCCGGGCGGTAATCGACACCGGCGATGCGCTGGGCTTCGGCCGGCAGTTTGGCGAACGCGGCGCGCGCTTCGTCTTGCTGGCCGTAGACGTCGTGGTACATGAGATAGCGCAGCGTCGTGCCGATGCGCACCGGGGCATCGACCGCGGCGTTACAAATGTGCTCGCAGCCGTTGCAGGCCAGCGACCGGGTCTCGGCCGCGTAGCGTTCGATGGCCTCGACTTCCGCTTGGCCCAGTTCGAACTTGTCGCACGCGGCGGCGATGTTTTGCTTCAGCTTGTCCATGGAATCCATGTGCGACACCGCGGCCGTGATCCGCTCATCGGACCACACGGCCTTCAACACCGCTTGCTGCTTCGACCACTTGCCGACCTTTTGGAATTTCTGCCAGGCATCCGCGAACGAGGCCTCCGAGCCCTGAGTCTTCATGGCGATGAGGCCGATATTGGCCGTGTGGCACGCGTCCATGGCGGCGTTCAGCGGCTTGTTGCCGTAATCGCGGAAGTTGTACTTGAACATGATCGCGTCGATCCAGGGGAGCGTCGCTGCCTTCTGCAGCAGCTCCGCGACGTTCGCATCGTGGCACGAGAAACCGATGTGGCGGATCTTGCCTTCCTTCTTCAGGCGCTCCGCCGTCTTGGCCATCTCCGGGCTCAGGAAGTTGCCGTCCTGTAAGGCGTGCAGGAAGTACATGTCGACGTACTTCGTGTTCAGCTTCTGCAGGCTTGTCGCGAGCGTGGCTTCGAACCCGGCCGGGTCGTGGGCGTCGCTCTTGCTCGTGATCCAAACGCTCTCACGTTTGATGCCGGCGGTACTCATGAACGAGGCGACGGCGCCCTCGCAGGTTCCACCGGCGTAACAGTCGGCAGCGTCGAAATAATTCACGCCGAACCGCAAACACTCGGCGAGCTTCGGATCCAGTTTGGGATCGAGCTTCATCGCGCCGCCCATGAGTAGAATCGGAATCTCCTTGCCAGTCTTGCCGAGCTTGCGCCGCGGCACCTGCGGCAACGCCGGCACCGCGGCCTTGTCTTCAGCATGCACCAGCCCGGGCAGCCCTGCACCCAGAGCCATCGCTCCGGCGCTCGCCGCTCCGAGTTTGAACAAATCCCGCCGGCTGATTCGCTTGGCATCGTCTTGCATGTCGTTCCTCCGTCTCAGACGCCTTTTTTGGCGCGGGTCAATTGCTCACTGCCCAACAACAGCGACCGGTCCTTCGAGCGCGATTCGCCGATGGCGGTCACGTACACGGCGGCCGAGTCCACGACGGGGCACTCGCGCTCGCAGATTCCACAGCCGATACACAGTTCGGGGCGCATGTAAGGTTTGTTGAGCGTCACCTTCGTACCGTCCCAGCGAGTGATCTCTTCGTCGTAGGTGCCGATCGCCTTGGGGCTCACCGGGCATACTTCTTCGCAGACGACGCACGGCGTCTCCATGGCCCACGGTAGGCACCGGCCGCGATCGAAGAAGGCGGTGCCGAGCCGTACCGGGCCATCGCTCTCGTACGCGCCGCGCCCGAGCTTCTTGTCGAGCGACGTCTTTTGAATGGCGCCGGTCGGGCACACCTCACTGCAGAGCGTGCAGTTCAGCTGGCAAAAGCCGACGCTGAAATCCATCACTGGCGTCCACAGGCCTTCGAGCCCGCCCTCGGCCAGAGTCGACGGCTGCAACACGTTCGTCGGGCAGACGTTGATGCACTGGTCGCACTTGATGCAGCGCTCCAAGAACTCGGGCTCGGCGACCGAACCGGGCGGGCGAATCGCCTTCTCGTTGAAGCCGCGTTTGTTGACGGCGCGCGACAAGCGCAGGAACGGATAGGCGAGCACTCCGACGCCCATGCTGAGCACCCAACGGCGGCGCGGCACATCCGGCGTGCGCAGCTCGGTGTCGGGCAGCTTCGAGATCACCTTGCGGTCGAAAAGCGTCGCCGTACCTTGGCGGATCGATCCCACCACGCGGTCCTTCCAGGACGGTGGCATGAGCTTGAAGGACAGCGCATCCTCGGGGCAGTCGTCGATGCAGTTGAAGCACACGAAGCACTCGCTCTTGCGCAGTGCGGCTTGCGGATCCGCCGCACCTTCGCAGTGCTTGAGGCACAAGTTGCAGTCGGTGCACTTGGTGAGGTCGCGGTCGATGCGCCAGAGGGAAAACCGCGACAGCCAGCCCAAGAAGGCGCCGAGCGGGCACAGCACGCGGCAGAAGAACCGTGGGATCACCAGGTTCATGCCGACGAGCCCGAAAATCATCGCGCCCACGAACCAAGCGCCCGCAAACACGCGCTGGTCGCGCGCCCCGGGTGCCTTGGCGAGGAACTCCGCCCAACGCGGATCGATGCCGCGGTTGGCGAGCGCCGTCGACAGGCCCTCCGAAGCCAAATCCGCCGCCGGCGCCAGCGTCGTCGTGAAGGTGCGCACCAAAAGACAGATGGGGTCGATGAGTCCGATCTGCAACGAACCCATGGCGGCCATCACCAAGAAAATCGCCAGGATGATGTACTTGAGCTGGAATATCGAGCGGTAGCGGTTCTTGTGGATGTTGTCCTTGTTGCCGCGGATGTTGAACAGCCAACCCACGAACTGGTGCAGCGTGCCGTACGGGCACATCCAATTGCAGAAGGCGCGTCCCAAGAGCAACGTCGGCACGAGCACGAACAAGCCGCGCCACAACCAGCGGTACAGCGTGTGTGTCGAGAGGGCGGTCGCGAAGCCGACCAGCGGATCGACCTCGAGGAATGTCGAGACGGGATAGCCGCCCAAGCGGCTGAACCAAGTGACCCAAACGAAAAAGGTGAAGAGCGTGAAGAAGAAGACCTGCGAAATGATGCGCGTGGTGGTGATGCGCAGCACGCGTGTCCACCATGGTGACCCATCGCGATTCGGCTTGCGCCAAGGCGGCGGCGGGCCGGCGATGGGGATGCGGAACTGGCTCACGGGCGCGTCTCCCCGCGCTCGGGCGAATGCATTGCGAGACTCGAGTTCATCCGACCTGCATTTCCTTCGACGACACCGAACGCCAGTCGGGCGTGCCGAGACCACGGGCGGTGGCGCGCCGGAAGTAGTCGGGCAATGCCTCGCCCTTGCGCGCCAGCAGGTCGTCCCATCCGAAGGCGTCGGCAGCGAGTGAATCGGTGGAGGCGACGATCGTATTGCCCGGCCGGACATCCGACAGGCTGCCACCGGTGGGACCGCTGCGGAACAGAACACGCGAGCCATCGAGGACGACGAAAGTCGGCCGCATCATGAGTGCCAGATCGGCGATGATGCCGTGGATATCCTGATGGAATTGATTGCGGCGCCCACCCAAAAGCCCATACCAATTCTTCGTGGTCATCGAGGCGCGGCACAGGTTGTGGTCCTTGACCGGTGCCACACCGATCACCTTGGTCGCGCCCTGGAACGGCCGCCAGAAGAACGGCCAGCTCTCGATCCACGTGGCGCCGGGCACATTTAGATATTCGAAGTCGCCGTCGGAGGGCAGGTAGACGCGCGCGCCGGCATCCGTCGCCGCCCGCTGGATGCCGCTCCGCATGAAGCAGCTCTCGGGCGACTCGATGGGATTGTCGACGACGCGCACTTCTCTCGCCCCGGCCTCGCGCACGAGATGGATGAGGGCCGCGAGCACTTCGGGGTTCGTGGTGGCGCCAAGCGGCGCGGCGCGTTCGAACGCGACGTTGGGTTTGATGACGACGATATCGCCGCGCTGAATGAAATGCCCGATGCCGCCGATGGCATCGATCGCGGCGCGGACGCAAGGCACGATCGATGCGCCGCGTGCAATTCCCAACAGTGCCGCGGTGCTGGGCGGCTGGACCGCGTAGCCGCCCACCGGCAAGCGCAACGTGCGGGCGCGTGGCTTGCCGCGTTCGCCGTCCGGATCGCGCAATGACAGCGGCCAATTGGATGGCGCCAGTGCCGCCCATCCGGAAGCGAGGGTGACGCCTGCGACGACTCCCGCGCCCTTCAAGAAGCGACGGCGATCAATGTCCGTGTTCGGCGCGTCAGATGACGGATGGTTGGCCATGAGAACGAGGCCCCCTTCCACGAACGCCGCGTGCGAGGACGATCGCAACGGACGGCAAACATCGTAACACGCCACACATTCAGCCCACCACGGCCGACCGCTGAGTGCTACTTGTAACGAGGTTGTAACCCAGGGTTAGCCGTGCGGTTCCGTATTGCCGGCGCCGCCCGGATCACTCGACGAAGCGGGGGTCTCGGCGGGCGTGGCGGCAGCGTCCGCCTGGGCGCGCGCGACCGTTGCCGCCGGCAAGGCACGCACCGCGGCCTCGAGCGCCGCCAACGTGCTCGCACCACGTTTGGCATCGGCAACGCCACGCACTCCAACGACCCAGACGCCGGCCGCCTGGGTGGTCACCAGGGTGTGCAGATTGCGGTCGCGGACCCAATGCAGGCCATGCTCGGTGCCGGCGTCGTCCCCGTAGTCGAGAAAACCCTCGATGAAGCGCGCCGCGAGCGCGGTGGCGCTCTTGGCGTCGGCGGTCGCAACCACGAAACCTTCCGCGTCGCCACCGCCAAGCGGCGCCGAATAGACATTGCGTGCGAAACCGAGCGAGTACGCGTTCTCGAGCGTGTAAGACACCTGGCCCGGGTCGAGCTTCATGCCGGCCACGAACAGCTCGTATCCCCAGGGCAGCGGTTCTGCGGGCAAGGCGGCCGACAGAGCGCGCCGGGCGTGCTCGAGCTGTGCGATCACCGGCGCCGATTCGTCGGCGCCCAGGATACGGGCGTAGTAGTGGCCCACGGTCGCAAACTCGGCATTCCGCGACCGGTGCCAGAGGCCGCTGCCGTTCACTTGCGAAGCCGCATCGGGCGCGCGCTCGCCCGCATAGGCGCCGAGCGCATTGGCCGCCGTCCCAAGATCGAAGAGTTCGATGTCGACGGTCACGGCGTCATTGTCGCTCGCCGTCAGCGAAACACAGTGCAGCGCCTTGAAGCCGAAGCCTTTGTAGTAGTCCTCACGTCCATCCACCTTGACGTACAAGTTCGTCGGGTCGAAGTGGGTGGCCTTGCCGGTCGTAAAGCCCGGGGCCGCGAGATCGGCGGGTAGCGCCGCACGGCTGCCGGTCTCGACGGCGGCACTGCGGTTCGTGGCTGGGCCACCCTCGCTGCGGTCGGCCGCACCTGGTGCGTTGCCGTCCGAAACGGTCCGGGGCGCGGCCTTGACCGACGCGTCACCGGCCTCGAAGCCGGCTTCGAAGAGGCTGGGATCCGGATGCGCCCCCTTCCATGCGACCCAGACCCCGATCGCGCCCAACACCACGAGCACGCCGGCGCCCAAACGCACCTCGGTGCGCGAGAACTGGCGCCGGTAGCTGCGGCGTCCCTCGCGCACGAACAGGCGATCGTCCTTGCGACCGGTTCGCTGTCCGCTCATGGGCAAGGTTCCTTTCGCGGTGCGGTATTCCGACGGCGCCATTGTGCAAGAAGTCCCGCCGCTGCGGTAGGCTGTCGGCGTGTGACTGCCGGCCCCAGATCGAGGAGCGTGCCATGATCATCGTCCGCCCGGCCCGAGAACGCGGCCACGCCGACCACGGCTGGCTCGACACCCACCATACGTTCTCGTTTGCCGACTACTACGACCCGGAGCACGAGAGCTTCCGAACCCTGCGGGTGATCAACGAAGACCGAGTGCTACCGGCGCAAGGCTTTCCAACCCATCCACACCGCGATATGGAAATCCTGACCTACGTGCTGGAGGGCGGGCTCGAACATCGCGATTCGCTTGGCACTGGTTCGGTGATCCGCCCGGGGGATGTGCAGCGGATGACGGCCGGCACGGGGGTCTTGCACAGCGAGTTCAATGCGTCGAAGGATGCCGCGGTGCATTTCCTGCAGATTTGGATCGTGCCCGAGAAGCGCGGCCTCGCGCCGGGCTACGAGCAAAAATCTTTCGATGTTGCGGCGCGCCAAGACAAGCTGTGCCTGGTCGCGTCGCGGCAGGGCAGCGGCAACAGCGTCACCGTCCATCAGGACATGCGGCTCTATGCGACGCTACTCACCGCGGGGGCGCGCGTCGAGCATCCGCTCGCACCGCGCCGGCACGCTTGGGTGCAAGTCGCACGTGGGCGGGTGCATCTCAACGACATCGATCTCGAAGCGGGTGATGGTGCGGCAGTGAGTGACGAGAGCTCGCTCAACATCCAGGGGCGCGATCCAGCCGAGATCCTACTTTTTGATCTCGGCTGAACCGCACCTGCGAACTGGGGCTCCCAAAGCCTATTTCGCCAAGACGACCTTGTGGCGCAAGACCGTCGCGCCGGCGCGCAGTTCGAGGTAGTAGATGCCGGATGCAACGGTCCGGCCCTCGACGTCGCGCCCATCCCAGCGCGCCGTGTGTTCGCCGCCCGTCAACATCCCGGTGGCTGGGATGGCGATCTGCCAGCCGTGCACGTCGTACACGGCGAGCCGGGTCCATGACGCGTCCGGGATTCGAAACGTGATCGTCGTGGAAGGATTGAAGGGATTCGGTGCGGCCGTGATCGATGGCCGCTGCACGGTATCGGCGCCGTCCGGCGCCACCTTCGTGACGCTGCGTGGGGGCGGATTGCCGAAGCTGTTGAACAAACTCTGCGAACTGTTGGCGGCGGCCGCAATGAGACTCCCGGCGGGCAGAATCTGCTTCATCCCGGTGACGTTGTTCATGCTGGAACCCGAAGTGATGAAGGTCGTCTCGCCGCCGAAGGTGAGAGTGTTGATGTCGGCGACGCGGTATTGAATGGGATTCGGACTTACACCCCAGCGCGTGTAGAGGATGTACACCTTCGCATCCTGCTCGGCCACCATGACGATGCCGCGCGTGCTGCTGCCACCCGAGACACTGGTCTTGGTCGTCCAACCGCCGTTCACGCCGCGGCGATGCAGGGCCATGCGGTCGTGCGCGTCTTTGGTGATCGCATAGACGCGGCCCAGCGAATCGAACGCCAGGTTGATGTGGTCGTCGGCGTGGCCGGAACCGGCGTACACCGACTCCTCCGCGCTCCAAGAGGTGGGGGCGTCGCTGTCATTGTGAACCCGAAAACCGAACTCGTCGCGATTCTGATCCGACCAGAACACGCCGATCTTGTTGCCGCCGAAGGCGACGACCGAACAGATGTCGTCGGCGTTGACGCCGGACTGCAAGACCACGGGCGTCTGCGACCAGGTTCGGTGATCGGCGCTCGTCGAATAGTAGACGTTGATCTTGCTGCCGCCCTCGACAGCGGTCCACTGCCGGCCGCTCGAGTCCCGCTCGAGGACCATGGTTTCGGAACCGCTCGGATTCGGCACCGTGACCGGGAAGCCCACGGCCGGCACCCAAATGCGCAGCGTCGTATTGTACGTGTACTCGTAGAGCTTCGAAGTGCCGGCATACACGAGCACGGAGAGCGTCGTGCCGCTCCACTTCACGTCGGCGTTGCCGCTCGACTGGAGGACGGCGCCGGTGAACGTGCCGCGCACCCAGGCCGTGCCGACTTTCTCGTAGAACGCCAGGCCGCTCGGGCCGCGCAGGATGCACCAGTACGAGCCGTCGTGGTACCAGAGCTTGGATTGCGGCTTTTCGCCGGTACTCGCCCCACTCGCAAACATGACGGAACCGGCGGCATGTGCGATAGACGCGCCCAAGAGGAGCGTGCCCAGCGCCAATGCCCTCAGGGTGCGATCGAAAATCAGCACGATGGGCCTCGCGGTGGAATGCGGACGATTTTTCTTGGGGCTGGGGATATTAATACAGGATTCGCCGGTCGATTTCCAGGAGAATCGCGTCGCTAGATCAGATTGACCTCAGGTGTGAGTTCGATGCCGAAGCGCTCGAGGACCGAGGCTTGCACGGCGAGCGCCAAGCGGTAGATCTCCGCACCGGTTGCGCCGCCCCGATTGACGAGCACGAGCGCCTGCCGGTCGTGCACTCCGGCTTGGCCTGCGACATGTCCCTTCCAGCCGCATTGCTCGATCAGCCAACCGGCCGGGACCTTCACGCTGCCGTCCGTTTGCGGGTAATGCGGCATCGCGGGGTGCGCGGCGTGCAGTGCCTCGAATTGCGGGCGCGGCACGACCGGGTTCTTGAAAAAACTCCCGGCGTTGCCCACCACCTTGGGATCGGGGAGTTTGGAGGACCGGATCTGGATGACGGCGTCACTGACGGCCTTGATCGTCAAGTCATGCACGCCCATCGCGTCGAGCGTCTTGCGGACGTCACCGTAGCCGACCTCGAACTTGGGTGTCTTGTTGAGCCGGAAATTCACCGCGGTGATGAAAAACCGGCCCTTGGAGCGGTGTTTGAAGACGCTCTCGCGATAGCCGAACTCGCAGTCGGCGTGCGTGAAAACGACGCTCTCGCCGGTCGTGGCATCCAGCGCCTCGACCGACTCGCACACCGATTCCATCTCGACCCCGTAGGCGCCGATGTTCTGCATGGGCGCCGCGCCGACTTGGCCGGGGATGAGCGACAGGTTCTCGAGTCCGGCGAAACCCCGGTCGACGCAATAGAGCACCAGGTGGTGCCAGATTTCGCCCGCCCCGGCACGGACCCAGACGTGCTCGGCGTCCTCGCGCTGGACCTCGATGCCCGGGATGGCGTTCTTGACCACCAGGCCGTCGAAATCGCGGGTGAAGAGCAGGTTGCTGCCGCCGCCCAGGATCAGCCGGGGTTCCCGCCCCAGGGCCGGGTCGCCCACGACGGCGCGGAACGCGTCCGCGCTCGTGACCGCGACGAACAGCTTCGCTGTGGCCTCGATGCCGAACGTATTCAGCGCGCGCAGGGATTTGCCGGCTTCGATGTGTACCGGTGAGCCGAGCCCCGATCCGCTCATGCGTCCCTCCATCCACCATCCGCCGGCAGGATACCCCAGAATCCGCGTGCAAGGGCCTGGTTCGCTCGGCTAGACTGGCGGCATTCCAGTGGTTCAGGGGGGTGCTTTCTCGAGGCCCCCAAGGCAGCACGAGCAGCGCGGCGAATTGCCCCGGCAAATTCACCCTCGGTCGCTTGTTGGCTGCCGTTTTGTGCCGAGTGATCGCTTTGCACCTCGCGGCTCGACCGCAGCTTGCCCTTGGAGGTCCTCGGTTCCCAAAGATTTTCGATCGTGCGTGTTGGCGCTCCGGCCTCTGCCGGGGCTCTCAATTTTCGAAGCCCTAAAGAACAACCGAGAGGTACACATGCTGCGCTTCAACGTCCGCTTTTGGCTGCCGGTGCTCGGCATCGCCGTGGCTGCCCACGGTGCATTTGCCGAGTCGAGCAAGCTTGATCCGCGCGCCCGCGTCGCTCTCGCGCAACTCCGCGCCGGGGTGGCGGTGTCGGACATGAAGGATCGCTCGGCCGCAATCACCGCGGCAGGCGACCTCGACGTCTTCATTCAGGGCACGGTTTCGCGGCCGGAACTCGAGGCCGCCGGCGCGCAAGTGCGCACCGAGCTGCCGGGCATTTTCACCGCCACCGTGCCGGCCTCGGCCATCGATGCCGTCGCGGCACTGGCGGGAGTCGACGCTATTCGCGGCGCCGCGCCGGTGGAGCTGGAGCTGGACGCCAGCACCCCGACCACGGGTGCGAACCTGCTGCGTGGGGCCGGTCCCGGCTTCGCAGGCCTGAACGGCGCCGGAGTCATCGTGGGCGACGTCGATACGGGCGTCGACTATGACCATGGCGACTTCCGCGATGCGGCGAACAACACGCGCTTGCTCAACATCTGGGACCAGACCGACGCCATCGGCCCGAACCCCGGCGGCTTCGCGTACGGGTCGGAGTGGAACGCGGCCGACATCAACGCCCACACCGCCCGCCAGGTCGACACCAACGGCCACGGCACCCACGTGATGGGGATCGCCGGCGGCGACGGCAGCGATACGGGCGGCGCCGTTCCCGCTTTCACGTTCGTCGGTATGGCGCCGATGGCCGACTTGGTCGAGGTCAAGACCGACCTCACCACGACCCACGTCATTGACGGCGTCTCCTACATCTTCGGCCGCGCCACGTCGCTCTCGAAGAACGCCGTCGTGAACCTGTCGCTCGGCTCGCAGTTCGGACCGCACGACGGCACGAGTGCCTTCGAAACGGCCCTGAACGCCGCGTCCGGTCCGGGACGCGTCGTGGTCGTTTCGTGCGGCAACGATCGTGGCCTTGCACGGCATGCGGACGTGTTCGCGGCCGGCGTCGGCACCAACGTCACGATGACGGTGACCGGCTCGGGCACGGGCCGCACCATTGCGATCGACGGCTACTACGAAGCGAGCGAAAACCTGAACGTCAGGATCACGACGCCCAACGGCACAGTCATCGGGCCGATCACGCTCGGGAATATGAATGCGGCCTTCCCAGGTACGGCGACCGCGAACGGCAACGTCTATTTGGAGAACGGCGCCACGTTGACGGCGACCGGCGACGCCGAGGTCTACGTCGAAATCAACATCGCCTCCGGCAACAACGCCAACGGTACTTGGACGTTCACGTTCATTCCGGTGACGCTGGGCGCGGCCAACGGCGAAGTGGACTTGTGGCGGTTCTTCAACAACACGACGACGGCGAACTTCGTCATCGGCAACGACAACACGAAGGAACTCATCAGCGAGCCGACCAACTCCGCGCAGGCGATCTCGGTGGCCGCATGGGCCAGCAAGCGTTTCTGGACCGACTGCGGCGGGCGCACGAACATCAACTTCAACGGCTCCGTGGGCGTTGGCAACATCTGCTCGTTCTCGAGCCCCGGTTTCACGCGTGATGGCCGCCAGAAGCCGGATATCGCCGCACCGGGTTCGGCGATCGCCTCGGCCCAGACATTCGACGTCGCTGTCGCGTGTCCGGGCAGCGCCTCGGTGCTGATGCCGGACGGCAACAAGCACGCCATGAACCAGGGGACGAGCATGGCTGCACCGCACGTCGCGGGGGCAGTGGCGCTCATCATGCAGAAATACGGCGCGGTGACGCCGGCGTTCGTCAAGACGTTCTTGACCGGCCGTGCGGTCGTCGACGGCTTCACGGGCGCGGTGTGGAACAAGGACTTCGGGGTCGGCAAGTTGTTCCTGGGCGACATGGTCGACCCGGTGACGCTGGTCACGGCTCCGAACGGCGGCGAGACGGTGCAGGTCGGTAACAGTGTGAACCTGACCTGGAACGCGACCGATGCGCTCGGCGGTGTCACCAATGTCGACCTGCAGGTGTCGCGGAACGGCATCGGTGGTCCGTACGAGAACATCGCACTCGCGACCGCCAACACCGGATCTTTCGCTTGGAACGTTACCGGTCCGGCGACCACGACGGCGATCCTGCGGGTGACGGCCCGCGATGCCGCCGGCAACACCGGCAAGGACGAAAGCGACGCGACGTTCACCATCGATGCGACGGTGGACGTCATGCTCGCGTCGTTCGAGCTCAGCTCCGTGGACGGCGGCATCGAACTGCGTTGGCAGTTGGACCGCAACTCGGATCCGATCTCGAATGTGGTCGTGCAGCGTGCCGATGCCGCGGTCGGTCCGTGGAGCACGATCGCCACGGAACACCGCGAAGAAGGCAACACGAGCATCGCGCTCGATTCCAGCGCCGAGCCGGGCCGCACCTACTGCTATCAGGTGGCGGCGACCAACGAGCGTGGAATGACCGCACTGTTCGGACCGTTGTCGGGCACGGCGGGGGCACGGATCACGTCCTTCGGGCTCGCGTCGCCGGCACCGAGCCCGACGCGCGGGTCGTCGGAGATCCAGTTCGCGCTGCCGCGCGCCGCAGATATCCGGTTGACCGTCATCGACGTCAAGGGCCGCGTGGTGGCGACCCTGGCCGAGGGCGCGCATCATGCGGGCCGTTACTCGGTGACCTGGGATAGCGCGGCGAACGGGCGCAAGCTCGCAGCCGGGCTGTACTTCGTCCACTACCAGACGCCGGATCACACGTACGTCAAGCGCGTCGTACTGACGCACTGATTCGCGGTTTCGAAATCGGTTCGACGGCCGGGCCCTGGAGGACTACACTCCGGGGCCCGGTTTTTTTGAAGAAGGGGATCGCATGCCGCACCGGTCCGTGGATTTGCGCGCCGAAGGCCACCTCATCGACACCGGACTCATGTCGCGCTGTCTCGACCTCATCGTCGAGAACGGCGCGTCGTACGAGTTGCGGCAATTCGACATCGGCCGCAAGGTGGACGATTTCTCGCGCTTGTGGCTGACCGTGCAGGGGCCGTCCAACGTCGTCGATTTGGTCGTCAACGACCTCGTGAGTCTGGGCTGCGTCGTAGAGGGCAACGAGCCGGCGCGGCTCGAGCCGAGCACCGGGGACCGGACTGTCCCCGACGACTTCTACTCGACGACGAATCATCGCAGTGAAGTCTTCCATGGGGGCGAATGGCTCGCAGTCCGGGACCAGCGCATGGATGCCTGCTTGGTGGTCGACCGTGGTGCCAAGACGGCGCGCTGCGTCAAGTTGCGCGACATTCGCACCGGTGACCTCGTGGTCTGCGGCGCCACCGGGGTGCGCGTTTATCCGCCGTTCAAGTCCAAGCAGGCGAAGGACTTCGTGTTCATGGCGAACGACGTGTCGTCGGAACGCCGCGTCGAGCGCATGGTGGACGTGATCGCCGAGGAGATGCAGCAAATTCGCGCCCGTAAGGGCCGGATGGTGGTTGTTGCGGGTCCGGTCGTCGTGCACACCGGTGGTGGCGAGCATCTGGGACGCTTGATTCGCGGCGGCTACGTGCAGTCGCTCTTATCGGGCAATGCGGTTGCCGTACACGACGTCGAGCGGGCGCTCTTCGGCACCTCGCTCGGGGTGGATCAGATGAGCGGCATTCCGGTCCACGATGGCCATATGAACCACATGCGGGCCATCAATCAGATCAACAAGTGTGGGTCGTTGCGGGCCGCGGTCGAGACCGGCGTCCTGCAGAACGGCATTCTCTATGAGTGTGTACGGGCCGGCGTGCCGTTCGTGCTGGCGGGCAGCATCCGCGACGACGGGCCCTTGCCCGACACGATCATGGATCTCATCGAGGCGCAATCCCGCACGGCGGCGGAAATTGTCGGCGCCGACATGGAGATTATTCTCTCGACCATGTTGCACGGTATCGGCGTCGGCAACATGACGCCATCGTGGGTCAAGACCGTGTGTGTGGATATCAATCCCGCCGTCGTCACCAAGCTGGTCGACCGCGGTTCCGCCCAGGCGGTCGGCATCGTGACCGACGTGGGCCTGTTCTTGCGGCTCTTGGCGGATGCCCTCATGCCGCGCTGATCCAGAGCGAGCGGCAGCCGAGTTCGCGTGGATCCAGATGCGCCGAGCGCCCGAGTTCGGCGACCCGGCCCGGCAGTGGCACGTCGAAGCGCCACTCGTCGGCGCGGCCGCCGAGCGCCGCGAACGCCGCCGCCCAGTCCTTCCACCACGGTGCAATACGGGTTGCGAGCGGCTCGATCACCAGGGTCGCGCCGCCGGCCGGCGCGCCCTGCCGGATCCGGGCCAAGAGCGCGTCACGTGCTTCGGTCTCGAGTTCATTCACCGTGAAGGCCGCGACCTGGTGCAGCGGTCCCGCCGGGAAGCGGAAGCGCTCGACGGAGGAACGAACCGCACGGCCCCTGATACCGAGCGCGCGGTAGGCAATGCGGGCTTCGCCGAGCACCCACTCGTTGACATCGAGGCCGGTGACGCTGGGCGGTGGATCGTGGAGCGCCGCCCATGCAGCCCCCGCGACTCCGAGGCCGCAGCCCAAATCGACGATCGGCAGCGCGGGGGCTGCCGCTGCGCCGAGCGCTTGCAGGACCTCGCGCGTCAGAACGTAGTGGCGCGGCGCGTAGTACAGCGCGAATGCGGCGCGCTTGCCGCGGCCCTCGAGTGCCTCACCGGCCTGCACGCGGTGGCGGCGTTGCACGTAGTCCGTGGATAGAGCGCCGAGGGCGCGCGCGATCTCGCTCCAGCGCAATTCGCCGAGCCAGCGCTCGAATGTGGCGTCGACCCAAGCTTCGAAGCGGTCGCGTTGCGGATTCAGTGCTGCGTCTCCTCTTTGGGGGAAGGGTGGCTCCGTGACATCCTATACCGACTCGGCGTATCATGCCTTGTTGCCCGCCGGTTGGTTGGCATGGGTGCTGGGGAGGCGTTCGGAATGAATGGTTTGAAGCGCATCGCGATTCTGGTCGGCGGCGGGCCCGCGCCAGGCATCAACAGTGTCATTGGCGCCGCGACGATCCGTGCCTGTCTCGAAGACGTCGAGGTCATCGGGATCGAAAACGGTTTCGAGTGGATCATGCAGGGCGACACCGACCACTGGCGGCCGCTCAGCATCGATGGCGTGAGCCGGATGCATTTTCGCGGTGGCTCCTACATCGGCACCTCGCGCGCCAACCCCACGAAGGATCCGCAGTTGCTCGAGAACTGCGTCACGGCGCTCACCAAACTCGGCGTCGGGGCGCTGATCACGATCGGCGGCGACGACACGGCCTTTTCGGCATTGTCGCTCGAGAAGAAGGCCGCCGGGCGGATTCGCGTCGTGCACGTGCCCAAAACCATCGACAACGATCTCGACCTGCCGCCGCACGTCGACACCTTCGGCTATCAGACGGCGCGCCATCTGGCGGTCGACACCCTCAAGAATCTCATGGTGGATGCGCGGACGACGCGGCGCTGGTACTTCACCATTCTCATGGGACGCAAGGCGGGGCATTTGGCGCTCGGAGTCGGCAAGGCCGCCGGTGCGACGATTACCCTGATCCCGGAAGAATTCACCACCCGGCCGCTGCGCCTGCGAACCATCGCCGATACGCTCGCCGGATCGGTCATCAAACGCATTGCTCAAGGGCGTACGGATGGCGTCGCGGTCATTGCCGAAGGCGTCGTACTCGACATCGATCCGCAGGACCTCGAACAGGTGCGCGATGCAGAACGCGATGCCCACGGCCACGTGCGCATCTCGGAAATCGACATCGGCGGCATCCTGAAACGCGCCGTGACCGCCCGCCTCGAGGAACTCGGCATCGAGACGACGATTGTCGCCAAGAACATCGGCTACGAGCTGCGCTCGGCGGATCCGATTCCGTACGACATGGAATACACCCGCGACTTGGGCTATTGCGCCGCCAAGTATTTGTTGGAAGGCGGCAATGCGGTGCTGGTGTCGATGCAGGCAGGGAATTTCGTGCCGGTGCCGTTCGCGGATCTCTACGACCCCGAAACGGGCCGGACGCGGGTGCGCTTGGTCGACATCCATTCCACCCGCTATGCGATCGCCCGGCGCTACATGATCCGGCTGTCACGCACCGACTTCGTCAGTGCCGCCGAAGTCGCCAAAATGGCAGCCGTCGTCAAGATGAGCCCCGAGGAGTTCCGGCGCCAATTCGAGTCTCTCGTCCATGACGAGCCGCCGCCGCTCTTTCTCGAGCTGGCGCCGGAAGCCGGCGGGACGCGGTAACGCCCGCAACGGCGCTGTCAACTCGCCGGAGCGCCGTCCAGCGATCGCAGCAGCCAGAGATCGCGATGCAGCATCGCGAAGAACAGGTTGCGGACGTATGCCGCGCGGTCGGGCGAGCGCGAGGCGACGACCGACACTCGTTGAACGAGTTCGACGATGCGCGCCTCGACGGCGGCATCGATGACTTCACCGCGTTGACGGCGGAGCCGTTGCCGCGTCGCCCAGTACCGGGCCTCATCCGCGCCGCACGCCACAATGAGTTCCGCGCCGGCGCGGAGCGCCGCGCCGTCGATTGCGTCGCTCCGCGCCTGAGCCGCGTCCAACTCGCCCGCCATTGCGAGGCCGAAGGCTTCCTGCACTGCGAAGTGCCACCCGAAGGGACTCCCAGCGTCCTCCGGAAACGTCGTGAGCGCCTGGGCGTGGATTCGCGCCCCCAGGAGCCACTCGTCGGCGTCGTAGAGCGCGTCACCGATGGTCGTGAAGCATCGCGCCCGCGTGCCCTTCGGTTCGTCCGGGATTGCCGCGCATTCGGCCGCGAGATGCCGGACCGCGGCGGCGAGTTCCTGCGGGTTCGTATC
>JANLSU010000078.1:0-100162 GCA_031362565.1 bacterium | reverse complement strand
CACGTGGGGAGGTGAGTCGCTCCGGCGGCGTGCCGCGGTGCGACGTCGGGGATGACGACGATGGAGAAATACGAGTTTCCCGTCTGCAGGAAGTGCGACAGCGGTGGCATCTTGTTGCCTCTGTCGGATTATGGCCGTGATGGCGCGCCCATTACCTACAAGGCTTGGGTGTGCAACAACCCGTCATGCGGCTTCAACATCCGGATCGATAATGGTGAGATCAGCATTGGGAAGGCCCTAGGCCAGTCCTACAAGTGATCTCGCCCGTGAGGAAGTGGCGATTGGGCGCATGGCGCCCCGCCTCGCGGGTCAGGTGATGGTTGTCGAATGGTCCTCCCGAAGAGAATCAATCCCCCGATCGAAACTGCAAGCACCGCCGGCTGAGTCGACCAGCGCTCGAGCGCTGCGCCGTGCACATCGCGCGTCATGCACAGATCCACATATGCTGCCGCATTGAAGAGCCCATGCACGATCCACGACGCAGTCGTGGACCGGCTCCACCACGCGACGGCTCCGAGCCCGAGTCCCAAGAACGCGGTTGGCGCAAAGAGCCAGGCCGATCCATGTGCGGCGCCGAACGCTGCCGCAGTGACCGCAATTGCGAGCCCCGCTGGCATCCACCGCGCAAGCGCGGGCAACATCAGAGCGCGAAATAGGATCTCCTCGCCCAACGGCCCGGCGACGATGACGGCCAGGCCACCCAAGACCCAATCCGCGCCACCCTGTGGCAGTAGCGCTCGATACAGTTCGAGCGCGGTCTCGGACGGTGGCACCCATTGTTGCCACAAAACGCTGAGCGCATAGGTCGGCGCAATACTGGCGATTCCGAAACCGGCCACGAAAAGCGCCCGGCGCATGCCGAGCCCCCGGAGCCGCAGAGTAGAACGCCACGGCCGTCCCAGGAGCGCGCACCAGGCCAACACCGGCAGCAGTACGCCGAGCCCGGCGCCGAGCAAGATGACGACGCCGGCCGGCAGCGCATTCCACGCGAACGAATTCACCAGTTGATTGAGGGCCAGTGCGCCGACGGCGACGGCGAGCATCGCGGCCGGTGCGGGCTCGTTGTCGCGCACTGCGGGAGAGTCCATGCGCGGCAGTATCGCAGAAGTCGCGCTTGAGTACCGGCGTGGGCTGCTCCAGGATGCAGCCAAGAGTCGCCCCCTGCCAGGAAGGCCGCCAATGCGCTTGGTCACAGCCCACGAGATGCAGTCGATCGACCGTCTGACGATTGGCGGTGGCCACGTTCCCGCGCTCGCATTGATGGAGAGCGCCGGAACTGCGGCCGCCCACGAGGCGATTGTCATGGTCGAAGGGCGGCGCGATGCGCGCGTCGAGATCCTCTGCGGCAAGGGCAACAACGGTGGCGATGGCTTTGTCGTGGCGCGCGTCCTGGCGCAAGCGGGGATGTCGGTGCACGTTTTCTTGAGCCATCCGCCCGATGACTTGTCGCCCGCGGCCCGCACCAACTACGAGCGCTTGTCAGCCACCTCAGCCGAAGTGCAAGTGCTTCCCGAGACCATCGATGACCCAGGTCCGGCGAACGATCCGCGCGACCGTGGCAGCCTCGTCGAATTTGAGGACGCGGCGACGAACGCTTTGCAGGAAGCGTTGAACGAAGCCGACTTGTGTGTCGACGCATTGCTTGGCACCGGCGTCTCCGGCCCGCTGCAAGGCCGCATGGCAGCCCTCGTGAATGTGCTCAACCACGCCAGCACGAACACTCTGTCACTCGACATTCCGAGCGGCGTGAACGGCGACAACGGCGCGGTCGAAGGCGCCGCCGTGTGGGCCGATGCAACGGTGACCTTCGGCCTCCCCAAGGTGGGTCTCGCCTTCCATCCGGGCTGTGAACGCGCCGGCCGTGTCACCGTCGCCGACATCGGGTTTCCGCCCGAGATCGTCAGTGAGCATGCGCCGCGGCGATTTCTGGTCGAGAGAGACCGGGCCCGTTCGTGGTGCCCGCGGCTCGATCCCACGGCGCACAAGTACACGCGCGGGGTGGTCGTCGTCGTAGCCGGCAGCGCCGATTTTCCGGGCGCCGCCGCACTCGCCGCCTTCGGCGCGCAGCGCGCGGGCGCCGGCCTCGTGCACCTCGTCGTGCCCGTGGGCATTCGCACCCTCCTGCAGGCCAAGCTCACGGAAGTCATCGTGCACGGGGTGCCGGAATCGGCGCAGGGAGCGTTCGCGGTCGATGCCGCACCCGAAATAATCGCCCTACTCGAGCGTGCCCAAGCGCTTGTGATCGGGCCGGGGCTGGGAGCGTCCGACACGGCTCGGGCTTGCGCGCGCGAAGTTCTCTCGCAGTGCACCGTGCCGATGGTGGTCGATGCGGAAGCCATCGCGGTGTTGCCGAGTGGCGCGCGGCGCGCTCCCATTGTCGTGACGCCGCACGCCGGCGAGTTGGCGCGGTGGCTGGGTGCCTCCGTACCGAGTGCGCCTCTCGATCGCATGCAGTACGTCGCGCAAGCGGCGCGGGACCAAAAGGTCGTGTTGTTGGCCAAGGGTGCGCCGGCTCTCACTGCGACCCCGAGCGGCGACATCTATGTGAACGGCACCGGACACGCCGGACTCGCGAGTGGTGGCTCGGGCGATCTCCTGGCCGGGATGCTCGGCGCACTTCTTGGACAAGGCGTCAGCGCCGGTCCGGCAGCGGCCCTCGCATCGTGGCTGCACGGGCGGGCGGCGGAACTCGCTTGCAACGAGCGCGCGACCCGCAGCCTGGTCGCGCACGAGATCGGCGACTTCGTCGGCGCCGCGATGTTCGAGCTGGAGTCCTGAGCGCCAAGCCCACCGGTTGCTCAAACGACCCCATCGATCTGCCACAACTCTGCCAGAATGGCACCACGCCTCCGCACCTGCCGTTTTGGCAGGGCCCATGGCACACGCCTTCAAAATCGCAATCAATTGATTTTATGTGTTTTACAAGAACAAAGGCGCTGGCACGCGACTTGTAAGGAGCCCTAGTACGAGCGCGCCTCGGGCCGGATGAGCTGGCAGCCCTGGCGACCGCGGGGCGCTCGTCCAGAATCTCCGGACCGGCATCATCACACTGCGGCACCTCGGCGCCAAGGTCCGGGCGCCAAGCCGCCACAGGAGGACGAGAACAATGACACTGGTTCGCTTCATGCCCCGCACGGGCCTCGAATCTCTGAACCGCGATCCTTTCTTCCGCGGTCTGTACGAAGCACTCGACAACGCCACCGCCGCGACCGAACCGCGTGCCTGGTACCCGCCGATGGATCTCGTGGACGACGACGACAAGCTGGTCGTCAGCGTTCAGGTCCCCGGCCTCGAGCCCAAGGACGTCCACGTGACGTTGCAGGACGACGTACTCACCGTGAGTGGTGAGCGCAAGTTCGAAGGCCCCGCCAAGGGCAAGGTGCTGAAGAGCGAGCAGGTGTACGGCAAGTTCACGCGTACCGTCGAGCTGCCGTATCGCGTGCAAGCCGACAAGGTGAAGGCGCAGTACAAGAACGGCGTGATGACGATCGCGCTGCCGAAGGCCGAGGAACACATCGGCCGCTCGATCCCGGTGGAGATCGAGAACTAACGCACGGATGCTTTGGGTCGGCGGGCCCGGTCCCTCCCGGGCCCCGCCGGCGACAGACACTTCGAGTCGCGAGACGAGCGAGGCCGCCTTGACCCCCCTGAAGGCGGCCTCGCGGCGTTTTATCCAGTTCAGGGAAGCTGATTCGCTTGCCAGCGCACCGCACTCGCCGCAACTCGAAATCCCAGGAGAAGCGCTGCCACGCGCTCGAATTCCGCCGCATCGCCGCTCGTCACGAACTCCCGGCATGGTGTGGTGCTGGGCGCGATCCGGCTCGATCCAAGTGCGGGCAAGACGCGTCCGAGCTGCCGCGCGATTGCCGGCGCCGGGTCGATGACCGTGACGCCGGGCCCCGCCAGCGACTCGATGGCTGAGCGAACGAATGGATAGTGCGTACAGGCCAGCACGATCGTGTCGGCGCCGGCGCGCAGCGATGGCGCGAGAAAATCGCCGAGGAGCGCCCGGGTTTCGGCGCTATTCGTGTCGCCGGCTTCGATGCGCTCCACGAGCCCCGGACAGACTTGCTGCACGATGCGGACTTCCGCCGCGAAGCGCTCGACGGTCGTCGCGAACAGCGCGCCTTGAAACGTGGCGGGTGTCGCGAGCACGCCAGCCACCCGAGTGCGCGACAATTCGGCCGCCGGCTTCACCGCCGGCTCCATGCCGACGAACGGCAGCTGCGGCCACTCGGCGCGCAGCACGGCAAGTGCCGCCGCCGATGCAGCGTTGCATGCGACGACGATGGCGTCGCAATCCCGCGCCGCCAAGAAGCGGGTGATTTCCCGGCCAAAGACGCGGATCTCTTCCGCCGGGCGTGACCCGTACGGGATGTGCGCTTGGTCGGCGAAGTAGATGGTTTCGACGCCCGGCCACTGGTGGACGATTTCGCGCCACACCGACAAGCCGCCGACGCCGGAATCGAAGACTCCGATGCGCGTCACTCGTGCGTCCTCATCACCACAATGTCCTCCGGCGCGGATTCTAAGGGCAACGTGCGCCCCGGAAAAGAGCTTGACCCGATACCAGGCAGGTGGTCCTCTGGAAGGGGATACGACCCCACTTCGGCCTCGGATCAACTCACATTGGATACACGCACGACAACACCCGAGACGAACGTCCGAGCCGGTGCCCGGACCGGGCCCGTGCCGCCGCTGCGCGTTCTGCATGTTCTCGGCCATGCCCGCATCGGCTCGACCATTGCCGGAGTCACCGGTGTCGAACGCGTCGTCGAATCCCTGCTCGCCGGCCTGGGCGCGGATTTCGAGCAATTCGCAGTGTACCCGGGCGCCGGGCTGCTCGCCGACCGCTATCGTGGCTTGGCGCGCCAGGTTTTGGCTCTCGAACCGCTGCACCGGCTCGACCCGGCATTCGCACGCCGGCTCGGGAATTTCATCCGCGAACAGCAAATCGATGTCGTTCTGTCGCACGGCTTGCGGGTCGATTTTCACGCCGCGCTTGCCGTGCGCGGCACCCGTGCGACCCATCTCGTGCGGCGTCCCGTCGCCCTTGCCGACGACCCGTATCCGCTTCTGTCACGCCGCATCTTCGCCGTCGTGGATGCGTGGACGCTGCGGACGTGTGCGGGCATCGTCGGCGTATCCGAAGCCTCGAAGCGCCGCATGGTGGCGACGCAGCACATTAATGCCGGGCGCATCACGGTCATTCCGAATGGCGTGCCACTGGCGCGCGCCACGCCCGATGAGCGCGCCCGCGTGCGTCAGTCGTTCGATCTCGCGCCGGACGGCCTCGCGGTCGGTGGCGTGGGGCAATTGATTCCGCGCAAATCCTTCGACGTTCTCTTGGAAGCGGTGGCACAACTGCCGGCCACGACGCCGCGGCCGACGGTCGTGCTCATCGGCGAAGGCCCGGAGCGTGACCGCCTCGCGGCGTTGGCGGCGACGCGCGGCGTGCGGCTCATTCTTGCCGGCTATCAATCCAACCCGGCGCCTTGGATGGCGGCGCTCGACGTGGCAGTGCTGCCGTCCCGCGCCGAAGGCATGCCGCTCTCGGTTCTCGAAGGCTTGGCGCTTGGAGTTGCGTCCGTGGCGACGCCGGCTGCCGGCACCGTCGAGGTTATCGAAGACGGCATCTCCGGCTTCTTGACGCCGGTGGGTGATGCCGCGGCGCTGGCAGAGGCGCTGCAGCGTTTGCTGGCGGATGCGGACTTGCGCGCCCGCATCGGTGCCGCAGGCGCGAAACGGGTGGCGGAAACATTCTCTCCTGATGCCATGCTCGGAGCTTTTCGCGCCACGCTGCGCAATGCCCGAACCCGGGCGTTGCAGTCATGAAGCGCCCCCTGCAAGTCGTGCACATCATCAACAACTTGCCGGTGGGCGGCGCCGAACGCTTTCTCCTCTTGCTCGCCGCCGCCCAACGCCGCCAGGGCTTGCACGTCGAGGTCGTGGCGCTGACGGAGCCCAACCCGCTCGCGGCGGCACTTGCGGACCGCGGCATTCCATTCACTTGCTTGCGCTCCGGGTCGTTGCGCGACGTGCGGGTTCTCGCCCCTCTCTGGCGTCACCTGCGGCGCGGGCGGCCGGACGTCGTGCATACCCATCTTTTTTACGCCGATACTTTCGGCCGGTTGGCGGCGCACTGGGCCGGCGTTCCAGTGATCGTAAGTACCGAACACAGCACCGAACGCGCCGCACTGCCATGGCGCCGATCGGTGGCGATGCGCCTCTCGGCGCCGCTCGCGATGCGGATCGTGGCGGTGTCGGAAAGCGTCGCAAAGGCCACGCAACGACGGTTCCATCTGCCCGCGTCACGTGTCGAAGTCATCCCCAACGGCATTGAAATCGAACCCTGGGTGGCGGCGCAGCCGGTCCCACGCGCCGATCTAGGAGTGGGCCCGGGCGCCTTTCTCGTTGGCAGCGTGGGCCGTCTCGACGACGCCAAAGGCCACGACGTTTTGGTCAACGCGATTGCCGAATTGCAGGATCCGCGGGTGGAAGTGATCGTCGTCGGCGACGGGCCACGCCGGCAGGCGCTCGAGGCGCAAGCGGCGAAGCGCGGCGTGGCGGCCAAGATTCATTGGCTGGGCTGGCGCACCGATATCCCGGCGATTCTGGCGACGCTCGATGCATTCGCCCAGCCATCGCGTTTCGAGGGCCATTCGATGGCGCTCTTGGAGGCGATGGCCGCCGGCCGCGCCTGTGTCGTGAGCGACCTGCCGGAACTGACCGGCACTCTGGGCGACACAGGTTTGCGTGCCGCAGTCGGCGACCCCGTGGCACTCGCCGCGCGGCTTGGAGAGCTGCGCGACGACGCCGCACTCCGCACCCGGCTCGGGCACGCGGCGCGGGCCGCCTGTGCGGCATACTCCATCGAGGTGAGTGCGGCGCATTATGACGATCTCTACACCCGCGTCGCCGCCGAGCGCGGCAGTTGATCGCGCCGCCGTTGCGTGCTATCGTGGCGCCATGAAGCGTTGCGAAGCTGCCGCCGTCCGCCATCGCGCGACGGCGTTTTTTGTGAGCCTCGCATGGATGGCGACGGCCTGTGTGGCGCACGCTCAATCGACCCCACGCAGTGCCCTCGACCAGCTCGTGCAACAGGCGGTTCAACAAGTACAAGACCACTACACGCGCCCCATGGGACGGGTCGCGGAGCGTCAGCGCGACCGGGTCTTCGTGCTCCTGCGGCAGATTCCACCGCCGCCCGGCACGGTGCTCGAAGTGGTGCGTCCCGGGCCGGGCGGCCAAGGCGAGCGTTTCATCGGACGTGTCGAGGTCTTGAGTAGCGAGGCCGGGCTGACCGAGTGCCGCGAGCAGGAACGCATCGGCCGGGTGCGTGCCGAGGCCGGTGACGTTGTGCGGCGGCCCATCGGCACGACGCGCTTGTTGCTCGCGCCTTGTATTCCATTGCTCGAGGTTGCGCCGGAGATTCCCGACGTGATCGGTGAACGGCTGCGTGCGGCGCTCGCGAACGGCAACTTCGTGCGCTTGACCGACAATCCCGACGCCGAACGGCGAGCCGAAGCTGCGTACCTGGCGAGCATGCAAGGCGACTTCGTTGCTAAACAGACGACCGTCGACGAAGTGCTCTATCCGGTGTTGCTGCAAACTCCCGGCAAGCTCGTCCTGAATTTGGAGTACTACACGGTGCAACGCGGGCGGGCGACCGACATCGATGTCGCGAGCTCAGCGCTCGACGACTTGATGCGCGCTTGGCTGCGGGCGGGCCGGGCGCGCCAAGGCGCGCCGCCCGGGTTCCGGCGCCTGCCGCCGCAGACCCACCCGTGGCGCGTCGTTGCATTCGGCGAGGGGCCCGGCGGCGATCTCTTAGCCGTCGACTCGGACAGCGTGCATGTTCTGGCGTTGCAGTTTCCCGGGTTGCGCTTGGTCTACAGCATGGCGCTCGGCGCCCGCGCCCGGCACCGGCGTGACCCGTGGTGCACGGTCGTGAACACCCGCGACATGCAAGCCGCCGGCGCGGCGCCGGAATTGGGCAGCGGCGTGGTCATCTTGTCGGACGAGCGCCGCGCGACATCGCTGCTTTGGGCGGCGGGGGCGGGGCCGGAAGCCTTGCCGCAAGTGCGCGCTGCCGGCGTCGAAACGGAACCGGCGCTCGAACGTTTGTGGGCCACGCTCCGCACGCCGGCGAAGCGGCCGGACTCGCATTGGTGGCCGGCGCCCGGACAGTTGGCGACCGCAATCAGTCCTTCCTTCGCGGATCTGGATGCGGACGGCCGGGTCGATGCGGCATGGAGTAGTGCCGACGGATCGTTGTCGGTGAAGCTGGCAGCGCAGCGTGTCGTGCGCACCTTCGTCGGCTTCGGCGATATCAAGGCGGCACAGCCGGCACGCGCCGGCGCCACATCCCGCGCCCTCTTGTGGCTCACGGATCCGGTGTGGCACGGCGAAGCGGACCGTTTGCACGCCGCACAGGTCGGCACCGACGACTTGCAAGTGACTTGGAGCAGCGAACCGTTCGAGGGCACGCTCGTAGCGCTCATCAGCCTGGACTTGAATGGCGACGGCAGCGCCGATCTGGTGGCGGCGGAAGGACTCGAAGACGGGACGCGGTTGCATCCCTTCTTGGCGTTGGCGCCGCGCCCAACCAGCCCGGTCGTGCCGGGCGCGGGAGGCGGGCGATGAAACTTCACCGCCGAACCGCGGTTCGAATCACCGCCGGAATTGCCGCGTTGCTGCTCGGTTTCGCGGCCGCAACAACGCAAGCCGGCCGCTTGCCGCGCTATGGCGGTGACCTGCGCTTCCGCCTCGCTTCGGTGCCGTCGAGCCTCGACCCGTTGCGTTTGCATGGCGACGACGGTGCGCTCGTTGCCTCCTGTATCTACGACGGGCTGACGCGTTGGGACGCGACCGACTTGGCGCCCGGGATCGCCCGGCAGTGGGTGCGCGACGAAGATGCAAAGCGCTGGCTCTTCTACCTGCGCAACGATGTGCAATTCCACGACGGCTCGCGTTGCGATGCTACAGCCGTGCGCCAATGCCTCGAGCGCTTGGCCGATCCGCGCCAATCACCCTACGCCTGGATGCTCGCGGACCTGGTCGGGTGGGACGACTTCGTGGCCGGCCGCTCCCCATCCATCGAAGGCCTCGATGTGATCGAGAACAACCAAATCGAACTCCGGTTCGCCACCGCGGTCAGTGACTTGCCGGCGCGTTTGGCGCTGCCGGCAGCGTCGATCGTGCGTCATCATGGCGAGGACTGGCTCGGAACAGGGCCTTTCGAAGTGCTGGCGGCAGCTCCGGGTGTCTTGCGGCTCACCGCGTCGCGCGATCACCGGGATGGCCGCCCCTATGTCGACCATGTCGAACTGGTGGCGAAACGCGACGTCGAGCCACCTTCGAGCGATGCGGTCACCGAAGTGAACCGGGCACTGGTGGCCGATGCGCTGCCGGCCGGCGCGATGCGCTGGCGGTCGCCGGCCGAACGCTTAGGACTCGCGGTCGTGAATCCGCAGAGCGCGGTTCTGAATGTCGACGTTTTGCGCGATAAGCTGGCGCAGTCGT
Source organism: bacterium (assembly GCA_031362565.1). Classification (GTDB taxonomy): domain Bacteria; phylum Krumholzibacteriota; class Krumholzibacteriia; genus JANLSU01. Next base: position 90,637 of record JANLSU010000078.1, on the reverse strand, counting down.
TCGACCGGGCGGTGTTTGTGCGTGCCGTGTTGGGCGGCGACGGGCGCGGCACCGAGGGCGTGTCACCGCGTGGGGTGAAGACCGTGAGCGCGCGGTCGGCCGAACCCCCCGGTGATCTTGGCACCCGCCCTCAACAGCACGTGCGGATTGTCGTTGCGGCATCCGAGCCGGTGCTGCGCGCTCTCGGCGAACGCTTGCAAGTCCATCTGTTCGCGATTGGGCTCGCCGCCGACCTGGATATTCTGGCAGCGGATGCCTGGAACCAAGCCATTGCAACGCGTGCCTTCGACCTCGTGGTGGTGGGTTGGACGCCGCCGCAACCCGCCGTCGCGGAGTTCGACCCCGCGACGCGCAATCAATTGCTCGCGACCGGCGTGTTGCAACCGCTGTTGCGCGACGCGGCGCCCGAAGCTTGGACTGCGGCGCGCGTCCGGGCCGCGAAGGACCCCGAACAATCGTTGCTGAAGGGCGACTGGTGCGTGCCGCTCGTGTTCTTCCACGATCTCTGGCAGACGAACGGCGATTTGGTGAGTTTCCAGCCGGGCGCCGTCGCACCGGCCTTGGGAGTGGCGAGCGCCTACTTTGCGCCGCGCGCGCCGTGACCCTTGGGAGATCAGCGTCCCAGATTGACGAGTGATGGAACAAAGATGTCGACCGCGTGCGATGCCGGCGTGCCGTCACTGAATTGCCGGCGAACATCGCGTTTGACGATGCCCACGCCCGGCGACAGCCACCAGCGCTCCAGGTGCGATTCGCGGCGCCCGTCGGGCAGTTGCAGCACGTAGTCCAGGTCGAGGACCGTCGATCCCGAGTACGCAATTTCCACCGAGCCGCCCAGCACCGAGACCAGGCGCGATGGGCTCTCGAAGCCCGCGTGTGTGACATGCCAGCGGATGAGTTGCGCGCCGTCGGCGGCGGTCTGTGCGGGCGTCTCCCAGGCGTCTCCCCGCTTGGCGCTCGACGGGATAATCACCGGCGGATCGGGCCAGCGCGTGCTCGTGACGACCGTTTCGTCGCTGTTCAAGTCATCCCATCCCAGCCATTCGATGCGGGCGTTGCGGCGCTGGAACCAGTCGTTGCGCGGCATGCAGCCTTCGCACGACGATTGCATGCGCACGGCGCCGGCGCCGGCGGCTTCGAAATGCAGCACGACGTCACCGCACGGCGCGTCCGGCTCGTCGGTGAGCCGGCAATAGACCCGCGTCGCGACGCGCGGATGTGGATCCATCGGAAACAGATCGGGCACGCCGCGGGTCGCAAAGCGCACGTCGAGTGGCCCGCCGTTGTAGAGCTCACCGCCGGCGGACCGCAGGCCCGCGAAGCGGACCTCGTACCGAGCGCCCGGTTGACGCGGAAAATCCGTCAGGTGAAAGACGACCCGGGTGCCGGCGCCGTTCCAGGTGCCGTCCAGGTCGTGCAGCGCGGCGGGCAGCAGGAACGACACGCGGCGGACTTGCCGCAGTGAGGCTTGGTCCATGGGGCGGTCGAAAGCCAGCACGATGCTGTCCGCCGCCCAGGTGTCGACGACGGCGTCCAAAGGCGGCGTGATGGTAAAGCGCAGATTAGGCGGCAGCGGTGTCGGATACGGATCCTGGATGTCGACGCAGCGCGTGGCGCACAACAGCAGGACCACGAACCCCAGATTGCGCGGCGGCAAATGGCGCAGCAACGCAAGCCGCCCGCCAAGGCGCTTGGGGGAGCAAAAAGACACGATGAGACTCCGAAGGGGGCGAAGTCCTATTCTACCAGAAGAGGCCGGTGGCGCGGCGCGATTCCTGATGGCATCCGTGCTTCTAGACAGGCCCTGGGGCAGATGCCTAGAATGCCCTTGGCTCAAGGGTCAAGCTTGGATGGAGTCCGTTGGACCGAGTCGTGTTGAGCGGGATTCGCTGCGCCCTGCGGGTCGGGGTCGCAGCCGCCGAACGCCGCATCCCACAGGACTGCCGCGTCGATGTCGAACTGGAGTGCGACCTCAGCCGCGCTCGCAAGTCGGACGATGTGCAGGACACCATCGACTACGCCCGGGTGTTCGATGTGGTGCAGCGGCTGGCCCGCGACGAGGAGTTTGCGTTGCTGGAACGATTCGCCGGGCGCATCGAAGAGGAATTGCGCCAATCGACCCGATTCGAGGCTCTCATCGTTCGCGTGCAAAAGCTCCGGCCGCCACTTGCGGGCGCCTTGGATTTCGCCGGGATCGAAATACACTGCCGCTGAAGTTCGTCGATTCTTTGGGGAGGATTTCGTGCAGATCGTCGCCGGAACCGACGTGGGCCTGGTTCGCAAACGCAACGAGGATTTCTTCGTAATCGAATCGGCGCACGATCTTGTCGTGCTGTGCGATGGCATGGGTGGGCATCCGGGCGGGGACTTGGCGAGCCGGATGGCGGCTGAAGAAGTCCAGCACGTGGTGACCGGCACATCCGACACCGAGATCGGCGCCGGCGATCTGGCACAACTCGCGCCGCTGCGGCCGTTCGTGAACCTGGTACGCGGGGCGTTCGCCGCCGACCGTTGCCTGCGCGCCTATGGGCGAAAACACAGCCAGTTTCAGGGCATGGGAACGACTTTGGCGGCGCTGCAGGAACACCAGGGTTTGCTGTGCGCGGTGCACGTCGGTGACAGCCGGGTCTATTGTTTCCGCGACGGGATCCTGCATCAATTGACCGCCGATCACAGTTATATCGCGACGCTTCCCGAGTCGGCGCGCGCCAGCTTCGCGGGAATTCGCAACATTCTGACGCGGGCCGTGGGAGTCGGAGAAGACTTCGAAGTCGATTTCACGATTGGACCCGCCGATCCCGCCGAACTGTACTTGCTGTGCACGGATGGCCTGCACAACTTCGTCACCGAGGATCGAATGACGGAGGTCTTAGCCACACAGTCGAACCGCGAAGCATGCGTGGCGACGCTGGTGGAGGATGCCAAGCGCGGCGGCGGCGGCGACAACGTCACCCTGGCGCTCGCGTGGATCGACAAAGCGCCCAAAGTCGCGCCCGACCGCATCAGCGGCGCGGTCATCGAGACCCCCAATGGCCTGCGGGCGCACCTCCACACGTGAGCGAATCGCACCCCAGCGTCCGCCCTGGCGGACGCGCGCCACGCCCGAGCGCTTACGAGGTGCGCGTCTTCTACGGCGACACCGACCAAATGGGCGTCGCCTACTACGCGAACTACTTGCGTTGGTTCGAGATGGCGCGCAACGAGTACCTGCGTGCCGTGGGGTTTCCCTACAAACGAATCGAAGCCGACGGCGTGCGCCTGCCGGTGGTCGAGGCCGGCTGCAAGTACCACAACCCGGCTCACTATGATGACTGGCTGCGGCTCGAGGCATGGATCGTCGAGCTGGGGCGGGTGCGCGTCCGGTTCGAATACCGCATCCGGCGCGCCGGCGAGGCCGAGAACCTGGCCACCGGGTTCACCATTCACGCCAGCCTGAACGCCGATGGAGTGCCGTGCCGGGTGCCGGAATCGCTGCGCCGGGCGCTCGAGCAGTACGACCCCAGCCTGGTGGTCTAGAGAGCCTCTTTCGTATCACGCTGTTGTTCGGCTGATACTGGGACGCCCGGCCGGGCTGCACCCGCCAACCGCACGAAAACGCCCGCCGCTGCCCGATTCGCCCTAACTCTGCCACCTTGCCATGACACAATGACGCCAATATGGCATGACAGGGGTGCCAAGGTGGCGTGCACTGGGCCCTCCGGCAGGTGGAATGAACTGAATCCGGCCGGTGTATCTACTCTATGACCGGCTGCGAGGGGTCTGGAGAGCCGAGAGGTCCGATTCCTCGCCGGGGTACGGCTCTTGCAGATCCAGACCTCATAGGCCCGGTCAAGGAACGGAGAGGTGTCGAAATGAGCAAGGTTCAAACGCAAACCCCGCCCGCCGACGCCCTCGGTCTGTACCTGCGGGAGATCCGCCGCATCCCACTCCTGACGCCCGCGGATGAAGTCACGCTCGCGCGTCGGGCCCAAGGTGGCGACGCCGCCGCGCTCGACGAACTCGTGCAGCGCAATCTGCGCTTCGTAGTGTCCGTCGCCAAACAGTATCTCGGCAGCGGTGTGCCGCTCGAAGACCTCGTGAACGAGGGCAACCTGGGGCTCATTCGCGCCGCCAAGCGTTTCGACGTCGAACGCGGCTATCGCTTCATTTCGTACGCCGTGTGGTGGATCAAGCAAGCGATCCTGCAGTATCTCGGCGAGCAATCGCGCACCGTGCGCTTGCCGCTCAACAAGACGACCGCGCTGACGCGCATCACGCGTGCGTCGCAGCGGCTGGGCCAAGAGCTGGGGCGCGAGCCGACGGCGGATGAAATCGCCCAGCGCATGCACCTCTCGGCCGACGATGTCGAGCTGGTGTTGAACATGCCGACAAAACAGTTCTCCATCGACGAAGCTGTCGAAGGCCAGGACAGCGACTTCCATGTCGACACCTTGGGTGACGACGTGTCGTTGGCACCGGACGAGGCGGTCGCCGAAGCGATGCGTTCGGAGGACATCGAATCGGCGCTGGCATTGCTGAATCCGCGCGAGCAGGACATCGTGCGCCGCTACTACGGACTTGGCCAGGAGGCGCACACCCTCGAAGAGATCGGCAAGGTCTACCAGTTGACGCGCGAGCGCGTGCGTCAAATCCGCGACCGAGCCATCGTGCGCCTGCGCAACTCGCCGCAGACATCACTGCTGCTCGAGCACTCGCGCAACTGACCGCAAACTGTGACGGACCGCGGCCGCAGGGGTGGCAGATTTGGGTGCGCACTCTGCTTCGCGGTCCGTTGCAGTCAGTAGGACAAGAGCCACTTGCCGTCCGGCGTCACGATGTGCGTTTCCATCGTGCTGTCATCCAGCCAGAATCGAATCCGCCACACGACTTGATCCTTGAAATGCTCCGGGTCGGCGCTCGCTGAGAGTTCGGCGTCGAGCGTATTGAGCGGTTCGCGCTTCTGATGCGAGCGCGTCGCCGCCCAGAGTTTCGGGGAATCGACCCATCCGGGCGGCAGCGTGGTGCCGCGCGGCCCGTCCTTGGCGGCAGCAGATTTTACGTTGCCGTCGGAGTCGACGGTCACTTGCAGCAGCGCCGTTTGGGCGGGGCTCCAGTACGTGAACGCCCATTGGCCACCGCGATCCGGCAGCCAGCCTTCGGCGCCGACACCCGCCCCGGTGACGCGGCAGAGCTGAACGCGTTCGCCACCCCAATCGAAGGCGCTCGAAATCGCGATCTGCTCGGCCCAGCGGGCCGCGCCGCCCGGCTTGGAGCGTTGCGGCACGATGGGCGCGCAAGCACCGAACAGGAAACCGAGTGCCACACAGGCGGCGGTCGCACGGCCAAGAGCAGTCACGGTACGTCTCCCAACGGGCGGTCGGATGAGCCTGAGCCGGTTTCGAGTTCGCGCAGCGCCCGCTGGGCGAACGGTTGGTCCGGATCAGCGGCGAGCACGCGGCGCCAAGTCGCGACGGCTTCCGCCGTCCGCCCGGAGTCGGTGAGCAGCACGCCCAAGTTCACGAGCGCCGGCACGTATCGCGGGTTTGCGGCGATCGCCGCCCGGAAGCCGGCCTCGGCCGTTGCAGCGTAGCCCTGATAGGCGCGCAACGCGGCCAAATTGTTGAGCGCTTGTTCGTAGGCGGGCACGATTGCGATGGCGCTCCGGTAACAATCGGCGGCACGCGCCGTGTCGCCGAAAGCGCGATACACCTCACCGAGCTGGTTCCACGCTGATTCGCGCTCAGGTTCGAGGGCCAACGCCCGCTGGTACGCGCCCAGCGCCGCGGTATCTCTTTGGGCGCGGCGGAACGCATTGCCGAGGTTGTACCACACGCGTGCGTCATCCGGATGATCGTGCAACAGCGAACGGAATGCCGCGAGCGCTAAGCTGTCGTGCCCGGCGCGGCTCAGCAAACGAGCCTCGCCGTCACGTACTTCGGCGTCCGCGGGGTCGAGGGCACGTGCGGCGGCATACTCGTGCAACGCGGCATCGAACAGCCCGGCTTCGGCGTTCCGCAGCGCCGAGTGAACATACAGGTCGCGCTGCATCCGGTTGAGATCGACTCCCAAGAGTTGCGGGCTCGTGACGAAGAACGCGGCACCCACTCCCGCCGCCATGCCCGGCAGATAGCGGCGGCGTTCGGGCGCGCACCAGGCGATGACCCAATCGAGCGTGACCGCGGCCAAGACGACCAAACACGGGAAGAGCGGCACGCGGTAGCGGTCCGTCACGAAGAAAAGCGCGATCGACGCCGCATACACCCAGGTCCACACGGCGATGAGGGCGCGGACGCGCTCTCGCCGGCCGACCGGGGTGCGCCGCCGGAGCACGGCAATCGCGGTCAGCAGCGTGCCCGCGAGGGCGAGAGGCAGAAACGCAAAACTGCGCCAGAACGGTGCATGGGCGAGCGGCGTCCCGGGCGCCATAGCCTCGAAACCTTCGACCTGCGGAATCGACAGCCGGTTCCAAAACAACAAAAGTTTCCAAAAGAATAACCGCACGGTGCGCGCCGGGTTGGCGCGTACGAAGGCGCGCGTGCGCCCCAGCCAGTAAGCCGATGTTTCGCTCGCGGTGACGGGGTGATGGAGCTGGCGCTGCACGTAGCGGAGCGTCAGCGGGTCCTGTTGCAAGTCGAGCCCCGGCACGCGGACGAAGATGCCATTCGCTTGCGGACCATTCCCGACATAGAGATTGAAGCCCATGTTCGCGGTCAGCAACACGGGCCGCTTGGCTTGCGACAGGTTGCGGGCGGCGAGTGGCGCAATGGTGGCGAGGCAGCCGAGCACGCAGAGCAACGCACGCCGCAGGGCGGACGAGCGTGCAGGCTCGCGATCGAACCACGGCCACAGGGCGAGAACCGGCAGGAGAGCGAGGTTGCTGCCGCGCCCGAGCACGGCGACGCCGAGGCAAACGCCGGAAAGCAGTGCGAGTGCGCTGCCGCGGGAGGCCGCGAGGGCCAGCAATAACGCCGCGAGCAGCGCAAGCAGGACGAGCCCCTCGACGAGGTACAGGGCTTCGAAGAATACGAGCGGCGCGAAACTGGCGAGTGCCAGCGCGGCGGCGAGGGCGAGCGCCGGCCGCAGCGCTTTGCGGGCCAGAAGCCACGTCATCGGTGCGGCGCACGCACCGAGCCCGAGCTGCACTGCATACGGCGCCGCCGGGCCGTCGCCCACGGCACGGAACACCAGGCTCAGGAACCACGGATAGAGCGGCGTCATGAAGTAGGCGTCGGAGACGGGCGGCGCGCCGCGTACCAGGTCCAGCGCTTCGGTGCGATAGAACGCCTCGTCCATGAACGGCACGCGCGCCAGGAGCGTGTGCCGGAAGCTCCCGAGATAGATCGCCCGCACCAGGAGGGCGAACGCGAGCAACAGGAGAGCCGTCGCACCGGGATGGGCGTCGAGCCACGTCTCGAAACGTGCGACACGCGATGCAAGTGAGGCGGCAGGCGCGGTGGGGCGCGCAGAGTTCGCATCCATACGCGGCAGGATTCTAACAGCCTGGCGCGTCCACGTCGGCAAACATCTTCGTAGGCTGCGCGGGCGCCTGTGAGGTGGTCTGGAGAGGTGTCGAGGAATGTGCTAGCGTTGCTCGCATCCGAGCGTCTAAGGCCCAAGGTCCGTCGAAACAGGAGAACAACGCATGTCCGTCGATCCTGGACTCCGTGAACGCCGCGAGGCGGTCGTACGCCGGCACGCCGAAGCGGAAAATCGCCATGATGTTGCAGCGACGATCGCCACCTTTCACGCGCCGCGCTACGAGGTCATTGCCTTTGGTGCGGTGAGCGACGGTCCACAAGCGGTGCACGATCTGCTCGCGGGTTTGTTCACGGGCTTTCCCGACTTCAAGGTCGAGGTGCGCCGGACCATGCACGCCGACGACGCGATTGTTGCCGAGATCGCCCTGACGGGCACCCACCAGGCCGAATGGGCCGGCATCCCGGCGACCGGGAAAAAAATCGACCTGATGAGCGCCTGCATCTTCGATTTCGACGACGACCGCCTGACGTGTGAAAAAGTCTACTTCGACTTCGCGACATTGCTGCGCCAGCTCGGCGTAATGCCGTAAGCGGTGGGTTGCTCTATCGCGCGTGAACGATCGGCAGTTTTTCGGAGAGAAGAGTTCCGCCGACGCGCAGCGTCACGAAGTACACACCTCGAGCAACTGGGGCGCCGGAAGCGGAGCTTCGGTCCCAGGCTACGAGATGCGTGTCAGGATCGGAGCGACCGGTCGCGACAGTGCTGACCAGTCGACCCAGCACGTTGTACACGTTCAAGGCATAGGGCTCGTGGCTGTTGCCAGCGGAGTAGCTGATCGAGATCGGTCCTGTGCCCTCGTGGAGGATTGCGAGCTTTGGCGTGCCTGACTTCGACGCGAGAGTTGATTGCACGGGTCTCGTAACCTCGCTTGTTCCATCGCGGCGCGTGCCAACGAGTCGGTACCAGGGCCCTTCGGCGCCTCCAACGGCCTCGTCGTCGAAGCGAATCGTTTGGGGCGATAGATCGGCGGAAATTGCCGCAAAGGGGCCCAACTCCTCTGCGGCGCGCTCGATCCGAATGCTAGCGAGATCGGCACCGGCGCGACCCCGGAAACGCCACGACACACGAGTGGTGCCGCGGACATCGTCGCGCAGGGCCTGGAAGTCCTCGACGAAGACTGGTGTTGTGTCATCCCATCGCGCGATATAACCGGCGGGTATGTCACCAATCATCGTAAATCGACCACCGACAAAGACCGAGGATGATGTCGCGAGAATGCAATTGGCCTTGTCGTTCGCATTCGGTTGGATCGGGAGCCACGCCTGCCCGTCGAAGACGTAGAGGGACCCCTCTGCACCCATTCCTTCCGCAGACCAGAGCCTCCCTTGGAACACCGCAAGCTTGTAGCTGAATCCACGCCCCAAAGGATCGATCGGACCAATGGGTGACCATACTTGCCCATCCCACTGCCCAAACTGATAAGGCAAGCCGCTCTGGGGGTCGGTGAATTGTCCGCTCACGGCGAGGGCGTTGTTGTAAACGACAAGGCCACTCGCGCTCTTCAGAGGCGCCGCCAAATAGCGCCACGAGTTACCGTCCCACGCCGCAAGCCCGAGGGATGGAAGGCCACCCGTAGGCGAGAATCCGCCGGCAACGATAACCTCTCCATTGAAAACGGTAATGTCGGACACGTATCCATCGATGCCTGTGCCAAGTGCATGCCATTGACTACCGTCCCACCGTGCGATTCCGCGGGACGGCAGCCCGCCCGCCGTTTCAAACATTCCTCCGACATACAGGTCTTGGCCGACCGTCTTCGCACAGAAAACCCAAGCATCCGTGCCGCTGCCGAGGGGCGCCCAATCAGCCCCATCCCAGGAACCGATGTTGTTGGCCGCGTGATTCCCCGCGAAGAGAAACTTACCGCCGGCGATGAGCTTGTCGTCGAACGTGGTCAGAGCGCTTACTTGTTCCCAGCACTCGGGACCAGGGCAGCCGTCATGCCGGACCCCGCCGCCAAGGGGTTGCCAACGCGACCCATCCCAGGCGGCGATATTGTTTAGTCGCGTGACGTCCTGTGTCACATAGAAGTCGCCACCCGCGATTAGAACTCCCCGATACATGGCAAGACTGGTGACCCACTGGGTCAATGCGCCGGGACCCGTAAAACCACTCTGCCAGTCGGCGGATGCCGGGCATACGACGACAGCGCACACGACCAGCCCAACCAGTACTGCGCGCTTGCACAATATAGCTGTCCACAACATCGAACCACGCTCCGAAGGGCTCATGTTAAATTTAACAGCAACAGCATAGGAAGTCAACCGAGCAGAAGAAAACGATGGACAAGTGTCCATCGCGGTTTTACGTTGTTACCGCAACACAAGCGGCGTCATTCGTTCGGAGGCAAACTATGCGTCTTCTCCAATCGTTGGTGATTGTGAGCAGCCTCACGGTGGCCGTGGAATCCGCGAGCGCAGGAGATGGCTACGTCGGAATCTACCTGGACCCCGCCGGCACAATCGCGTGTACCACCATTCCAGCGTTTACCGGCACCACTCTCTACGTCGTTGCGAAGGTGGCGGGTAACACCGCAAGTGGGATCGTCGGCGCTGAGTTTCGTGTGGAAGTGACGCAACCCGCCGGATGGTTCTTTAGCTACAACCCTCCAAGCGGTTCTACGCCACTTGGAACCATGGTCGACCTGTTTCCGGCGAACGACCTCGATGGATCTGGCCTCAACATTGCGTTCGCAGCCTGCCAAACCCCGTCGACTGAAGGAGCAGTCGGGCTCGGGACGTTGAGTGTCTTCAACGCGGGAGGAAGTCCCACTAGCCTACTCGTGAAACGCCATAGCCGACCCTCAAACGCAAACTTCCCGTGCCCCCTCTTTACTGTTTGCGATGGGCCCCAATTCTCATCGGTGTGCATGACTGCCGGTTCCGAGCCACCGTGCTCCTTTGCAAAGGCCGTCTTGTCCCAGGTCAGCGGCGATATTCCCGTCTTTGCCTCCGGGCTCAATGCGCCAGAAGTGTCATCAACCCCGGATCCGTCGGCGGGCAATGAGGTGGCATCAGAGGTTTTCCGAAAGCCGACTCTGATCGCAGATCCGGGTCAGCCAGACATTGAATCCGCAGCCATTTCTCCACCCGCGAGCAAGACACAGAGCGATACTGCCTGGGTAGCCGACTGGAGTTTCGATTCCGGATCCACGTGCGCAATGACTGGCTGGCAGAGGCTCGACAACCGCGTCTTGAACAACGGCCAGGTCTATTGGTCGGCGGTGGCGGGGTACGACGGGCTGGATGGGTCGGGTGGAGTCACCGGGAAAGCAGCGGTTCTCAGGAGTTCAAATCCTTGCTGGGTCCAGAATCCCGGATACGGCAATGATTGGGATCAGTCGCTGCGGGTTAGCTTTGAGGGTGCGGCGTCGACTTTGTCCTTCGACTACATCGTGGACTGCGAATCTTCTGACGGCCTGTCTGTAGAGGTTGACTTCGGGTGTAATTCGTCCGCGCAGCTCGACGAAAGTGACGTGCCCACCAGACTTCGAGTGCGCTTGCCAAACGACGCATCTAGTTTTTCGGGGTCGGTCGCACATGCGCGCATTACGGTGAATACGTGCCAGAGTACAAATCCGGCCTCCTGCTCGCCCCAGGAAGGCACCACGAATGGATGTTGGTATATTCGGTTCTGGTCGGACGATGCGGGGTCAGACGAGGATGGCAAGTATCTCACTGCGATGAACGCAGGTTTGATCATCGACAACATCACAGTAACCGGCGGTCTTCCCTACTCGGAGGATTTCGAGAATCAAACATGGAGTCCATACGTTGTGCCCGTTAACAGCGCGCCAACACGCCCGGCGGCCTCGACGTGGAATACAGCCCCTTGGAGTCGGGTGTTCAATCACATTACGGATAACGATCAGTGTACCGAGAACGGTACGTGTGCCTGGTTGTTCACGGACCCCATTCGAATTGCATCCATCGGTCTATATCCGTTTATGGGTTTCGGACCTGGGCAAGCCGTTATTCACTCGTGGCTCGACGAGATCATAGTAAGCCCCTGGGTTGCGTTGCCGAGCAATAAGCCTGGAACGGTTCTCCGATTCCGTGAGTTTCCTGGCAATCCGTTCGAGCATGGACGAGTCGTGCGAAACTGGTCTGTCCGTGGAATCCCAAGCGGAAGCACTTGTGCATCACCGTGGAGCAACTCGGCACAGGGTTCAAAGGGCACATGGCAGGATCTTGGAGCATTCTCCTGGGTCGACCGCGCGCTAGACATAACGCCCTTTGTTGAGGCGGGCTGGGGCTCTGTTCAGGTGCGGTTTCGCGTCGCCGATTGGCAGTACCTATACGGGGGGTCCCCACCGGCAGTTTTCGATCCAGGCCCCGGCCCCTATATCGATCGGGTTCGAATCGGGCGATTTGCCGTGACAGGGCCGGTGCTGAACGCTGGCGAAGACACTCGCTCGCAGGCACAGGACACCTTCAGCGCCGGGACCCCACTTGTCGTGGGCGACGTATGGGGAAGCTGTTCGTTTGGTTCGAGTGGATTCCTCCGGGGTGGAAGCGGCGCGCCTGACTCGATCTTTATCTCCGCGCGAGATCGGCGAGGATCGCCGATCGCTACGGTCACGTTGTACGCCGCAATCGTAGCCGGACCACACGCTGGCAAAGCGCCGGCCCCATATACGGTTGGTACAACCGGTTTCTTTGCGGTCGGCGCAGAGGTTTGTCGCACTGCATCCGGAGCCGCTGTCGCTGGCCTCTATTTTGTTGATCTTGACGACGACTATTTCCGCGGTGGCGACGTGGTGCGCTATTTCTGGTTAGCCATCGACCAGGGACTCGCTAGCGCAAGCCTGCCACCGGGACTATCGTCGCCGATCCCCAATGTTACTCAGGCCGAAGCTGTCACCGGCGGTCTGTTTGAGGTCAACTTCTTGCCCACAATCTCGTGGTCGTCGACCTATCTGGCGCGAGTTGCGGCGGATGCGCATGGTAAGCTTACGCCGACTACCGAGGAGAAAGGTGCGAGCCCGCAAACAAACTGCATTCTGTACGTCAACAAGGTGAACACGAGTCGTCGGAGCGGTCGTGCGAATCGAACGTCCTTCATGTACACCCTCGACACAATCGGATATACCGGCAACTACGACGTCTATGATGTCCAGGGATTCGGCAATGTGTCGAACGATCTGGCGAGCAGGGCACGGCCCGACCAGGCCATAAAATACTCGTTGATTATTCACGACGCAGGGACCCTGCACGTCGGCGCGTTGCCTGATGGCAGCGATCTTGAACTCGCACCCCTCACGCAGGACGCATGGTATCAGAGTTGGCTTGGTCTCGCTGGTATGTCGGTCCTTGGCAAGGGCGCGGCCACGTTGTGGTTGATCGGCGAAAACATAGCGTCAACAACTCGTCATACGGTCGGGAGCCTGCTCGGCTCAGAGCTGGGTCTCGGGGGTTCGCAAATTGAGAGTGCGGTTATTCTGCAAGGTACTGACGCTACAATCGGGCATGCTGCACCGTTTCGGTTCATTCAGGCGAACGGCTACGCTCTACCGAAGACCTTTGTCGATCTGCGATTGACCAATGTTTGTCCACAGGATCCGGACTACGATGGCGTGTCAACCATGAGCGTCGGCTTCCCACAACAAGAAGTCGCTATCACGAATAAATACGGCAACCAAGGCATGGTCCTGATGAGCAACCGAGCCTTTACCTCTGGCGTGAATGGGGAGTACCACCCGGCCCACCAGAACATCGTGTTGATGACATTCCCGTGGAACGCGATCCTCCGGACAACCACCACAGGACCGTCACCAACGGAGACCCTGGCGAGAAGCATTGTCTCCGATGTGCTTGGTGGTGGGTGTGGTGGCCTTGGCACGACGGATACAGACCAGGAACCTGAGGGGTTGCTACCGCCGTTGGTCACTCGATTGTATGCAAACTACCCCAACCCCTGCAACCCGAGCACACAGATTCAGTTCGACATCGCGACAAAGACACAAGCACGGCTTCGCGTGTACGACGTTTCCGGGCGCCTCGTACGAGTTCTTCATGATCGACAGACCGTTCCCGGCCAGTATCGGGTTGCGTGGGACGGACGGAACGACCAGCACGCTGTCGTGGCGTCGGGCGTATATGTCTATCGATTTGAAGCGGGCGAGGTATCACAAAGCCGGAAAATGGTGGTGGTTCGCTAGGAGGCCGTCCGAGCCGCCGCATGAACGAGACCCGTCGGGGTCGAATCCACCGTGTCTCGCGCAGAGATTGTCGAGGGGAAAAGCGCCTTGGAACCGAACGGCGAGACCGCATGGATGAAATTCTCCTGAGCGGCGATCAACGGATCCTCGTCAGTCTGCTCGTGCAGGTCGCGCTCATGGCCTGCCTGGCGAGCCTGATGGCGACGACACGCTTCTACAAGCGCCTGTTGCGCCAGGAGGCGATGCGGCCCGCGGATCCGTTGTGGTTCGCGCTGTCGTGGGGAACGTCACTCGCCGTTGGAGTGGGTTGGCGACTGTCTTTGGGTTACGCGGCGGCGGACCTGAGCCTGTCGGGGACGCTCTTGGCAGGTGTGTTTGCGGGTCCGGCCGGTGGCATGTTGACCGGGGCACTGGCCGGTGGCGCGGCGTCGTTGCGCGGCGAATGGCTGGCGCTGCCGTTGCTCGTAACCGCCGGTTTGCTCGGCGGGGCGCTGCTGCAGCTTCCCGACGCCCGCCAACAACGCTGGGAGTATTCGCCCTACCCGTACATGAACGTGTTCCGGTTGTTGCGGGCCCACGGGCGCCGGTATTTCGTGCCGGTCATCTTGAGCGTGATCTGCCTGGGGTTCGACGTCGCGCGCTCGGCGCTGTCGCTGCACTTCGGCAAAGCGTTTCTGTGGAGTCACGAACCGACGCGCGACATCGTCCAGTGCGCGGTGTGGTTGACGAGCCTCATCACGCTCGGGGTACCGCTCAAGATCTGGAACAACAGCCGCCTCGAAGCCCGCCTGAAGGAACAAGAGGCGCTCGCGGTACGCGCCCGGCTCGATGCGCTGACCCAGCAGATCAACCCGCATTTCCTGTTCAACACCCTGAACTCGATCAGTTCGGCGGCGCGCATCGACCCCGATGTGGCCCGGCACTTGATTCAGAAGTTGTCGGCGATTCTGCGCCGCGTCCTCGATACCCAAAAAACGTTCGTACCGCTGGCCGAAGAGCTGGAATACATCGATGCATATCTCGACATCGAGGTGGTGCGGTTCGGCGAGGAGAAGCTGCGCATCGTCAAGGATGTCGATGCGGCGGCTTGCACGGCGCTCGTGCCCTGCATGGTGCTGCAGCCGATCGTCGAGAACGCCGTGCTGCACGGCATCGCGCCGTTGTCGGCGGGCGGCACGATCACGATTCGGGCCCGGGCCGGCGCCGGGCGCGTGCACATCGAAATCGAGGACAATGGCGCCGGGTTCGACGCGCGATCCTTGGACCTCGACGCTGGGACCCCGGCGCGCGGTACCGGTGGCACGGGCGGCATCGGCCTCGCCAACGTGCATCAACGGTTGCGCATGGCGTACGGCCGCGGTGTCGAAATTCGCGCCGAGCGAGGCGTTGGCACACACGTTGGGTTCGATGTACCCTTTGCGCCAAGCCGCGAGCTACTCGAGGCACAACACGCGACGTGACCGCCCTTGGGATCGCGCGCGGAGGTAGATCGCGATGACCATCCGTGCCGTGTTCGCCGACGACGAAAAACTGGCGCGCGAAGAGATCGGCTTCCTACTGCAGAGCGTCGATGACGTCGACGTCGTCGGCGAGGCCAGCAATGGGGTCGATGCTTTCCATCTGATCGAAAAGGAACGGCCCGACCTGGCGTTTTTGGATATCGAAATGCCGGGGCTCGACGGGTTTCAGTTGGTGCGTGAAATTCAGGCGCTCGAGAGCCGGCCGCGGGTGGTGTTCGTGACCGCCTACGATCGCTACGCGCTGCAGGCGTTCGACGTCAGTGCCCTCGACTATTTGCTGAAGCCGGTGTCGCGCGAGCGGCTGCTTCAAGCGCTCGACAAGGTTCGAATGTCGATGGAAACGACCGATGATCTCGGCGACAAGCTGAGCGCACTTTTGTCGGCGCTGCCGGCGCGGACCCGGCGCCTCTCGAAGATTCCGGTGCGGCGCCGCAAGCACCTGCTGCTCTTGGACGTCGACTCGGTGCTCTACGCGTATGTGAAAGAGGGCCTGGTGTTCGTGGTGGCCGGCGATACGCACGATCTGGTGGCGTACCGGACCCTCGACGAGTTCGCCTCGGAACTGGATCCGGCGGTCTTTCACCGGGTGCATCGGTCCTATCTCGCCAACGTCAATCACATCGGCGAAATCATCCCGCTCGCATCCGGCAACTACGAACTGGTCATGGACGACACCGCCGCGACGCACGTGCCGCTTTCCCGCCAGCACGCCAAGGAACTCCGCCGCATCTACAAGTGGTGAACGACGCGTATCGTCCCGGCGTTCCTGCGTCGCCGCGACGTCCGTCCCCTCGCCGCCTCGGAGCGGTCAGTGGAGGAAGTGTTGCGCGAGCGCGATGACGGCGATTCCGGCGAACACAGCGGCAAGATTGCGGAAACGGCCGTCGTGGTGTTCGTGGGTGTGAGGCAGGAGGTCGGAGGTGGCGATGAAAAGGAACGTGCCGCAGGCGAGGGCGATCGGCGCGGCGAGTGTCGCGGGGCTCGCGTTGCGCAGTAAGACGAGCGCGATGAATCCACCCAATGGTGTCAGCAGGGAAAAGAACAGCATGAACAAAAGTGTCTTGCGGCGCCGGAAACCGAAGTAGGTCAGGATGCTGGCCACCGAAAACGTATCCGGCACTTTGTGGGCGACGATGGCGAAGAGAACCGCAGGCGCGAGCGCCGGCAGCATGGTGCTCGACCCCAGAGCGACACCGTCCAGCAGGCTATGGATGGAAATGCTCACATAGGCGGCTAGACCACTGCGTTGCTCGGCGAGATCGTCGGTTTCGTGCGGGTGAATGAACACGAATTTCTCGAACACGAAAAGCGACAAGAAACCGGCGAGGGTCAGGATGTGAAAGTAGGGAGTGCTGGCCGCGACTTCCGGCAACAAATCGAGAAACAGCACGCCGAGGATGATACCGGCGCTCAGGCTGATGAGTGTCTGGAGCGCGCTGTGCGACCAGCGGTGGACGAGTGGTACCAGCCCGCCGGCGAAGGACACCGCGAAAATGGCCGCCGCGTAGAGGGCGAAGCGCGACAGATCTGCCTGCAACGGACCGTCCTCTCGAGCGTCGTACCGTGGCCACGAATTCCAAGGCGGCGCACGAATCTACGAGCGCCGCGCCGCCGCCAGCCGTTGGAAGAGCGCTCCGACATCTTCCATGTTCTTCTCCCAGGTGGCGCGGGCGCGGATCGTAGCACGGTTGCGGACCGCGGCTGCACTGCGCAACGCGGTGTCGCTCGCGGCCCGGCGCAGGCAATCCGCGAGCGCCGAATCGTCGCCAGGCGGAAAAAAGAGCCCGGTCGTGCCGGGCTCGAGCCACTCGCGGTTGGCGGCAATGTCGCTTACGACCGGCAGACACCCGGCGGCCATTGCCTCGAGCAATGACACCGAGGTGCTGTCGCTCAACGATGTCGAAACGTAAATGTGGGCGGCGCCGAGTTCGCGGTCCATCGCCGGCGAGTCGAGCCAGCCGGCGAACGTGGCGCCGAGTGGGGTCGCGACGGCGCGCAACGCGGCCTCCTGGCTGCCGTTGCCGGCGATGCGCAATATCATCCCGGCGCGCTCATCGGGCGCCAACCGCGCGTACGCACGCACCAGCGTCGCGACGTCGTACACCGGCTCGAGCCGCCGCGTCGACAGCACCACGACCGGTGTCGCGCCTCGCTCGCGCAGCGTCACGAAACGCGCCGCTTCGATGCCTAGCGGTACCGTGAGAATGCGGCCGGCATCGACGCCAAAGCCTTCGATGGCGTCGCTCAGCATCCTGGCGTCGGACGTGATGGCATCGCTTTGCCCGAGCACATACCGCGTTCGCCACCGGTGCAAGAAGCTGCGCGCCGGTACAGTGAGAATGTCGCTCCCGAGCGCCGTCACGACGAGCGGATGCGCCCGGGCGCGCGCCGCCATCCAGCCGTAGTTGGGGACGAAGTGCGCGTTCACGACATCGGGTCGAAAGGAGCTCAACAGGGCTACGACAGACGGAATCTCGAGCGAATAGCGCACGAAGCGCGGCAGGCCGGGGCGGTCGTGCAGGCGCTCCACCGAACAGTTGAAACCGCTCCCCGGCTCGAGTGAGATAAGCACGCAGTCATCGCCACGGTCCGCAAAGTGGTTCACCCACCGAACGGTGTGCGGGAGCGAAGCATCTGCCAGGAAAGCCAACCGCATCGCCGCATCGTATCGAAAAGGCCGTCCGACAACCAGCGATCCCGTCTTTGCAGGAGGCCCACTTCCAAGACGCCAAGTCCACGCAGTCCGTATGGCTGGACGACGGCGGCTAGTTTCTGGTCCACCGAACCCCGTCCATGGCCACGACATGCGCGCCACGGCCCCCTTCGGAGCCGAGCGCGACGGCGTACCGCGTCGCAAATCCACTCCTGGCGTGCTCGTGAGAGGCACAGGCTCCGACTTGAGCAAAAAAGAACATCGGGCCCAATCCTTGCGCTTACCGCAGCGCGCAAGAAGGGCCGCGCCCTTTCCCAAGGTGCTGCCGCGATGGTGCGGCGGCTCGATACGTGTGGAGACGGCCATGGGTTTCTTCGACAACACGAGCCTGCCATCGCTTGCCAAGGTGATGAACCTCGCAGCGTGGAAGCAACGGGTCTACTCCGGCAACGTGGCAAACGTCAGTACGCCGGGCTACGAGCGGCGCGAGGCGCGTTTCGCCGACGAACTCGCCGCCGCCAACGGGATGGCGCTCGCTGCGACCCAGCCGGGGCATCTCGGCATGCAGGCCGCGGGCGAGCCGGTGCCGCTGGTGGTGCGCGATCCACTGGCCAAGGGTCCGGGCATCGATCTCGATCAAGAAATGGTGGCGCTGGCGGAAAACGAGCTGCGATTCGATCTCGCGGCGCGGGTCGCCACCTTGCGCGTGGCGGGAATTCGCGCCGCGATCACCGGCCACAAGTAACGCCGTAACGGGGAGGCGACATGTCACAGGATTTATTTGGCGCCATGTCGATCAGCGCCTCCGGGATGAGTGCCCAGCGCAAGCGCATGGACGCGATCGCCAAGAATCTCGCGAACTCCGAAACGACGCGCGCCGCCGATGGCGAAACCTATAAGCGGCACACAGTCGTCATCCGCAGCAGCGAGGCCCCAACGGCGCCCCTGCAAGTTCCAGGCATGGAACTGCCGGTGACGCGCACGTCGCCCGAACATCTGACGAGCGCGCCACCGATGTTGCTGCCAATGGCGCCGACATCAACTGTCGAGGCGCAGGAAGTCGTCGATCCGACGGCTGGGGTGACGCTGGTCTTCAATCCGCAGCATCCGGACGCGGGCCCGGATGGGTACGTCCGCATGCCCGACGTCGACACAGTCTCGGAGATGGTCGATATGGTGGCCGCGACCCGGGCCTACGAAGCCAACCTGGCGGCCATGAAGGCCTATCAGAACATCGTCACCAAGTCGCTGGAGATCTGACCTTGGCGTCGTGAACGACGCCGTACACGGGACGGGGCCGTATGAACTTGGATGTGACGCGTGCACTGCGCCTGGACAAGGGTGCCAGCGAATTTCCGATGGCCGGCGCGCCGTTGCAGTCCGGGCCGTCGTTCGGCGACACGCTGAAAAACACCCTCGGCGAAGTCGCGCGGCTCGACAAGGTCGCCGATGCCCACGTGCAAGCGATGTCACAGGGCCAAGCCGTGGAACCGCATCAACTGATGATGGCGGTCGAGCAGGCCAACATGGCGCTCGACCTCTTGATCGAAGTCCGCAACCGGCTGATGGAATCGTATCAGGAGCTGCAACGCACGCAGATCTGAGGGGAGTTCGTCGGTGTTCGACCAGCTCAAGACCATGGCGACGGGCTTTGCCGCCCGGTGGAGTGTGCTGCCGGCCACGCAGCGGCTTTGGATCGGCTGCCTGCTCGCGGGAGCAGGCCTGACTGTCGTCGTGTCGGCATTCGTGGCCCGTCACGTGAGCTACGGCATGCTGATGAGCAACCTCGAACCGGATGCGGCGAGTTCGATCGTCGAAAAGCTGCGGGCGGAAAAAGTGCCGTTCCGGCTCGACAACGGCGGCCGGACGATCCAGGTCCCCGAGCAGGAAGTGTCGCGGCTGCGTTTGAAGATCGCGCCGGAAATCGCCGCCAACGGCGCCAGCGGCGGCTACGAGCTGCTGGATCACAGCAAGTTCGGCATGACCAACTTCATGCAACAAGTCAACTATCGCCGCGCTCTCGAGGGTGAGCTTTCCGAAACGATCCGCGGCATGGATGAAGTCGTTTCGGCGCGCGTCCACTTGGTCATTCCCGAGCACGCGGTTTTTGCGGACGAAAACAAACAGCCGTCGGCTTCCGTAGTGCTGCATTTGAAGTCCGGCGCCAGCCTCGGTCCGAAGCAGGTTCAGGGGATCACCGCGCTGGTCGCTGGGGCTGTGGAAGGCCTGAGCGGCGACAAGGTGAACATCCTGGATGCGTTCGGCAACTTGCTCTCGTCGAGCGGCGCCGGCCATGGCGTCGACGCCGAGGCGACGGCGAAATTCGGTATGGAGCACGAAGTAGCGCGGGCGCTCGAGGAGCGGGCCCAGACGCTTCTGGATCGTGTCGTGGGTCCCGAGCAAGCGGTGGTGCGTTTGGCGGTCGATCTCGACTTCGACAAACTGGACCGCGAAAGCGAATCCTACGACCCGAACAACTCGGCGATTCGCAGCGAGCAATCGAGCGAACAGACCGGCGCCGCAGCAACGGGTGACGCGACCTCGTCGCTCACCAACTACGAGGTCAACAAGACGGTCGAAAAAATCAAGAAGGCGCCGGGTTCGATCAAGCGCCTGACGGTGGCGGTGACCGTGGACGGACGGCACGAACCGGTCGCCAAGGGTGCCAAGGACGCCGTTCCCAAGTTCACGCCGCGCCCGAACGCCGAACTCGACAAACTCGCGGCCCTGGTTCGCAACGCCGTCGGCTTCGACGACAAGCGCGGCGATCAATTCCAGATCGCCTGCGTCCAGTTCGATCGTTCGTATCTGGACGAGGCGCAAGTCGAGGCGGCGCGCGAAACCCAGCGCGTGGTCATGCAGACGGTCGTCAGCAAGGGTTCGATCGTCCTGGCGGCGGTCGTGGTGTTCATCGCGCTCAAGATGGCCTTCGCATCGATGGCCAAGGTCTTGAGTGCGACTGCACCGTCGGCCGCCTATGCCGGGGGTGCCGCACCGGCGGCGGCAGCGGGTCCGACACTCAACATGGAACTGCCGGCGGTCACGCCGCCAAGAAACAGCGTGGTCTCCGGACGCGTCTCGGAAATCAGCCGCAAGCGGCCTGAAGAAGCGGCGGCACTCATTCTGAACATGCTCGAAGAGGAGCGCTGATCGGCGATGGCAATTGCGTCCATCAGCGACCTCACACCGCGCCAGAAGGCGGCGGTCGTGGTGATGACCTTGGGCTCCGAGGCCAAGGAACTCCTGTCGCGGTTGGGCGATGGCCAGGTGGAGCAGCTTGCCGGGGAGTTCGTGCAGCTTGGCGACGTACCGGACTCGGTACGCGACGAAGTGCTGGCGCAATTCCACAACAAGCTGGCGGCGTCACAAGTCACCGACAACGGCTTGCAACGCGCCGCCAAAGTGCTCGAGGCGAGCCTGGGCAAGGAGCAAGCAGGCGAAGCCGTCAAGCGCATGGAATGGCGCGACAACCAGAAACTCCGCAGCTATGCGCGGCTCGACCCGGAGCGCTTCGCGAAAATGATCGAGCAGGAACACCCCCAAACGGCGGCCTTTCTGCTCACCCAGCTCGACCAGCCGGTTTCCGCCAAGGTCATCGAGGCCTTGTCCGAGAAGTGGCAGCACGAGATGGTGTGGCGCATCGCCACCATGCGCGCCATTCCGCCCGATGTGGCGTCGGCAGTGCACGGTGCCTTGGCCTCGAAGTACAAAACGCAGGTCGGCGCCCCAACCAAACGCCTCGAAGGGTTCGGCGGCGAGCAAAAGGCGGCCAGCGTGCTGACGATGGTCGGTATGGAAGCGCAGCGCAGCGTTCTCGAAACGCTCGCGTCGCTTGACGGCGACATCGCCAAACGGGTCCGCAAGCTGATGTTCTTGTTCAAGGACATCCTGATGATCGACGACCGCGGCATTCAGCGCCTGCTGAAGGACGTCGATACCAAGAATCTCGTCTTGGCGCTCAAGGACGCCGACGACACGCTCAAGGAGAAGTTCTTCAAGAACGTTTCCGAACGCATGCGCCAAACGCTGAAAGACGAAATCGAGTTCCTGCGCAATCCAAAGCCCGCGGAAATCGAATTGGCGCGCGACACCATCATCGATCAGGTCCGGGCGCTGGAGGAAAAGGGCGAGATCGTCATCGACCGGACCGGCGGTGCCGCTCATGCTGGCTAAGGTGATTCGTACCGCCCAGGTGTCCGAGGCCGTGCATCGCAAAATTGTGCCACTCGACCGGGACGAAACACCGGCCATCGTACAGGCAACGGACAACGAGGTCGCGGCGATGACGGCCGCCGCCAACCACACCGAGCGGGAACGCCTGCTGTCGCTCGCGCTGCAGGAATTCGAACTGCGGCTCGTGCAGCGCGAACAGGTGTACGTCGACGGACTGCGTGAAGCGGACGCGCGCGCCGAGAGCAAACTGCGCGCCGAGGTCACCGTGGCAGTGGCGCGCCTCACGGCGGCGGTCGATGCGCTCCAGGCCGAGCGGTCGGCGCTTTTGCTGGGCGCCGAAGAGGCGGCGGTGCGTTTGACGATGGCCATCGCCCGCAAGATCGTCGCCGACGCGGTGCGTATCGACGAGAAGTTCGTGCTGCAGGTCGTCCGGCGGGCGTTGCGCTACGCCGCCGAAGCACACCAGGTCACGATCCGGGTGCATCCCGACGATCTCGCACTCGTCCAAGAACATGCGGCCGAGTGGGCCCAAGCCGCCCGGCGCAGCCGTTCGTTGCGCATCGAAGCCGACGATCAGCAACAGCGCGGCAGCTGCGCCATCGGCACCGAAGCGTGTGAAATTGCCGCCGCCATCGAAGACCAGTTGCAAGTTATCGAAACAGCGTTGGTGGAAACGCTGACAACGGAATCGCCGGGTGTGTCATGACGGTGAATCTCGAAGACTGCCTGCACCGCCTCGAAGGGCTGGAGCCGATCCGCCGCACCGGACGCGTAGTCGAGGCGATCGGCTTGCTGCTCGAATCAGATGGGCCGCAGGTGGCAGTTGGTGAAACCTGCCGCATCGAAGGCCTGCCGGGCGGCGCGAGCGTCCTGGCCGAGGTGGTGGGCTTTCGCGGCTCGCGGGTGCTCTTGATGCCGTTGGCCGAATTACATGGCGTGGCGCCCGGCGCCACCGTCGCGGCGTGTGGCAGCGCGCTACAGGTGCCGGTCGGCGACGAATTGCTGGGGCGTGTGCTCGATGCGCTCGGCCGTCCGATCGATGGCTTGGGCCCGACGCGGGCCCGCTCGATGCGCTCGCTGCGCTCCGGAGCCCCACCGCCCCTCGAACGCCAGCGCGTGCTCGAACCGATGGCCACCGGGGTGCGCGCCATCGATGCGCTGCTGACCTGCGGCAAGGGCCAACGTGTCGGAATTTTCGCCGGCAGCGGTGTCGGTAAGAGTGTGTTGCTCGGCAGCATCGCGCGCAACTGCGCCGCCGACCTCAACGTCATCGCGCTGGTCGGCGAACGTGGGCGCGAAGTCCGCGACTTCCTCGAGCGCGACCTCGGGCCCGAGGGCCTGGCGCGCTCGATTGTGGTGACGGCGACTTCCGATCAGCCGGCGTTGCTGCGTATCAAGTGCGCGCTGCTCGCGACGACCATCGCCGAGCACTTCCGCGATCAGGGCCGCGATGTGCTCCTGGTGATGGATTCGCTGACCCGGGTGGCGATGGCACAACGCGAAATCGGCCTTGCCGTGGGCGAGCCGCCGGCGACCAAGGGCTATCCACCGTCGGTGTACGCGCTCTTGCCGCGCCTGCTCGAGCGCTCGGGAATGGCGCGGGCGGGGAGCATCACGGCGCTCTATACGGTGCTCGTCGAGGGCGACGACATGAACGAACCGGTGGCCGACATGGCGCGATCGATTCTGGACGGACACATCGTGCTATCGCGCCGTCTCGCTTCCGAAGGTCACTACCCGGCGATCGATGTGCTGGCGAGTGTCAGCCGCGTCATGCACGAAGTGGTGCCGCCGGAACATGTGCGCCAAGCCTCGCGCTTGCGGGAACTCCTCTCGACATATCGCGAGGCCGAAGACCTCGTGCACATCGGCGCCTACGCCCGTGGTTCGAGCGCGCGCATCGATACGGCGCTCGCCAAGATCGACGCCATGCGGGCATTTCTGCGCCAAGGCGCCGCCGAGACCTCGCCGTTCGAGGCGACTCAGCAGGCACTCGCGACGCTCGTCGAAGGCGGTGCGGCGTGAGCAAGGCATTCCGGCTGCAGAAAGTTCTCGAAGCGCGGCGCGTCGCCGAGAGCCGCCGCCAGCAAGAACTCGCGGCTGCCAACCAAGTCTTGAACCGGGAGCGCGCCGTCCTGGAGCGAATGCGTGCCGAAGCCGAAAGCCTGCGGGCCGAGGCCTTGGCGATGCCGGCGGGCCAGCTCGACGTGCCGACCCAGGTGGCGTTGCGCGCCATGCTCGACCGGGTGACCGATGCGGCACGCCGGCAAGAAGAAGCCGTGACGCACTGCGAGCGCCGCGCCGAGGAACGCCGCGCCGCTCTCGTCAGCGCCGCGATCGATCGCAAGGTGCTCGAGAATCTCGAGGCGCGTCACGCGGAGGCCTGGCGCCGCGAACAAGATGCGCTCGAACAAATCGAAACCGACGAAATGGCACGACAAGCGTTCGTGCGTGACAGTGAAGGTAGAGTACGGGAGGAGCGGGTGTGAAACCGATCGTCGTTCACGTCATCGGAGTCGTCGTCACGTTCATTGCCTCGGTGGTCCTGATGCTGGTGCTGAAGGGCATGCTCGTGCCGCGGCCGCCTTTCATCGTCCCGGAGCCCAGCCGCGCCGTTGCCGACAGCACCGCGGTCGTCCCGGAGCCGGTGCCCGGCGAGGACGCCGCACCTGCCGAACCAGCGACCGAGACGGCGCCCGAACAACCGCACGCCGAATATCAGCGCAGCCCGGAAGATTCGCTGGCCCTGGCGCTCGCGGGTGTGACGCAGTCGGCTGCGCCGATGGACACCACCGCCGCGAACGAAGTTGCCATCGAAGATGGGACGCCGGTGCTGCCCGTGGAACTGCCAAACACTGAAGGCGTGGCGCATCTCGTCCGGGTCTACGAAAAGATGAAGCCCAAGGCGGTGGCGCAGATTCTCGATTCGCTGTCGGATGAAAATACCTTGGCGATTCTCTCGAACCTGAAGGATCGCACCGCCGCGAAGGTAATCGCCGGAATGGATCCGACGAACGCCGCGCGCTTGAGTGAGATGCTGGCCAAGGACCCAAGACCATGACGACATCGATCGGTACGTTTTGGGGAGTTTCACCGGCGCCTGCGGTGTCGCCGGTCGACATCCCGGCCGGCAACGCGCCGGATGGTTGCGACGCTGGAACGAGCTTCAAGGCGATTGCCGAACGCCTCGCAAAAGCAGGCGAACCGCCAGAGGAAGGGCCCGAACCCGACGACGCGACGCTGGCCCAGGCCGTCGTGCCGGTACTGCCCATCGCGCCGCCGCCGCTCGAGTGGTCGGTGCCGGTGCCGCTGCCGCTGCCGCTCGTGCAGTCTCCGGACGCTGGTTCCACCGCACCGGCGTTGCCGCTCTTGGAACCCACGCCACCGCCGTTACTGCCCGAGCAGATCGCTATCGCAAGAGCGGCGCAGCAAGCACCACCGCTCGACCTCGGGCCCGCCGCCGCCATCGATACTGAAATAAATCCAGTGGAGCGCCCGATTGGCGCGCAACCACGCGCCGAGCCGCCACCGCTGCCGGCGCGATTGCCCGAACCGATTCCGGCGCCGGTTTTGAATCCCGAAATCGTGCCGGAACGCACCGCGATGCCTGCACCTGTACCACCGCATCTACCGGAGCCGCAGCCCGGGGCGTTGTCCGTAAGCGGTATGCGCGCCGCGCAAGAAGCGCTGGTCCGACCGGTTGCGGTTGCGGCCGCGGCTGCGGGCCCGCATTCGGCGCCGGCGCCGGAACCAGCCGGCCCCGCTCCAGCGCGGGTCGACGCCACGCCTGAAATCGCCGCGGCCACGATGCCGGCGGCGACGAGTTCGACTTCGAGCGCCGCGCCGCGCGAGCCAGGCACCAACACCGCACTCGGTGTCGCAGCGCGCCGCACCGCGATCGGTGTCGCGCCGTCGAATGATCTCGGTGCGGGGGCCGCGCGTCGCTCGCCGGCAGCAGCATTTACCGCCAGCGACACGCGGCACTCGTCCGGCGATCCGCTCGAGCCGCTGGCGGCCATTAGCAACCACAGTTCGGCGAACAGCTCGCAGTCCGAAGCCCGCTTCGCGCTCGCCATGGCGAACACGAGCGGCCCCGCGGAGATGCAGTTCCAGCCAGAGGCGCGCGTGCACACGGCGCAGGCGCCCGAGATGAATGCGGCACAAGAGCGAGTCGCCGCCGAAATGGCCGCCCTCGTGCGGATCGGCGGTGGCGAGGCACGGTTGGATCTCGAACCGCCCGATCTCGGCAAACTGCGCTTGCGGCTCGCGGTGCGAAACCGCGTCGTCGAGGGTTCGATCACGGTCGAGAATCCGGCGGTCAAGGCGGCACTCGAAGCGAACATGCAGGGACTGGTTGTGGCGCTCGAACGCTCGGGCTTCAACCTCGAGCGCATGGACATCCGCCTGGCGGACTCCCGCCGTGGACACGACCGGCGTGAGAACAAGCGTGATTCAGATGCCGCGCCCAAGAAAGAGCCTGGAGCGGGCGATGCACCGGCCACCGCGCGCGCCTCCGGCAGGCCTGGCGCGGGTTCCGGCTTGGTGGACTACTGGTTCTAGCGCCTCGACGTGGCGGCAGCGGCAGTGCGCCGCATGCGCCCGGGCGGTTCGGAAGGGAGTTCGGACATGGCTGTGCAATCGATCATGAATTCTTCGACTCAGCAGAACGCCGGTACGACACCGGCGCCCGGTTCAGCGTTGGGCCGCGATGCGTTCTTGAACCTGCTCGTGACCCAGATGAAGCTGCAGGATCCGCTCGAACCGATGAAGAACGAGAATATGATCGCCCAACTGGCGCAGTTCAGTTCTCTCGAGCAACTGCAGAACATGAGCACGGCCTTGCAACAGAACCTCGACGTCAACCTGGCGCTCGGCCAGTTGCTCAGTAACACGATGTCGACCGGCCTCATCGGCAAGCAGGTGCATGTCGTGGCGGACTCGTTCGACCTCCAGTCCGGCCAGCCGGCGCCGCTCGGTTACCGGTTGGACGGTGATGCGACCAAGGTCACGGTCTCGGTCTACAACGACGCCGGGAAACTGGTCCGCACGATCGAGGCGAACGGCGCAGATGCCGGCTCCACCGGTGCGCACGGCCTCGAATGGGACGGAAAAGACGACAGCGGCGTGCAGGCCGCGTCAGGACACTATACGTTCAAGGTCGCGGCGACGCGTGCCGACGGTTCGACAATCGAGTCGCATGGACTGTTGGTGGCGCGAGTGAGCGGCATTCGCTACAAGGACGGGACCGCCCGCGTGCTTCTCGGTGCGACCGAAGTCAGCTTGAGCGACATCGACGAAATCCTGCCCTGAAAGCACGGACCGCCAGTACAAGCCGGCGAGCAACTCGGCTCGCGGACTCGTCTGGCGGTCTGTACCGGGCGGGCTTGGGCTTCCGGCGCGCGACCTCGTTGGCGCGCCGCCCCTCCGAGCCACCGCCGGCGTCAGCGAACGTACGCCACGTACCGGAAGTAGTACTGCGAGAGCTGAACCGCCTTGTGGATGTTCAGCTTCTTCATGATGTTGGCCCGGTGCGCGTGCACGGTGGTGAGCTTGATACCGAGGCCGCCCGCCATCTGGCGCGAGTTGAGGCCTTCGGCGATCAGTTTCAGAACGCTCCACTCCCGGCGGGTCAGAACATTCACGAACGACTCCTGCTCGACAGCGCGGGCCGCGTCGTCGCGCAAGATCTCCGACACGAACGGCGCCACGAACTTCCCGCTCCGCACGGTGCGGATGACCTCTGCCAGCATCGCCGGATCGTCGTCGCGGAAAAGCAGCGCGGCGACGCCGGCCTCGAACGCTTCGCGTACGAACGGCCCGCTGCCGATCGACGCAAAGGCGACCATCCGGGTGTCGGGAAGGGTACGCTTCAGTTCCTGAATGGTATCGATGGCACGGCGCGGATCGGACGGCAAGTTGACCACGAGCACGTCCGGCCGGGTTTGCAACGCCAAGCGAGCCGCGTCGGACGCATCGAGCGCCCGGCCCACGACCTCGAGAGAGGCGTTGTCACTCGCCACTGCTGCGGAACCGAAATACACCCACCCGGGGCGGTCTACGACAAGCACACGAACTGGCGGGCACGGAGATCCAAATGGCGCCGGCGTCACGATCTCGTGCTCGACACGCGCGGAACCAGGCGATTCCACCTTCACGGTCGACTGATAAGGCACTGCGAACCCCTCCATCCGAGTTCCCGGTCCTGGGCAGTTCCGGTCTGCCCGCACACATCCCGCGAGGGGCGATTGACGGGATGCATATACCTCATCCCCGCGAGTTGTCAAATAGAGGACGCATAAAACGGGACAGGACGGTGACGGCCCTCGGAATCGTGTGTACGGGGGGTCGGTATCGGGCGAACGGCCAAGCGGCGTATCATTCAGAAGAACTACGCTAAACTACGATTTCGCCGGATTCTAGAGGCTGAGTGGCGTAGAAATGCGCGATCCAGGTCGGTCCGGCGGCGCCGCGCCCCGGAACCACGTGCCCCCCCGTAGTTCAAATCACTCATCCAGACATCCTCTGAACACCCGCCTGTGGTTCATCCAATTGGACTGCGTTCGATCACGTCCTGCAAATGATGGTGGCGGAGACTGAGCGCCGGAACGATCGAAAGCCCGCCCGCGCGCCTCCGAATCGAGCAGTCGCAACAACGCGCAGCACGGCCAGTCGTACGTCGCATACGTCGGATCACGATAGTGCTCAAGTCGGAACCCCTATCACACGATGAGAATCACTCGCGTGGCAGAGACCTTGCTGAATGCCGTCCCAGAATGAAAACGCCACTCGCATACGAACCAGCACGGGAGTCTCCAGCGGCGGGACGCGAATTCGGGCCATGGCTCTGGACCGAGTCCGAGGTTCAGCCGGCGCGCGCCGCGGCGACGACGCCGATCCGCGTGCTGCTGGCCGATGGGACCACGCTGGTTCTCGCCGGCCTTCGCTTCGTGCTGTCGCGCGTCCCCGACTTCGAAATCGTCGGCGAGGCACATGACAGCGCGCAGGCGCTGTCGCTGGCGCTGCGCACGCAGCCGCATGTCATCGTTCTCGACCTGGCGATTCCAGGCTGCGGCGGCCTCGACGTCTTAGATGAGGTGAGCCGCGCCTGTCCCGGCACGCGCACCGTTGTGCTTTCACAGCGCCGGTCCGAAGACGCCGTGCGCACCGCCTTCGAACACGGCGCTGCCGGCTACTTCTTGAAGGACGAGAACGTCGACGAGTTGCCGGCGGTCGTCCGCGCCGTCCACGCGGGACGCTTCCACTTGTCGGCGGGGACGTCGCGGGTCGTGGTGCGCGACTACGTCGAACGCGGCGGCGCGCCGCATCGCCGGCCGTTGACGAACCGTGAACGCGAAGTTCTGCGCTTGGTCGCGAGCGGCAAAGGGTCGCGCGATATCGGCGCCCAACTGAACATCGCCACCCGGACGGTCCACACGCACCGCGCGCACATCATGCGCAAGCTGGACGTGCATACCGAAGCCGGCCTTGTACATGCCGCACTGCGGCTGGGGATTTTCGGCCACGAACAGTGACTGTGCTGCGCCGCGCCACGGCCGGCGAACGATCGACAGGAAACCCGTTCGGGGTCCGAACGGGCGTACGACAAAAAAGGAGTTTCACCCATGGCTCTCGGAGCGTTGTACAGCGCGATCTCCGGCCTCAAAGGCCACCTGTTCAGCATGGACGTGATCGGTAACAACATCGCGAACTCGAACACACCCGGCTACAAGTCGAACCGGACGACGTTCCGTGAAGCGCTCGTGCAAACGCTGCGCGGCGCCTCGGCGCCCTCCGGCAACCTGGGTGGACAGAACGCAATTCAGCTCGGACTCGGGATGGAAGTGGCGAGCGTCGACACCGACCGCACTCAGGGCGTGATGCAGAGTACGGGCATTCTTACCGACATGGCGGTGAGCGGCGATGGCTACTTCGTTCTGGCGAACGGCAACGACAAGTTCTACACGCGCGCCGGCACGTTCACGTTCGACAAGGACGGCAGCCTCGTGAACCGCGGCTCGGGCCATGTCGTCCAGGGATGGCTCGCCGACAGCCAGGGCGCAATTCCGACCGGCGCGCCGCTCGAAGGCTTGCACCTGCCGCTCGATCTGAGCATTCCCGGCACCGCCTCGACCACCGTTGGGTTGAAGGCGAATCTCAATGCGAGCGCGACCGACAGCATTGCGACGATGAACTCGGCCGGCACGACCGGGATCACCCGCACCTCTGGGAAGGCGAAAGACGGCGCCGGCGGCCAGCATGCAGTGACGATCACCGGGACAGGCGCCACCTCGAGCACGGCGGCTGGCAGTAACCTGCTGGTGCCAGGCGGGCTCACGGGCGTCGAAACCTTGGCCTCGCTCGGGGTCACGAATGCCGCCGATTTCAGTCTCACGATCGACGGCGGGACACCGGTGTCGGTCACTGGACTCACCGGGCAGTCAACCGTCGCGGATCTCATATCGAGCATCAACAGCATCGTCAAGGGTGTGACGGCCTCGATCGTCAATGGTGAAGTGCAGCTGTCGCGTGACATGCACGGTGATGGCGCCGTGAACAACATCGTCACGTCGAACGGCGTCGCCGGCAACATCTCGCGCCAACTGTTCGGCGCCGGCGTGGGCGCCAGCTTCCAGGCCAACAACGGCACCGCCAGCACCCTACAGGCGACCGATGTGTTCACGCCGACGGGCGGCCAGGCGGCGTCGCCGGTGGCGCTCACCATCCACTTCAACGAGACGACGGGTGTCGCGGACGGCCTCGAGAAACTGGGCGGTGGCGACGTCGAAGTCACCTCGGCGAGCGGGCTCGCGGCAGGTATCGCGACCATCGACACCGCGGCCACCGAACACAAGTCGTCGACCCTCGTCTATGACTCGCTCGGCACCTCGCACACGCTGAACATGACATTCACGCGCACCGCGACTCCGGGTCTTTGGTCTTGGAAGGCCGGCTTCGACGGCGGCGAGACGGTGACGTCCGGTAGTTCCGGCAGTGTGCAGTTCAACACCGATGGTTCCATGCAGTCGTGGATGTACGACGGCGGGTCGGATGCGCTGGCCTTGAGCCCCGATCCGGGTGCGGAACCGATGACTCTCAAGTTCGACGCCGGAACGGCGTCGGCGTTCGACGGGCTGACGCAACTCTCCGGGGCGTTCACGGCTCGCGCCAACGCCCAAGACGGGTCGGCGACCGGCTCCTTGAGCTCGCTGTCGATCGACGCGACCGGAGTGATCGCCGGCCACTTCACGAACGGCGTGCTGCGCACGCTCGGCCAAGTGGTGCTGGCGCGCTTCAACAACGCCGACGGCCTGGAGCGGGTGTCGGGCAGCCTGTACCAGAACTCGCTCAATACCAGTGACCCGATCGTCGGTGCCGCCGGGTCGACGATTCCCGCCTCGATCGAATCCGGATCGCTCGAAGCATCGAACGTCGACCTGTCCGAAGAATTCGTGTCGATGATCGTCGCGCAGCGTGGATTCCAAGCCAACGCTCGCGTCATCACGACCAGCGATCAGATCATGAGTGATTTGATCAACCTGAAGCAGTGACGAAGCGGCGGCAACCGCGCCGCCGCCATCGGTTTCGGAGGTGATGCAACGTGGCCGATCAAGCACCGGCAGCAGGCTCTGGGGACGCGGCAGCGATCGCCGCGCCACCGGCCAAGAGCAACAAGATGTTGCCGCTGGTCATCGCGTTGTACGTCGGTACGGCGCTGGGTGCGGCGGCGCTGGTGGAGCGCGTCGTGGTGCCGGGGATGGCCAGTGTTCCGCCGTCGGGGCAGCGCGGCGCCTTTACGCCGGCGTCCGCCGGCGGCGAAGCGCACAAGGGTGGCAAGAAAAAGAGTCAGGAACACGGCGGGGGCCATGGCGAAAGCGAATCCGGCGGCACCGTTGCCGGCAGCGTCTACCTCATCGAAGACCTGGTGGTGAATCCCGCCGGCTGCGGCGGTACCCGCTATCTCGCCGCCAGCGTTGGTCTGCAGTCCGGGCTGCCGACGTTTCTCGACGACAT
Organism: bacterium; assembly: GCA_031362565.1. Classification (GTDB taxonomy): domain Bacteria; phylum Krumholzibacteriota; class Krumholzibacteriia; genus JANLSU01. The sequence goes on along the minus strand of JANLSU010000078.1, from coordinate 58,602 downwards.
GAAGACCAAGGACGCACCCATCAAGGATGCACTGATTCAAATCTTGAGTTCGAAGACCGTCGAAGAACTCGCCGACGTTTCGCAGCGCGAGACGATCCGCAAGGAAATCCAAGCCGAGGTCGACCGGTTGCTTCCGGAAGAAGAAGTGGGCGCGATCTACTTCGTGCGGTTCGTCCTTCAGTGAGCGGAGCTGGTGGTGACCGAGAGCGCGGCGGCGACAGCCAACGAAGTACAGGCCTACGATTTTCGCCGGCCGGTGCGGATTACGGCGGGAGTCCGCGAGCGCTTGTCGGAAAACCAGACGGCTCTCGTGAAGCCGCTCGCCGCGGCACTCGGTGAGCGGCTGGGAGTGACCTGCGACGTGACCTTGCGAAGCGCCGGCGAAGGCGCTTCGGCGCAGCTCTTCGAGACACCGTACGACCCCGTTTTCCGGCTCGCACCGTTCACGGACGCGGGCCAGATCCTCTTGCGCGTCGATGCGCAACTATCGCAGGCCTTTGTCGACCGGCTCTTGGGTGGCATGGGCGCGGTGCGCGAAGTGGCGCGCGAGCCGACCGAGATCGAGTCGGCGTTGCTGACCCTGACCGCCGACCCGGTGCGCAAGGCGCTGGCGACGGCCTGGAATGTGCCGCCGGCACCTGGGCATCCCGCGGTGCTCGTTGCTGCCGAAGAACGCCACGCGACCGAAGCAACGGAAGGTGTGGCGGCGACATTCGAAGTGCGAGTCGGCGACGCAGCCGGCGTCGTCGAATTGTTCTATTCGCACGGTGAAATCGGCCGGGCGATCGGCGAGGAAGCGACGACCGTCAAGGACGGCGAAGGCCTCACGTGGCAGCACGTCGAGAACGTCGGCGTGCACGTTCGTGTGCAGTGGCCGCCGACGGCGATCCGCATCCGCGATCTGGCGGCGCTGCGCGTCGGTGACGTGGTTCATCTGGAGCACAAGCTCGGCGACGAACTCGTGGTGATGATCGGCGACCGAGTCGCATTCCGGGGCCATCCCGGTTCGGTCGAGGACGCATTCGGAGTCCGCATCACGCGCTCGGTGTGAAGCGCGGCGTCGGCGCGGCGGCAATACGCCCGCCGGTCGAACGCGCCAGGGAAAGGGAAGGAGAACGGAATCGTGGCGAACGAAACAGCACAACCCGCCGGACGCCCGGTCGTGGATCCGGCCCGCCCCGCCGTCGCGGCGGCCGTGCCGGTGTCGGCGCCGGCAGCAGAGCCGCCAGTCGGGGCCGCAGCACCGGCCGCCGGCGACGCCGCGACGACTGAAGTGCGGCGGGCGCAATTTCAACCGCTGCAAGCCGGCGCGAGTCCGGAAGGCCGCGACAACATCGGCCTGCTGATGGACGTGGTGGTCACGATGACCGTTGTGCTTGGCGGTGCCTCGATACCGCTCCGCGATGCGCTCAAGATTGGCCCTGGATCGGTGGTGCGTCTCGAACGCGCCTTGGGCGAGCCCGTAGACATCTTGATCAATCGGGAACTGGTGGGCCGCGGTGAAGTCGTGGTCGTGGACGACCGCTTCGGAATTCGTGTTACCGAACTGCTCGACCCGAACGTGGAGAAGAAGTGAAGCCGTTGCGCGGCAGCCGTTGGCTTTGGATCGCCGTCGCGGCGTGTTGCTGCGCGGCGCTCTTGGTTTGGTGCAGTACCGGCACGACGCCGCCAGCCACCGGAGTCGCGGGCGCCGGCGTATCGGCCACACCGCCCGGTGTCCCGGGCGGCGGCTTGGCGTCGTTGTCGCTGCGGCTCGGACTCGCGTTGGCCCTCATCGTGGCGCTGATCCTCGGTGCCGGATTCGTGCTGCGGCGGGCGATGGGCACGCGCGGCGGCACGGCCGGCGTCAGCCGACTCCAAATCGTCGACCGCCTGGACCTGGCCCCGAAGCGGGCGCTCTATGGCGTACGTGCCGGGTCACGCGTCGTCGTGGTCGGCGTCACGGAAACGTCCATCGCACCGGTGTTCGAGCTGTCGCCGGAAGAGGCAGCAACGCTCTACCCGCCCGGTGATGCACCGCGCGGTACGGCGTTCGCGAGCCTCCTGCACATCGTGACGCAGAAGGCGGGTGCGCCATGAGGCTCCCCGGCCGCCGGCGCGTGTGCAGTACGCCGCGCATCGCGGCCTTGGCGGGACTCGTCCTCGTTCTAGGCGCGAGCGCCGCTTGGGCGCTGCCCAAGGTGTCGTTGAACGTCGACGGCACGGGTGACCCGGCGAGTTTGCCGGTCACGCTGCGCATCGTCGTATTGCTGACGATCCTGTCGCTGGCGCCGGCACTCGCGGTGCTGGTGACGTCATTCACGCGGATCGTCATCGTGCTCGGTTTCCTGAAGCACGCCATCGGCCAGCAGCAAACGCCGCCCAACCAAGTGCTGGTGGGTCTGGCGCTCTTTCTGACCGCGTTCGTCATGGCGCCGGTCTGGAAGCAAGTCAATGACAACGCACTGCAGCCGCTCGTGCGCCACGAGATCTCGGAAATCGACGCCTGGCATCGCGCCACTGAGCCGGTGCGCGGCTTCATGCTGCGGCAGACGCGCGAAAAAGATCTAGGCCTGTTCGCCAACATGGCCGGAGTGCACGACGCCAAGAGCGTCGCCGACGTGCCGCTGCAAGCCGTCGTGCCGGCTTTCATCGTCAGCGAGCTGACGACTGCCTTCCAGATCGGCTTCATGCTCTTCATTCCATTCCTGGTGATCGATCTCGTGGTGGCAAGCGTTCTGATGTCCATGGGCATGATGATGCTGCCGCCGATCACCTTTTCGATGCCGTTCAAGATCTTGCTCTTCGTCCTGGTGGATGGGTGGCACCTCGTCGTGCAGTCGCTGGTGACGAGTTTCAGGTGAGGAAGCGGACATGACCGAAGAGATGCTCATGGGCCTGACCCGCGAGACGCTGATGCTCACGCTGCAGCTCGCCGGCCCCATGCTGCTGTTCGGAATGCTCGTCGGCATCCTGATGAGTGTCCTGCAAGCCGTGACGCAAGTTCAGGAAACCAGCCTGGGATTCATTCCCAAGGCCATCGCGGTCGGCATCGCCTTCTTGATATGCGCCCCGTGGATGATTCAAAAGCTCGTCGGTTTCACGACGCTGTTGTTCGGGGATTTTGCCGCCTTCGCGCGCTGAGGAGTTCGTACCGTGTCGTCACTCGAGACGTGGTTCACACAAGTACCGCTCCTGCTGCTGATCGCGGTGCGGATCGGGGCGCTGCTGTTCGTGGCACCTTGCTTCGCGTCGCGGCTCATGCCGCCGGCGCTGCGCGTCTGGCTGTCGCTGATGATCGCCGTCCTGCTGCTGCCGGTGGCCGGCGCCGGCGTGACGGTGCCCAGCGATCCGCTCGGCCTGGCGCTCTTGGTGGCGCGCGAAGCCGCCATGGGTGTGCTCATCGGCCTCGCGGTGCAAGTGGTGGTCTCGGCGGCGCAATACGGCGGACGGCTGGCGGGCGCCCAAATCGGCTTCGGCTTTGCCGCCAGCGTCGACCCGAATTTCGGTGAGCAGGAAGTCATTCTCGACCGCCTGCACGATTTGCTCGCGGTCACCCTGTTCGTGACGACCGGTGCGCACCGGGTCGTCTTGGCCGGACTCGGCCGCAGCTACACGATCGTGCCGGTGGGACAGGCGCAGTTTTCCGGCCACCTTGCCGAGGCCTTCCTGGCGTTGTTCGGGAACTCGGTCGTCATCGCGGTGCAAATCGCCGCGCCGGTGGTCGCGAGTGTGATTCTGGCGGAACTGGCGATGGCGTTGCTGTCGCGCAGCGTGCCGCAGTTCAACTTGTTCAGCGTGGGATTCGGTGTCCGCATCGTGATCGGGATCGCAGTGGCGGCCCTGGCGTTGCCGGCGACTTTCGCCCTGATCCAACGGACACTGATCTCGGTTCCAAACACGGTCGACGGATTGGTGGCGGCGCTGGCGCACTGAGCGCGCACGCTACGGCACGGGAAAGCTTGCAAACCGGCGACGGCGAGGTGAATGGCAGTGGCCGAGCAACAGAGCAACAGGACCGAACAGCCTACCGGAAGGCATAAGAAGCGAGCTCGCGACCGCGGCCAGGTCATTCGCAGCAAGGAATTGCAATCGTCGGTCATCCTGTTCCTGGCAGTTTTGGGATTGCGGACGGTGGGGCCGTGGATGATGCAGCGCACCATGGACCGCTGGTCGGAGTGCCTGCAATTGATCTCGCGCCAGTCGCTGGCGGCCGCCGAACTGCCGCTGCTCGCGCAGTCCTGGTTCGTGTGGACGGTGCAGTTGCTGCTGCCGCTCTTCGGCATCGTCACCGTCGCGGCGGCGGGTTCTGCCGCGATGCTGCAAGGCGGGCTGCTGTTCGTGCCGCGTTTGGCGATGCCTGATCTGTCGCGCATCGATCCGTTGGCCGGATTTCGCCGCATGTTCTCGGCCGGGACAGGCTTCTCGCTTTTGCGCGATCTGCTGAAGGTGGCGGTCGTCGGTGCGGTCTGCTGGGTCGGGATCCGCGAAATGATGACAACGATGGCGGCCGGCCTCGACTTCGAATTGCCCTCATTGCTTGGGCGCGTCGAGGATCTCGCCGGTTCGATCGCGTTGCGGGTGGCGCTGGTTTTGGTGGCTTCGGGAGTCGTCGACTGGCTCTGGCAGCGCCGCCGCTACAACCAAGATCTGCTCATGAGCCGCCAAGAAGTCAAAGAAGAACAGAAGGAAGCGGAGGGCGATCCGATCATCAAGTCCCGCATTCGCAGCCGCCAGCGCGACCTGGCGCGGCGCCGGATGATGGACGCGGTACCGACCGCCGACGTCGTGCTCACGAACCCGACGCACTTGGCGGTGGCGCTCAAGTACGACGCAGGGTCCATGGGTGCGCCACGAGTGGTCGCCAAGGGTGAACGCTTGATCGCGCAGCGCATCAAGGATCTCGCCCGCCAGCACGGCGTGCCGGTCATCGAGGACAAGCCGCTGGCGCGGGCGCTCTTCCGCATGGCGCCGGTGGGCGCCGAGATTCCGGGCGAGCTCTATCGCGCCGTGGCTGAGGTCCTGGGTTACGTCTACCGGCTCAAGGGCCGGGTCTCGACGAGTGACGGAGGCACGCGATGAGCGCCGTCGCAAAAACTCCGGCCGTTCTCGGCCTCGGGAATCGCTCGGATGCCATTTTGGCATTTGCCGTCATCGGCATCCTGGGCGTCATGATCGTTCCGGTGCCGACGTTCTTGATCGACATCATGCTCGCCTTCAACATCAGTTTCTCGCTCATCGTCCTGGTGAATGCCCTGCATGCCAAGGAGCCACTGCAACTGTCCGTGTTCCCGAGCTTGATGCTGGTCCTGACTCTGTTCCGCCTGGCGCTCAACGTCGCATCGACGCGCCTCATCCTGGGCCAGGCCTACGCCGGAAAGATGATTTCCGCCTTCGGCACCTTCGTCGTCAAGGACAACTACGTCGTCGGCAGCGTGATTTTCATCATTCTGGTCATCATTCAGTTTTTCGTCATCGTCAAGGGTACGGAGCGAAATGCCGAAGTCGGGGCGCGCTTCACCTTGGACGCGATGCCTGGCAAGCAGATGAGCATCGACGCAGATCTCAACGCCGGCCTCATCGACGACAAGGAAGCGCTGCGCCGGCGCGAAAACCTGTCGCGCGAAGCGAACTTCTATGGCGCCATGGACGGCGCGTCGAAGTTCGTCCGAGGCGATGCGATCGCCGGTATCGTAATCGCGCTCGTCAACATCTTCGCCGGTTTCATCATCGGCGTGCTGCAGCTCAAGATGGCGCCCGGGGAAGCGCTGCGCACCTACACGCGCCTGACGATCGGCGACGGCCTGGTGAGCCAGATTCCGGCGCTGATCGTTTCGACCGCCGCCGGTATCGTGGTAAGCCGTGCCGCCGCGGGCGAGAAGCTGGGCGCCGAAATGGGCCACCAGTTGTTCGACCGCCGCCGGCCGCTCAACATCGTGGCGATCGCGTTGTGCGTGCTGGCACTGGTTCCCGGCATTCCGTCCATGGCGCTCCTGGTGCTGGCGGGCGCATTGGCGCTCTTGGGGCAGGCTGCGGCGCGGCGCGAAAAGAAGCGTTCGGCGGCGGCGGCGGCTCCGGCTCCGGTCCCGAAGCACGAAGAGACGCCGGAAGAATTCCTGCGCGTCGACCGGCTCGAGGTTGCGGTCGGCTTCGGTCTGATCCCGCTGCTCGACAAGGATGGCGGCAGCGATTTTCTGGACCGCGTCATCACGATGCGGCGCCAGATGGCGTCCGAGCTCGGCATCATCATCCCGAAGATTCGCATCCGCGACGATATTCGTCTGCGTCCGGACCACTACGAGATCCGGATCCGCGGCCATCGTGTCGATGGCGGGCGCTTGCTGGCCGGCTACTGGCTGGCGATGGGCGACTTGGCGGCGCTCGGGCGCATCGACGGCGTCGAGACCAAGGAACCGGCGTTCGGGCTGAGTGCGAAATGGGTCACCGGCGCGGTGAAGCCGCGCGCCGAAGACCAGGGACTCACCGTCGTGACGAACAGCGTCGTCTTGGCGACGCATCTCACCGAAGTCGTGAAGTCGCAAGCCGCCGAAATCATGTCCCGGCAAGACGTCCAATCGCTGCTCGAGGAGCTCCGCAAGGACAGCCCGACGCTCGTCAAGGACGTCGTGCCCGACATCGTGTCGATGGGCATTCTACAGCGCGTGCTGCAGAACCTCTTGCGCGAACGCGTGCCGGTACGGGATCTGGGGCGCATCTTGGAGATCTTGGCGGACTACGCACCGCAAACGCGCGACGTCGATGCGCTCACGGAATCGGTGCGGGCTGGACTGGCGCGCGCCATCTGCGAAGCTTGCGCATCCGCGGAACACAAACTCGAGGTCGTTTCACTCGATCCGGCGCTCGAGCAACTGCTGCAGCAGTCCTTGCGCGACGGCGTCGTGGCGATGCCGCCACAGGATACTCAGGCGCTCTTCCAGCTCCTGCGCCGGTACGTGCGCGCCATTCTGGATCGCCAGGAACGGCCGGCGGTCGTGTGCGCGCCGCGGGTGCGCATCGCGGTCCGCCGCTTGCTCGAGGCGTCGTTTCCGACTCTGCCGGTTCTCGCGTATCACGAGCTCGCGACCGACATCGATGTCCGCGCCGTGGGCGTCCTGAGCCTAGCTGCGGCGCGCAGCGCCGAACCCGTATTAGAGCCGGTGCCGGCAGCCGCTTGAGGGCCTTTGGGGGAGTGAGGGGATGTGAAGGCGATGGAAGGCACAGCATACGACGCGGCGCTACGGGCCGATCGTGAGCAAACCATCCTGCAGCACATGCCGCTCGTAAAGCGGATCGCGCACGGCGTCGCCGCCGCGGTGCCGCGGCACGTCGACGCCGCCGACCTCGTGAGCGCCGGAATGCTCGGACTGATTCGCGCCGTGGACGCCTTCGACCCCGGGCGCGGCACGCGCTTCGAAAGCTTCGCGTCACAGTATGTGCGCGGCGCCGTGTACGACCACTTGCGGGCGCAAGATCCGCTGCCGTACTCGACGCGCGTCAAGGTGCGGCGCGTCGAGCGCACCGCGGCGTCCTTGTCGCAAACGTTGAAGCGCACCCCCACGCCGGTGGAAATTGCCGCCGAGATCGGCAGCACGCCCGAGGATGTCGTCGACCTTCTCGACACCGCCGCCCGCGTGCCGCTGTACTCCATCGAAGAACTCCTGGAACGCAGCGATTCGCTGCCCGAAGAGATCGACGAAAGCAAGCTCGACCCGCTTGGTGAAGTCGAGCAGCGCGAGGTCGAAGCACTTGTCATGCGTTGGATCGAAGAGTTGCCGCGCAACGAACGCCTGGTCTTGGCGCTCTACTACCACGAGCAGCTTAAAATGAAGGAAATCGGTGCGGTGCTGGGCGTCACGGAGTCACGCGTGTCGCAGATCCGTACCGCGGCCGTGGCCGCGCTGCGCGCGCGGCTGTGCGTCACCCTCGGCTTTGGAGATGACTCGTGAGCGCGGCGGGATTCGATGTACCACCCGTGCGGCCGGGAGCGCCGCTCATCCAGCGGATCGGACGGACACCGCGGGTCGGCGACGATGCGCCGCGCCAGCAGAACCCTGACGGGGCGCCGCACGAATCGCCCGACGAAGAAGAATCGCGGCCGGCGCCGGCCGACGAGCATTCAGGCCACAAACTCGACGTCGAGGCCTGAGGCCGGAAAACGGCCACGCCGGTGCGGATCGGAATCGTGCAGCGCACCGGACGCACTGCACGCGTACGTCGCCGGACGTACACGAGCATAGGACAGGGGCCGAACAAGTGCTGCGCGTCTCGACGCGCGACGACAGCCGCCGAGCGGCGCCGGCGCTGAAGCAGGTTGAATCGACGCGCTGGGCACGTCGTCTGCAGCGTTCGACCACTGGACGAGTACGGAAACCGCGGGAGGCGGCGCACATGTCGGACGGGATGTACACCTCGGGCGCCGCGATGGTGGCGCGCCAAGTGTGGCAGAACGCGGTGAGCGAGAACCTCGCAAACACCTCGACGCCCGGCTTCAAGGCGACCCGGGTTTTCTCCGAGGAATTGACCGATATCCAGTCGGCCGAATCGATTCGCGACGTGGAGAAGAAACAGCACATCTTCACGGACTTCGCTCAAGGGTTGGTCGAGCCGACCGGGCGCGACCTGGATGTGGCGATCGAGGGCCCGGGATTCTTCGCCGTCGACACGCCGGAAGGCGAGCGCTACACGCGCAACGGCAACTTCTCGCTCGATCCGGCCGGCACGCTGGTGGATTCGAGCGGTGCGCCGGTGCTGTCCGAATCCGGTCCGATGACCCTGACCGGCAATCGCGTCGCCATCGATGCGAGCGGTGAAGTGTTCGTGGACGAGCAGTCGGTAGGGCGCTTGGCGATCAAGAATTTCGCTTCGACCGCCGGCCTGGTACGCGAAGGCAAGAGCCATTTCGCGCCGCGGCCGGGCACGACGCTCGAGCCGGCACCCACAACCGCCCACGTGCGCCAGAAGAGTCTCGAGCGATCGAACGTCGAAACGATGGACGAGATGGTTCGCATGATGACTCTCATGCGTGAATACGAAGCATCTCAGCGCATGGTCCGCCTGCAGAGCGATGCTCTCGGGCGCACGGTCAACGAGTTGATCCAGCGGTGAGGCCGCACGGGAGGACGCCATGATTCGAGCCATGCAGACCGCTGCGAGCGGCATGAAGGCGCAGCAGCTCAACGTCGACAACATCGCCAACAACCTGGCGAACGTCAACACCACGGGCTTCAAGAAGGCCCGGATGGAGTTTCAGGATCTCTTCTATCAGCAGATGCGTGGCGTCGGCGGCGCCGGTTCGACCGGTATCGTCGCACCCGCATCGGTGCAGATCGGTTACGGCGCGACACCGGTGTCGACGCAGCGCATGTTCACGCAGGGCGAAACCCAACAGACCGGCAACGCCACCGACCTGGCGATCATGGGCGACGGGTTCTTCCGGGTGCAGATGCCTGATGGAACGGAAGCCTACACGCGCGACGGCAGCTTCAAGGTCTCGGCCGAGGGCCGCATCGTCACCAGCGACGGCTATCCATTGAGTCCGGACATCACGTTGCCCGACGACACGAAGGAAGTCCTGGTCGGGGCCGACGGCGCGGTCTCGGTGCGCGTCCCGGGCGACGCCACGCCGCAGTCGGTAGGGCAGATCGAGCTGGTGCGCTTCATGAACGCCGCCGGTTTGTCGGCCCAGGGTCAGAACTTGTTCGTCTTGTCCGGAGCCTCCGGTGAGCCGGTGTCCGGAACTCCGACCACGCAGGGCTTTGGCCGCATCGCGCAGGGCCAGCTCGAGGTCTCCAACGTCGAGATCGTCGAAGAAATGATCAACTTGATCACCGCGCAGCGCGCCTACGAAATCAACTCCAAGGCCATCAAAGCATCGGACGAGATGATGACGATGGCCAACGATCTCGCACGGTAAGGAGGAAGCCCGCGATGCAACGACTCTCGAAACTGGTGCTGCTGGTGGCGCTCTTGGCGCTCGTGGCTGCGCCGCGCGCCGCCGCCGTGGTCCTCGATGCCCGCGCCCTGGCGCTGGCCGCCGAGGATGCCGCGCGGTCCGCCTTCGGAACCGGTGCGGACGTCGAGGTCGTTTGCGGCCCGATGCCGGCGCTGGGTGGACTGCAAGGTCAGGAAGCCGAGATTCACGGCCGCGTTCTCGGCACCCGGCGTGCCTCCGGGCCGACCCTGGTGGCGCTCGAGATGTGGCGTGATGGCACGAAGATCGGTGAACGCTCGGTGTCCGTGCAATTGCGTGTCTACCGCAGTGTGCTGGTCGCGGTCGCACCCATCGGCCGCGGCGCCGCGGCCGCTCCCGAACAGTTCAGCGTTGAACGCCGCGAGGCAGCCGCCGACGGCGACACTGTGGTGGCGAGCGTCGAATCGGTGCGCGGCATGCGCCTGCGGCGCAGCTTCAGCGCCGGCGAAACGGTCCATCCAAGTGATCTCGAACCACTGCCCGTTATCCGGCGCGGCGACAAGGTCATGGCGACCCTCGGTTTGGGCGGCATCACCGTAACGGTGAGCGGCATCGCTCTCGATGACGGCGCCGTCGGACAACGCGTCGCGATCAAGAACGACCGCAGCGGCCGCCGCCTGCAGGCCACCGTCATGGGCCCGGGCAGTGTCCGCATCGAGCTCGACGACAACGCGATCGGAGGCTGAACGATGATTCGCCATGGGTTCCTGGTCAGTCTGGTCGGCGCGATACTGGCGCAGAGCGCCGCCGCCGAAATCCAAACCAACACCGCGGTGCCGGCCACAGCCACAGCCGCACCCGCCGCAGCGAACGGCCCGCGCACCGTGCGCCAGGCGTCGCTTTTCGCCGACGTCCATGCGCGCGCACTGGGCGACATTTTGACTGTGGCGATTGTCGAGCGGGCGAGTGCCAGCAACTCCTCGACGATTTCCACCAGCCGCAAAAGCAAGTTCCAGAACAAAGCCGATGCCGGGACCGGGGCGCTGAAGTTCCTGCCCGACTTCGGCATGTCGGCAGATCTTGGCAGCGACCACACGGGCGCCGGACAACTGAGCCGCGAGGGCCGGCTGACGGCGCGCATGGCGGTCACCGTGAACGAGGTGCGCGCCAACGGCGATCTCGGGATCAGCGGCGAGCACGAAGTGCAGATCAACGACGAGAAGGAGATCCTGCAGCTCTCGGGCATCGTGCGCCCGATCGACATTCGCGAAGGCAACGTCGTGTTCTCATCCGACATCGCCAACGCCAAAATCCTCTACAAAGGCAAGGGCCAGATGACGAATGGCACCAAGCCCAACGTCATCGCCCGCGTCCTAGGCTGGTTGTTCTGATGCGCCGGACGATTCGTACCCCGCGTCACGTGGCACTGTTGATCGCGGCCGCCATCGCCGCCATGCTCGGCATGGCAGCGCCGGCAACGGCCGGGGTCCGTCTGAAAGACATGGCGCGCATCGATCCGGGTGCGGAACAGCAACTCGTGGGCTATGGCATCGTCGTCGGCTTGGACGGCAGCGGTGACTCCCGCTCCTCGACATTCACGATGCAATCGGTCGGCAACATGCTGACGCGCCTCGGAGTGACCGTTCCCGAAGGCCAGGTGCGGGTCAAGAACGTCGCCGCCGTCATGGTGGTGGCGCGCATGCAACCGTATCAGCGCCGCGGCGCGCGTTTCGACGTCAGCGTCTCGTCGCTCGGTGACGCCAAGAGCCTGGAAGGTGGCACGCTCCTGTACACGCCGCTCGCGACCCCCGAGGGTCTCGTCTACGCGAGCGCCCAGGGGCCGGTTTCCGTCGGCGGCTTCAGTGCGCGCGGCGGCGACAGCAAGGTGGCGCAAAATTACGTGCTTGTCGGCCGCGTCCCCGGCGGCGGTGCGATCGAAAGCGAATGGAATCCGCCGCGTATCAGCGACGGCATCACCGTTGTTCTGGACGAACCCGATTTCACCACCGCGCTGCGCGTTGCCGCGGCAATCAATCGCGAGTTGGGTGGCAAGACGGCGCGCGCCATCGATGCCGGAACAATCCAAGTTCCGGCGGCGGCGATTCGTGACTCGTCCCTGGACGGCCGCGCGGCTCGCGTCACGTTGCTGGCACGCATCGAATCGTTGGATGTGGAACCGGATATCGCGGCGCGTCTCGTGGTCAACGAGCGCACCGGCACCATCGTGGCCGGCGAACACGTGTCGATCGCGAGCGTGGCGGTGGCGCATGGCAACTTGTCGGTGAAGATCGACTCGAAGCCGGTCGTCTCGCAGCCGCGCTCGTTGGCGCACGGCGAGACCGTCGTGGCCCAGGAAAACCAGATCGAGGCGAGTGAAGATGGCGGCGGGCTGTTCCCGTTGCAGGAATCGGCGAGCGTCGGCGATCTGGCGCGGGCGCTCAATGCGCTCGGTGTCGGACCGCGCGACATGATCGCCATCTTCCAGGCGCTCAAAGAAGCCGGCGCATTGCGCGCCGAGCTGCGAATTCTGTGAGGTCACCATGCCCGGACCTATTTCGTTCGTGCCGCTGCAGCGCCCGCCGGGCATCCCCTTGCAGGCGCCGTCCGCGGGCTTGCCGGCGGAACGCGCCGCCGAACCGCATGCGGCCGACCGTCTGAAGCTCGAGCGCTCGGCGCAGGACTTCGAGTCGCTGCTCTTGGCGACGATGCTGCGCACGATGCGCGCCTCGACCGAGGCGATGGCCGAGGATTCGGACGCACCGACCGGCAACGGGCTCATGCGCGATGTCATGGACGAGCATTTGTCGGTGGCGTTGGCGCATCGCGGCGGCATCGGCCTTGGCCACGACTTGGGCCAGCAACTCGAAGCGCAATCGAAGCGCCACGCAGCGACCGCGGACGGCGCCCTGAACGCGCCAGACGGAGGCAAGCGATGACCGGCTCCCGGCACGAAGAACTGGCGCGCGAACTCGCGACGTTGGTCAACCAACAGGTCGATCACCTGCGCAAGCTCGAAGCGACCTTGCGGCAGCAGCAAACCGCGGTTATCGGCCGCGATGTCGAGGCCGTTCTGGCATCGCTTGCCGAGCAGACGGCAGTGCTCGACAAGCTCCGTACCGCCGACGAACAACGCACCCGCGTCCTGACCCAGCTTTCGGCCGGATTGGGACTCGAGGCCGGCAAGGCGACACTGCGCGACCTGGCGGGCGCGTTGGGTGGCACGCTGGGCCAGGAGCTCGAGTCGCTCTCGACGACCGGCCGCGAAGCGCTCGCGATCGTCACGCGGGTCAACAACGACAACCGCCGTCTCATCGAGCAGTCGCTCGAATTCATCGAAACGATGCTGGCGGCGGCAAGCGGCCGCGCGCCGGCAGCACCGACGTACCAAGCCTCGGGAACGCTGACTCGCAGCCAGATCGACACTCTCGTCGATCACAGTGCCTGAACGGAGGACGCCGTGTTCGGTCTATCGGCAGGCTTGGAGATTGCGCGCCGCGCGCTGCGGGCCCATCAGCTGACGCTGAACGTGCTGGGCGGCAACATTGCCAACGTCGAGACGCCCGGCTACTCGCGCCGGCGCGCCGAATTGCGGCCCGGAATGGATATTCAAACGCCCTCCGGCAGCATGGGCACCGGCGTCGACGTGGTCGGCGTGAGCCGGGCCCGGGATGGAATTCTCGACAAGTCGTATCGCGGCCACCACACCGATTTCGGGCGTTGGGGTTCGATGCAAGAATCGCTGTCGCGGGTCGAAAGCGCTTTTCCAGCCGACGACAGCACCGGCCTCGGACCGGCACTCGCCGAGTATTGGAAGTCCTGGAGCGACCTCGCGAACCAGCCCGAGAGTGGTTCGGCACGCATCGCGGTGCGTGAGAAAGCGCGGGCGCTGACCGACACCTTCAAGCGGCTCGATTCGCATCTCGACTCTCTGGTCGAAGACATCAACGGCGAGATCGGCACGGGCGTCGACCGCGTCAATTCGATCGCGACACGTCTCGGCGCTCTCAATGCCATGGTCGTGGCCGCCAAATCGAATGGCGACGAACCGAGCGGCCTGCTCGACGAGCGCGACCGGTTGGTCGATGAACTCGCCGGCCTCGCCAACGTGCAAGTGGAAGAGAACGCCGCCGGATCCATCACGGTGCATCTTGGCTCCGAGGTGCTGGTGCAGGGGCCGGAAGCACGCGCCTTGGAAGTCGCGGATCCGGGGAGCGGCTCCACCGCCATCCGTTGGCAGGATACGAAGCAATCACCCGTTCTCGCCGGCGGACGTCTGAGCGGACTTCTCACGACGCGCGATGACCGAATTGCCGCCTATCGCCAGGCCCTGGACGACATCGCGGCTGGCCTCATCGCCGAAACCAACCGGATCCATGCGGCGGGCACCAGGCTCGATGGGTCGACCGGACACAATTTCTTTGATCCGACGCGCGTCCACGCCGGCGACATCCGGATCGACGCCGCGATCGAGGGCGACGTCAACCTCATCGCCGCATCGGCCGGCGGCGAGCGCGGCGATGGGCGCCAGGCGCTTGCGATGGCGCAGATCGCCGGCTCGAAACTGCTGGGCAACGGCACCGAGACGCTGGGTTCGGCCTATCGCAGCATGGTCGGCCGTATCGGCCTCGACACCAGCCAAGCGCAATCGTTTCAGGACGCGCAAGGCGCGATCCTCGACCAGATCGATGCGCAGCGCGCCGACGTCAGCGGCGTCTCGCTCGACGAAGAAATGACCCAGATGATGGCGACGCAGCATGCGTACCAGGCGATGGTACGCGTCACGACGACCATCGACCAGATGCTCGATTCCATCGTCCGGATGTGAGGAGGCCCGAATGAGAGTCACCGACGCACAGATGCATCGTTCGATGCGCCAAAACGTTGCGCGGGCCCTCGGCCAGATCAACGAATACCAGCAGGAAATCGCCACGGGACGGCGGTTCGCGCGGCCGTCGCAGGATCCGAGCGGCACGATGCTGTCGCAAAAGCTACAAGCGCTCCTGGAGCGCAACGCGCAGTACCAGGCCAATGTCGACGACGGGGCGCATTGGGTGGCGGCGACCGAGCATCCCTTGGGCACCGTGCAGGAACTCTTGTCGAAGCTCAAGGAGATCGCACTCCGCGGCAGCGACGACTCGAACGGCGAACGCGGCACCTTGGGCACTTCCGTCGATCAGTTGCTGCAGGAATTGGTGGAGCAAGCGAACGCCACGGATGGCGACCGGTATCTCTTTGGTGGTTTCCGCAGCGAGTCAGCGCCCTATGCCAAGAGCACGGCGGTCGCTTCGGAGACGTTTCGCGCCGGAATCGCCACTGAGGTCGACCTGGCGAACGCCAAGCTCGCCGCCGGATCGGTCGTGGTGCGATCGACCAACGGTGCGGTGACCTATCGCGAAGGCGTCGACTACCGCATCGACTACGACAAAGGCCGCATCGAAGCGATTCCGGGCGGCGCGATGCTCGACGGCACGGACTACACCGCGAGTTACACGACCCAGACGACGAGCGCCGTACCGGCTCAAGGCACGCTGACGGGTGACATCTTGCGCCAGATCGGCCCGGAACGGACCGAACCCGTGAATCTCACCGGGCCGGAAGTCTTCACCAACGGCAGCAATTTGTTTCAACTCGCCATCGATCTCAAGAACGCCCTGTGGAAAAACGACGGCGACAAGGTGCGCTCGCTCTTGAGCGGCATCGACACGGCGATTTCCAACGTCGGCAAGCAAGTCGGATTGCTCGGCGCGCGGTCGGCGGCGCTCGAGACCCAGAGCCAACTCCTGGCCAGCGACCACCTGGCGCTCGAAGACCACCTGTCCCAGGTGCGGGACGCGGATCTGCCCGAGACGATGGTGCGGCTGCAGGCGCAACAGAACGCCTATCAGGCGGCGCTCGCGGCCACCTCGCGCATGTTTCAAATGAGTCTCACGAACTTCCTGCGGTAGTTCCTTTGGGGGAAGAAGGGGCGTCGGATTTCGATGCAGGTGCAGACGGAGCGATACGGTGTGGTCGAGGTCTCCGAGGCGGATGTCTTGGAGTTCGAGCGCGGCCTCTTTGGGTTCGAGCACGAGCATCGCTACGTACTGCTCGAGCATGGCCCGAAGTCGCCGCTGCGGCTGCTGCAATCGCTGCAAGACCCCTCTTTGGCATTCGTCGTCATCGAGCCGTTCCTCATTTGCCCGGACTACACCGTCGAGATTTCCGAAGCCGACGCGGCCGCGGTGCACTGGTGGGAAGATTCGGGCGTGATGGTACTGGTCACGGTCGGTATTCCCGATGACCCGGGCGAGATGACCGCCAATTTGAAGGGGCCGATTCTCGTCAATCCCAAGCGCCGCCGTGGCGTTCAAATCGTGCTTCCCGGTGATCGCTGGCCAGCACGTTACCGGGTCCTCGACGCGCTGCAAGCGCGGCGTGGCGACGCGTGACGAAGGAGTCCGCCATGCATCGCGGCAGCAATCTCTCCATCTGCATGATCGTCCGCAACGAAGCTGCGGTCGTGGCGAAGGCGCTGGCCTCGGTGCGCGACGTCGCGCCGGAAATCATCGTCGTGGACACGGGTTCGACCGATGCGACGATTGCGATCGCCCAAGCACACGGGGCGCGCGTCCTCGAAGTGCCATGGCAAGAGGATTTCGCGGCGGCACGCAACGCAGCGTTGGCGGCCGCAACCGGCGACTGGATCCTGTGTCTCGACGCCGACGAAGAGTTGGCGCCGGGCCAAGAGGCGGCGTTGCGACAGTGCCTGCGCCGTGCCGATACCGGTGCTTGGCTGGTCGCGATTCGCAGCCCGCTTGCCGGCTCGCAGGCAGGCCAGGAATTCGTCCATCGCTACCCGCGCCTGTTCCGCAATCTCGCCGGGGTGCGATTCCAGGGCCGCGTTCACGAACAAGTGACCCCATCGCTCGCCGCCGCCGGGTGCGTGATCGGCAGGAGCGATATTGTGCTCGTGCATTCTGGCTACTGTATCGACACGGGACCCAAACGGATCAAGTTGGAGCGCAATCTTCGTCTTCTCGAACTCGATCTTGCCGACCGCCCGGGCGATGGATTCGTGCTGTATCACTTGGCCGAGACGCAATCCTTGCTGCAGCAACCGGCTGAAGCCGTGCCGTACTACGAGGCGGCGCTTCGCACCAACAGCCTCGATTCGGCACACCGCGCCGCCGCGTACCAGAACCTGGCGAGTGTCTTGCTGAAACTCGGACGATTGGCTGAGGCGGTGACCGCGGCGGATGCAGCGCTGCGGATCGACCCGCAGACGGCGATGGCGCTCTTGGTGCGTGCCGCAGCGCGGACGCGCCAAGGTGCCTTCGATGCCGCGCGCGCCGACGCGCAGGCGTACTTGCGGCAGTGCGCGCGTGGAACCGCTAGCGGCTCGAGCCTGGGCTTTGCGCCGGACGCACCGCGCGCTTGGCTCATTTTGGCGGAGTGTCAGTTCCGCGCCGGGAATTGGGCCCAGGCGGCAGAGGCTGCAGCAGAGGTACAGGCAGCCCGGCCCGGGTGGGCGCCGTGTGAGCGCCTCCTGGCGCGCCTCGCAGCTCAGCGCGGCGCGCACGATGCAGCGCTCACGCACTGGCGGCGCGCCACACAGCTCGAGCCCGACCTGGCGGGCGGCTGGTGCGAACTGGTGTGCGCGCTCGCCGACACCGATCTCGATGCGGCGCTCACCACCGCGGGTGAAGCCGTGCAGCAGGTGCGCGATGCGGAGTTGTTCCGCTTGCAAGCGCGGCTCCGCATGGGCTTGAACCAACTCGCGGCGGCTGCCGAGAGTTACGAAAACGTGCTGCAGATCGACGCGACGTGCGAGGAAGCACACCGGCGTCTCGCGGGTCTGTATCACAAGTTGGGCGACGACGATCAGGCGCGCGTGCATCTCCAGCAGATGGCGCCGGCGGCTGAAACGCGAGGCATGTCATGCCGTTGACCGAAGCGCTTCGATCCGCCGAAGAGGTCGGGCTCGACGCCATTCTCATCCATTGCAAGATTCTCGATGAACCACGCGCCAGCTTGTGGGCGGCGGTGGCGCAAGACGAACAGATCTCCATCGAGGCGTTGCTCGTCCGCGAAGGCGCCATGTCGCGCCGCCAGCTCCTCCAGGTGCTCGAGAACTACTATTTCTCCCCGGCGATCGACGTGCATGCGGTCGTCTACGATGCGCGTCTCGTGCGCATGCTGCCGTCGCGCCTTGCCAAGCGGCATCAAGCGCTCGTCGTCGGTGTTCAGGGCGACACGGTGTGCGTCGCATTCGCGCGGCCCGACAACGAAGCCGCACTGGAAGCCGTGACGGCAGTGCTGCAGCGCAAGCTGCGCAGCTTCGTAGCGCTGCCCGGCGATCTTTGCGAAGTCATCGACGCGCACTACGCCAAGGTCGCCGAACTCGTCGCCCAGTCGGAGGCCACGCACACTGAGATGGGACGCGGACGCGCCCCGGCGCCGGCGGTGCAAGCCACGGCGGCCGCCGGACCGACGCCGTGGGCATCGACCGCCACTGGTCCAGCGCCGGGCGTCGAAACTGCACGGCCCCTGCCGGCGGCGGCGCGGGACGAATTCGACTCGGCGCCGGCGGTGTCCGGCCAGGCGTCGCAACACGCCGGCCGTTTCGACATCGAAGAACGGCTGAAGCAACACGCCGCGAATGCGACCGATATCGTCGAGGAAATGTTGAGCGCGGCATATTCGATGGATGCCACCGACGCGCATGTAGAGCCGGGGCTTGGCGCGCTCGGCATTCGCTTTCGAATCGACGGCATCCTGCATCATGTTGCGTCACTGCCGGATGCGCTGACCCCGGCGGTCACGTCACGATTGAAAGTCATGTCGCAAATGGACATTGCCGAGCGCCGGATGCCACAAGACGGCCGCTTCTCGATGCAGCGCGACGGCATCCTCGTCGACCTGCGGGTCTCGAGCCTGCCATCGCAGTTCGGTGAAAAGATCGTCGTGCGCCTGTTGAAGAAGGACATGAGTCTTCTCGACATCACCAAGCTGCAAATGCCGGATGCAATCCGGGCCCTGCATCGCGACATGATCGAAAACCCGCAGGGATTCTTCCTGGTCACCGGGCCGACCGGCAGCGGCAAGACGACGACGCTGTACGCGACGCTCGCGGCACTCGACCGGGAATCGCAGAACATCGTCGCCATCGAAGACCCGATCGAGTATTCGCTGGCGGGCATCACCCAGGTTCAGATCAATGAACCGGCCGGTTTGACCTTCGAACGGGCGTTGCAATCGATCCTGCGGCAGGACCCGGATGTGGTGCTGGTCGGCGAAATTCGCAGCAATGACACCGTCGAGATTGCGTGTCGAGCTGCACTGACCGGCCACAAGGTCTTCAGCACGCTGCACACCAACGACGCGACGCAAGCCGTGGCGCGCCTGGTGGACATGGGCTGTGTGCCGTATCTCATCACCGCGACCCTGCGCGGAGTTTTGGCGCAGCGGCTCGTGCGCACGATCTGTGTGCCGTGCAAGGAAGCCTACGTGCCGAGTCCCACCGAGATCGCCGTGCTCGGAACCGACGTTCCGCAGTTGTACCGCGGCCTCGGCTGCACCGAATGCGGCTTCACCGGCTATCGGGGCCGCCTGGCGGTCTTCGAATACTTCCGGCTCGAGGAGCGATACCACCGCATGGTGCTCGAACGTGCCTCCTCCTCGGCGCTGCGCAATGCGGCGCGCCGCGACGGCATGATGACCTTGGGCGAATACGGCAAGCGTGCCGTCTTGGAAGGCATCACGACGATCGCCGAGGTCGAGCGTTGCCTGCTGTCGGAAGAAGCGCACGAGCGCCTGTGCACCGGCTGCAAGCAGCTCGTCAGTATCGAATACGCCAACTGCCCGTACTGCAAGACGGTGCTGCGCGAGAGCTGTCCGACGTGCACCCGGCCGGTCGAAGCGAACTGGGAAGTCTGCGCCCACTGCGGCAACGAAATCGAGCGCGACTGGAAGCAAGCCTACTGCACCCAGTGCAATGCCCCGCAAAGCCCGGAGTGGCAAGCCTGCCCCTATTGCGGCTGCGAAACGCGATAGATCCAAACCAACGAAACGGCACCCACATGCGCACCGCGATCACCGACCCTGGGCAAGGTTTTGAACGGATGCCGACCGGCATCGCCGGACTGGACCACCTCCTGGACGGCGGCCTCGTGCGCGGCAACAGCTTGCTCATCGAGGGCCCACCCGGCAGCGGCAAGAGCAGCGTCGCGATGCGGATTCTCTACGAAGGCATCGTCAAATACTCCGAGCCGGCACTCATGATCACCTTCGAAGAATTTCCGCGCCAGGTGTACCTCGAGGCTCTGCAGTTTGGAATCGACCTGAAGCCGCTTGAAGCCGCCGGCCTGCTGCGTCTGGTGTGGACGCCGCCGGCGCGCATTCTGAAGAGTTTCAGCGGCAAGCTGGATCTGGTCGACAAGATCGTCGAGGAAATCGGCGTTCGCCGGCTCGTCATCGACAGCATCACCCACTTCCGGCGTGTCACCGCCGAAGAGCAAGGCTTGCGCGAACTACTGGGCCAGATTCTGAACGCTCTCAAGCTGCGGGGCATCACGTCCATCCTGGTCAAGGAACTCGACCGTCTGAACGATGAAACGATCGCCTTCGAGGAGTACTTGGTCGATGCGTCGATCCGGCTGCACAACGTCAACTCGACGGGCGGGGGCGAGAACTTGCGCCAAATCGAGGTGCGGAAGACGCGCGGCCAACCGCATCTCTCGGGGCGCCATCCTTTCAAGCTCGGGCCTGAAGGTGTCGTCGTGTATCCACGTCTGCGCCCGGTGGACGTGCATCGCATCATGGGCGACCTGGCAAAGCCCGATCGCACCCGCGTGTCGACGGGCGTCCGCGGTGTCGACGCGATGTTGGATGGCGGGCTCTGGAATGGTTCGCTGAACCTCGTCTCCGGCCCGCCCGGGACCGGCAAATCCGTGCTGGCGCAACACTTCATCGACTCCGGCCTACGCGCCGGCGAGAATTGCCTCTTGCTCAGCATCAAGAATACGCCGGACCAGATTCTGGCCCAGGCTCAATCGCTGCAAATGGACTGGTCGGCGGCGTATCGCAGTGGCGCGCTGCTCATTCGCCACCACGATCCCACGACCCTGTGCGTCGAGGAAATGATCGATGGCCTGATGCGCGATCTGCGGACCACGCAGCCGCGCCGTCTCGTTCTCGACAGCATCGACGACTTGTGGGCGGCGGTGAAGGACGAGGATCGCGTCCGTGACTACGTCCTCGTGCTTGCAGCACTGTTCCAGGCGGCTGGAACGACGTCGATCGTGTTGAACGAGATCCGGCAATTGGGTGGCATCCAGGCGGGTGACGTGCCGGACTACAGTTACTTGGCGAACACGGTCATTCGGCTCACGGCTTCGACGCACAAGGACTGGTCGCGGCGCGTCATTGCGGTGACCAAGCATGCCGGCAGCGACCACTCGAAGCAGATCGTCGACTATCACATCGACAAGGATGGCTTTCGAGTCATGGCCGATACGCCGGCGCCGGCCGGCGCGCCGCCAACGTCGCCGGTGATGCCTGCCAAGCTTGGCGTGCTGCTGCCGGAAACACTGCCGGCACCACGCCGGACGCCGGTCGCAGTGCCGGATGCACTGCCCGCACCGATGGCAGGGGATCCGCAGGTTGCCAATGCGGGTGGGCCGCATCCTGTGGTTGCCGATTCATTCCGCGGTGCTGCACGTCCAGACGGCTCAAGTTCGGGCTCAGGCTTGCGATGAAGTCCCTGGAGCCAAGAGCGACGCACCGGCCAGAAGGCACGGACGCTTCGCAGCCGGCGCCGCTCACCGGCGCCCAAGCTCCTGGCACGGACTGCGTCCTAAATTGTGAAAGGGGACCCACATGGCAGGCCCGGATCTGTCGCGGATCAATACCAATATCGGCGCCTTGAACGCGTTGAAGGCGCTCCGCGACGCCAACTCGAACCTGGCGATGCATCAGCTCCGCATCGCGACCGGCAAGCGCATCAACCAGGCTGGCGATGACCCGGCAGGGTTGGTTTTTGCGAAGAACCTCGAGTCGAAGACGCGTGGTCTGGTCGTCGCGCGTGACAACATCGGTGACGTGTCGAACCTGGTGTCGACGGCCGAAGGCGGCATGCAGTCGATCAACGAGATCCTCCTGGTCATGAAGGAAAAAGTCCTCCAAGCCGCCAGTGACACGCTCGGCACGGACGAGCGCACCGCGGTGGAGAGCCAGCTCGACCAGCTCGCGAGCGAAGTCGACGACATCGTGAACACGACCCAGTGGGGCGGCCAGAAGCTGCTCGACGGCACGTTCACGAGCAAGCAGTTCCAGGTCGGCCAGGGTTCGACCGACACGCTGTCGTTCTCGGTGTCGCAGAACCATGGCGCCACCGGCCTCGGCGTCAACGACGCGGCACTCGCGGTCGACTCGACTTCAAACGCGTCGACGGCCCTGGCGGCGGTCAACGCGGCCATCACGACCGTGAACTCGAGTCTGCAGACGCTTGGTTCGACGCAGCTGCGCGTCGGAATCAAGGAAGGCAACATCTCCACGGCGATCAACAACCAGCTCGCGACGCACAACCGCATCATGAATGCGGACATGGCGCAGGAGCAGGTTGAGCTCGTGAAGTACTCGCTGTTGTCACAGGCGGCAACCGCGATGTTGGCCCAGGCGAATGCCGCGCCGCAGGGCGTCATGCGCCTGATTCTGCAGGGTTAAGCGCAAGTTCGAGACGAACCCGGGGGGCGTTGAGCCCCCCGGGTTTCCACCGGAGGAGCGATCGTGAGCGATGAACGGGGAATTACCGCGCGCGAAGCCGTCGGGACTTACGCCGCGAGCCAAATCGCCGGTGCTTCTCCCGGACAGCTCGTGCTCATTCTTTATGATTACACCATCGGCTGCTGCCGCCGCGCTGACGTCGCCAACGCTCGCCGCGGCCTTGTTGAACTGATGGGCGCGCTCGATTTGACATATCTCGATGTATCCGGGCCGCTGTACCGCGTCTACGAATACGTTCTCGAGCAAGTACGCAGCGGCGAGTTCTCGATGGCACTTTCGACACTCGAAGAACTACGTACCTCTTGGACCGAGGTTCTAGCAAAGGGCGGCAACGCGCCCGCCCCGCGTGAGTGGAGCGAAGCATGAACATCAGTGGCCAGCAATCCGTGCAGTCGGCGGAGCTGGTGCAGTTCTTGAGTTTGTTCATGGCGCAGTCGAACTCGCGCGTCAAGAAGACGCAGGGCGATCGCGACGCACTCGACGTGCGGTCGGCGATCTTCACGGATCTGCGGACCAAGCTCACCGCCTTGAAACGCATCGCTACCGATTTTTCGTCGTCGGGTGCCCTGTCACCGTTCGCAGCGCGGACGGCTACGGTGAGCAACGACGCGATTCTTGCCGTCAGCGTCACGACTGCGGCCTCCAAATTGAGCCACGCGGTGCACGTCGACCAACTGGCGCAGGCCCACTCGGTCCTTTCGGACCAGTTGAGCGCGTCGGGAACGACGCTCGCCGGGACGATGGTTGGGACCAAGACCTTCACCGTCGCCGTCGACGACCACCAGTTCGTCGTCAGCGTGAACATCACTGCTGGGCAGACCAACAAATCGATCATGGAATCCGTGGCGACGGCGATCAATTCCGTCACGGGCAGCAGCGCGCGTGCTGCCGCCATCGCCGATTCCGACACCACGACGCGCCTATCGCTGACGAGCGGCGACACCGGCAGCGCCCACGGGATGCATTTCACCGACACCAGCGGCCTGTTGGGAGCGATGGGGCTCACCAACACGACGGCCGCCGGCGCGACAGCCGGCGGGTACCTGCACGCCGACCTGGGGAATCACGAGCTCGACGCCAAATTGACCGTCGATGGGATTCAGATCACCCGCTCGACGAACGTCCTGACGGACGTCATCTCCGGCGCCACCTTGACACTGAAGGCGGCTCAGGCGGTATCGGATGCTGCGGTTTCGGTCAAAGTCGGCGTCAACACGGCCTCGATCAAGACCAAGGTCCAGGGCTTCCTGGATGCGTACAACGCGGTCGCTTCCTACTTGACCAGCAAGACCGCGGTCGATCGCAACACCCTTGAGCGCGGTGCACTAGCCGGCGACTATGGGTATACGACGCTGGCCCAGAAGATCCGCGTTGGGCTGGCCGGCGACGTCAGCACGGCAAGCAACCCAGACATGATCGCACTGGCGCAGGTTGGAATCACCTCCGACCGGGCGGGCGTCTTCACCATCAGCGACGCCAGCAAGTTCGATGCGGCTCTGGACGGCAAGTTGGACAGTCTGGCCAGCCTGTTCGACTCGACGAACGGCATCGGCAAACGTCTGGAGAGGGAGCTCGACAGCTACACGCGGTCGGGCGGCGTTCT
Source organism: bacterium (assembly GCA_031362565.1). Taxonomy (GTDB): domain Bacteria; phylum Krumholzibacteriota; class Krumholzibacteriia; genus JANLSU01. The sequence continues at coordinate 34,348 of JANLSU010000078.1, read as the reverse complement.
CGCGTCCAGCAGCGACGGCGTCCAGATTCAGAAGAAAATGCTCGACGCGAGGATCAAACAGCTCGGACATTTGCAGGACTTGGAGCGCGACCGGCTGACTCAGCAGTACGGAGCGATCCAGGAGGCGTCTGCCATGCAGCAGTCGATGAGCTCCATGCTGGGCGTCTTGGCTTCGATGACCGCGTTCTGACAGGGCGTCGGTCTGGGAGAACGACATGAAAGTTACGAACGGTGAGGGTCCGATGCGCAAGGTGGGCCGTCAAAATGCGGACGTCGACCCGGCGCGCGGCGTGGAGCCGCAGGTACAAGACAAAGCCAAGGACGCCGCGGCGCCCGCGGCTGGAAACGACCGCATTGAAATCTCCGGTACGGCACGCGGCCTGCACGCAGCTCAGACAGAGCGCGGCCCGGCGTCGCTCGAACGTGCCAACAGCGGCGAAGAGGCGCAACTCGATCGTGCCAAGATCGAGTCCATCCGCGGCCGTGTCGAGACCGGATACTACGAAACGCGGCAAGTGACGCAAGAGATCACCGACCGCCTGCTCGAACTACTGGGCTTGAAACGGCCGAGCTGAAGCCGGCGAAGCCGATGGGAGGAGGGGAAACCGTGATCATGCTGACACGGTTGAAGGGTCAGGTCTTGGCCATCAACCCGGATCTCATCGTCAGTGTCGAGGAAACGCCGGACTCTGTCGTGCGCCTGACGAACGGTGACACCGTCGTCGTCCGAGAATCCATCCAGGAAATCGTCGATTTGGTGATCGGGTTCCGCCGCGCCCTCGTCGCGGCGTTCGCCTCCGACCCGCAGCATGCGGGGTCACGTTCGCTACCGGCCGGGAAGTGACGCGTGGATCTCGCGACCATTCTGGGCCTCGTCGTCGGATTAGGCTGCATCTTGGGTGGCAATGCCATGGAAGGCGGCCACCTGCAGTCGTTGCTGCAACTCACCGCCGCCATCATCGTGCTAGGCGGCACGATCGGCGCGACGATGATCAGCTTTCCACTGCCGGTTTTTCTCAAGGCGTGCAAGGACATGAAGTTGATCTTCATGCACAAGCCGCGGGATCTCGACAAACTCGTCGCGGAGATCGCCGAGTTTGCCCAGCAGGCGCGGCGTGACGGCCTCGTGTCGCTCGAAGGTGCGGTCAAACAAGCCAGCGATCCCTTCCTCACGAAGGCGATGATGATGGCCATCGACGGCGCCGACTCGAACGCTATGCGCGAAAATCTGGAACTCATGATGTCGCACTCGGAAGAAGAAGCCGAGAAGTCGGCGAAGGTCTGGGAAGCAGCCGGCGGCTTTTGCCCGACCGTCGGGATCATCGGCGCCGTCATGGGCCTGATCCACGTCATGCAGAACCTGTCGGACGTCGCCAAGGTCGGCGAGGGTATCGCCGTGGCGTTCGTTGCGACGATCTACGGCGTCGCTACCGCCAACATCTTTTTTCTGCCGGCCGCCAACAAACTCAAGCTGCTGGCGGCGAACCAAACGATGGGTCTGGCGATGATCATCGAGGGCGCGATCGGCATCCAGGAAGGCCAGAACCCCGCCACCATCAAGGACAAGCTCGAGAGCTTTTTCGCCGGCCATGGCCACGGCAAGAAGGCCGCCAAGCCGGCCGCCGAAAAATAACCGCCTGCGTTCGGTGCCGGACGGGCAAGGAGGCCCGAGCGTGCCATGGCAAGAAAGAAAAAACATCCAGAGCATGTCAACCACGAGCGGTGGCTGATCTCGTACGCCGACTTCATTACGCTGCTGTTTGCGTTCTTCGTCGTCATGTTTGCCGTGTCGCAAGTCGACAGCAACAAGGTCGGCCGATTCACCGAATCGGTCCGCGCCGTAACGATGTGGAACGGGCCGCCACTGACGCCGGCGCGCTCCGACGGCGGCAAGAGCGGCGGATCGTCTTCCATCGCGCCGACGAATGTCGTCGTTACCGGCCGCACGAGCGGTGTCGATCTACGGCAGATCCGCGAACTCCTGCGGCAAAAACTGCGGAGCGCCATCGTCAATAGTCGCATTTCGATCGAAGTGGAGCACGGCAATCTGGTGGTGCGCTTGCAGGACGTCGGCTTCTTCGAAACCGGTTCCGCGACCTTGACCGCCGAGAGCGTCGAAGACTTGCGTACGTTGGGTGACGCGGTGCTCGACTTGCAGTACCCCATTCGCATCGAGGGCCACACGGACTCGATTCGTGTTCGCTCACCGCACTTCCGCTCGAACTGGGATCTGTCGACTGCGCGCGCTGTCGCGGTGGTCGATGTACTGCACGAACTCGCCGGCGTTCCCGAGAAGCGGTTGAGTGTCGCAGGCTACGCCGACACCCGTCCCGTCGACACCAATCACACGCCCGAAGGCCGCCGCCGCAACCGCCGTGTCGACATCGTGCTGACCGAGCTCAATCCCAACGAGCCGGTCGAGGACCTGCGCCGCGCCACCGCCGAGGACGCCGCACCGCCAGTGCCGGCGGTCGCCGCCGTGGACTCGGCCCAAGCTTCGTTGGTGCATTGACTACCGGTGCCGGAGCACGACGCGTCGCGTGACGGCCTTCTGGTTGGCGCGCAGCTGTGCGAAGTACGCCCCGCGCGCCACCTCCCCACCGCCTGACTCGCGACGATCCCACGCGATCCGATGATCGCCTCGAGCCGTTTCGAGCTGGAGCGCCGGCGCTGCCATGGGCAGTGGCGACGCGATTTGTTCAGCAGTCCGTCAGTGCGCGACCCGCAGCGACGCGATGGTCTGCCGCATCCAGTGCGATTGCTCGGCGTGGCGGATGCACGTGCCGGCGTTTTCGGCGAAGACTTGCAGGGCGCGCAGGTCTTCGTCGTCGTAGCGTGCTTCTGAGCGGCGGGTGCCGGCGTTCAGCACGCCGACGAGTTCGCCGCGCACCAAGATCGGAACCACCATGGCGGCGGTGAGGCTTGCGGCCTGGTGTTCGGTGCCGACCTGGCGCGCCGGAATCGGATTCGGCCCCAGGATGAGCGGCGTCCGGCTCTCGGCGACGCACCCCGAAACGCCTTCGCCGACCCGGTGCCGTGCGCCCAGGATCGCGTCGCGGTCCGTGTGGCCGGCCGCCGAGCGCACGACCAACTCGACCTCCTGCGAATCCGTGTCGACGATCATCAGCGACACTTGTTCGCAGTCGAAGGTCTGCATGCAGGTGTTGGTGATGGTGTCGAAAATCGTTTGCACGTCGGTTTCGGAGCCCATGATCTGGCTGACGCTCAGCAGCGCCATCAGCCGGTCGTAATGACGGCGCATCCGGACCAGCGCCATTTCGTGCATCGCCTCGAGTTCGTTGCGGAGCCGGTTCAGGCGGCGTTGCTGCCAGGTGAGAAAGGCGGTCAAGGCGAAAACCGCCACCGTCAGCGCCAGAATGAGCCCCGACTCGGTCTCGGGCCACGGCCACGGGCTGTCGGTGTGGGCGCGCACGAGCGGCAGTACACCGGCCGCCAGGCCGACCGTGATGACGACGCACATGCCGGCGATCAGCAGCCAGTTGGCCCAAATGCGGCGGTCGAGCGCCCGGGTATCGGGCGGGAGCGCGGTCTGCGCGGCCGGCAGTTTCACCTTGCCGGCTTCGGTCGCACGCACCGCCGACTTTGCGGCGGTGGGCACGGCGCCCAGCGGTGGGCGCGGCGGCGCCGGGGCCAACGTCATGCGGAATCCCGTTCCTTCGCGGCCCGATGTTGCGAGCGGCGCGCCGTACTTTCCAACAAGGGAGCCGCTTCGGCGGCCCAGCGCGTCACCAAATAGTCGTTGAACATGTATTTCAAGCGCTCGAACGCCGCTTCCGCGTCGTCACAAGCGCGGTCGAATCGCTTGCTGTCCGTCATTCCCGGATAGCGGGCGACGTCGAACGTCTCACGCACGCGCGCCACGAAGGCGTCGATCTGCTCCTGCACGTCGTCGATGATCGGATCACTCATGGTCACGATCTCATGACGCCGAGGTGATGCCGGTCTTGGCGTTGCGCGGCGCTGGAGCGCCGGGGACGGGGCCCGCGACACCTGCGGCGCCTGCGACACCCACGACCGCCTCACGTACCGTGTCATAGGCCGTGATGAGGTACGCCATCCCGAGCAAGTCGTACACGTCACGCACCGACGGCTGCATGCCCGCGACGGCCAGGCGCGCCGGTCCCTTTTTCGAAGATTCGTCCATGAGTCCGCGCCAGCCGGCGGAACTCACGTACACGGTATGCGTGAAGTCGACGACGACTTTCCCGAACTGGCGCATGAGCGTCGCGACGTGCGTATCCATCTTGGACACGGTTTCGCTGTTCACTTCACCGTACAGTGCGAGCACAGCCACCGGCGCATCGTCGCCTGTCCTGAGGACGAGCGCTTCGAGCGACATGGTCCACCTCCATCAGAAGCCACTTCAGGCGAGCAAGCATCGCTCCAAGTCGAGAACCTGGAATGGCTTGCACGAATGCACTACGTCAAATCACGGACTCTTCCGGACGCGTCCAGACGTCAGGGATGATCGGCGCCTCGGGGTCGTTTGCGAGCAAGTCGAGCTGCGGTAAAAAAATGACTCCGAACGCCACGAGCGCGGCCGTGTTGTGAAGATCGAGTTTGATACGCAGGCTTTCGCGCTGCTTGTCCACGGTGCGATGGCTGCGCCCGAGCATGGCGCCGATCGCGCGCGAGGTACGGCCCAGCACGAGCTGCCGCAGGACGAAGATTTCGCGGTCGCTGAACACTGAACGCCAGTGCGCCACGTCTCCGTGCGGCGGATCGAGTCGCGCGCCGCGCCCTGGGTCCTCCGCACGCAAGTAATCGCTGCCCGCGTGGACTTTGCGGATCATCGAAGCCAAGTTCGAGAGATCCGAATCTTTGGTGAGGAATGCCGCCGCGCCGACCTGCGCTGCGAGTTGGCGCAGGCGGACGTTGCTCCGCGTGGTCAGGAACATGCCATGCACGGCAGGAAGGGTCTGGCGCACGCGCGCGAACACCGCAATCCCGCCCAGGCGCGGCAAGTCGACTTCGCTTAGGAAGACATCGGGCTGTAAGGAGAGCGCCCGGCGCAGTGCAGTCTCGCCGTCGGTCGCGGTTTCCAGAATGCTGATCTCTGGATCATGCGACAAGAGGGCTTTGAGCCCATACAGGCATAAAGGAGTGGAATCTGCGATCAACACGCGCGTTTGCACGCGACACCCCCAGCCCGCCGTCCATGGCGAGCCTGACGACCGAGGGGCGATCGCAGGGTGATTCTAGCGACAACTCAATCGACGCGTCGAGAACTGAATGTGACGCAAGCGAAGTTTCGGGCGGGCCGGGGGGGCGGCCAACCGGTCAGCGATAGAGGTCTTTCATCCGGCTCCACTCGGCGGACTCGCGCCCGCCTTGGCAGGTCCGGTTGGCGCTCGGGTTTAGGATCGCTTTCGACCCCGTAACGCACACCGCGGTGTGCGGGTCGTCGCACAGCACGGCCAGCGGACAACGCATGAACGGGTTGGTGGGCGTGCCCCGCGCCCGGACACGCAGTTCGATATCGTTTGGGGCGCCGCCTAGGTTGAAGGCTTGAAAGCTCATGATGGAAACCGCGGCGCCGGAACGGCAGGTCGAGAACCCGATGGTCGCCCCACCTCGGAGCGCGTTGCCGAGCTGCAGGCCGCCAGCCTCCACTTCCTCGCCCTGGAGGAAGAAAGCCCCCGCCGCGCTGGGTTCGATGCTCAGTTCGGCGCCGGTGACGCCGGCAAAGGTCGAGCCGTCGGTCAGGAGCACTACGTGCAAAGTGGCCAGCGACGCCGTTGGAACGTTCCCGGAGCAGGAAGCGCCGTTGCGGTCGAAAAACACGCCCAAGAGGCCGTCGTTGGCGGCGGCCGGAAGCGTGCAAACCGTTGCAAGGCAAACGAAGGCCGCGAGCGCGACCAGAGTGTCGCGAGAGCGCATACCGATTCCTCCGTCAGTGACGAACCTGACGGCCCTGCTGTGAATGGATCGGCGTATCTCGGCCGCGATCGATCAGGGGATGACACGGGGAGGGTAGCACTTTTACAGGACAGACGCCACGGGTCCCGGCGCCGGTCACGGCCCGAACTCGAGCAGAATGGCGGTGGCGTCGTCGGTGAATCCGGCGGCGGCAGTAAACTCGCGTGCGGCGTTCACGACGGTGCGGGCTGCCGCGTCGGGTGGCGTGCCGGCGGTTGCCAAAAAAGCGTCCCGGATCCGCTCGACGCCGAACTCGGCGCCGTCGGTGCGCATGGCTTCGCTGACACCATCGGTATACAGAAGCAACCGCTCGCCGTCGCGCAACGGCAGTTCGCCAATTTCGTACTTTGCCCCCGCCAAGAGCCCCAAGGGCGGTCCGGTCGACTCCCATGAAATGCCGTCGGCATCCAGAAAACCGGGATGGCCGGCGTTCACGTACCGGATGCGCCGCGCCTCGGAGTCGATCAGCAACAAGAGCGCGGTGACGTAGCGCCGCCGCGCCGTCGACACAAACCGCTCGCTGATATCCGCGAAGAGTGCGTCGGGATGTTCGAATTCGTCGCGCACCAACAGCATTTCCGACTTCACCATGCCGGTGTAGAGGGCCGCCGACACGCCATGGCCCGAGACGTCGGCGATCAGAATGCCGACCCGCGATGCGCCCAGATCGAAGAAATCGTAGAAATCGCCGCTCAAGCGCTCCGAAGGTACGTAGACGGCGTCACCGCGCAAACCCCGTACGCGCGGGAAGCTGCGCGGCAAAAGCATTTTTTGAAACAGGCGGGCTTGCTCGAGGTCGTGCTCGAGTGCCTGTGTCCATTGGCGTTTTTCGCGTTCAAGACGCTGGCGCTCGAGGCAACGGTCGACGAGTGTTTCGAGCACCGTCTTCTCGAAGGGCTTGCGAATGAAATAAAAGGCGCGCTGGCGTAACGCTTCGACCAGCTTCTCCTCCGGATTCGAGATCGATCCGGTCATGATGATGACTTCGGTGTCGGGGTACGCGGCTTTGATGGCCTTTAGCAGCTCGAAGCCATTCATGCCGGGCATACGCACGTCGACGATCGCGAGGTCCTGCGGGTCGCGAGCCAGGATCTCCAGCGCTTCCGCACCCGACGACGCGACCTCGACATCGTATTTGCGCGCCAGGATCCGGCGCGCGGTGTTCTGCAGGCCCGGCTCGTCGTCGACGATGAGAATGCGGGCGCGCGGCACCGGCTCGGAGGCCGCGGGCGTCGGTGGAACCGTCACACCAATTCCTCGTCGTTGGGGGGAGCAAGGTTACGAATCGGTAGTTCGATGTGCACTGTGGTGCCTTTGCCCGCTTCGCTCCGCAAAGTGAGCTTGCCGTTGTGTTCCCACACGATGCTTCGCACCACCGAGAGTCCGAGCCCGGTGCCGTGCCGCTTGCTGGTATAGAACGGCTCTTGCACGCGCGCCAGTTTCTCCTCCGGAATCCCCTCACCGGTGTCTTCGACTTCGGCGAAGATCGCGTGGCCGCTACTCCAGGTGCGCAACGTCAGCGCGCCGCCTTCGGGCATGGCCTCGACGGAGTTGTTGATCAAGTTGTGAAAGACCTGCTCGAGGCGTCCCGGGTGGGCGAGGGTCATCGGCAGGTCGGCTTGCAGCTCGAGCCGTACTTGGACCCCGGCCTTGTCGAGGCGCAAGCTCAAGAGATCGAGCGCGGTGCGAATGCGCTCGTTGACGCTCACCATCTTGTCGATCGCGAACGTGCCGCGGCTCATCTGCAGCATGCCCTGGAAGATCCGGACCGAGAGCCGCGTGTAACTCTCGATCTGGCGCAGGTCCGTCAAGAACTGCTCGCGGTCGAAGCGGCCCTCTTCGAGGTCCGACTGCAGCGCCTGAATCATCGGCAAGACCGAACCGAGCGCATTATTCAGATCGTGCGCCACACCGCCGGCCAAATCGGCCATGGCACGCTTGCCCTCGGCCTCGAGGAGTTGGCGCTCGAGATCCTTGAGCGAGCTGATGTCGCGCGCGAACATGACGACGCCGCGCATCACGCCGGCGGTGTCTCGCACGGCGCGCGCCGACAACAGCGCCGGCAACTTCGTGCCGTCACTGCGCCGGTAAGTTACTTCGCCGGACCAGTAGCCCATGAATTCGACGACTCGAACCAGGTCCTCGAAAGCGTCGCCCAGCAGTTCCAGCCCGGCTCCCGAAATCTGTTGGTCGCGCAGTTCGGCCGCTTGGTAGCCGAACATCTTTTCGCCGGCCTCATTGATGAATCGCAGGACGCCCTGGGCGTCGACCTCCAAAATCGCCAGCGGCGCATTTTCGACCAGCGACGCCAGGCGGTGCGCTTCCTCGGTGCGTTGCCGCACCTGGGTCTCGAGCTTCACACTCATGCGCTGAATGCGTTCGCGTTTGCGGAAGTTGGCGATGGCGAGCGACACCTGGCTCGCGATGGTCGTCATGAGGGTGACATCCGACGGACTGAAACCGCCCGGCACGATCCTGCCGTCGCGCGTCAGGCGGTTCAGCACCCGCAAGATACCGACCGGCCGGTCGCCTTCGACGAGCGGCACGGCCACCAGGTGCGCGATGCGGCCGGTAGCGAGTTGTTGTGAATAGCGCTGCAAGGTGTCGCGTTGCACGCGCGCGTTTTGCGACACCGCGTTTTCGACCAGGGCTTGCAGGTGCGCTGCCCCGCTGGGTGCGGCGGCGAGCCCGGTCAGTCCTTCGCCGGTGCCGTAGCTCTCGCTGCTGAACCAATCTTCCGGCAGTCCGGACGTCGCCCGGCGGCGGAACCGCCCGGACTCGAACAAGAAAATGGACGCCACTTCGCACGCCAAATGCTTGCGGGTGAGATCCACCACCAGTTGCAAGAGCTTGGGAAGTTCTTCCGGTACGACGAGCTGGGCGCCGAGTTCATGCAACAAATCGAGCGTCGCCCGCCGGTGTTCGCGTTGATCGAGGGTCTCCAGAGCCACGGCGGTCTTGTCCGCCAGGATCGACAGGAAATCGAGATCGCGGCCGCTGAAACGGCCGGACGCCAGGGATTCGACGTTCAACACGCCCACCGTCACAGCTTCGAAGACGATCGGCACCGCGAGTTCGGAACGGGTTTCGGCATTGCGCAACACGTATTGCGGGTGGCGCGACACATCGTTCGCGACCACCGGCTGGCCGGATTGCGCTACGGAGCCCGTGATGCCTTCGCCGAGCGGCAGGCCCTCGTGGCTGCCCTCGGCGTAGCCGCGCGATGCAAGCAGCCGCAGCCGGCCGCCGTCCCGGTCGATCAGCTCGATGGAGCCGGTGGCCAAATTCATGACCCGCAGCACGATGTCGAGAATCGTCGTGCACGTGTGCTCGAGCGGCAACGGCCGCGTCACCAGCTTGCCGATGTCGTTGATGGCCCGCAGTTCGGCGAGCCGCCGGCCATACAGGTTGGCATTACGAATATTGGTGCTCATCTTCTCGACGAACCGGCCGACGACATACACGTCGTTTTGCGTGAACGCGTCCGGCCGCAGTGCCGAGAGCTTGAGCAACCCCAGCAAGCGCGGCCCGAACAAGAGCGGCACCACCAGCATGCCGCCTTCGTCCGGCACTTCGGGTCCGCCGCCGTAATGCAATTTGTCGAAGAGTGTCGCGACCCCCGCCTCGGACGCGTCGAGCACGGTGTGGTCGCCGACCCAGACTTCACAGAGCGGGTGCACGGCCGTCGAGACGGTGGTGGCGATGCCGGCCTCGGACGGCGCACCGCGCCGCAGCATGAAAGCGCGGTTGTCGCGATGCAGGAGGTCGGCGAGGTCGCGCGGCAACGGTACGATAGCGTGAATGCTCGGACTCTTCATTTTGCGCCAGACGATGCGCTCGGCGCTCACCTCGAGGCAACTGCGCTCGCGGTCGAAGAGCAGAATGGCGCCGCTGTGGTCGTAGCGCGTCAGCAACTCGAGTCCATCGAGGATCTGGTACAACAAGTCGACGGTACGCAGCTCACGCGAGATTTTGAGATCGATGCGCGCCAGCACGTCGACCACACGCGCTTCGGCAAGCGCGTCGAGACGTGCATTGACGATGTCGGCGGCGCGGAGCAGCAAACGCAGTTCGGCGCGCCCGTACGGTGCGGCGCGCATGAGCAGTAGAACGGCGATGGCACGGCCGTGCTCGCGCAGCACGGCGTACAGCGTGCCGGGCGGGGCCGCGGCGCGGCCGCTTTCCAACACTTGCTGCACGAAACGCGGCTCCCAGGTGGGGGCGCCGACCTGGTGTACGACCCGCAGTGCGGCGCCTGCACGCTCCGGTGCGAGCACGGCGCTTTGCGCCGCACCAAAGTGCGGTTGCACGAGGCGCAATACGACATGCATCAGACGGTCGAACGAACCGACGCGCTCGATCTCATGGCGGAGAGGTTCGAGGAGGCGAAATTCGGCGGCTTCCTGAGTCTGCAGCGCGCCGGGCCGGGAGAGCGGATCGGAATCGGTCATGCGGCCATTCTACCCCAACGAGCCGCGAAAGACGGTGGTGTCGTAAACTGCGCCGTCCGCCGCTGGACGGCGACGAAGGGGGCCTCGATTGGCAAGTTCACGGCGCTTCGGTTGGGGCAGCGTCGTCGTCGCCGCCGCCGTCGCACAGCGGGCGCTCTTCGTGGCGTTGACGCACGGCGATCCGGTGTTTCGCGTCCCGTATCTCGACGGCGCGTTCTATCACGTTTGGGCGCGTTCGCTGGCGGCCGGACACGGCGATTTTGTGGGACCGTATTTTCTCGCGCCGCTCTACCCGCACGCGATGTCGTGGTTGTACCGGATTTTCGGCGCCGACCCATTCGTGGTGCGCATCGCCCAGAGTCTCTTGGGCGTCATCGACGTGGCGCTCGTTCTGCATCTCGCGACGGGCGTGTTCGGCAAAGTCGCCGGTCTGGCGGCGGCCGTGGCGTTCGCGTTGTACGGCCCGCAGTTGTTCTACGAAGGCATTCTCGTGCCGGACGTGCCGCTGACGACGCTCGCACTTCTGGCGCTCTGGCTCGTGCTCGCGGAGCGCGGCCGGCCCGCGCTGCGCGTTGGACTCGCCGGTGCGTCGTTGGGAGCCGCGGCGCTCTTGCGGCCGACGGCGTTGCTCGTGGTGCCGGTCGCGGCGTGGATCGCGTCGAAGCCGGCGCGCGGGCCGGCGCGGTTCCAACACGCCGGGCTGTGCGCCGTCTCTTGTCTTGTCGTCATCTTGCCGGTGCTGGTGCGGAATGCGCGCCTTGGCGGCGGCTTCGTCATCACGACCAACGGCGGCGTGAATTTTTTCGCCGGCAACGGGCCAGACGCCAACGGCCGCTTTCACGAACCCGAGGGCGTGACGTTTTTTCGCAGTCCGGTCCTCGACGCGGCGGCGCACGATGCGAACCTGCCGCCCGCGGTTGCCGCCCGCGCCCTGACAGTCGGCGCGGCGGCCGGCACCGACGAAGCGGCGCAATCGGCGGTGTGGATGCAACGGGCGCGGACTTGGATGCGGGCGCACCCGTCCGACGCTCTGGCGTTGCCGTTGCGCAAGGCTTGGCTGCTGTTGCAAGGCCGTGAAATTTCGCAGATCGAGAGCTACTCGTTCCAAGCCCACCGGATGCCGATGTTGCGCGCCTGCGCGGTGGATTTCGGATGGCTCTGGCCGCTCGCGGCATTGGGTGTGTGGCGGGCGCGCCGCAAAGTGGCCGCGCAGACGGCGGCGATCGGTGTTTGGATTGCCGCGCTCCTCGTTCCGAGCCTGGTGTTTTTCGTCACCGCGCGCCATCGCTTGATTGCGGCTCCGGAGGTAGCGCTGCTGGCGGGTGCGGGCGTGGCGGCGGTTGTCGAGCGATTGCGTCAGCGAGAAATACGGCGCTTGGCGTGGCAGGTGGCGGCAGTTGCGCCGCTCGCCCTCGCGGCGCGGCTTGGCGGCCAGCCGGCACGCGGTGCGAGCGGTTGGGAGCAGGCGCAAATGGCGGAACGCTTCTACGCCGCGGGCGCGCTTGGTGACGCGATCGCGGCCCAAGAACGCGCCGCCGCCGAATTGACCGGGCGCTTCGAGGTGCAGGTGAACTTGGCGCTCTATTGGAGCGAGCGCGGCGCGGCGGGGGATTTGGAACGGGCCGAACAACTTCTCGAGCAGGCCGCGCGCAAATGGCCGGCAGAGCCCACCGTCATCTACAACCTGGGCGTCATCGAGGCCGAGCGCGGCCGGACCACGGAAGCTGCCCAGGCGTGGCGCGCCACACTCCGGCTGGACCCCGCCTTCGAGCCCGCCCGCGCCCGCCTCGCGGAGCTGAAAAACCCCGCTCCGACGTCACGTTGAGACGTCAACACGGCCAGCCGCGACAACGATCCACGACACACAGCGCAACTCGCTGCACAACAGTAGATTACAGCACATACCCCGCAGTGCGTTGGCTGCTGCGTCGTCGATAGACGACAAGCGTCGCTCTCCATGCGCCGGAATTCGGCCGCGCGCCGCTCCGATTCGTGGAAGTTAACGGACGTCATCGCAATTACTTGGGCCTCTTCGACCGGGTTCGGCCGGTCGCGAAGCGGAAATGGCATCCAGGATGCTTTAGGTAAGAACCAGGAAGCGACAGACACCGAGACCCGAAGACCACCCGGAGGTGAGAAGAATGAAGAAGCTCACGGTGACCAAGCTGGAGAAGCGCCTCGCGCCCCGCTACGTGCCTTTCTGAACCGAACCGGATCGCAGTGAACCGAATCGCGACAGGGACCAAAAAACACGCCGGAGGTGAGAAGAATGAAGAAGTTGACGGTGACCAAGTTGGAGAAGCGCCTCGCGCCCCGTTACGTGCCTTTCTGATCCCGCGCTCCCAAGGAATGCGTCCGGCACACCCTCGGAGCCGAGATCGGTACGACAACAGGATCCGACATCATTGACGAACATCCTTAGGAGGCGGGAGAGCGCAAGCTCTCCCTCTCCACTTTCGGGCCGTTTTGTGCCGCCGCTCTGAAGCCACCCCGTCCCACCCCTTGACGCCCCCGCACGCCGCCCCTGTATGTTGACGCCGCGCCGCGCCCCGAGCGTGGCCCCACAGGCATTTCCATCGCGCGCCGCCGCACCAAGCACGTCGAGCCGAAGGGTGCGCGCCGCCCGTTCCAGGACAAGGAGCCCGTCAATGGCACGCAAGAAGATCACCCTCATCGGCGCCGGCATGATCGGCGGCACCCTGGCCCATCTCGCCGCCATGAAGGAGCTGGGCGATATCGTGTTGGTGGATGTCGTCGAAGGCGTGCCGCAGGGTAAGTCGCTCGACCTGCTGGCCTCGCGCCCGGTCGATGGCTACGACGTGCGCTTTACCGGCACGAACGACTACGAAGCGTCCCGGAACTCGGACGTGATCATTGTCACCGCCGGCCTGCCGCGGAAGCCCGGGATGAGCCGCGACGACTTGGTGAGTACCAACACGGCAATCATGAAGGGCATCGCCGAAAAGGTGCGTGATCTGTCGCCGAACGCCTTCGTCATCGTCATCACCAACCCACTCGACGCCATGGTGTACGTGATGAAGAAGATCACCGGCTTTCCGAAGCATCGCGTTGTCGGCATGGCCGGAGTGCTGGATTCGGCGCGCTTCCGGACCTTCGTGGCGATGGAACTCGACATCTCCGTTGAAGACGTGACCGCCATGGTTCTGGGTGGGCATGGCGACGACATGGTGCCGATCGTTCGCTACTGCACGGTGGCCGGCGTACCCGTGAGCCAGTTCCTATCGGCCGAGAAGATCGCCGCCATCGTCAAACGCACCCAGCTGGCCGGCGGCGAGGTCGTCAATCTGCTGAAAACGAGCGCCTGGATCTCCCCGGCTGCTGCGGCGATCGAAATGGCCGAGTGCTTCCTGAAGGACAAGAAACGCGTCCTGCCGTGTGCGGCCTACCTCGAGGGCGAGTATGGAATCGACGGCTACTACATCGGCGTACCGGTCGTGCTCGGCGCCGGCGGTGTGGAGCGCGTCATCCAAATCGACCTGAATGACGAAGAACGCGGCATGCTGGAAGCGTCGTTCGCGCGCGTCAAAGAACTCGTGGGCCTGGTCAAACTCTGAGATGCGGGTGGCCGCAGCGTGCACCGGCAGAAAAGAAGGCCCAGGGGCGTGCGCTTCAAAGGCAGGAGCCGCACCGCCCCCGGGCGAGCAGCCGGTCGCGTCGCCCCGCACCACGGAGCGGCATCCCACACGACCGACCCTCTTGTGCATCCCCACCGACACGATCCATTGCGTGTGCATCACACCTTGGCGCGTGTGCGTTGCTTCCGGCGCAGACCTGCAGAGACACGGTATCCGCGCACGGCGACCCGCATTCACGGCGCCCGCGGCCGGAGAGTCGGTCCGAGCCCGCGGACGAATCCAACGGCTGGGACACACGCTCTTCGTTGTCGGGGGGATGGCTGGCCTGAAAGTATGGTGCGGCCCCGAGTCTGTCAACTCCACGGCAGGGCCTGAATGCGGGCGAATCAGGGGAAGTACAGGATCCGTCCGCAGCTCTGGCACATGCGGACCTTGGTCTCGTAGGTCGTCGACCGGTAGACGGGTGGTACCTTGGCGAAACAGCCGAGGCACATGTCGCTCGTCACCGGGGTGACGGCGCGGCCGTAGCGCTGCTGCATCCGTTCATAGTGCTGGGCGTGGGTCGTTTCCAACTTGTCCAGGAGCACGGTGCGGGCGCGGCGCAATTCGTCCACGCCGCTCGTCTCGAACCCCATGTTCTTGAACTGTTCTTTGCTGTCGGTCGTTTCCTTCAGCATCAGATCCAAATCCTGCAGCGCGATGAGAATCTGCTCTTGCGCGTTCATTTGGGTAGGTCTCCTTGGATGACGGCCGCAAAGTCCTCGTACGCATTCACCGTCATCAACCGGTCCCGCAAGTGGTCATCCTGGATCATCTCGACGAGACGGCCCAACGCCGGCAAGTACTGATTGGCGCGGTCTTGCGGCGGCGCCAACAGAACGAAGAACAAGTGCGAAGGTTCACCGTCCATCGAATCGAACCGCACACCGGGCGTTGAACGCCCAAAAACCGCCATGAGTTTCGACACGGCGAGCGAGCGGCCGTGTGGAAACGCCACGCCCTTGACGACGGCGGTGCTGCCGAGCTGTTCGCGATTGCGCAGCATCTCGAGCACCAGCCGGTGATTGGGCGAACCGGGCGGCGCAACGCGCGCGACGATCTCAACGAGGACTTCGTCCTTGGTCGTACCTTTGAGATCGAATAGACAGAGTTTGGGATCGAAGAGGCGAAGGAGTTCGGGGCCGTTCATGAAATCTCCTGCGTGGCCGGCGAGCGGACGGAAGGGGCTCCACATCGCCAACCTCGAGCAAACCCACCTTAACACGCATGGCGTTCCACGGCAACCTTCGTGCGGTGGGCTTGGGGCCGGCGCGCGCGTGGTTTGCCCCACAACAGCCCTTTCGCAGCGCGGATCTGGCATAATTCGGCCGTGTGGACGCACCTGGAAGGAGATCATGACGACGGCGCACCACGGCATCGTATTGCGCGCGCAGTCAGGCCTGTACGTCGTGCTGGACGAAACAGGCACGGCGGAATGCCGCGCGCGACGCCGCCTGCAGCGCCCCAGCACGGACTGGCCCGAGTTTCCGGTTCCAGGCGATGAGGTCGAGTGGGGGCTTTTGACCGGGGCGTCGGCGCGCCGCGAAGGAATCATCGAAGCGGTCCGGCCGCGCCGCAGCGAAATCAGCCGGTCGCGTTTCGGTTCGAAACACGTCGTGGTTGCCAATCTGGAACAACTCGTCGTGGTGATCGCGGTGCGCGACCCGACGCTGAACCGCGGCCTACTGGATCGCCTGCTTGCCGTCGCCGAGCGGATCGCGATTCGCGCCGTGATCTGTTTCAACAAGATCGATTTGGCGGCGCCGGGCGAATTGGATCCGGTGCGCGCGGTCTACGAGCGCGCCGGTTATCGCATCGTGTCCACATCGGCCGTGACCCAGGCCGGCCTCGAGGATCTGCGCAGCGAGTTGCGCGGCCACACGAGTGCGTTCATGGGGCCGTCGGGGGCAGGGAAGAGCCGTCTGATCACCGCCCTCGAGCCCGGCCTCGAATTGCGAACTGGTGACGTGAGCGACAAGTCGAGACAGGGGCGGCATACGACAACCCGGGTCGATTTGCACCGCACTACGTTTGGAGCACTGCTCGCCGACACACCGGGGGTGCGGGACTTCAACGCCTGGCAACTCACGCCGCTGGAGTTGCGGGACTTGTTTCCGGAGTTTCGGCCGCTGCAGCCGTCATGCCACTATCCGACCTGTATCCACTCGCACGAACCCGACTGCGCCGTGCAACAGGCCGTGCAGGACGGCAACATCGATTCATCACGCTATCGCAGTTATCTCGCGATGCTGACCGAGCTGAACGAAGCGCCCGGCGCCGATCGCGAAGGCCGCCGGCGCAAGGGGAGATCCGATTCATGATGCAACGAATGCCATGGCTCGTGCCGGTCCTGGTGGTCTTGGCGGTCGCCACCGGTGTGTGGTGGTTCGTGTTCCGCGAGAGCAAGGACGAAAAGAGCGACCGGCTGGTGGCTGCCGCCGGCGCGGCGATGAAGGCCGGCAATCTCACCGACGCCGAGGCGAATCTGACCAAGGCGCTGGCGCTCCAGCCGAAGAATGGCGTGCTGCTGCACAATTTGGGTGTCATCTATGTGCAGCAACGACGGTTGCCGGAAGCGCGGGCAGTTTTCCAGCGCGCCGCTCAATCCGACGGACCGCAGGCGAACCAGGTTCGCGCCGAGGAATTCCTGCAACTGGCGCAGATTTCATACGCCGAAAAGAACTGGCCGCAGACCGCGTCCGAACTCGAGCAAGCCATTGCCGAAGATCCGCAGCGCTCGATGCTCCACACGCGGCTTCTCGACCTGCAATTGGGACGCATGAACGATCAGGTTGCAGCCGACAGCACCGCGTCGCGGTTTCTGCGGATCTGCGGGCGCACGGCCCGCAACTACGAAGATGTGGCTTTCGTCTACTACCAGAACAAGCAATTTGTGTTGTGCAGCCAGTTGGCGCAGCGTGCGACCGCACTCGAAGACACTGCCTACGGCGCCTATTCGCTCGCCGCCCGGGCCATGTGGCGGCAGGGGCAGGTGCCGCAAGGCCTCACCTACATCGACGCCGCGCTCCGGCGGCATCCGTCGGTCGTCTCGCTCTTGGTGACGAAGGGTCTCTTGCTCCTCGAAGTGGGCCACCGGGACCAGGCGCTCGCGGTCTCGGATCAGGCGTTGCGGTTGGCGCCGCGCGACTATTCCGTGCACCAGTTGCGCCAAAAGGTTTTTGCGAACTTTGGCCGCCTGGACAAGGCGCTCGAGGAAGTCGACATCGCGCGGGAGTTGACTCAAGATCCCGACGAGCAACGCACCCTGGTCCGGCAGAGAAACACTCTCGAAGGATTGTTGGCGGCGACGCGGCGCGGTGCCGCCGCAGGCACCGCTGTCGAAGCACCGGGGGCCGATTCGTCCGGAGCCAAGCCGTGAATGAGCGTGTCGAGCCGGGCCCGGCGCGTCCCACGACGGCGTCCCGGCGGTTCGAGCGTGCCGCGAAACGGTCCCTGTCGAGGTTGCTCGCCGCGATCGTGCGGCCGCGCGCCATCGATGCCGCCGGGCTCGCACAACGGCCCATTCGGCGTTTGCTCGTTCTCCGCCCACACAATCAACTCGGTGACATGGTGTGCGCCCTGCCGGCGCTGCACGCGTTGCGGTGCGCTTGGCCGGAGGCGCATTTGACCTTCGTGGCGTCGCCGCTCAGCGAGGCGTTGCTCGCCGATCATGCCGATGTCGACGAACTCCTCGTGTTTCGCAAACAAGACGCGCGCCGTCCGTGGCGCCTGGCGGCATTCTTGTGGCGGCTCCGGGTGCCGCGTTCGGATCTTGCGGTCGTCATGACCACGGTGTCGTTCTCGACGACGAGCGCGCTACTCGCGTGGGTGTCGGGCGCACGGTGCCGCGCCGGCGGTTCGAGCCTGCCGTTCGGCTCACGGCTGTCGCGAGCCATCTATCACCTCGAGCTGCCGCCGGGACCCGAGGGGATTCATGAGGTGGAACACAACATCGCGCCGCTCGCTGGGCTGGGAATCGCGACGGCGGTGGAGCGGCCGCGACTCGTACCGGCCGCCGCCGCACTGCAGCGCGCGCGCCACCGGTTGGCCCAGGACGCGCCCGGCAGCGGGCCGCTCGTCGTGGCGCACGTCGGTGCCGGCAAGCGTCCCAACGTCTGGCCCAGCGAGCGTTTCGCGGCCACATTGCAGGCGCTCGAGCGCGAGTTCGGGGCGCGCGTCGTGCTCGTGGAAGGACCGCGCGATGCGGCTGCCGTGGATGCGGTCGCGCGGGGCGTGCCCAGCGCCGTGCGGTGGAATGCGCCGCTGCCGGAAAGCCTGGCGCTGTTTTCACAGGCCACCCTGGTGGTCAGCAATGATACGGGCATGGCGCATGTCGCCGCCGCAGTCGGCGCGCCACTCGTGGTGATCTTTGGCCCGACGGACGTTCAGCGGTGGAAGCCGCGCGGCGATCACGTCCGAGCGGTGCAGTCCGCAAGCGGTTCGATTGCCGATGTGGAAATCGCCGCGGTGCTGCAGGCCGCGCGCAGCATGCTCGGCAGCGCCGCCACGCAAACGTTGCAGGCCCGGCCTGATTGACACCCCCGGCGCGAGCGTGCTAGCGTTGCCGCATTCGATACCGAGGAACTGCAGCCCGCGCATGGCGGCGCATGCCTGAGTTGACATCGTCGCGTACCGCGAAGCTTGCGCCGCGGTACGTGGCACCGAAGGAGGTACCCAATTTGCGCGCATCTGGCAAAGTGAAATGGTTCAACGACACAAAGGGATTTGGATTCATCACCCGCGATACGGGTGAGGACGTGTTCGTACACTATTCTGCCATCGATGGCAACGGCTTCAAGACGCTGCTCGAGGGCCAGGAAGTCGAATTCGAGGTCAAGGACGGGCCGAAGGGCTTGCAGGCGGCTAACGTCATGAAGCCGGCCTGACGTTTCGCGCTGCCGGCGCGACCCAAGCCCCGGCACACAACTTTCGTCGCATTCCGGGCGGCCCGTCGAAGCGGACCGCCCGGATTGATTTTGGGGCTCAGGCGATCGTGACTTGCGGCGCCAGGTACACGTCTTGAATGGCGTTCAGGATCGCGACGCCATCTTGCATCGACTTTTGGAACGCTTTGCGCCCCGAGATGAGCCCCATGCCACCGGCGCGCTTGTTGACGACGGCGGTTTTGACCGCGTCGGCGACATCGTTGGCACCCGATGCACCACCGGAATTGATGAGCCCGATGCGCCCCATGTAGCAGTTCACGACTTGGTACCGGCACATGTCGATCGGGTGGTCGGTGCAGAGTTCGCCATAGAGCCGCTTGTCCGTCTTGCCAAACTTGAGCGCCGTGTAACCACCGTTCCGCTCCGGCATCTTCTGCTTGATGATGTCGGCTTGGATCGTGACACCGAGATGATTCGCCTGGCCGGTCAAATCCGCCGCCGTGTGGTAATCGGCCTGCGGTGTCGTGAACGCGGCGTTCCGCAAGTAGCACCACAGGATGGTGACCATCCCGAGTTCGTGCGCCCGCTCGAACGCCGCCCGCACCTCTTCGATCTGCCGGTGCGATTCCTCGGAGCCGTAATAGGTCGTTGCCCCGACTGCGACCGCGCCCATCTCGAAGGCTTGTTCGACACTCGCGAACATGATCTGGTCGTAGGTGTTCGGATACGACAAGAACTCGTTGTGATTCAGCTTGACGATGAACGGAATGTGGTGCGCGTAGCGCCGCGCGACAACGCCGAGTCCGCCGAGAGTCGACGCCACCGCGTTGCAGCCGCCCTCGATCGCCAGCTTGACGATGTTGCCGGGATCGAAATAGATCGGATTCGGCGCAAAGGAGGCACCCGCCGAGTGCTCGATGCCCTGGTCGACGGGCAGGATCGAGACATAGCCGGTGCCGCCCAAACGGCCGTGGTCGAGAATCATCTGCAAGTTGCGAAGCACGGCCGGCGACCGGTCGGATGCGGCCAGCACGCGGTCCACGTAGTCGGGACCCGGCAGGTGCAGCTGATCACGCGCGACGGTGCGGCACTGGTGCTCGAGCAACGAGGTCGCTTGGTCGCCGAGCAGCGCGGCGATATCGATCGGCATCGGAAATTCCTCCGTAGAGCGGGCCACGGCCACGCGCCGGCCCCTTGGCCCTGTAGTCCTAGAGTCCGCAGGCACCCGATGGGGAGGGAGGTCCCGCACCGGCATTGGACGAACGAGCGTGCAGCGGGTACCCTACACCAGACCCCGCTCGCCGCAAAGGCGATGCGCGACCTCGCGCCGCAGTGCGTTGTTCGACCGGTTTTCGCGACTGGCGCCGCCACAGTTCTCGCTTTTCCCACCAGCCTTGCCCACCATCGTCCTGGTGGTCTAGGCCGGGAGTGACCATCAGCCAGCGACCGTCTGACTTGGATTATTCATGGCGGTTCAGTGCAGAGGTCGTTTTGGGAGCGGTCTAGACCAAGACACGGGTCGCCACGGTGCGGAATGTTGCTGAGGCACCGAACGAGAGCGCGATGCGTCGCCACGCGTCCCGGTACGGAAACGTCCTGAGTTCACCCGAAGGTGTGCGCACCTCAGGCCCCGTTCAGCGCACGATCGTCCCCTTGCCGCTTGCGAGCACGCGGCCTCGCAGGTCCTCGAGCCGTATGAAATACTGACCCGCGGGAAGGGCTTGAGGCCGCCAGAGAAACGATGCGCCCGAGGCCTCGACGTTGCGTTGCTCGACGAACCGGCCGCGAACGTCGAAGACGGCGAGTCGGGCTGCGGTCGCGGGTCCGAGTGCGAGTCGTAGCGTCGCTTGACCTCGGCATGGGTTGGGAAATATGTCGAGCGTAGTCGGCTGCCACGTCAGCACCGCGTCCGTGGGCGTTCCCGGGTACTCGAAAATCCGCGTCGTGAAGTACTGCCAGATCACCTCGGGGATGCCATTCCCATTGAGGTCGAATGTGCGTACGCCGCCCCCCGGGCCATATGCCATGCCGACCCAGTCCCACTTGCCAGTCGACGTGGCGCGGAAGACACGGATACCAGTCCCGCCGGCCCTGAATAGGAACTCGTCGCCGCCGGACGCA
The DNA here is from genome assembly GCA_031362565.1 of bacterium. Lineage (GTDB taxonomy): Bacteria > Krumholzibacteriota > Krumholzibacteriia > JANLSU01. Next base: position 13,315 of record JANLSU010000078.1, on the reverse strand, counting down.
TCGACATTGCACACAGCGCTTGCGCCCGCGCCCACTCCTGCGTCCGCGATCAGAGTGTCGACTGAAGCAAAGGTATTGTCACCCGTGCTCTCATAGACAATCGTGCAGTAGTTGGCTGTCGAACTGGAGAATAGAGTTCCTGTCACGAAGATCTCGAGCTTACCATTGCCGTCGGTATCTTGACCACCAGCGATCGTGTAGGCGTTGTACAACCCGGTCCAAACTCGAAATGTAAGGGCCCAGGTGTTGTCGGCCGACGACTCGAATATGTGCAGCCAGCCGGGACTACCGCACAATGCAATCTCCAGGTTGCCATCGCCGTCCAGATCGGCGATCAACTTGTCGCCGGTTGCGGAAGGTCCCACGAGCGTGGCGTTGAACGCCGGGGCATAGGTGTTGTCACCCGTGTTTTCGTAGATGACGAGTCCACAAGTTGATCCCCCGTCGTGGTTCACCGATTGGATGATTTCCATTCGCCCATCGCGATCCGTGTCCCCGATCTTCGTGTGCCCAGTGGTATTCGAGAGGTACGGCGAGGACCAGACGAGCTGCGAAGGGTGCACACCCGCGCCGAGGCTCTCGAAGACCTCGACGTAGCCGGACGTCTGACCGACGATCTCGCTTCGCCCGTCCTGGTCGAGATCTCCCACAGCGTACGGAATCAAGGCCGAGATCCCACTGTCCTCAAGGGCGTACGTATTGGTGCCCCGATACTCCCAGATTCTCCAGGAGTTTAACGACCCGCCCCCGAAAACCAGTTCGATCGCGCCGTCGTGGTCCGTATCTCCAAAGCTCATTCCATCGGAATACGAGAATTCCAGGTTTGCGAGCAAAGCGAGCGGAAAAGTATCTGCAGCCGCGAAAGTCGGTGGGGTCGAGGCCATCACTCTGAGTGCCTGCATGGGAGCGAAAGGATGAATCGGCAGAGGCAGCACACCGTGATCGGCGGCCCGCCCAGAGGTCGCACACAGGAACAGAGCGAATACCCTCGCGACCTGGTTGCACATGGAGCGGATCATAAATAACTCCAGTCACGCCATTCAAGGTTACTCCCGATGGGGCGCATCGTCTACCGTCTCGTCACCCGTGATGACACCGTGCACCGCAACGACGAGCCATTCCGTGACTCAGACGTGCACATGCGAAACCGGCTATTGGACGTACACCGTGAAGAGCACGCGAGTGGGGTTCACACCGCGCAGCAGTGATCAGAAGACTTTCAAGATCACCAACTGCGTCGACTGAAGGCGGGAACACGAAAGGAGGAGTCATGCGAGCCATGTTGTGGAGACCGGTTTTGGTGGCTGCGATGGGCACTGTTGTGATAGCAACCGGTGGTCAGGCGACGGACCGGATGCTGGGGCTCGTGCCCTCCGACGGTGTTGCGATGCTCGTCAATCAATTCTCCGTGCGCGCGGGCACGACCATTACTGGAGCGCAGTTCGCGAACAACGATCGAGCAACTCTATTCCCGTCGGTCGTCCTGCTCCGTGGGTCCCTCGGCAGCGTGTCCGAGGGGACGGTCATCGCTTCTGTCGCCAACGTCCAAGAGAGTTCTGGTGGGGGCGTCACCGTCTTGTGGCCGACGCCGGTCGTCGTATCCGAAGCAGGAACCTACTACGTCGCGGTGCGGATTCCGGCCGGACCAGGCAAGCAGGCAATCGGGCGTGGGCCTGCGATCGGTGCGATCGTTTCGATCGAGTTCGGTCTTGCTGCCGATGCTCCAGAGGTTGGAATCAGCGTTTATGACGTATCGGGGCGCCTCGTCCGCGCGCTGGTGCTAGGCGCGTTCGATCGCGGTGCGCACAGCATTGCCTGGGATGGACGCGACGGGGGCGGTGCGGATGCGGCTGTCGGCGTGTATTTCGTCCGGTTGCAAGTCGGCCGGGACGTTCTGAACCAGAAGGTGCTGCTCGCGAGATAGGGGGTTCGAGGCGTCGCGTTTCAGGTGATAGTCCTCGCGGACTCACCCCTCAAGTTGCTCGTTGAGGGCGACCCAGCGACAGCCGTTTCCAGCAGGGTCGTTCTTCTGCATCGGTGATCCGCGAGGGCGGGCGAGTGGCCCGGCCGATTTTCCGCCCGTAGCGTATGCCGCGCCGCCATCTTGCTTAACGCGTTCTCGGAGACAGGCTCGCCTTCTTGGCATGATTAACGTTGTTGGCGTCAGCGACACCCACGCCTGATACGGGCGACTAAACCGATTGGCATCGGTAGGTCCGCCGTGGGACGAGCCCGTTCTGCGCCGGCTCAGGAGCCCCTGAATCGGTACGTCAGAGGCGGTCCCGCACCGGCATTGGACGAACGAGCGTGCAGCGGGTACCCTACACCAGACCCCGCTCGCCGCAAAGGCGAAGCGCAAAGGAGGAGCACCCTGCACGATCCCAACGGCCCACCGGACGAACGGCCCTTCGCCTCGGAGCCGGATCCCGGCGACGGACCGCGTCTGCCGCAAGGTTTGCGCGACGTCGTGTTGTTCTTGCCGCGCTTCGCGGTGATGCTCGGCAAGCTGATCGCGGACCCCGAAGTGTCGAGCACCGACAAACTGCTCATCGCCGGCGCCGTGGCCTACATGCTGAGTCCTTTCGATTTGATCCCCGACGTCGTGCCGGTGATCGGTCAATTGGATGATGCGTACTTGGTGGCGCTGTGTTTGCTGCGGCTCTTGAACCGGAGCGGCGAAGCCAAGATCCGGCAGCATTGGGACGGACCGGAAGACGTCGTTCACATCATCCACACGATCAGTGACTATGCGACGCGCTACTTGCCGGGACCGGTGCGGAACGCCGTCCGCGGCTGGGTCGAGGCGCGGGATACGGGCGCACCGCCCGGGGACGCCGGCGTGCCACCCGCCGATCCCACGTGACTTCGCATCCACACCGTCCGTAGACGCTGTCGCCGGGACTTCACATGACCACCGCCATCCCAGCCGGGCGCATCGCCGTCTGCAATCGCGCGCCGGTGCGCGCCGATGGCGACTACGTCCTGTACTGGATGATCGCCGCCCGGCGCACGACGTGGAACTTTGGATTGCAGCATGCCGTGCACCGCGCGCGGGAGCTGGGCAAGCCACTCGTGGTGCTCGAAGGATTACGCTCGGACTACCGCTGGGCCAGCGACCGCCTGCACCGGTTCGTCTTGCAGGGGATGCGTGACAACGCCAAACGGCTCGAGCGGCCGGGGATCGTGTACTACCCGTATGTCGAGCCGCAACGCGGCGCCGGCAAAGGCTTGTTGGCAGCGCTTGCGTCGCGTGCCTGCCACGTTGTGACCGACGATTTTCCGTGCTTCTTCTTGCCGCGCATGGTCGAAGCGGCGGCACGCACGATGCCGGTGCGACTCGAAGCCGTCGATTCGAACGGCCTGTTGCCGCTCAGCGAAACATCGCAAGACTTTCCGACCGCCTACGCGTTCCGGCGCTTTCTCCAGAAAAACTTGCGTCCGCATCTCGAAGCATTTCCGGAACGTGATCCGTTGTACCGGGTGCGGTTGGCGGAGGCGTGCTCCATCCCTCGCGACGTGGCGCAACGCTGGCCGCAGGCGACGCCGCAATTGCTGGCCGGCGGTTCGCTCGCGGCGTTTCCCATCGACCACGCCGTTCCGGAGTCGGCGACGGAGGGCGGCGCTGTTGCGGCCGCGCGTGCTCTCGACGCCTTCCTGCCGATCTTGCCGCGCTACCTGGACGAGCATTCGGAGCCCGAAGCAGATGTCACAAGTGGTCTCTCGCCGTACCTGCATTTTGGACATGTTGCGGCACATGCCGTGGCACATGCGGTCCTCGAACGCGAGGACTGGACGCCGCGGGACGTGTCGAGCCAAGCCAGTGGCAAACGCCAAGGTTGGTGGGGCACGAGCGCCGCAACCGAATCCTTTTTGGACGAACTCGTAACTTGGCGTGAACTGGGCTACGTATTTTGCCGGCATCGTGCCGACTACAATCAATTCGAGTCATTGCCCGGCTGGGCGCTCGCGACCCTCGCCAAGCACGCGCGTGACCGCCGCGCCTACAAGTACGATCATGCAACATTCGAAAACGCTCGCACGCATGATCCCTTGTGGAACGCGGCGCAAACGCAACTCGTACGCGAAGGCCGCATCCACAACTATCTGCGCATGCTCTGGGGCAAGAAAATTCTCGAATGGTCGCCTACCCCGCAAGCAGCGCTAGAGACTCTGGTCGAACTCAACAATCGCTGGGCATTGGATGGTCGCAATCCGAATTCGTACAGCGGCATCTTCTGGGTGCTCGGACGCTTCGACCGCGCCTGGGGCCCGGAACGGCCGATCTACGGCACGGTGCGCTACATGACGTCCGAGAACACCGCCCGCAAATTCCATGTCGCGGACTACGTGCAGCGCTACGCGCCGGTCGCGCTCTGACTCTATCCTCCACGCCTGTGTTACGATTCGGGCCCACCGAGGTTTTGGCGTGTCCAGGAAGGCCGCGATGCGTGGGCTCATGGCAATGAATCGCACGGCCGTCGCGGCTTGGATAGTTCTCGCCGTGCACGCTCTGGTCGCCGATGCCGGCGTGTTGCCGGCGAGCGCCGGCGCCGACAGCGTTGTCGGCGATGACTCCGCGTGGTGGGGGCTGCCGCCGCACGGATTTACGACCCAAGGTTCGTCGCGCGCCAGAGTGAATGACGTGGCGCGCTACCACGGTGCGCTCGTCGCCGCCGGGGACTTCGATCGCGCCGACGGGGTCGAGGTCCCGCACGTCGCGGTCTGGAACGGTGTCGGCTGGGCACCGCTCGGGGACCCGCGGCGCCCGCCGTTCACGGAGCGGATTGTGTGCCTCGCGGTTTGGGGCGATTGGCTGATCGCCGCTGGGTGGGGGCCAACGGATTCGAGCGCCGTGATGGCATGGGATGGCCAGGCGTGGCGCGCTGTTGGTTCCACCACTGGAAGCGTGGACCAGCTTGCCGTGTGCGGGACCGACCTCGTGGCGGCAGGTCTCTTTGCCGGTCCGACAACGATGCGGGTCGGCCGCTGGAACGGGCACTCATGGGATGACTGGAGCGCGGAGCTTTGGACCGGTATTGCGGTCCGTGATCTCGTGTCGTTCGAGGATCGAGCCCACGTGTGTGGTCGGGTTGTTGATTCGATCGGTTCTCACAATTGCGTGCTCGAACGAACGGTGGAGGGTCATTGGTCCCAGCTCGGCGGCGATGCCAACGACGTCCTGAATACTCTGCATGTGGATCGCGGTCGACTCCTGGTCGGCGGCTACTGCGACCGGTTCGGCGACTCCCCGACGGGGCCCCTCGCGGCCTGGGACGGTACTGCGTGGCAGAGAGTTGGGTTCGCACCGGATTCAGTGAGGGTCGTTTACGCAGTGGCCCGGCAGGGCAACGACCTCTTGGCCGCGGCGTCCTTCAACCGCTACGGATTCGACATCCGTCGCTGGGACGGGCAGCGGTGGAATGCGCTTGATGTGCCGGAGCCGATGCGATTCGGCGATGTAACGGGACTCGTCGAGGAGACCGAGGGTGTGCGCGCGCTTGGAGAAATCCGGCCGCGCAACACGCTGTTCAATTCCGGGCCCGGAATTCCAATCCCACTCTGGGATGGGCAGGGCTGGAATGCCACCGACTCGAACCCACTTTTTCTCGTACAAGCACGCGCATTGCTTTCGACGCCGGAGGCGTTGCTCGTGGCGGGGGTGTTTCGAGCTGCGAACTCGACTCACTATTTGAACGCCGTGGGGGCCTGGGACGGAGTGCACTGGTCGTTGCGCGGCGGCGGATTCGATGGTCCAGTGACCGCGCTCGCGGTGCACGGTGACCGAGTCGTTGCCGGCGGGGACTTCACCGCCGCGGGTGACCTGAAGGTGAACGATGTTGCGGTGTGGGACGGGACGCGCTGGTCCTCCCTCGGCGAGGGTGTAAGCGAGGGGGCAGTGCTGGCGTTCGCGAGCGACGGCCGCCGGCTGTTCGCGGCCGGGTCGTTCCGGCGCATCGGCGCCGATCTCGTCGATCGGACGGCAGTGTGGGATGGACAAACGTGGCATCCCCTGGGGCGCGGCGTCCGTGGGAGTTGGCACGACGTGTCGTCCCTCGAGATCTATGACGGTCAACTCATCGCTTGCGGCAGGTTCGAATTTGCCGGCGAAGGCCGGGCCCGTGTGGTCGCACGTTGGGATGGACGGGACTGGCAGCGGCTCGACGACGGACTCGAGTTCGATTCCTACCTGCAGTACAACCCGCACCTCACCCAATGGCGTGGCGAGTTGGTGCTGGCGAGCGGTGACCTCCTCCTCGCGGGTGGACGCGAGACGCATGGTCTTGCCACCTGGAACGGGGCGCGGTGGGTGGCGATCGCGCCGCCGAATCGGTTCATCACGGACGTCACGACCTACGGCGATTGGCTCGTCGTCACGAACCCCGACCAACGCCTGGCCCCGCCGTCGACGATGGCACTTTTCGACGGAGTGCACTGGTTGCGACCGGGGTCGGGACTGTGGAACGGGACGCAGTACTCCTCCTCCTACGAGGAAGAGCAGCTGGCGGCGGAATGGCGTGGCATGCTGTATATCGGCACCAACCAGAGCCTCGCCGGCGACAAACCCACCGGCGGTCTGGCCGCCTGGAACGGCGCCGGCCTGCGCACCATCCGCCGGCTCGACGAACTGGGAGCGGTGCACAATCCCGCCCGCAAACCTGTCGAGCTGAGTTGGACGTTGTCGGCGCCGGGACCGGTGCGGCTTGTGGTCTACGATGCGCGCGGCCGGCTCGTGAATACCGTTTTGCGAGTGGATGCACTTGGTGGTCCGGCGCACGCGGCCTGGGACTTGCGTAACGCCCGCGGCGAACCCGCTCCCACCGGCATCTACTTCATGCACCTGGTGACGGAGCGCGGCGCGTCGACGCGTAAAGTCACCGTGCTTCGCTGACCGCCGCGCTCAGCCCAAGTCGATCTGCAAGTACAGCGTGCCTTCGACCGGATTGGCTCGATACGGCGCAATCTCGTAGAAACCCAGGTCGCGATACATCGCCCGGGCCTCGCGCATGATGGGTAAGGTGTCGAGCCGCAACTGCGCATATCCAAGCCGGCGGCCGGTCGCAAGGCATTCGGTTGCGAGCCGCCGTCCCAGCCCGAGGCCACGGAATTCCGGCCGCACGAAGAGACGCTTCATTTCGCACGTCGCGGCATCGATGCGGCGCAATGCGACGCAGCCGGCGATACGCCCAGCCGAGTGCGCCAGCAGCAAGCGGCCGCCCGGCGGCGCATATTCACCCGGCAAACCTGCGAGTTCGTCGTTGAAACCCTGAAAACAAAGGCTGATGCCGAGCGCCGCCTCGTACTCGCGGAAGAGTTCGCGCACGCGTTCGACGTCGCCGCCGCCTGTGACATCCTGGAAAGCGACTCCGACCGATTCGCCTGGGGTAGCCATGCCGGCCTCCGTTCGGTCCAGTGTTCCAGTGTCAGATTCGCATTTTTACGTCTCGGCGACAAATCCGGTTCGGAACTCGGCCCCTGAGCTTCGCGTACACTAGCTCGTCGCCATACCGATCGAGGGGGAAGCTTGAAGGCTCGAGCTGCAATCGTGGGATGGTGCGGCATGGCCGCCGCCGCCGTACTTCTCACCGTCGCTCCGTATGCGAACGCCCAGGACCTGCCGAACGGCCAACGCAAACGCGCCCAAGCGGTACGCATTCAAGGCCGATCATTGCATCTCGACGGCCGGCTCGACGAGTCCGCCTGGCAATCGGCGCATTGGATCGACGATTTTCTGCAGAAGGACCCCAAAGAAGGCGCACCGTGCGGCGAGCGCACCGAGGTCGGCATCCTGTACGACTCGGACGCCCTCTGGATCGGGGCACGCATGTCGAGCAACAATCCCAATGACATCCGCCTGCTCATGAGCCGCCACGACAAGCCGGGAAACACCGAGCGCATCATCGTGTCGCTCGACACCTACGGCGACCGGCGTACGGCCTACAGTTTCTCGGTGTCCGTGGCCGGTGTGCGCTCCGAGTACTACCATCCGGTGGACGACGAGTACACCCGCGACCACACGTACAATCCCGTCTGGGATGCACACACCGCCATCGATTCGGCCGGCTGGACGACGGAAATTCGGATCCCTTTCTCGCAGCTCCGCTTCAACGATGCGCCGTCTCAACGCTGGGGCCTGAACTTGAACCGCTGGGTTCCGGCGCGCAACGAAGACGACTTCTGGATCTACACGCCGAAGAACGGTACCGGTTGGGCATCGCATTTCGGCGATCTGGAAGGCATTGAAGGAATCAAGCCCTCGCGGCGGCTCGAACTGCTGCCGTATGTCGCGAGCGACGGAAACTTCCGCGACAACGTCGACCCCGCCGACCCGTTTCGCGATTCGGCGGAGTTCTCCGGCCGCGCCGGCAGCGATCTCAAGATGGGCCTGGGTCCAAACCTGACGCTCGACGGCACGGTGAATCCCGATTTCGGACAAGTGGAAGCTGACCCCGCCGAAGTGAACCTGACCGCCTTCGAAACGTTTTTCGACGAACGGCGGCCGTTTTTCACCGAGGGCAGCCAACTGCTGAACGGCAACGGCGCGAACTACTTCTATTCACGGCGCATCGGCGCCGCCCCCCCCGGCGTCGCAAACGGCGATTTCGTCGACTTTCCGCGCACCAGCACCATTCTCGGCGCCGCAAAAGTCACCGGGCGGCTTGCGAACGGCGCTTCGCTCGGCGTGCTGTCGGCGCTCACCGACCGCGAGTTCGCGAAGGTGTCGACCGGTGGAGTGCATGACCGCATCAAGGTGGCGCCGCGCACCGGCTACGGTGTCCTCCGCGCGCAGCAGGAATTCGGCGCGTCAAAATCCACCGTCGGCCTCAGTTGGACCGGCGTCAGCCGTGACCTGCGTGCCGGCGACGCGCTTGCAGACCGGGTGACGCGGCACGCCTACTCGGGGGGCGGCGACTGGCTGCTGCGCTTCAAGGGCGGCGAATACGAATTCGGCGGCTATGCAGGATTCAGCTGGGTCGAAGGCAGCCCCGCGGCGATTGCCCGCGTCCAGACCGCGTCGGCGCGCTATTTTCAGCGTCCGGATGCGGGCCACGTCAAATTCGACCCGACCCGCACCAGCCTCGGCGGTTGGACCGCGAACATCCGCGGCGCGCGCCGCAGCGGGACGCACTGGTTGTGGAGCGGTTCGACGGTTTTCGAATCTCCCGGACTCGAACTGAACGATGCCGGGCGGCTCTCGAGCGCCGACGATATCGACCAATCGTTCAACCTGCGTTACCGCAACACCAAGCCGGGGCGCATGACGCGCGACTACGAGTTCGGGCTCGTCGCCCAGAACGATTTCAACTTCGGCGGGGCGCGCAAGCGCACCTATGGCGAATTCGACGCCGACGTGACCTGGCCCAATTTCGTTCACACCTCCGCCTATGCCGGCTACTCCATCCGGGCCCTGAACGACGATCAGACCCGCGGCGGGCCGTTGTTTCTCTACCCGCGGATCCTGAACCTCGGCGGTTCAGTGAACGGCAACTTTGCGTCGACGCGCCAATGGAATGTCTACACGAACGGGGCGCACAACGAGATCGGATCATACGATTGGCAAATCGGCGCGAGCCTGAGCGGCCGGCTCGGCGACCGCTGGGAGCTGAGCGTGGCGCCGTTCTATGACCATGGCGCCACCGGGCGCCAGTTCATTGCCCGGCGCGACAACGGCCCTGCGGCCGCCTTCGGGCAGCGAATTATCTTCGCGCGTCTCGACCGCAGTACGGTCTCGGCCCAGGTGCGCGCGACGTACGGTTTCAACCAAGACCTGACCCTCGAAGCCTATGCCGAGCCGTTCGTCGCCACGGGGCGATTCGCCCGCTTCGGAGAATTGCGGGCGGCGCGTACCAATGCGCTCCGCTACTACGGCACCGATGGTACGACCTTCGACCGCGACGCCGACGGCAACATCACAATCACCGATGGGGCCGACACTATTTTTCTTGCCTCAGGCGGCGACTACCTCGGCGATTTCCGCAGCCTGTCGTTCCGCAGCAACATGGTACTGCGCTGGGAATGGCGTGCGGGCAGCACGTTCTTTCTCATTTGGCAGAACGACCGGTCGCAGTTCGGACAATCGCGCCGCCTGGCGCGCGCCGGCGATCTCTGGGACGCACTTTCGGCATCCGGCGATGACGTCCTGGCGGCGAAGTTGACCTACTGGCTGCCGGTCGACTAGCAGGTGGCGGCGGCCAGGACGTTGGCGACCGCCGTCGCCAGGATCCGGCCGAGCTTGTCTGCACCGGCAGGAGTCTTCAGGAACTTCTGATTCGTTTCGATCTCGAGGCCGGCATACCACGCGGCGGGCAGCGTCGTGCGAATCCGGGTCGTGAAACCATCATCGGTGCCGCGGTATGGATAGTTCATGCGGACGCGCAGTCCCTGGGCGGCGAGATGCGGACGCAGGGCGCGCGCGAAGGCCAATTCGTGCGGCCGGCGCGGGTCATAGAGGAGCCCTACGTCGCAGTCCCGCACCACACCACCGACGACCGGCGTGAACGAATGAATGCTGAGATGCAGGCAGCGCCCCGTCTCCCGCAGGGTCGTGGCGATGGAGGCGGTCGTCGCGGCACGATACGGCCGGTAATAGGTGCGGATGCGCTGCGCAACCTCGGCGGCCGAGAGCGCCGCATTGCCGGGGACGGCGATGCCGAAGCTCTCCTCGGCCATCAATTTTTTGTGGCCGAGGCTGCGGTTCAGGTCGACGAGCAAGCGCGTCCAACGGCCCAGATGCAGCGGACAATCGAGCTCGGCCGCGAGTCGCTTCGCCATGATGGCGGCTCCCGGATCCCACGCGATGTGCTCGCGTAGCCGCCTGGCCGGCAGTCCCAACCGGCCATAGCCCTTCGGCACGCGGTTCGACGCGTGTTCGCAGGTCACGACACAGTGTTCGGGTCGGAATCGCATCAGTTCCAGGGCGTGTTGGTGTCGAGGCAGCCGGCGAGTTCGGTGTACACGCCGCGAATGGCGTCGGCGCGCGCGGCGTCAGTCGACCCACGGCGTTCGACCGCGGCGCGAATCCGCTCCGAGAGATTGCCGCTCCGCAAGCGCATCTCGACCAGCTTCAGGTACGCCGCCTCGCTTGCCGTCGCATCGCGGCCCGCCATGTCCAAGAGGCAGGTGAGCGCCGTTTCGGCGGACGCGGTGCCGCCCGTGGCGCGGCTTTCCAGCACGAGGTGCGGCGCGAAAACCCGGGCGGCGCGGCCGTGGACCACGCAAGCGTCGTAGTCCTCGACCAGGATCGCGTGGTCCGGCAACCGCAAGCGCCCATCCTGCAAAGCGCGCACGAGCGCCATGGCGGCGCGGCGCACGAAGGTCGCGATCGCCACATCCATCTTGGGACATTCTTGCAGATCGATAACGCGCACTTCGATCGCATCGCGGTCGAAGCGCAGGATCGCACCGCGCGAGTTGACGAACTCGTGACGGATCCGCGCCGTCCCCTCGATGCGGTCGAGCGCCGCATAGATGCGTTCGAAGACGTCCCGCCGGTACTGCGCCACCGAAGTCATGTATTCGGGCACGATGCGCCCGGCAATCTCCGGGACGCGGCGTTGGTTGGTCTTGTAGAACGCCATCCGATTGCAGACGCTCGGCCCGAATCGCCCTTCGTAAATAGGCGAACTGGCGGCGAGCGCCGGCAGGTACGGCAGCAGGCAAGCGACGGCGTTGTGCAACGCGACGGTCTCCGCCTCGGAGACCCCGAACGGCAGATTGACCTGGCAGCTTTGCACGTTCAGCCAGCCATGCTCGTGAATTGGAAAGAGCCGCGCGTACGTCTCGTAGATGGCGCGCCCCGAGCGGCGCCACAAGTGCGTGTCGCTCGGCTTCATGAATGGATGCATCGCGGTGGGCAGCAACCGGGCACCGAAGCGCTCACGCAACACCGCCGCAAAGCGTCCGATGCCGTCGACGAGCGCCCGTTCGGCGTCGGCCAAGTCGGCGACCGGGTCCAGTGTCTTGGTTTCGAACACATGCGCCGCGAGTTCGTTCGAGAAGCCGATGGTCTCGAAGTCGACGTCGGACGTCGGCCGTCCGGCAATAGCGCGAAACGCTTTCTCGACCAAGCACTGGGGCTCGAGCGCCGCATCGACGACTGCATACTCGAGTTCGAGACCCGTCACCTCGAACAGCCGGTAAAGGGGCTTCTTGGCTGCACCCTTCGCCGTCCGGCCCGCTGGGGCAACGGCCGTTGCATCGACGCTCATGCGTGCTCCCGTGCGCCGGCCCGGTTCTGGATGCGGGCCGCGAACGCCGCCAAGATCGCATCGTAGACGCGCTCGCCCTCGACACCGTCCTCGTAGCCGACTTGCAAATTGGGGTTGTCGTTGATCTCGATGACCACCGGCCCCGCAGGCGTCTCCTTGAGATCGACGCCATACAGACCATCGCCAATGACTTCTGCACTGCGGAGTGCCAGCGCCAGCACCGGAGCCGGCACGGCGCTGATCTCGAGCGCCTCGACGTGCCCGAATTCGGACTCGCCGTCGCGCGTCATCTTGGCGATCTGCCAGTGGCCTTCGGCCATATGGTACTTGCAGGCGAAGAGCGGCCGGCCGGCCAGGACACCGATGCGCCAGTCGAAGGCCGTCGGCAGGAATTCCTGAATCACCAGCAGCGGCGAGCGCCGGAACATCTCCTGGGTGATCGCATCGAATTCAGCTTCGTTGTCGGCCTTCTTGACCGACTGCGAAAAAGTCCCGTCCGGCATCTTGACGATGAGCGGGAAACCGATGCGGCGCGCGGCTTCGAACGACGAGCGGCGTGAAATGATCGCCGTCTGCGGCGAGGCGATGCCGTCACGCTGGAAGGCTTCGTGCATGTACACCTTGTTCGTGCAGCGCAGGATCGATTGCGGATCGTCGATGACTGGAATCCCGAGGCTTTCGGCAGCCTGCGCGAACGCAAAGGAGTAGTGGTCGATGGCCGTCACGGTGCGGATGAAGAGCGCATCGAACTCGGCGAGCCGCGGCAAATCGTCGCAACCAATGCGCTCGAAGAGCAGTCCGTGCCGCGGTGCGGCGGCGGCGAACCGCGCCAAGGTTTCGCGGTCGGAGGCGGCGAAACGGTCATCCGGATCCCACAGGCACGCGACGCGCCGGAGTTGACCGGCCGTGGGCTGGGGCGGTGGATCGAAGCAGCGCGGTGCCGCCAGCTCTCGTTCGAGCAGCGTCAACTCGGCCGGATCGAGTTGCGCGACCGACATGGGGTTCAGTTGCCCGATCTTCCATTCGTCCTCGTGTAGGTAGAAGCGCACCTTGAGGAGCGGAAACGGATGCACGGCAAAAATCGCGGCGCACTGGCTTTGAAAGCGGTC